>DAIUEV010000001.1:0-17563 GCA_036844945.1 Acidimicrobiales bacterium
CGCTGATGGCTCTACCTTCCTTTTCCATCGGGAACCCCACAGGGGATCGCTTTGCGCGCTTGTCCTTCGAGGACTGAGGTGAGACGGCGACCCCAGTGGGGGGCCCGGGAGGCCTGACGCCCACAACGGTGTCGTCCCTCGAGGACTGGTCCATCAGCACGGCGCCGTGCCTCCGGCAACCCGGTCGGACAATCAAAGGAGGTTCGGTGCTCGGAGTTGGGATCGATTTTGCAGAGGAGTTCCACCTGGTGGCCCTCGGCCGGCCCGGCGAGGGGGTGATCGACATCCGCCGGGTGGAGCACACCCCCGAGGACCTGAGACGGCTCTTCGGGGCCATCAACGAGCTCGAGCCCGATCCCGCCGAGGTGCGGGTGGTGCTCGAGACCCGGCACGGGATGCTCGTCGAAGCCTTGGTGGATGCCGGCTACACGGTGGTGCCGGTGAACCCGGACCTGGTGGCGCGACGACGGGGCCCGGCCAAGAAGAAGGATGACGCCGAGGACGCCCGCATCGCCTGCCTCATCGCCCTCGATCGCTTCGAGCGGCTGCGGCCGCTCATCCCCCACGGGGAGGTGGCCGGCGAGCTGCGGGCGATCGCCCGGGACGACGAGCGGGCGGCCAGGGACGAGCGACGGCTGCTCAACCGCCTGCGGGCCGACCTGATCGCCACCTTCCCGGCCGCCCTCGAGATCGCGGGCGCCGATCTCGGCGCGCCCACGTTCCTCCGCCTCCTCGAGGCCTGGCCGACCGCAGCGTCCCTGCGTGAGGTGCCCCGGGACGAGCTGGTGGCCTTCGCCCGCTCGGGGCGCCACGGCTGGCCCGAGCGCTTCGCGAACCAGGTGGTTTCCAGCGTGTCGGCCGAGAACTTCGTGGCCCGGGAACACCTCGTGGCCGCCAAGGCCTCGACCATCCGCCTCGCCGCCGCCCAGCTGCTGCTCATCGGCACCCAACGTCGGGCCTGGGAACGCCGCATGGGCGAACTGCTCCTGGGCGGCCCCCGACGCGGACGGGACCACATCGTGAAGGACCCCGACTTGGGGAAGGCGTTCCCTGGCGGCGAGATCTACCTGAGCTTTCCGGGCCTCGGTGACCGTCTCGCCGCCAGGGTCGCCGCTGAGATCGGCGAGCACATCGAACAGTTCGACACGCCGAACTCGCTGCAAAGCTATGCCGGCAAGGCGCCGGTGACCAGACGCTCGGGCAAGAGCGAGCTCGTCGTCTCCACCCGCCTGGCCTGCAACCGCTACCTGCGTGACGCCGTCCAGCAGTGGGCCTTTTGCAGCCTCAGCCGATCGGGCTGGGCCCGAGTCTTCTACGACGCGCAGCGAGCCAGGGGCAAGGGCCACCACGCCGCCCTCCGCGCGCTCGGCAATCGCTGGCTCGAGGTCCTCTGGCACTGCGTGCGGAACCGCACTCCTTACGAAGAAGAAGTCCACGTCACCAACCGCAAGCGATACCTCCAGGCGGCCGCCTGAGGAGGTGGTTGACAAACGGTGTCTCACCGGGGCGCCACCGCCCGGGCCAGCCGCCGGCCCGCGTCGGCCGCTCCCGCCACCGGCCCGGTCCTCGGGCCGTCGGGCTCGAGGGTGGTCAGCAGGATCGGCGAGGTGCGGGCGAGGAGCTCGAGCACGGTCCCGAGCGCGCGGGAGGCGGCCTCGTCGCCGGCCGGCCCGTCGTCGGGGAGCGCGACGGTCAGGTGCGGGACCGAGGGGTCGGGCCGTTCGACCTCGCGCACCATGAGCGCGCCGTGATGGGCGGTCGCCGGCCAGTGGACGAGCCGGCGGGCGTCGCCCGCGGCGTAGGGACGGACGCCGCGGGACTCGCCGGCCCATCCGTCGCGGGGGCGCGCCGCGTCGAGCCCTTGGCCGGGCTTTGTCGCCGCGCGCAGAGCCGGGTCCGGTCGCCCCGGCAGCGGGGCCACCCACAGCGGACGGGCGAGTGGGACCACGACCCGGCGCCGCCACCAGAGCAGTCCGAACGGCGCCGCCGAGGAGATGCTGAGCGAGACCTGCACGACCGCGCCGCGCCGCGGCAGCACCAGCTCGACGGTGGTGATCCCCACCCCCACGATCGTCGGCTCGCCGCCATCCCCGGCGACCCGGCCCGGTGCGGTCGCGGTGACCTCGATCCCGACCGGCCGTCCCACCGTGGCGTCGGGCGGGTTGGCCACGACCCGGACCCCGAGGCGGGCGGTGGCGATCCCGGGACCGGCCAGCCCCACCACGGCGAAGCCGGCCAGGAGGCAGCCGAGGGCCTGCACCCAGCCCGACCCGCTGTTGTGGGCCACCGCGGCCCAGCCGGTCAGCGCGACCAGCGTGGCGAGGACGGGCCCGGTCGCCTTTACCGGGCGGGGCACCCGGCCCCGCCCGCTCACGGTCGCGGCGCGGCCAGCGAGGAGAGGACCCGCGCGACGACCGCGGCCGCGTGCCGGCCGTCGCCGTCGACGAGCAGGCGGTGGGCCAGGCTCGGCACCGCCATCGCCGCGACGTCGTCGGGCGCGACGTAGCCGCGCCCCGACACGAGCGCCTGGGCCTGGGCGGCCCGGACCAACGCGATCGAGGCGCGGGGGCTCGCCCCGAGTCGGACCCCGGCGGCCCCGCGGGTGCCGCGGGCCACGGCCACCGCGTAGGCGGCGATCGCGGGGGCGACCACCACCTCGCCGGTGGCGGCGATCGCGCCCGCCCACTCCGCGACCGAGCACACCGGTCGCAGCACCGCCAACGCGTCACGACCCCCGTCGCGCAGGGTGAGGCCGGCCTCGGTCTCGGCGTCGGGGTAGCCGACGGTGGCGCACAGCGCGAAGCGGTCGAGCTGGCTCTCGACGAGCGGGAAGGTCCCGAGCTGGCCGACCGGGTTCTGGGTGGCCAGCACCAGGTGGGGCTGGGGGAGTGGCCAGGTCTGGCCGTCGACCGTCACCTGCTGCTCGTCCATCGACTCGAGCAGCGCCGACTGGGTCCTCGGCGGGGTCCGGTTCAGCTCGTCGAGCAGGACGACGTGGCCGAACACCGGGCCGCGGCGGAACTCCCAGGTGCCGGTCCGCTGGTCGTAGACGGTGACCCCGGTCACATCGCCGGGCAGGAGGTCGGGGTGCCCCTGGATGCGGGAGAGCTCGGCCCCGAGCGAGACGGCGAGCGTCCGGGCCAGCACGGTCTTGCCGACTCCCGGCACGTCTTCGATCAACAGGTGACCGCCCGAGATCGCGGCGACCACGGCGATCCGCACGGCGCCGGGGGCACCCTTCAGCACCGCCGAGAGGTTCGCCTCGAGGCTCCGGGCCAGCGCCGCGGCCGCCCGGAGCCGGCCGGCCCGGGCCGCTTCGGCGGCTTCGGCGTCGCCGGGGCGGGTCGCGGCTGCTGAGTGGGCCACCTCGGTCACGCACGCTCCCTGGTCGCGAGGGGCCCGGAGGCCCCGGCCGTGTCACCGGCGGGCCATGTCGGCCCTGGTCCGGGCCCATTCTCGCGGAGCGGCGCCCCGCGGACGGTGATAGCCGCCGCTCAGAAGGTGATGGCCGAGAGCTCCGGGATGGTCTGGAGGGCCCGGGACCGGGCCTCCAGCCAGCGGTCCCGCCGGGCCTCCCGGGTGGCGTCGTCGAGTTGCGGCTCGACCGTGCGCACGGGCCGGTGCGAGTCGGCCACGTCGTCCTCGTCGCGCCAGATCCCCGCCGCCATGCCGGCGAGGTAGCCCGCCCCGAGCGTGGTCGCCTCGAGGGTGGCCGACAGCTCGACCGGTCGGCCCACCGCGTCGGCGAGGGCCCGGACGAAGACGTCGTTGGCCGACATCCCCCCGTCCACCCGCAGCGCGTTGACCGCCAGTCCGCTCTCGGCCTCGGCCGCCTCGAGGAGGTCGGCGCCCCGGTGGGCCACCCCCTCGAGCACCGCCCGCACGATCTCGGGCCGGCCCGTCCCCCGGGTGATCCCGAGCAGCGCGCCGCGTGCGCCGAAGTCCCACACCGGGGTGCCCATGCCGAGGAGCGCGGGCACGAACCACACGTCGCCCGTGTCGGCGCACCGGGCCGCGACCTCCGCCGTCTCCTCGGCGGTGCCGACGAGTCCGAGGTCGTCGCGCAGCCACTCGATGCAGGTCCCGGCCGAGAGCATCATCGCCTCGACGCCGTAGACCGTGCGGCCGGCCCGTCGCCACGCCACGATTGGGAAGGTGCCGGCCTCGCTGCGGTCGAGCCGTCCCGGCGTCCGTGCGCCGATGCACTGGTCGAGCATGCCGCCGGTGCCGAAGGTGGCCTTGGCCAGCCCCGGCCGGGTGCAGCCCTGCCCGACGAGGGCGGCCTGCTGGTCGCCCGCGATCCCCGAGATGGTCGGGTGGCCCGGAAGGGCGCGCGCCTCGCCGACCTCCCCCGAGGAGTCCACGATCGTGGGCAGCATCGAGGGCGGGATCCGGAGCACCTCGAGCACGCGGTCGTCCCACCGGCTCCCGGTGGGATCGGTCAGGGCCGTGACCGCGGCGTTGGTGGGGTCGGTGACGTGCAGCGCCCCGTCGCTCAGGACCCAGGCGCACCACGAGTCGATCGTCCCGAAGCAGAGCTCCTCGGCGGCGCGCTCGCGCCCGGGGTCGACCTCGTCGAGGATCGCGGCCAGCTTGGTCGCCGACGCGTTGGGCGGGAAGCGGAACCCGTCGGCCTGCAGGGCGAGGCAGGTCCCGACGGTCCGCAGGTCCTGCCACCCGAGGGCGGGACCGACCGGTGTCCCGGTGCGGCGCTCCCACACGAGGGTGGAGGCCCGCTGGTTGGCGATCCCCACCCCGGCCACCTCCCCGGCGCCCGACAGGGCCGCCACCGCGGTCTCCCGCACCGCGTCGGCGATGCGGGCCGCGTCGAACTCGACCAGTCCGGGGGCCGGCGTCGACGGCGGCACCGCGACCCGCTCCACGCGCCCGACGACGCCGTCGCCGTCCACAATGGCCGACCGCACCCCCGAGGTGCCGACGTCGACGACGAGCAGCGTCCTCACGGCCATGGCGGCGGTCCGAACGGCGAGGGGAGGCCGAGCTTCCCCGGGTTGAGGATCCCCTCGGGGTCGAGCGCGTCCTTGAGGGTCCGCAGGACCCCGAAGGACGGGCCGAGCGCGTCGGGCAGGAACCGGCCGCGGTTGAGGCCGATGCCGTGGTGGTGGCTGACCGCGGCGCCGTGCGCGAGGACGATCGCGGTGGCGGCGTCCCAGGCCCGCCGGTAGTAGGACTCCTGCCAGGAGAGCTCGGCGTTGTCGTCGCCGTCGCCGCGGGACGGCCGTCGTCCACCGAAGGTGAAGTAGAGGCAGGCGCCGTCGGGGTAGGCGTGGGACTCGTGCACCGAGGCGGCGAGGGTGCCCTCGATCCCCTTGAGCGTGGCCACGACCTCGTCGGCGAGCGCCGGCAGGACCGACCAACGGCCCGCCACTTCGATGGTGTCGACCACGATGTTGGACTTCCACAGGGGGCCGAGCGCCGAGGTGTCGTTGCGCTCGTGCAGCCACCGCTCGACGAGCGAGTCGTCGAGCCGGGTCGCCGACCCGCACTCCGCGTCGCAGATCTGCATGGTGGCGTCGACCACCACCGGGTCCGCCTCGTCGAGGATCACCATGACGCAGGCCTCGTGGTCGAAGTTGCGGCGCGACTCGGTCTCGTCGTAGAGGCGCAGCACCGCCGGGGTCCCGCCGCGGCGGAGGACCCGCCGGCAGGCGTCCAGGCCGTCGGTGAAGTCCGGGAAGGAGAGGGCCCGGCGGGCCTGGGCGTCCGGCCTCGGCGTCACCCGCAGGCGCGCCGAGGTGATGACCCCGAGCGTCCCCTCACTGCCGAGGAACAGCTGGGTGAGGTTCGGCCCGGCGGCGGCCCGGGGCGCCGCCCCGTCGGTGTGCACGACCGTGCCGTCGGCGAGCACCACCTCGAGGCCGACTACCAGGTCCTCGATCTTGCCGTAGCGGGTCGAGTACTGGCCCGCCCCTCGGCAGGCGATCCAGCCGCCGACCGTCGAGATGTCCATCGACTGCGGCCAGTGGCCGAGCGTGTACCCGCTCCCCGAGGCCCCCAGCGCGGCCTCGAGGTCGGGGCCGAAGGTGCCCGCCGCGACGTCGGCGAGGAGCGAAGACTCGTCGAGGTCGAGCAGGCCCGAGATCCCGGTCAGGTCGAGCGACAGCCCACCGAACACCGGGACCGAGCCGCCGCACACCCCGCTGCCGCCCGCGCTGGCCGTCACCGGCACCCGCGACTCATGGCAGCGTCGCAGGACCGACGCCACCTGGGCGGTGTCGCGTGGCCGTGCCACCGCAGCGGGGAGCGCGGGCACTCGTCCACGCGCCGCCCAGCCGATGGAGAGCGGCCACCAGTCGCGCCCCATGGCCGCGAGCACCGCGGGATCGCGCACCACCTCGACCCCGTCGGCCGCGAGGGCCTCGGCGACGGCGTCGGGGACCTCGACCCGGGTCCCGCCGAGGCGCGCCGTGGCCCCGCCCGCGACCGGCTCGAGCTCGCTCGGGGCTCGACGGGTCAAGGCGTCGCGGCCTCCCCGGTCGCCGCCCGCGCCCCGGTGAGCCCGGCGGTGGCCAGCTCGTCGGCGACCGCGCGGCTGAACCGGGCGACCTCGTCGGTCTGCCGGGCGTCGTCCCACCCCAGCTCCTCGGCCAGGATCCGGGCGACCCCGGGCGCCGCCGCCACGGCCGCCCGGGCATCCTGGATCGAGGCCCGGGTCCGCCGGGCCAGCACGTCGGAGAGGTGGACCGCCATCTCCTCGCGGGCCGCGTAACGGACCTCCGCGCCCAGGTAGGGGAGCCCCGGCACGACCGGACCGGAGAGTTCGGGACGTCCCTCGGCGAGCGCAAGCACGGCGTCGGACCGATCCCCGTACCGTCGGTACAGGTGGTCCGGCGCGTCCCCAGGGGCGTTCCGGCGCGACGACGGCGACCCCTCGAGCCGGAGGTGCCTCGTGACGCAACGGCGCCCCGACCCGCCGAGGGTCCGGGCCACGAGGTCGACCGTGTCCTCGGCCATCTTCCGGTAGGTCGTCAGCTTGCCGCCCGTCACCGTCACCACGCCGTCGTCGTCGCGCCAGACCTTGTGCCGCCGCGACAGGTCGGCCGTGCGCTCCGAGAGATGCCGGCCGCCGCCCGACAGCAGTGGTCGCAGTCCGGCCCACACGCCGGTGACGTCGGCCCGGGTCAGCGCGGCGCCGCTGACACCGTTGGCGGCGCCGAGCAGGTAGTCGACGTCCGCGCCGGTGCACCGCGGATCGTCGAGATCGCCGTCGTAGTCGGTGTCGGTGGTGCCGAGATAGACGAGGTCCCCCTCGAGCCAGGGCACGACGAAGATCGAGCGGCGGTCCTTGCGGACCGGGATGACCCCTCCGATGTCGGCCGGGAAACGCGCCGCCGGCACGGTCACGTGCACGCCCTTCGCCGGTCGGAGCGAAGCAGTGGGTGAGGGATCGCCCAGTGCGCGGACCGCGTCGGTCCAGACCCCCGTCGCGTTGACCACGACGCGCGCCCGGACCTCGATGCGGCGGTCCGGGCGCTCGAGGTCGCGGACGACCGCCCCGACAACGGATTTCCCGGGCCCCCGCAGGAAGTCCTCGACCTCGGCGTAGTTGGCCGCCGCCGCTCCGTGCCCGCACACCGCGGTGCGGAGGAGCGCGAGCGTGAGGCGCGCGTCGTCGGTCCGGGCATCGAAGTACACGAAGCCGGCGACCAGCCGGTCGGTGTCGAGCAGTGGGAAGTGCTCGATCGCCTCGGCCCGGCCGATCCGTCGGTGCCGCCGTCCGATCCGGACGCCGCCGGTCAGGTCGTAGAGCCACAACGCGGTCGAGTAGGACCGGGCCACCGTCTTCGACACGACCCCGGACTGGCCGAACAGCGGGATCAGGAACGGCAGCACCGACACGAGGTGCGGGGCGTTCTCGAGGAGCAGCTGGCGCTCGGCCAGGTTCTCGTAGACGAGGCGGAACTCCCGCTGCTGGAGGTAGCGGAGGCCGCCGTGCACGAGCTTGGAGGACTTCGACGACGTCCCGGACGCGAAGTCGCCCTTCTCGACCAGCGCCGTCGAAAAGCCCCGGCTGGCGGCGTCGAGCGCGACTCCGGCGCCGGTCGCCCCACCTCCGATCACGAGGACGTCGAACTCGTCGGCGCCGAGACGCTCGAGGTTGTCGGCGCGGGAGAAGCTGGCCGGGCGGGCGATCCCGTCACGCCGTTGCGCGGTGCCCGCCATCCGGCCAGCCTGCCATACGGCCCACGGGGTCCAATCGGGCCCCGGGGCCGCGGTCAGGCCGCGATCCAGGGAAGCTGGACCGGGTCGTCGAAGGCCGTGCCGGCCAGGAGTGCGCGGACGAGACCGGCCAGACCGCCGGGAAGCACGACCTCGTCGAGCGCCTCGATCTCCGCGGCGTCGCACCACCTCCACCCCTGGTGGACCTCCCGCTCGAGGTCGGTCCACTCGCCCACGTCCGGCTCGAACCTCGGGGCCGGGTGGACGAAGTACCAGTCCTCGGAGAAGTAGGTGATGCCTCGGAACACCCACTCGCCGCTCGTCACTGCGACCGGGCCGACCAGATCGTCGGCACCGACCGACAGGCCCGTCTCCTCCCGGAGTTCCCGGGCCGCGGCGTGGCGGAGAGACTCGCCGGGCTCGATCCCGCCGCCGGGGGCCACCCAGACCGGCGGCTTGTGATCCTTCGGGTCCTGCACCAAGAACAGGAGGACCCGACCTTCGGGATCGAGCACGAGGACGCGCGCGGAGGGGCGTTCGATCGGCGGGTTGCCCGACATCAGACCGGCGACCGTAGTGCGCGGGCGGCCCGGCCCGGTGGGTGACAATGGCCCGGTGGGTGAGGCCGGTGGCGGAGCGCCGGCCGCGGCCGGGCAGCACCTCCCCTGGGCCGAGGTCCCTGCGCCCGTCCGGGCGTGGGCCGAGCGGGCGGCCGGATCGACGGTGCTCGAGACGCGCGATGCCACCGGCGGGTTCTCCCCGGGATGCTGCACTGTCCTCTCGCTTCGCGGCGGGCGGACCGTCTTCGTCAAGGCGGTCGGATCGGCGCTCAACCCTCACAGTCCTCGCATGCACCGCCGCGAGGCACGCGTCGCCGCCGCCCTCCCCCGCGCCGCGCCGCTCCCCGTCCTGCTCGACACGTTCGACGACGGCGATTGGATCGCCCTCCTCTACGAGGGGATCGCCGGAGCCCTGCCGGCGACGCCGTGGCGGGAGGACGACCTCACCGCTGTCCTCGACGGGTTGGCCGATCTCCACGAGGCCCTGACGCCGTGCCCGATCGAGGCGATCGAGCCCGCATCGGTGCGGGAGGCGCACCTCTTCTCCGGCTGGCGTTCGTTGGCCGAGGCCGCTGAGCTCCCCGACGGTCTCGACGAGTGGTCGCGGCGGCATCTCGACCGGCTGGCTGCGACCGAGCCTGCGTGCCTCGCGGCGATCGACGACGGCGACACCCTGCTGCACGGGGACATCCGCTCCGACAACGTGCTCCTCGGCCAGGCCGGCCCGGTGTTCATCGACTGGCCCCATGCCTCGCGCGGGGCGCCGGTCCGCGACCTGGTCGGATGGGCGCCGAGCGTCGCGCTGGAGGGCGGCCCCGAGCCCGCCGAGCTCCTGGCCCGCTTCCGTCCGGCGGCCGGAACCGACCCCGACGCCGTCACCGCCATCGTGGCCGGCGTGGCCGGCTTCTTCACCGCTCAGGCACTGGGCCCGCCCGAGCCCGGTCTCCCCGGGTTGCGCCCGTTCCAGGACGCCCAGGGCGTGGCGGCGCGAGCCTGGCTCCGGGAACGTACCGGCTGGAACTAGGGGCGATCAGGTGTCGGCGAGACCGCTGCGCCGTCTTCTTCCTGGCCCGTGGTCGAACCAGTCGAATCGCCCGGTCGCCGCCGACGGCGTCCCCGCCGCCGATCTGCTTGATGAGCCTCCGCCCCCACCCCTCAGCGAATGGGGCCGCCGAAGCGAATCACATTTCCGTCGGGGTCGGCGATGGACCCCTCTCGCTTGCCGTAATCCTCGTTGCGGGGGCCGTCGACTTCGATCTCCGCCTGTCGCCACTCCTCGGCGACCCGATCGGCGTCTTGGCAGTGGATGTAGAGAGCCCCGTGCCCTGGTGGATCGCTTCCCTCTGCCAGGGCAAGGTGAATGGTGAGGCCACGGTCTCGGTGCGCGAAGGCATAGGTGTCGTCGTGCAGTGACACCTGGAAGCCCGCACGCTCGAACCAGGCGACCGAGCGGGTCACGTCGGCAACCTTGAAGATCGGCTCGGAACCCGTGACAAGCCAGGTTCCGGTCATGAGCTGCGATTGGCCGTCTCGCTGGGCATTGAGCCCGCCGAGGCAGTCGTGGCAGATCGGCAGATCGGGGTGCGAGCGCAGTCTGACCCACCAATCGACCGACTTCGAGCAGCACGTGCACGTCACGGCCATGGCTCGCCAATGGTAAGTGCGAGGTGGCCGCCAGGAGCGGCGACCGCTCGCCCATCCGGTGTGTCCGCGGAGTGCAACCTGACAGACCGCCAGCGGCGGCAATTTTCAACAACGATTGTAGAAAAACAACGATGGCGATAATCTGATCGAGTGAGGACGCCGGAGGAGCTGACCGACCTGTTCCGGGCCAACGGGCGCAAGGTGACCGCTCAGCGCCAGCGGATCTTCCGGGCCCTCCAGGACAACGTCACCCATCCCTCGGCGGAGGCGGTCTACGAGACGGTGCGGGCCGAGATGGAGACGATCTCGCTTCGGACCGTGTACCAGACCCTCTACGAGCTGGCCGAGCTCGGTGAAGTGCTCACCCTCGACCTCGGGACCGGGGCGGTCCGCTTCGACCCAAACGTGGAGGACCCACACCACCACCTGGTCTGCCGGCGATGCGGCAAGGTCCGCGACCTGCACGTGCAGTTCGAGGGACTCCGCGTGCCGAGGGGGGACACCCAGGGATACGACGTCTCGAGCGCCGAGGTCGTGTTCCGGGGGCTGTGCGAGGACTGCCAGGCTGGGGAGTCGGCAACGGCGGCCCGCCGGAGCGCCTGAGGACATTCGACCGTGATGGAAAGAGAAAGAGAAGAGAGGACCACATGCCCAAGCTGAAGGGTTCCAAGACCGAGGACAACCTGAAGACGGCGTTCGCCGGCGAGAGCCAGGCCAACCGCCGGTACCTGTACTTCGCCCAGAAGGCGGACGTCGAGGGCTACCCCGACGTCGCCGCCCTCTTCCGGTCGGTCGCCGAGGGCGAGACCGGGCACGCGTTCGGCCACTTCGACTTCCTGCGCGAGGTGGGCGACCCGGTCACCGGGGTGCCGGTCGGCCCGACGACCGACAACCTGAAGTCGGCGATCGAGGGTGAGACCTACGAGTACACCGAGATGTACCCGGGGTTCGCCAAGACCGCCCGCGACGAGGGCTTCGAGGAGATCGCCGAGTGGCTTGAGACGCTCGCCAGGGCCGAGAAGTCCCACGCCGGCCGGTTCAGCAAGGGGCTCGAGTCGGTCTCGTGAGCACCCCGGGCGGGCCGCCGGTGCGGCCGCTCGGGCTGGGCGACATCGCGGATCTGCGCGAGTACGAACGGGTCCGGGACGACTACCGCCGGCGCGTCATCGAGCTGAAGCGCCGGCGGCGGGTCACCCTCGGCCCGATCATGTCGCTCGTGTTCGAGTGCGCCGAGACGGTCCGCTTCCAGATCCAGGAGATGGCCCGGGTCGAGCGGATCGGCACCGACGAGGGCATCCTCGGCGAGCTGGACGTCTACAACCGGCTGCTGCCGGGCGGGGGAGAGCTCTCGGCGACCCTGTTCATCGAGCTGACGAGCGACGCCGAGCTCCGACACTGGCTGCCGCGGCTCGTCGGGATCGAGCGGGCGGTGGGCATCGAGCTCCCGACCGGCGAGGTGGTCGGGAGCCACCCTGAGCAGTCCCACGAGGAGGCGCTGACCAGGGACGAGATCACCCCGGCGGTCCACTACGTCCGCTTCGGGTTCCGATCCGACCAGGTCGAGCCCCTGGCCGCGGGGCCGGCGGCGGTGGTCTCCTTGCACCCCGAGTACGAGGCCCGGGCCGAGCTCGGGGAGGCCACGCGGGCCGAGCTGGCGGGCGATCTCCGGGGCGCGGCCGCCCTGGCGCCCCTCCTCTGAGCCGGCCAAAGCCCCTCACCAGGGCGAATTCGGCCCACCGGACCACCTTTGACCTTTACAGCCGCCAGTGGCCTGAGCCATAATTCCCGTTCCGCCGTTTTCCCGAAGCCCCCCTCGGGTGGCGGGCCGACGGCGGAGCCAGCCCATAAACCCCCTGTGACAAGGAATTTCCCCATGAGTGCCACCACGTGGCGCAAGCGTGCCGCTTGCCGGGGTCTCGACGCCGAGATCTTCTTCCCCGGCACAGACGACGAGGACGACGCGATCGAGGCGAAGGCGATCTGCGCCGTCTGCCCGGTCCGCCAGGCATGCCTCGAGCATGCCCTAGGGTCCCGCGAGCGAGAGGGCATCTGGGGAGGCACGACCGAGCGGGAGCGCCGCCGGCTCGTCCGCCAGCGGCGCAAGTCGGCCTGACGTCGGCCCGGCGGAGCCACCGCCGGGACCGGAGAGGGGCGCGAACTATCGTGCGCCCGTGGAATTCGAGCTTGCCCCCGAACTCGAGGAGCTCCGCGACAGCGTCCGGCGGCTCGCCCGCGACAAGGTCAAGCCGAGGGCCCGCGAGATCGACAAGTCCGGCGAGTACCCGTCCGACCTCTTCGAGGCCTTCCGGGACGCCGGGCTCCTCGGGCTGTGCATCCCCGAGTCGCTCGGCGGCTCGGGGGCGGGCATCCTCGGCCTGACGCTCGCCATCGAAGAGGTCGCCAAGTACTCCAACGCGGCCGCCCTCATGCTCCTGCTCACCCGGCTGCCGACCGGGCCGGTGCTGATCGCGGGAAGCGACGAGCAGAAACAGAGGTACCTGCCGGGGATCGCGGAGGGGACGAGCCGCGCCGCTTTCGGCCTCTCGGAGCCCCAGGCCGGGAGCGACGTCATGGGGATGCGCACCCGGGCCGTCCCGGATCCCGGCCTCGACGGCGGCTGGGTGCTCACCGGGGGCAAGTGCTGGATGTCCGGGGTGGCGGAGGCCGACTGGTACACGGTGTTCGCCAAGACGGCCGAGCCGACCAGCCGGGCGCACGACTCGGTGACCGCGTTCATCGTCGAGCGGAAGTGGGACGGGGTCTCGGTCGGACGGCGCGACCACAAGATGGGGGTCCGCGGCGTCGACACGGGCGAGCTCCTGCTCGACGGCGTCCGGGTCCCCCCGGAGAACGTGATCGGCGAGGTCGGCGGCTTCCGCCTGGCGATGCTGGGGCTGAACTCGATGCGCCCGATCGTGGCGGCCCGCGGCATCGGCCTGGCCGAGGGCGCGCTCATGTACGCCACCGACTATGTGAAGCAGCGCCAGGCCTTCGGCAAGACGATCGCCGACTTTCAGGGCATCCAGTGGGAGATCGCCAAGTGCGCCGTCGACATCGAGGCCGCCCGGCTCCTCACCTACCGCGCCGCCGTGCTGGCCGACCAGGGAAAGTTCACCAAGGAGTACGTGCCCTTCCTGTCGATGGCCAAGTACCACGCGACCGAGCTGGCCGTGCGGGCGTCGGGACTGGCCGTGCAGTTGCTCGGGGCCGCCGGCTACATGGAGGACCACCCGGCCGAGCAGTGGTACCGGGACGCCAAGCAACTCACCATCGTGGAGGGCACCTCGCAGGTCCAGCTCGGCCTCATCAGCAAGGGCGTGCTCGACGGCGACCTCTGGTGGGACTGAGTGACGACGTTCGCCGGCCTGGGGGGCTGGCCCGGCATCCTGGCCCGGCTGGTCGCGGGCGGTTCGCTGAGCGCGGAGGAGGCCCAGTGCGTCCTCGACCAGGTGCTCGAGGGCGAGGCGTCTGAGGTCCAGATCGCGGCGCTGGCCGTCGCGCTCCGGACCAAGGGCGAGACGGTCGGGGAGATCCACGGATTCGTTCGGGCAATGCTCGCCCACGCCGAGCCCGTGCGGATCGACGGCGACCTGCTCGACGTCGTCGGCACCGGCGGCGACCGGCTCGGCAGCATCAACGTGTCGACTCTCGCCGCGCTCATCGCGGCCGGGGCGGGCGTGCGGGTGTGCAAGCACGGGAACCGGGCGGCATCCTCCTCGGTCGGCACCGCCGATGTGCTCGAAGCACTCGGGGTCGTGGTCGACCTCGGACCCGAGGGAGTGGCGTCGTGCGTCGCGGCGGCCGGCATGGGCTTCTGCTTCGCGCCGCGGTACCACCCCGGCTACCGCCACGTCGGCCCGGTCCGACGCCAGCTCGGCATCCCCACCGTCTTCAACTTCCTCGGGCCGCTGGCCAACCCGGCCCGGGTGCGCTACCAGCTCGTGGGGGTGAGCGACCCGTCCATGGCCGAGAAGATGGCCGGCGTCCTCGGCGCCAACGGTTCGAGGCGGGCGATGGTCATGTTCGCCGACGACGGCCTCGACGAGCTGAGCGTCACCTCGCCGTCGACCGTCATCGAGCTCGTCGGCGACGGCGAGCGCTACGAGCTGACGAGCTGGCGTCTCGATGCGACCGAGCTCGGGATCCCGCGTGCGACCCTGGCCGACCTCTCGGGAGGCGATGCGCCCTTCAACGCGGCGGCGATCCGACGCGTGCTCGAAGGCGAGCGCGGTCCGCACCGTGACATCGGGGTGCTCAACGCGGCGGCCGCGCTCGTCGTTTCGGGGCATGCCGCCGACCTCGGCGGTGGGCTCGAATTGGCGGCCACGTCGCTCGACTCGGGCGCGGCCTCGGGGGTGCTCGAACGGCTCGTGGCGGCGTCGACACTCGCCGCGACCGGGTCTTCCTGACCGACGCATGTCGGATCACCCGGCGGATGTGCGCGTCCGCCCGCGCACCGATGACGACCTCGAGACGTGCGTTCGCATGGTGGCAGCGGTGCACGCGCAGGAGGGGTACCCCCGCTACGGGGCGGACGACCTCCCGGGTTTCTTGACCTTTCCGGACGCCCTGGGGATCTGGGTCGGCGAGCACGAGCGAGAGGTCGTCGGCCACATCGCCCTGCGCCCGACGGCGCAACCGCCCGCGGTCATCGAGTCGGCCAGCCGGTTCCTCGCCCGCCCCACCGAGGAACTCTGCGCGGTCACCCGGCTGCTCGTCGCGCCCGGGGCCAGGCGGCTCGGGGTGGGGGTGCTGCTCCTCGACACCGCGGTGCGCGAGGCTCGCCGTCACCACCTCACCCCGGTGCTCGGGGTGGACGAGGGGACCGGGGCCGTCGCGTTCTACGAGCGCTGCGGCTGGCGGAGAGTCGAGGCGCTGACCGTGCGCACCCCGGACGGCCAAGACATCGTGCAGGTCGTCTACGTGCTGTGAGGCGCGGTCGATGGCCGGCCCCCGCCCTCTGCAGCAGACTGGGGGGACGTTCGAGGGGGTGGTGATGGAGATCGGCGACTGGCGGGCGACCGCCGACCTGAACGACATCTACCGGGAGATCCGCGCCCTCGGGCTCGAGACCCAGCTGGCCGAGCTCGAGGCCTTCGGGTTCACGGTGCTCGAGGGGGCGCTGTCGGAGGAGCTGACCAAGGAGCTGCGCGACGCCGTGCTCTCGGTGGCCGAGAAGCGGATCGGGCACGCGCTGCACCCCGACAGCGAGACCGACTACCAGGGGCTCCAGTTCATCCCGTATCTCTTGTTCAAGGACCCGGTGTTCAAGCGGTCCGTCCTCAACCCGGGCCCGCTCGCCCTCGTCACCTACCTGCTGGGCCAGCACTGCGTGTTGTCGAGCCTCGGGTGCCACCTGAAGGGCCCGGGCGGACCGGGACTGCTGCTGCACAGCGACCAGGCCAACGGGATCCCCCAGCCGTTCGCGCCCGCCTCCCAGGTGGCGAACTGCAACTACGCCCTCACCGACTACACCGAGGAGCTCGGGGCGCTCGCCATCGTGCCCGGCAGCCATCGCCATCTCCGCCAGCCGACCCGGACCGAGGCCCTGCTCGAAGGCCCGGGCCGGAACCCCGGGGTCATCGCCGTGGAGGTCCCGGCCGGCTCCGCGGTGATCTGGCACGGCGCGACCTGGCACGGCTCGTTCCCGCGCCAGGTGCCGGGGCTCCGGATCAACCTGTCGAACTACTTCTGCCGGCCGCACCTGCTGGCCCAGGAGGACTACCGGCATCATGTGCCCGACGGCTATCTCGAAGGCGAGGACCGCCTCGCCCGGCTGCTCGGCGTCGACCTCGCCTACGGCTGGACCGACGACGGACTCACCCGACCACTCGCACCTCAGCACAGCTGGCACGCGTAGTCCGCCACGGCGTGCCCGACGAAGCGCAGTGGACCGCGCAGTACGACGCGTTTGCCGCCGAGTACGCGGCCAAGAACGCAGCGGGTCCCTTCAACGCCTACTACGAGCGCCCAGCGACGATCTCACTGCTGGGCGATGTGGCGGGCTTACGGGTCCTCGAGCCCGGCTGCGGGGCCGGCCCACTGACGCTGTGGCTGATCGATCGCGGAGCGATCGTCACCGCGTTCGACGCAAGTCACGCCATGGTCGATCTGGCCCGATCGCGCGTAGGCGACAGAGCTGACTTCTTCGTCGCTGATCTCGCCGAACCTTTGTCGTTCGCCCCTGACAACAGTTTCGATCTCGTCGTCGCTTCGCTCGTCTTGCACTACGTCGAGAACTGGGTGCCGGTCTTGCAGGAATTTCGTAGAGTCCTCGTTCCGGACGGATCAGTTGTCTTCTCCACCCACCATCCGACCCAGGATGCGAAGGTGTTCAGCCCCGATGACTATTTCGCGATCAAGCTGGTCACCGAGCGTTGGGGCGACGAGCCAGGGTTCGACGTGACGTTCTGGCGGCGGCCGCTGACCGCCATGACCCGGGCGATCGCCGAAGCCGGCTTCGTCGTGTCGGATCTGGTCGAGCCGGGACCGGTGCCCGAGTTGGAGGATGTCGATCCCGAGCTGTTCCATCGCTTCAAGACCCAACCCCAGTTCCTCTTCTTCCGTCTCCGCGCCGACCGTTTGGAGTCTCAGCGGACTGAGGCTCGGGCCGAGGATTGAACGATCCGCAGTCGCTCAGGCGGACTCCGCCCGTCGAGCGACCCCGAGGACCGAGAGGTACCGACGGGTGACGCTGCCGCCGAACCGCTCCTCGATGAGCCCGGCGATCCCGGCGAAGAGCGCCTCGCGGTCGGGGCCCGGGAGCGCGAGGTAGGGGGAGTACGTCGACAGCAGCGTGACTGCCTGCGCCGTCGTGTAGGTGGCTTCCCACCGTTAGGTCCGGAGTGTCGGTCGGAGGAACGCAGCGCCGGCCGGCCGGCCGCCGCCCTTTGGATCGGCGACCGACCATAGGGTCCCGATGTCGCTCGACCCTTGCTCGAGCTCGGTCCGCAGCGTCTCTTCCGACGGCGAGGTCTCCTCGGCCAGTGCCGGTGTGAACCGCCGGTGCAGGTCGAGGCTCGCTGCGTACAGGTCGTGGAAGGTGCCCCCGGCCATGGTCCGGTTGGTGGCCAGGGCCAGGTGACCGTCCTCGTCGAGCAGCGCCTCCGTTTTCACCCATCGCACGGCCGGGTCCACCCAGTGGACGGCGGTGGCCGAGAACACGGCCCGGTAACGCT
>DAIUEV010000001.1:17663-169996 GCA_036844945.1 Acidimicrobiales bacterium
ACGGCCGGGTCCACCCAGTGGACGGCGGTGGCCGAGAACACGGCCCGGTAACGCTCGTCGCCGGGGTCGAACGCCTCGAACGTCGTCGGCACGATCTTGAGCGGTTGGTCGCCGGCGCTGCGTCGGGCCACGGCGGCCAGCTCGCGGCCGGGTTCGACCGCCGTGACCCGGTAGCCCCGGGCCAGCAGGGACCGGGTGGCGATGCCGGTCGCGCAGCCGATCTCGAGGACCGCGTCGCCCGTGACCAGGCCGGTCGACGCCGCGACGTCGTCGAACAGGGCGTCGGGGTAGCCGGGCCGGATCGCGTCGTAGTCCTCGGCCACCGAGTCGAACAAGAATCCGAGGCTTCGGTCGGCGGTTGCCAGCGTCGCTCTCCTTTCCGGTCGCGCTCAGGGGGCGCCGTGGAAGAGGTCGTGGACGACCACTCTCGCCACGTGGAGTCCGAGGCGGAGCAGTGACAGCTTCTTCCCGAACGACAGCGAGGCCAGGGTGGCTCCGCCGAATCGGTACCGGTCCCAGCCGAGCTCGTCGTAGCGTCGCTGCACCTCGGCGTTCGCCTGGTCGAGCTCGGTGCCCGGAAGGAACGGGCCGAGGCGCTCCACCAGCCAATAGGCCATGTTCCGGTACCCAAGCGCGAAGTCGCTCATGCGGTAGCGGATGTCGAAGAACCCGCCGAAGTGGAAGAAGAACGCGCCGGCGAGCTGTTCGGCGGGGGCCGTGGTCACCGTCGGGTCGACGAGCGGCGAGATCACCTCGACTGCGACGAGGTCCTTGTCTTCGAGCCCCGCGGCTCGTCGCACCTCGGCGCGTCGCGGCTCCTCGACCGCCGACTCGATGGCCCGCAGTCGGGCGTTCACCTCCTCGAGGCGGACGAGGTCCTGATAGATGGACTGAGCGCGGCCGATGCTGAGGGCGTGGGTGCCGGTCCTCAGCCAGGGCGGCTGCGGTGCGTCGCCGCCCCAGACCGGCGACGGGGCCCGCACCGCCGGGTCGGGGTGGATGAGGAGGTAGAGCCGCTTGTCGCCGCCGCCGTCGATCCGCTGGGCGAGGTCGATGGTCCGGCCCAGCGGCTCGTTGTCCACGGTGCCGCCGTCGGTGTACCAGAAGGGGCCATCGGCCGGGGCCCCCGCCGCCGGGGGACCGCCCACCTCGAACTGGGAGGCGCTCCGTTGGAGTTTCTTGGCCGGGAAGCCGATCGCGTTTGATCCCGACGCGATCGCCGCCTGCGCGTGCACCAGGTAGTCGGCCGACGTCGCCGCCTCGGTGAGGGCGACCGTATAGAAGTCGAGGAACGTCGACGAGTCGATCCGGGCCGAGCCGAGACCGGCGAGCTGGTAGTCCAGCCCGGCGAGCGAGGTCAGCGCCATCGACAGGTGGACCGGGGTCCCCTGCCAGGTGCCCGGGTGACCGTCCGGCACGCCTCCAGGCCCGAGGACCTGTTCCGCCATGGCGGTCAACGCGGTCGACGAGAGCGGCGAGGCCGTCGAGTGGGTCCGCATCGCGTGGAACGACACGTTGCGCACCCAGGCGTCGGACAACAACGTCACCGGGTCCACCCCGCGCAGCAGAGCGCGGGCCGTCAGGAGGCCGGTGATCGACCCGGCCGAGGCGGCCGCAATCGAGTCCACGACGATCGTCTCCTCACCGAGCGCCTTCAACGCCACGATGAGCGCGGCCAGCGCGCCGCCCTCGTAGGCGCCGAGCGACACCGCGCCCGGGATGGTCAACGAGACACGGAGCCGGGCCATACCACCTCCACCGGACGAGCCCGAGCGGACCTGGCCCGACCCTACAAGCCCACCTTGTCCGGGTCGGACCGGGTCGGATCAGGAAAGGAGGCGCGCGCCGTCGGAGGGGACGACCGACCACCGGCGGTTCGGGAGCGGCAGCTCGACCCCCGGGCGGGAGAGCGCCACGACGCAGCCGCCGAACCCGGCCCCCGTGAGCCGGGCCCCGAGGAACCCGGGGAGGGCGCAGAGCGCGTCGACCAGCCGGTCGAGCGCGGGTGTGGAGACCTCGAAGTCGTCGCGGAGCGACCGGTGGCTGGCGGTCATGAGCGCCCCCGCAGCTTCCAGGTCGTTTCCGGCCAGCGAGTCTGCGAACGCCCGGACCCGGGCGACCTCGGTGGTCACGTGACGGGCCCTCCGGCGGAGCAGGGGATCGGGGAGCGACTCGACGGCCTCCGGGGCGCAGGTGCCGAGCGGCGAGCCGAGGATCGCCGCCGCGGTCTCGCACTCGGTCCGGCGGGCCGCGTACGCCGAGCCTTCGAGCGTCCTCGGGGTGGCCGAGTCGACGATCGTGAAGCACGCGTCCTCCGGGACCCGGACCAGGGTGGTGTGGAGCGAGGCGAAGTCGATGAGGGCCGCCCGCCCCCGCCGGCCGGCGACCGAGACGAGGGGGTCCATCAGGCCCACCGGCACCCCGATCGCGGCCTCGGCCCGTTGGCAGAGGCGGGCCAGGGCGAGGGCGTTCAGCTCGGCGCCGAGGGCGAGCGAAAGGGCGACCCCGAACGCGGCGCTGGAGGAGAGCCCCGCGCCGAGCGGCAGATCCGAGGAGACCCGCACCGCCCCGCCCCGGTCCGGGTGCAGCTGATCGACGATGGCCTTGGCCAAGCGCGCCCATGGGGGCAACGAGCCCGCAGGGCCGGCGATCGGGACGACGGCCCCGGCCCCGGCCTCGAGGTCGGTCTCAATCAGGAGGGTGTCGCGCTCGTCCGGCCGGTAGGCGACCTCCACGCCGAGCCCGATCGCCATGGGGAGCGCGAGCCCGAGGTTGTAGTCGGTGTGGTCGCCGATCAGGTTCACCCGGCCGGGGGCGAAGGCGCGGCGGTCCCCGGGTGCGTGCGTGGCCACGGCCGGAGCCTGGCACACGCGTATCGGGTTTGACCTCGCCGCCCCCGACCGCCACCATCGCCCCATGGGCGGACCATTGACAGGGACACGGATCATCGAGCTTGGCGGGATCGGCCCGGTGCCCTACGGCTCCATGTTGCTGGCGGAGGCGGGCGCCGAAGTCCTCCGTATCGCCCGGCCGCAAGCGCCCTTCGGTCTCGGGACCGCGGGCTCGGAGCTGCTGCTGCGGAGCCGCAAGGGGATCGGGGTCGACCTGAAGTCGCAGGGCGGCGTCGCCCTGGTGCTCCAGCTGGTCGAGAAGGCCGACGCGCTGGTCGAGGGCTTCCGCCCCGGGGTCGCCGAGCGGATGGGCCTCGGCCCCGAGGTGTGCCTGGCCCGGAACCCGCGGCTCGTCTACGGGCGCATGACCGGCTGGGGGCAGGACGGCCCCTGGGCGGATGCCGCCGGGCACGACATCAACTACATCGCCATCGCCGGCGCGCTGTGGGCGATCGGACGGGAGGGTGAACGGCCGGTGCCGCCCCTCAACCTGGTGGGCGACTTCGGGGGCGGAGGCATGATGCTCGCCTTCGGCGTCGTGGCGGCGCTCCTCGACGCCTCCCGCTCCGGTCAGGGTCAGGTCATCGACGCGGCGATGCTCGACGGGGCGGCGTCGCTCATGACCATGCTCTACTCGCACCGCGCGCTCGGGGCCTGGCAGGACGAGCGGGGGGTGAACACCCTCGACACGGGTGCCCCCTTCTACAACGTCTACGACACGGCCGACGGGCAGTGGTTCGCGGTCGGGGCGATCGAGTCGCAGTTCTACGCCAACCTGTTGAAGGGTCTGGGGCTCGAGGGGGAGGACCTGCCCCACCAGCTGGACCGGAGCCACTGGCGCGAGATGAAGGAGCGCTTCGCGGCGATCTTCCGGACGAAGACACGGGACGAATGGGCCGCGGTGTTCGACGGGGTCGACGCCTGCGCGACGCCAGTGCTCACCACCACCGAGGCCGAGCACCATCCTCACGTGGCGGCCCGGCGCGTCTTTCAGACCATCGACGGGGCGCTCCAGCCGTCACCGGCCCCGCGGTTCGAGCGCACCCCGGGCGAGACCACGCCCGGTCCATTCGTCACCGGCGCCGACGCCGATGCCGCGCTGGTCGCCTGGGGCGTGGACGCCCCCACCGTGGCGTCGTTGCGCGAGGAGGGTTCGCTCCTCTGAGCGGGTCGCTCAGAGGTTCACGACTGGGCAGGTCACCGTGCGGGTGATGCCCTCGATGCGCTGCACCTGGCTGACGACCAGTCGTCCGACCTCGTCGATCGAGCCGGCCTCGAGCATGGCGATCACGTCGTAGGGCCCGGTCACGTCCTCGGCCGACACCACGCCAGGGATCTCGCGGACCAGGCGGGTGACGTCGGCGGCCTTCCCGACATCGGTCTGAACCAGGACATACGCGTGCACCGCCATGTGGACTCCTCCTCCGGCTCGGGGCGGGGATCACGTTAGTTCCGGTCGGTTCGACGCGTCCCGGGTCGACCCGCGAAATGGCCGGTCAGCGCGGTGTCAGGACCGGCACCGCCGGGGTTCGCAACGACGTGCGCCAGGCAACCGTCGGGCCGGCCTCCCCTACTGTGGGCCGGTGGCCGTCGGCGACCGGGTGGACCAGTTCCGGGCGCTGGCCCGGCAGGCGATCGCGGACCTCTTCGACCAGCGGACACCGTTCGGGCGGCTCGCGCTCGTCCAGGTGCTCATGTTGGCCGGCGACACGCTCGTCACCATCTCGCTGGCCGACTCCCTCTTCTTCTCGATCTCGCCGCACGAGGCGAAGAGCAAGGTGCTCCTTTACCTCCTGCTCACGCTGGCGCCCTTCGCCGTCGTCTCGCCGCTGCTCGGCCCGCTGATCGACCGGAGCAAGGGAGCGCGGCGGGCGACTGCAGTCGCGTCGGCGGTGGGCCGGGCCGTGCTGTGCCCGTTCATGGCCATGGACATCCACAGCCTGCTGTTGTTCCCCGAGGCCTTCCTCATCCTCGTCCTCTCCAAGCTGTACCTGGTCACCCGGGGTGCGCTGGTGCCCGAGATGATGTCGTTGACCCGGGCCGCCGCCGCACCGCCGCCCCCCGCCGATCCCGGCTCTTCCCCGGCCGAAGCGACCCTGACCGGGTTCGACAGGTCGGCGAACACGCCTGGCGGTGACCCTGCGCCGACCCCCGGGTACGCCGCGCTCAACGCCCGGCTCACGCTCCTTGGCACCCTGGCGGGGTTCGCCGCGGCCATCCCGGGCATCCCCATCCTGAGGTTGGCCCACGCGCCGGGTGTGCTCATCTTCGACACGATCGTCTTCGTGGCTGCGGCCGCCGCGGCGGTGCGGTTGCCGGTGAGCCGACCGCACCGGACCCATCCCCGCGGGGAGCCGGAGCCGTCGCGAGTACGCCGCGTTCCTGAAGGGCACGATTTCGATCCCGATCTCGCCAGCCTCCAACCGGTGGCCGAGCCGCAGGTGCTCATGGGTCTGACCGCCAACTCGATCCTGCGGGGGATCGCCGGCTTCTTCGTCTTCATGCTCGCCTTCGGCCTGCGCCGCTACAACCACGGCCACGGGGCGTCGCTCTTCTGGTATGGGTTCGCGCTGGGCGGCAGCGGCGTCGGGTCGATCCTCGGCCTGATGCTCGTCCCCCGGCTGCGCCGCCGTTTCGCCGAGCAGCAGATCCTGCTGGGCGCCCTGTGGGTGGTCGCGGTGGTCGGATCGGTGACCGCGCTCCTGGGGAACCTGCCCGCCCAGGCGCTCCTCGCGCTCGGCATCGGCGTCTCGGGCTCGCTCGGGCAGCCGTCGTTCGACGCCCTCACCCAGCGATTCGTCCCCGAGGACCAGCAGGGCCGGGTCTTCGCGCGCTTCGCCACCCGCCAGCAGCTGGTGTGGGTCGTCGGCGCGCTCGTGCCGGTGGTCATCGCGCTCCCGCTCGCGGCCGGCGACGTGGTGGCGGCGGCCGCCGGGGCGGTCGGCGGGCTCGTGTACCTGACCGGCCGACGCGCGCTGCCGACCCGGGCGGTTCCCCGCCAGTTCCGGCAGCGCGGCTGAACCGGAGAGAGGAGTCCGATGGTCGAGCTGATCCCCCGCGCGGTGCTGTTCGGCAATCCCGATCGGATCGAGCCGAGTCTTTCGCCCGACGGGGGCCAGCTGGCCT
This sequence comes from Acidimicrobiales bacterium, assembly GCA_036844945.1. GTDB lineage: Bacteria > Actinomycetota > Acidimicrobiia > Acidimicrobiales > RAAP-2 > Palsa-461. The sequence continues at coordinate 23,681 of DAIUEV010000001.1, forward strand.
GGATCGCGCCGGACGAGGGCGTCCTGAACGTGTGGGTGGCGCCGGTCCGCGCCGAGGGCGTCGCCTGGGACGAGGCGGTCGCCGTGACCGAGGACCGAGACCGCGGCGTCCGGGTCTTCACGTGGGCCCACGACGGTCGGCACCTCCTCTACCTGCAGGACCAGGGCGGGGACGAGAACTGGCGCCTGTTCGACGTCGAGACGGCCACCGGCGCCCGGCGCGACCTGACCCCGTTCGACGAGGTCCAGGTCCAGCTGGTGGCGCTGGACAAGCGGTTCCCGAACGACGTGCTGCTCGGCATCAACCGCGACAACCCCGAGCTCCACGACGTCTACCGGCTCGACCTCGAGTCGGGCTCGCTCACCAAGGTCACGGAGAACCCCGGGATGATCGGCTGGCTCGCCGACTCCTCCTTCGTGGTGAGAGCCGGGCTCGCCCCGCAACCCGACGGCGGCTTCCTCTTGATGCTGCGCGACGGCGAGGAGGAGGAGTGGAGGCCGCTCCTGGAGGTCCCGGCCGAGGACGCCCTCACCACCGGGCCCGTGTCGTTCAGCCTGGCCGGAGACTCGATGCTCGCCCTCAGCTCGGTCGGGGCTGAGACGGCGCGGCTGGTGCGGCTCGACCTCGCCACCGGGGCGGCGAGTGAGCTGGCCGGCGACCCCGTGGCCGATGTGACCGGGGTCCGGCTCGACCCGGACACCTGGGAGCCCCAGATCGCCTCGGTGCTGAGGGAGCGCAGCGAGCTGGTGGTGCTCGACCGCGCGCTCGCCGAGGACGTGGCGGCCGTCTCGGCGCTCGATCCGGCCGAGCCGCACATCGGGGACGGCGACGACGCCGACTCGGTCTGGCTCGTGGCCTTCAACCACGACACGGGCCCCGTCTCCTACTACGCCTACGACCGGGCGAGCCGGCGCGGGAGCTTCCTGTTCGAGCACCAGCCGGCCCTGTCGCGCTACGAGCTCGCGCCGATGGAGTCCTTCGAGTTCGTGGCACGCGACGGCCTCGTGGTCCATGGCTATCTCACCTTCCCGCTCGGGGCGGACCGCTCTGGGCTGCCGACGGTGCTCAACGTGCACGGCGGACCCTGGGGGCGCGACGCCTGGGGCTACCACCCCGAGGCCCAGTGGCTGGCCAACCGCGGCTACCTGTGCGTCCAGGTCAACTTCCGGGGCTCGACCGGCTACGGAAAGTCCTTCGTCAACGCCGGCGACAAGGAGTGGGGCGGAGCCATGCACGACGACCTCGTCGACGCGGTCGCCTTCGTGGTCGGGGAGGGGTGGAGCGACCCCGAGCGGATCGCGATCTACGGGGGCTCCTACGGCGGCTACGCCGCGCTCGTCGGCGCCGCCTTCACCCCGGGACTCTTCCGGTGCGCGGTCGACATCGTCGGGCCGTCCAACCTGAAGACCCTCATCGAGTCGATCCCGCCCTACTGGGCCCCCGAGATCGCGGTCTTCCACCGTCGGGTCGGCAACCCCGAGACCGAGGAGGCGTTCCTCTGGTCCCGCTCACCGCTGTCGAGGGCCGCGGAGATCACCCGGCCGCTCCTCATCGCCCAGGGGGCCAACGACCCCCGGGTGAAGCGGGCCGAATCCGAGCAGATCGTCGCCGCCCTGCGAGCGGCAGGCGTCGAGCACGAGTACCTGGTCTTCGAGGACGAGGGGCACGGTTTCGCGAAGCCTGAGAACCGCCTCCGCTTCTATGCCGCCGCCGAGGCGTTCCTGGCCAGGCACCTTGGCGGTCGGGCCGAGGGCGAGGTCAGCCCTCCTCGACCGTGAGCACGTCGGCGGTGGTCGCGAAGGTGTCCTGGAGGTGCGAGGTGTCGGCCAGGAGCCGACCGCCGGCCTCCGAGGAGAGCGCCGCCCCGAGGTCCTCGGCGCTCTCGAAGACCAGCTCGGCCATCCGGTAGTAGGGGCCGGTCAGGACCTTGGAGATCGCGACCTCCTTCAGCTTCGGCAGCTCGCGCACGATCGGGATGTGGGTCCCGAGGTAGTGGGCCTCAAACCCCTCTCGGTCGTTCGGCGTCTTCCATAGGGCCACGATGGTGGTGGTCACGGCATCCTCCTGGTCGGGTGCGGCGACGCTACCAATCGTGGCGACGGCGGCCGCCGGGCCGGCGACCCCGGAGTCAGCCCTGGTGCGGGGGCGGCTCGCCGGGGCGGAAACGCCCTTGCTCTGCCCCGACCTTCAGGGCGATGTTGGCCACGTGGAGGTGGATCTCCTCCAACAGGTCGGTGTTGCTCTTGACCTGCTCGGTCAGTGTGGTGTTCTCCTTGATCAGGACCTTGATGTCGTCGGTGTTCCCCTCGGTATGGAGCGCGATCTCCGACGAGATGGAGTCCGCCCGCTTGGCCGCGATCAGGAGCGCGGCGGCCTGCACGCCGGCCAGCATCGACAGGAACAGGTTCAGCAGGATGTAGGGGTAGGGGTCGAACGCCTTGTGGTGGATCACCCGCTGCAGGACGAGCGTGTTGATCACCGCCCAGATGATCATCACGGCGAAGAAGCCGAAGACGAACGGCCACGACCCCATGACGTTGCGCATCTTGTCGGCGGCCCGCTCACCCCGGGACAGGTCGCCGCCCGACCGCACGCCGGGGTGGCGGTGCCAGTGGGTCTGCCAGGCCGGGCTCACCGCCTCCGATCGTCGCGCAACCGGACGCGCCAACGAGGGACGGACGTCGCGGTGTTCAGACCGCCGCCGCGACCTCGAGCACCGCGTTGAGGCCGCGCCGCGGCGTCATGATCTCGTCGATCATCCCGTAGGCGAGCGCCTCCTCGGCCGACATGAAGTAGTCGCGGTCGATGTCCCGCTCGACCTTCTCGAGGGGCTGGCCGGTGTGGTGGGCGATGATCTCGGCCATCCGGTGGGTGGTGGCGAGCACCTCGCGCAGCTGGATCTCCATGTCGCTCGGCGCGCCCCGTGTGCCGGCCGACCCCTGATGGATCATGAGGCGCGAGTTGGGAAGGGCGAAGCGCTTCCCGGGGGCGCCCGCACACAGGATCATCGCGGCGGCCGACATGCCCATCCCGACGCACGTCGTCGACACGTCGGGCCGGATGTGCTGGATCACGTCGTAGATCGCCATCCCCGCATAGGCCAAGCCGCCCGGCGAGTTCACGTACAGAGCGATGTCCTTGTCCGGGTCCTGGGACTCGAGGTAGAGGAGCTGGGTGATGATCACGTTCGCGATCTGGTCGTCGACCTCCTGGCCCAAAAAGACGATGCGGGCGCGCAGCAGCAGCGAGTAGAGGTCGAACATCCGGTCGCCCCGGATGCCCTCGTCGATCACGGTGGGGATCAGCGTCAGGCGGGGATCAAGCGACCCGCCCTCGCTCTGGTGTCGTGTCATCTCGAGAATGCTATCTCGAATATGAGATAAACTGGACGGGTGAGCGACCGGCGCCACGAGACGGTGTTCCCCGGCTTCGCCGAGATGGCGAGGGCCCGCCGCGCCCTCGGGGACGAGCTGGTGGCCCGTCGCCACGCGCTCGGCCTCTCCCAGACCGAGGTCGCGGCCCGGATGGGCACCTCCCAGTCGGCGGTGGCCCGGATCGAGGCCGGCCAGGCCGACGTCCGGCTCTCCACCCTCGAGCGCTACGCCGCCGCCTTGGGCTCGATGGTCATCCTCGGGGTCCAGGACCCGTGACCCCGAGCTCCGTCAGCTACCCGCCGGAGCCGAGCGACTGGGGCGCGTCGCTGCGGGCGCGCCTGTTCGACCAGCGGGTCGTGTTCGTCACCGGCGCGCTCACCGACGAGTCGGCCGGGCACGTGGCGATGGAGTTGATGACCCTCGACGCGACGGGCGACTCGGCGGTGCAGCTGCACCTCGAGAGTCCGAGCGGCGAGCTCGGCGCGGCGCTGAGCGTGATGGACGTCATCGACACGATGGGCGTGCCGGTGACCGGCGTCGCCCTCGGCCTGGTCGGCGGCCCGGTCGTCGGCGTGTTCGCGGCGTGCGCCCGGCGGGTGGCGATGCCCCACGCCCGCTTCCACCTCTGCGAGCCGCACTCCGCGTTCTCGGGCGACGCCCGGACGATCGAGAGATGGCTCGAGCACCGGGGGAGGCAGTGGGCCCAGTACTGCGAGCGGTTCGCGCGGGCGCTCGGGCGGCCCGAGGCCGAGATCGCCCCCTGGCTCGCCGACGGGCCATACCTCGGCGCCGACGAGGCTCGCGCCGCCGGGCTGGTCCACGAGGTCGCCTCGGCCCAGGGCGAGGTGACCGCGCTCCGGCGTCCGGGCTTCTCTTTCCGGGGCTGAGCCGGGCCTCAGCCGAGCCGGGCCTGCAGCGTGTCGAGGGTGTCGGAGAGTGCCTCGGGCAGGGCGTCGCCGAACTTCGCGTAGTGCTCGCTGATGAGCGGGACCTCGGTCCTCCACTCGGCCACGTCGACCCGGAGCAGCTCCTCCATGTCCTCCTTGGACACCTCGAGACCCTCGATGTTGATCGCGCCGGCGGCCGGGACCCAGCCGATCGGGGTCTCGAGCGCTTCGCCCTTGCCGCCCGCCCGGTCGAACACCCACTCGAGGACCCGGGAGTTCTCGCCGTAGCCGGGCCAGAGGAACCGGCCGTCGGCGTCCTTGCGGAACCAGTTGACGTAGAAGATCTTGGGCAGCTTCTCAGGATCGGTGGCCGCTCCGACCTCGAGCCAGTGCCCGAAGTAGTCGGCCATGTTGTAGCCGCAGAACGGCAGCATGGCGAAGGGGTCGCGGCGCAGGTTGCCGACTGCGCCGGTCGCCGCCGCCGTGGTCTCCGAGGCCATGATCGAGCCGAGGAACACGCCGTGCGTCCAATCGAAGGACTGCACCACGAGCGGCACCACCGAGGCGCGTCGCCCACCGAGGAGGATGGCCGAGATCGGGACGCCCTCGGGGTCCTCCCACTCGGCGGCGATGGCCGGATCCTGGGCGGCCGGGGCGGTGAACCGGGAGTTCGGGTGGGCGGCCGCCTTGCCGGTCGCGGGGGTCCAGTCCTCGCCCCGCCAGTCGGTGCAGTGGGCGGGCGGTTCGCCCATGCCCTCCCACCACACGTCGCCGTCGTCGGTCAACGCGGTGTTGGTGAAGATCGCGTTGGCCGAGAGCGTCAGCATGGCATTGGGGTTGGTGTGGCTGTTGGTGCCGGGTGCGACGCCGAAGAACCCGGCCTCGGGGTTGATCGCCCGAAGGCGTCCCTCATCGTCGAATTTCATCCAGCAGATGTCGTCGCCGATCGTCTCGACCTTCCAGCCCGGCAGGGTCGGGATCAGCATCGCGAGGTTGGTCTTGCCGCAGGCCGAGGGGAACGCTCCGGTCACGTAGCGCACCTCGCCCTCCGGTGAGGTCAGCTTGACGATGAGCATGTGCTCGGCCAGCCATCCGTCGTCCCGTGCGATGACCGAGGCGATCCGCAGCGCGAAGCACTTCTTGCCCAGCAGGGCGTTGCCGCCGTAGCCGGAGCCGTAGGAGACGATCTCCCGGGTCTCGGGGAAGTGGACGATGTACTTGTTCTCGGCGTCACACGGCCAGGGGACGTCGGCCTGTCCGGGCTCGAGCGGAACCCCGACCGAATGCAGGCACGGGACGAACTCGCCTTCCGACCCGAGCACCTCGAGGGCGCCCCTGCCCATCCGGGTCATGATCCGCATCGACACGGCCACATAGGCCGAGTCGGTCAGCTGCACGCCGATGTGGGCCTTGTCCGAGCCGAGCGGGCCCATCGAGAACGGGACCACGTACATGGTCCGCCCGCGCATTGCCCCCTTGAACAGCTTCTTCAGGACCCCGCGCATCTCGCCGGGTTCCCGCCAGTTGTTGGTGGGGCCGGCGTCGGCTTCCTCTTTCGAGCAGATGAAGGTCCGGTCCTCGACCCGCGCCACGTCGCTCGGGTCCGAATGGCACCAGTAGCTGGACGGACGCTTCGCGTCGGCGAGGCGGGTGAAGGTGCCCTGGTCCACCAGTAGCTGGCAGAGCCGGTCGTATTCCTCGGCCGATCCGTCACACCACTCGACGCGCTCGGGGGTGACCAGCGCTGCGATCTCGTCCACCCAATCGATCAGCTTCTTGTTGGCAGTCGGGACGCTGGCGGTCGGAGGCATCCGGTCACACCTTCCTTCGGGAGACTCGTGTGGCTTGGCTGGCGACGGCCCCACTGCGAGACGTGTGGCCGACAATGCTAGGCATGGACGGTGGTCCACCCCAAACCTCCACCGGAGCCCGGCGGCGGTTTCCCAACCGGCGAAGATGCCGTGTTAGAGCGTATCCGAAGTCGCCTCGAACACCGGCTGGGGCCGCCCGGGCCAGGGGAGATCTGGATCGGCGACGACGCCGCGGTGGTGGCCGTTCCGGCCGGACCCGACCACACGGCGCTGCTCCTCAGCACCGACGCAGTGGTAGAGGGGATCCACTTCGATCTCGCGCTCGTCTCGCTGTGTGACGTCGGTTGGAAGGCGCTCACGGTCGCGGTGAGCGACATCGCGGCGATGGGGGGCACGCCGCGCCACGCGCTCGTCGCGCTCGGGGCCCCGCCCGGGCTCGAGCTGGAGGAGGTCGCCGACGGGCTGGCGGAGGCGGCCGCCCACAGCCGGTGTGCGCTCGTCGGCGGGGATCTCACCGAGGCTGGCCAGCTGGTCCTGGCCGTCACGGTGACGGGACAACTGGACGGTCCAGGTCCCGCAGTGCTGCGCAGCGGGGCGAGGCCGGGTGATGCGTTGTTCGTCACCGGCCCGCTCGGTGCCTCGGCGGCCGGGTTCCGTGTGCTGCGCGCGGGCGACCCCGACGCGAACGGTGGGTCGCTCGCCGCCGCCTACCGCCGGCCCACGGCCAGGCTCGAGGAGGGCCAGACCGCCCGTGCCGCGGGGGCCTCGGCGATGATGGACGTGTCCGACGGCCTCGCACTCGATCTGCACCGGCTGGCCGGAGCGTCCCACGTGGGGGTGGCCATTGACCACGTGCCGATCGCCCCCGGGGCGACGCTCGACGAGGCGCTCGGGGGCGGCGAGGACTACGAGCTCCTCATCGCGACAGCCGACGGTCGACGTCTCTGTGGTGCCTTTGACGAGGCGGGGCTTCGCCCGCTGCTGCGGATCGGGGTCTGCCGCTCCGACCCCGACGAGCGCAGCCTCGGGGATGCGACCCTTCCCATCGTGGGACATCAGCACCGGTTTTAGAGACCTCGGCATGCGTCGACGGTCGACGCACGGCTCCCTTTTGGGAGGTCGAACCTCCCGATCGGACGCCATTAGGCAGGCGACTTCCACCGGTATCCGCAAGAAGCTCGGCGAGTCGCTTCGACGGCTTCAACGCGCTTGCGCGGCCGGTCTCTCAAACGATCGATGTGCCGTGATCTCGGCCGTCGATCATGCTTGGCCGATGCCGCCCGCCCTCGAGGCTGACCTGGCATTGGCCCGCACTCTCGGAGCCTTGGCCGCCGACATCGCTCTGCCCTTCTTCGGTGCGGCTGTGCGCTGCGATTGGAAGGCCGACGGTTCTCCGGTCACCGAGGCAGACCTCGCGGTGGAGCATGGTCTGGTCGAGTTCCTCGTCACCGAACGGCCGGACGACTCGGTCTTGAGTGAGGAGGGAGGTGGCGTCGATCGCGACAAGGCGCGTCGGTGGCTTCTCGATGCCATTGACGGCACCTCCTTCTTCCTGGCCGGCGACACCGCGTGGGGCACCCATGTCGCGCTCGAGGTCGACGGCGAGATCGTGCTTGGCCTCATCACTCGCCCAGCTGAGACACGGTCGTGGTGGGCGGCGAAGGGCATTGGGGCGTGGGCGTCGCCGGGACGACGCCTTCGAGTCTCGACCACGACGGCGCTTCAGGGAGCATGCATCGGTGGCTACGTGAGGCCATCGTCCCAATGGCAGGCGGCGGTCGCAAAGAGCGCGACCTGGGTGGACCACCCTTCTCCCATCCTTGAGTTGATCGAGGGCCGCCTCGATGGGGTGCTTTCGGAGGGCGGCTTCGAATGGGACCATGCTCCCGGCGTCGTGCTCTTGAAGGGGGCGGGTGGCCGATTCACCGACCCGGGTGGTGGCGAGCGGATCGACCTGCGAGGCGGCCTGTACTCCAACGGCCACCTCCACGCTCAACTGCTCGAGTCGGCCGAACCCGAGGGGCGCGACCTACGGAGCCCGAGCACATGATCCGTGCGGCAGCCTCGGCGCCGATTTCTCTGAGCGCCCAACCCGGCGCAGAGGGTCGCCGAGCGGTGCCTATCTGCTCAAAAGCTGAGCAGACTGGTTTGGCTTAGGCGGTCGGGATCTGGCGGCGGGGCGGTTTGACGACCCGCCCGGCCCGGATGCACGACGTGCACACGTGCAGGCGCCCCGGGGTACCGTCGACCATCGCGCGGACCCGCTGCACGTTGGGGTCCCAACGCCTCTTCGTCCGCCGGTGGGAGTGGCTGAGGTTCATTCCGAAGGACGGGCGCTTGCCGCAGAGCTCGCACACCGCTGCCATCAGGAATCCTCTCTCGTTGCCCGAACGGGGCGGACGACGGCGCCCCGGCCGTCGAGAACACCAGGAAGATTAGCATCGCCCGGGTGGGGGCCCCCACCGAGATGACCCCGACCATGGTGCGCGAGGCGATGACCCGTTACCGGGACGCCCTGCGCAGCCACCAGGAGGTCATCAACCGCCTGAACGTCTTCCCCGTCCCCGATGGAGACACCGGGACGAACATGATGCTCACCGTCGAGTCGGTGGTCGACGAGATCGCCCCGCTCGACGGGGCGACGCCGATGGCCGAGGTGTGCGCGGCGGTCGCCCACGGGTCGCTCATGGGGGCGCGGGGCAACTCCGGTGTCATCCTGTCCCAGCTCCTGCGGGGCGTCGCCTCGCAATTCTCGTCGAACGGCGCGGTGCGCGCCCCCGAGGTGGCCGCTGCGCTCGTCGAGGCCTCGGTGCTGGCCCGCAAGGCGGTCGTGCGACCGGTCGAGGGGACGATCCTCACCGTCGCGCACGCCGCCGGCGAGGGAGCCGAGAGCGGCTGCGCCCGGGGGGCCGGCCTCTGCGCCACCGTCGAGGCCGCTCGGGAGGCGGCGGGGCGCGCGTTGGACGCGACTCCGACCATGCTTCCGGCGTTGGCCCAGGCCGGTGTGGTCGACGCCGGCGGGGCGGGGTACGTGCTCCTGCTCGACGCGTTCCTCTCGGTCCTCGACGGCCGGGCGCTGCCCGAGCCGCCGCCGCTGTCCTCCCTGCCCGCCGGTGCCGCCTCGCCGGTGCCGCCCGCGTCGGGCAGCGACGTGGTGGAGGGGGGCCTCCGCTACGAGGTCATGTACTTCCTGCACGCGCCGGACGAGACCATTCCGTTCTTCAAGGAGGTGTGGGCGGGGATCGGCGACTCGATTGTGGTGGTCGGCGGCGACGGCACCTGGAACTGCCACATCCACACCGACGACGTCGGGGCCGCCATCGAGGCCGCGCTCGACTGCGGGCGGCCGCGCTCCATCCGGGTGACCGATCTCGCCGACCAGGTGGAGGAGGAGCGCTGGGTCCGGGAGCACTCGGTCGCGACGGAGTCGTACGCGCGGGCGGGAGAGGTCCCGACCACCGACGTCGTCGCGGTGGTGACCGGCGACGGCGTCGGCAGGATCTTCCGGTCCCTTGGCGTGCACCACCTCGTCCCCGGCGGCCAGTCGATGAACCCCTCGACCGCCGAGATCCTGGCGGTCGTCGACGCCCTCGAGTCCGAGCAGGTGGTGATCCTGCCCAACAACAAGAACATCCGGCCGGTGGCCGAGCAGGTCGACGAGCTGAGCGCGAAGGCGGTCCGGGTGGTGCCGACCGAGTCGATCGTCGAGGGCTTCGCCGCCCTGTTGGCATACGACCCCGCCTCCGAGGCCGAGAGCAACGTCCGGGCCATGACCGCCTCGGCGTCGCGGGTGCTGCCGGGCGAGGTGACCCGGGCGGTGCGCGACACCCTGACCGATGCCGGGCCGGTGCGGAAGGGGGACTGGATCGGCCTGTCCCGTGACGGCGTGGTGTCGATCGCCGACTCGCCGTCGGGGGCGGCGTGCGGTCTGCTCGCCCGCCTGGTCGACGATCGGGAGCTGGTCACCGTGATCGAGGGCGAGGACGCCACGCCCCAGGAGACCCGCCGGATCACCGTGTGGCTCAACGACGAGTGCCCGGAGATGGCGGTCGAGGTCCATCACGGGGGCCAGCCGCTGTACCCGTACCTCTTCGGCGTCGAGTGATCACGACGGAGGCGGGACCGGCGACCGGCCGGCGTCTGGCCCAGCTGGCCGAGATCCCGGTCTCGGAGCTCGAGAAGGTCCGTCCCCGGAAGGCCCAGGCCCTCGCCGAATGGGGTGTCTCGAGCGTCCTCGACCTCCTCACCACCTATCCGCGCCGCTACATCGATCGCACCCGCGCGGCCGACGTTGCCGACCTGGCAGTGGGCGACGAGGCGGTGGTCTTCGCCGAGGTGAAGCGGGTGCGGGCCAGCCGTAATCCACGGGGCCGCGCCCGGGTCGAGGTTCTCGTCGCCGACGAGACCGGCGAGATCATGCTCGTCTTCTTCAACCAGCCCTGGCGGGAGGACCAGCTGACGGCCGGGTCGCAGCTCCTCGTCTGGGGGAAGCTCACCGAGTACCGGGGGCGGCGCCAGATGGCCCACCCCGTCGTCGACCTGGTCGCCCGGGTCGAAAGCGGCGCCGCCGAGAGCCGCATGCTGGCCGTGATCCCGGTGTATCCCGCCTCGGCCAAGGCCGGCCTCACCAGCTGGGAGATCGGCACCTTCGTGAAGGAGGCCCTCGGCCGGGCCGGGACGCTCGCCGATCCGGTCCCGTCGGAGTGGCGACGCCGGCTGCGGCTGCAGGGGCGGACCGAGGCGGTCCGGGCGATCCACCAGCCAGAGCACCCGGCCGAACCCTGGCCGGCGCGGGACCGCCTGGTCTTCGACGAGCTCCTCCGGCTGCAGCTGATCCTGGTGCTCCGCCGACGGGCCCTCGAGCGGTCGGCCCGGGCCATCCGCCACCGGGTGTCGGCGGACGAGCTCGGCGGCGGGGAGTCCACCCTGGTCGAGCGGTTCGTGGCGGCGCTCCCCTTCGCGCTGACCGATGCGCAACGCCGCGCCCTCACCCAGATCTTCGCCGACATGGCCGGTCCGCTCCCCATGCACCGCCTCCTCCAGGGCGATGTTGGGTCGGGCAAGACGGTGGTCGCGGTCGGCACGATGCTCGCCGCGGTCCAAGGTGGTCACCAGGGTGCGCTCATGGCCCCGACCGAGGTGCTGGCGGACCAGCACTCCTTCGGGGTCCGCGCGCTGGTCGAGGGCTTGGAGGTGGTCGACCCCTCACGGCTAAACGGGCGGCGTCCGGTCTCGGTCGGCCTGCTCACCAACCGGGTCCCGGCGAAGGAGCGGGCGCGCATCCTGGCCGAGCTCGCCTCGGGGCAGATGGACATCGTCATCGGCACCCACGCGCTGTTGACCGAGGACGTGCGGTTCGCCTCCCTCGGGGCGGTCGTCGTCGACGAACAGCACCGCTTCGGGGTCGAACAGCGGGCCGGCCTGCGGGCCAAGGGTCGGATCGAGGAGACGGGCTCGAACGCGACGATCGACCCTGACCTGCTCGTGATGACGGCCACCCCCATCCCGCGCACGGCCGCGATGGTGGTGTTCGGCGACCTCGACATGACGGTCGTCGACGAGCTCCCGCCCGGTCGGGCACCCGTCACCACCCACTGGGCGCGCGGGGGACTCGAGGAGGCCGCCGCCTGGGAGCGGGTGCGGACCGAGGTCGCGGCAGGGAACCGGGCCTACGTGATCTGTCCCCTGGTCGAGGAGTCCGACCGGGTGGTGGCCCGCTCCGCCGTCGAGGAGCACGCGCGGCTCTCCGGCGGCGTGCTCGCCGGGCTCGAGGTCGGCCTGCTGCACGGGCAGATGCCGACCGCACAGAAGAAAGAGGTGATGGAACGGTTCCGCGACGGCGGGGTCCAGGTGCTCGTGGCGACGACCGTGATCGAGGTCGGGATCGACGTGCCGGAGGCGACGGTGGTGGTGGTCGAGGACGCCGACCGTTTCGGCATCGCCCAGCTCCACCAGCTGCGCGGCCGGGTGGGCCGCAGCTCCAGGCCGAGCTGGTGCTACCTCTTCGGCGACGGCGGCTCCGAGGGCAGCGAGGTCCGGCTCTCGGCGCTCGAGCGCACCACCGACGGGTTCGAGCTGGCCGAGGTGGACCTCGAGTTGCGGGGGGAGGGGACCATCCTCGGTGAGCGCCAGACCGGCTCGAGCGGACTCCGGCTGGCCAAGCTCCGTCGCGATCGCGAGTGGGTCGAGCGGGCCCGCGAGGTCGCCGAGGCGATCGTGGACGCCGACCCCGAGCTGGCGGCGCACCCGGCGCTGCTCGACGAGGTGCGCTTCACCCTCGACGACGAGGACGCCGCCTTCCTCTTCAAGAGCTGAGCGCGATGGTCGACCACGAGCGCTTCGGCTTCGACCCCGGGTCGGTCTTCGACGGCGTGGCGGCGGGCTACCAGGCCAACCGGCCCAGCTATCCCGAGGGGCTCTTCGACGCGCTTGAACGGCTTGTCGGGCCGCTCAGTGGCCGCCGGGTGGTCGACGTCGGGGCGGGGACGGGGATCTCGACCCGGGCGCTGGCGGCTCGCGGCGCCCGGGTGCTGGCGGTCGACCCCAGCCTGTCGATGGCCCGGACGCTGCGCGCCGCCTCGGAGCGGCTGCCGGCCAGCCTCGGTCGGGCCGAAGCGATCCCGGTCGTCGCCGGCGGCGCCGACCTCGTGACCTTCGCCCAGGCGTGGCACTGGGTCCGGGTCCCCGAGGCGGCGGCCGAGTGCCGGCGGGTGCTCGGCCGGCGGGGACGCCTCGCGCTCTGGTGGAACATGAGTCAGGACCCCGGCCCGTTCTTCGACGACCTCTGGAACGAGTGCGGCATCACCCGCTACGGCGTGGGCGCCCACCAAGACGACCGCGAGAGCCTCGTCGGGGTGGGTGGGTTCTCCGACCTGCTCCGCGCGTCGGTGCGTTGGGAGTGGACCGTCCCGATCGAACACTGGATGCAGACCATCGAGACGCGCTCGGAGCTGGCCAAGCTCGGCGACGAGGCGTCGTCGCGCCTCCGCGCGATCGAGGGGGTGGCACGCCGCCATTTCCCCGGTGGCGAGGTGACCGAGTGGTTCACCACGCGGCTCACCGTCGCGGTGCCCTGACCCCGTTTCACCGTCACCTGATCGCGCGAGGCCAGACGCTACGGTGTCGACCGTGCGGGTCATCGGTGGCCGCAGCCGCGGGAGGCGTCTCTCGGCCCGCCTCCCGGCCGGCGTGCGGCCGACCTCGGACCGGGTCCGCGAGGCGATCTTCGACGTCCTCGGCTCGATGGGCGGGGTGGCCGACCTCGGGGTGATCGACCTGTTCTGCGGGAGCGGCGCCATGGGGGTCGAGGCCCTCTCCCGGGGGGCCGCCTCGGCCACCTTCGTCGACCACGACCCGGCTGCCCTCGACGCGGTGCGGACCAACCTGGCGGCGGTGGGCCTCGAGGGCGAGTCGGCGACCGTGCTGCGCGCCGAGCTCCCGGACTGGCTGGAGCGCTCGGGCCCCTTCGACCTCGCGTTCTGCGACCCGCCCTACAGCTTCGAGCGCTGGGACGCCCTGCTCGGCTGGCTGCAGGCCGACGTCGCGGTGCTCGAATCGGCCGAGGAGATCGCGGTGCCGAGCGGCTGGGAGGTGAAGAGGTCGAGACGCTACGGCGGTACGCTCGTGACCGTGGTCCGCCAAGCGCCCTCACCGAGCGTGATCGGGTCGTGACCCTCGCCCTGTATCCGGGCTCCTTCGACCCCTTCCACAACGGCCACCTCGAAGTCGTCGAGCGGGCCGCCCGGATCTTCGATGTGGTCGTGATCGCGGCCCTGCGCAACCCCCAGAAGTCCAAGGGCCTCTTCGACCTCGAGAGCCGTCAGGCGATGGTCGAGGAGTCGATCACCCATCTGGAGCATGTCCGCTTCGTGTCGATGTCGAAGCTCGTCGTCGAGGTGGCCCGCGACCTCCACGCGGATGTGATCGTGCGCGGGCTGCGGGTCGTCTCGGACTTCGAGAACGAGTTGCAGATGGCCCAGATGAACCGGGAGCTCTCGGGGATCGAGACGGTCTTCATCCCGACCAGCTCGTCGCACTCCTTCATCGCTTCGCGCCTCTTGCGCGAGGTGGCCACCTACGGCGGCGACGTGTCGCCGTTCGTGCCCAAACCCGTCGCCCGCATCATGGAAGAACAGCTCGGACAGGCCGGAGGGACCAAGGAGGGCGGATGATCGACGCCCCCGACGACTATCCCCCCCACGAACAGACCATCGAAGAGCTCGACGCCGAATCGCTGATCGGGCGCTCGCTCGATGTCGTGAACTCGGCGAAGACCATGCCGCTGTCCGCCTCGGTCCTGGTGTCGCGCGACGAGCTGGTCCAGCTGCTCACGCTCGCCCTCTCGAAGATGCCCGAGGAGCTGCGCGAGGCGCGCTGGCTCCTGCGCGAGCGCGATGAGTTCATGGCCGAGCGCGAGCGCGAGGCCGAGGCCCTCATGGACGAGGTGCGGGCCCAGGCCGAGCGGATGGTCGCCCGCACCGACATCGTCCGGCAGGCCAACCGGGTGGCCCAGCGCATCCTCGACGACGCCAACGAGGAGGCCCGGCGGATGCGGCACGAGACCGAGGACTACTGCGACCAACGGCTCGCGGGCATGGAGATCGTGCTCGACCGGACCATGAAGACGGTCCGGTCCGGGCGCCAGAAGCTCCAGGCCATCTCGTCGCCGGCCGACCGACCCCGACCGGCTGCCGCGCCCGACGAGGACGAGTCGGATGCCGAGAGCTTCTTCGACCAAGACCGAACCTAGGAGGCCCGCCGTGGTTGTCGGCCCGTTGGTGGTCCATGTCGCCCGGCTCCGTCGTTCCCCGGGGTCGATGGAGCGCGTGCGGACGAGCGTGCCGCTCGACGAGGAGGCCCTGGCGCCCGCCACCGCGGCGGACAGCCGGGTGCCCGAACACGCCGAGGCCGAGGTCGACCTCGTCCTCGAGCCCTTCTCGGGCGGGGTCATGGCGACCGGCACGGTCCGGGCGCCATGGGTCGGGGTGTGCCGGCGCTGCACCGCCCCGGTCGAGGGAGTGCTCGAGATCCACGTGAAGGAGCGCTTCGTTGACCCGGTGCCCCGGGGCGAGCCCGAGGACGAGGAGGCGTACCCGATCGCAGACGAGGCGGTCGACCTCGGGCCGCTCGTGCACGAGGCGATC
This sequence comes from Acidimicrobiales bacterium, assembly GCA_036844945.1. Classification (GTDB taxonomy): domain Bacteria; phylum Actinomycetota; class Acidimicrobiia; order Acidimicrobiales; family RAAP-2; genus Palsa-461. The sequence continues at coordinate 38,896 of DAIUEV010000001.1, forward strand.
CTGGCCGAGCTGCCCCTGGCCCCGCTGTGCTCGAAGGATTGCCTCGGGCTCTGCCCCTGGTGCGGGACCGATCGCAACGAGGAGCCGTGCGTGTGCGTGGAGCCGAGGGACCCGCGTTGGGCTAGCCTCGACGTGCTCCGGTCGACCTCCTGAGGCCCCGCCCCGCGCGTTCGGGGCTCGGTTTCGAGGTCAGAGCACCGGCGGCCGGCTAACCGCCCGCCCCACCACCGAGCCTGGAGACTGACGATGGCCGTCCCCAAGAAGAAGAGTTCGAAAGCCAAGGGCCGCAGCCGTCAAGCGGCCAACTGGCGGCTCGGTCCGCCGGCCCGCAGCATCTGCCCGCACTGCTCGACGGTGAAGCTGCCCCACGTCGTGTGCCCGAACTGCGGCTGGTACAAGGGCCGGACGGCGGTCGAGGTCGACTGACTTGGCGCGCGACCGCGAGCGCCCGAGCACCGAGGCGCTCGCCGCGCTGCCCGTCGCGCTCGACGCGATGGGGGGCGACAAGGCACCGGACGAGATCGTGGCCGGGGCCCGCCGGGCGGCCGACGAGGGCATCCCGGTCGTGCTGGTCGGGCCGCCCGAGCAGGTGGGGGACACCCTCGGGCTGGAGCTGATCGCCTGCACCGAGGTCATCGAGATGGGCGAGGACCCCGCCGCCGGGGTGCGCCGGAAGAAGGACTCGTCGCTCGTGCGGGCGGCCGAGCTGGTCCGGGACGGCCGAGCCTGCGCCATGGTCTCGGCCGGCAACACCGGGGCCACCATGGCCTCGGCCCTGCTCCGGATGGGGAGGCTCCGCAAAGTCGCCCGGCCGTGCATCGCGACCCCCATGCCACGGCCCGGCCGGCCACCGGCGGTGCTGGTCGACTCGGGAGCCAACGTCGAGTGCACCCCGGCGATGCTGGTCCAGTTCGCCCAGATGGCGTCGGTCTTCGCGGCCGGCCGCTACGGCAGCGCCGATCCCTCGACCGCGCTCTTGTCGATCGGCGAGGAGGCGACCAAGGGCACCCCCCTCGTGAAGGAGACCCACGAGCTCCTGGCCGCGGGGGTCCCGGGCGTCCGGTTCGTGGGCAACATCGAGGGCCGCGACCTCCTCGACTGCGCCGCCGACGTGATCGTGACCGACGGATTCACCGGGAACGTGGCCCTCAAGACCGCCGAGGGCACGCTCCGCTTCGCGATGCGGCTCGTGCTCGGGGTCCTCAACCACGACGAGTCGACGAAGGCGGCGGGCGAGGTCATCCTGCCCCACCTCCTCGAGGCAGCGGCCGAGCTCGACCCGGAGCACACTGGCGGGGCGATGCTCCTCGGGGTGGACGGGGTCTGCGTGATCAGCCACGGTTCGTCCTCGGCGGTGGCGGTGACCAACGCGCTGCGCATGGCCCACGACCTCGCGGTGTCGGACCTCTCCGGCCGGCTGGCCGACCTGATCTCGGCCTGACCCCGGCCGGGCCGGGGTGGCGACGCGCCTCCTGCCCAGGCTGGGGGCGCGGTCGCTCATGCTCCTCGGCCTCGGGCTGACCGCCGCCGGGCTGCTCCTCTTTCAGCCGGCTCGGGGTGGACAGCTCGTTCCTCGCCGGAATTCTCCCCGCCGAGATGATCGCCGGGGTGGGCGGGCGGGACGCCGGGGTGGCGAGCGCCCTCAACAACGCGACCCAGCAGGTGGGCGGGTCCCTCGGGATCGCCCTGCTCAACACCGTGGCCTCCTCGGCCGCGGCCTCCTACCTGGCCGCCCACGCCCGGGGCCTGGCTGGGGCGGCCGTCCTCAGGCTGGTCCCGGCCGCCTCGGTGCACGGCTACGTGTCAGGTTTCGAGGTCTCGGCGGCCATGGTGGCGGCGGCCTTCGTGCTCACGGCGGTGCTGCTCGGCCCGGCCACGGAGGCCGACCGCGCCCCGGTGGTCGGGCTCGAGCTCGAGGGTGCGGCCGAGGCCGCCTGAGCCCTCCGGGGGCCGCAATTGGCTTGCTGAACAGGGAATTCGGCTGGCGAGGCCCGGAGGGACCACGCCGACGCCGGTGTCGGGCCGGTAGACTGGGCCCGACATATCCCCAGCGTGCAGGAGCTCTTGTGCCCGCAGAGACCCACATCGACCGGCCGCCCCTCGACCGCCAGGGGGTATTCGATCTCATCCGCGACCAGCTGGCCGACATCTTGGAGATCGACCCGTCGACCATCACCGAGACGGCGTCGTTCGCCGAGGACCTGAACGCCGACTCGCTGGCCCTGATCGAGCTGGTCGAGGCCCTGGAGGAGGAGCTCGGCGAGCGCACGGTCGGCTTCCGGATCGAGGACGAGGACCTCGAGGACCTGCGCACGGTGCGCGACGCGGTGGACTACGTGGTCGCCAAGCTCGGGACCGGTTGAGCAGGGTCGCCCACGCCGTCGCGGCGGGCGCGCCCGAGGCGCTCGACCCCGAGGACCCCGGCGTCGCCGCCGGGGAGGAGGCGCTGGCCGATCGCCTGGGGCACCGCTTCGCCGACCCGTCCCTCCTGCGCCAGGCCCTGTCGCATCGCAGCTGGTGCGCGGAGCGGGAGGGCGCGCCCTCCAACGAGCGCCTCGAGTTCCTGGGCGACGCGATCCTCGGCCTGGTCGTGGCCGAGCACTGCTACTCGGCCTACCCGGCATTCCCGGAGGGCACCCTCGCCAAGCTCCGTGCCGCGGTGGTGAACGCCCGGGTGCTGGCGGCGGCGGCCGGGGAGCTCGGCGTGGGCGACGTGCTGCTCGTCGGCAAGGGGGAGGAGGCCCAGGGCGGCCGCACCAAGGTCTCGCTGCTCTCCGACGCGCTCGAGGCGCTGATCGGAGCCGTCTACCTCGACGCCGGGTGGGCGGCGGCGCGCGACCTCGTGCTTCGCCTCCTGGCCGCCCGCATCGAGCGCGCCGCCGTCGAGCCCGACGACTTCGACCACAAGAGCCGGCTGCAGCTGGCCACGGTGGCCCGCGGGGAGGGCCTCCCTGTCTACGAGATCGAGGGCTCGGGGCCCGACCACGGGCGGCACTACCGGGCCGAGGTCTTCGTGGGCGGCGACCGGCGCGGGTCGGGGGAGGGCCCGTCCAAGAAGGACGCCGAGCAGGCGGCGGCGGCGGACGCGCTCGGGCGGCTCGGCGATGCCTGAGCTCCCCGAGGTCGAGACCCTCCGCCAGGACCTCTCGAAGGAGGTCGTCGGGCGCAAGATCAAGCAGGTGGCCGTGGGCAACGGCCGCTCAGTCCGTCGGCATGCGAGCGCCAAGCACTTCCGGGCCCTGCTCGAGGGCCGGAGCATCAAGGGCATCGGCCGGCTCGGCAAGTACCTGCTGCTCACCCTCGACAACGGGGCCACCCTGGTCGTGCACCTCGGCATGAGCGGGCAGCTCCTGCGGGTGAAGAGCCTGAAGGAGCCCAAGCCCAAGCACACCCACGTGGTGATCACCTTCACCCAGGGGGGCGAGCTCCGCTATGTCGATCCGCGCACCTTCGGCGAGATGTTCGTCTCGGGGGTGCCGGCCGAAGGGGACAAGCCGGCCTCGGTCACCTCGGTGAACGGCGCCTCGCCGGCCGCCACCATGCCCATCCGCCAGGCCGTCCCCGAGCTCGGCCACCTCGGCTTCGACCCGGTCGAGGACGTCATGAGCTGGGAGCGCTTCGCGCTCATGCTGCGGGCCCGGCACGGCGGCATCAAGGCCCTCCTCATGGACCAGCAGTTCGCGGCCGGCATCGGCAACCTCTACTCCGACGAGATCCTGTTCGCCTCGGGGCTGCGCTACGACCGGCTGAGCGACAGCCTCTCGGCGACTGAGGCCCGCCGGCTCTACCGGGCGATGGTCGAGACCCTGGCCGAGGCGATCAAGCACCGGGGCTCCTCGCTCGCCGACGAGCAGTACCGGGACCTCTTCGGGGAGGTGGGCGACTACCAGGGCCAGCACCAGGTCTACGACCGCGAGGGCCAGCCCTGCCGGCGCTGCCGCAACCCCATCGTGCGCGCGAAGACCGGCGGGCGCTCGACCTTCTACTGCGAGCATTGCCAGGTCTGACACACCCGAACGGCGGCCCGGTCCGATTCCGCAGAGCCGCGTCGGGCGGTTGGTAGGGTCGCTCCGATGTTCCTGCGGTCCCTCGGCATGAAGGGTTTCAAGTCCTTCGCCGACCCCACCGTCTTGGAGTTCGAGCCCGGCGTGACCGTCGTGGTGGGGCCGAACGGGAGCGGCAAGTCCAACGTCGTCGACGCGGTGACCTGGGTGCTCGGGGCCCAGGGCCCGCGTTCGTTGCGCTCCGCGACGATGGCCGACGTCATCTACGCGGGCAGCTCGTCGCGCCCGGCGCTCGGCCGGGCCGAGGTGACCCTCACCATCGACAACAGCTCGGGCCGGCTGCCGCTCGACATGGCCGAGGTGACGATCACCCGGACGCTCTTCAGATCCGGGGAGAGCGAGTACGCCATCAACGGGGCGCCCTGCCGGCTCCTCGACATCCAGGAGCTGCTGAGCGACACCGGGGTCGGCCGCCAGCAGCACATGATCATCGGACAGGGCCAGCTGGACACGGTCCTGAACGCCCGCCCCGAGGACCGGCGGGCGATCGTCGAGGACGCCGCCGGTGTCCGCAAGCACCGGCAGCGCCGCGAGCGGGCCGAGCGCCGGCTGGCCGCCACCCAGGAGAACCTGGAGCGACTGGGGGACCTGGTGCGCGAGGTCCGTCGGCAGATTCGCCCGCTCGAGCGGCAGGCCACCGCGGCCCGGAGCCACGCCGGCCTGGCCGCCGAGCTCAGCGTGCTGCGCCAGCACCTGGCCGGGGTGGAGCTGGCCGAGCTGGCTGACCGGGGACGCACCACCGGGGCCGCCCTCGACGCGCTGAGGGACGAGGAGCGGGAGCTCGGGCTGACGCTGGCCGAGCTCGACCGCGCCGCGTCGGCCGCCGCCGCCGAGCTGGCGTCGCGGCGGGAGGAGGACCTCGCGGCGGGGCTGGGCCGGGTGCGGGCACTGCTCGAGCGCACCCGCGGCACCGCCCAGGTGCTGCAGGAGCGGCGGCGCTCGCTGGGGGTGTCGCTCGATGCCGCCGCCGACATCGACGTCGTCTCCACCCTGGAGGCGGAGGCGGCCAGGCTGGCCGGCGAGATGGCGGCGGCCGAGTCCGAGTCGGGCGCGGCCGGACCCGAGCTCGACGGGCTGGCCCGCGCCGAGGCCGAGCTGGCCGCCGACGAGCAGACGCACCTGGCCGAGTGGGGGGACCACCGCGACGTCGCGGGCGCCGAGGAGGCCCTGGAGGTGACCCGGGCCCGGGTGGAGGTACTGCGGCGGACCGGCGAGCAGGCCCGGGCCGGTCTGCGGTCGCTCGAGCGGCGCATCGACGCGCTCACCGGCCGCGACGTCGAGCTCGCCGACGCCGAGGCGTCGCTCGACGCCGGCCGCTCGGCCCTCGAGGCGCGGGGAACCGAGCTGGAGGCAGCCGCCCGCGACGCCGAGGCGATCGTCGCTGGCGTCGCCCGCGACGCCGAGGCGGCGGAGCACGCGCTCGCGGCCGCCGAGCAGGAGCGGCACCGCTCCGCCGCCCGGGCCGAGGCGCTCGGGCGGGCCCTCTCCGAGCTGCAGGGCTCGGGCGGGCGCGAGGTGCTCCGGGGCGACGAGGGCGTGGTCGGGGCGCTCGTGGAGCTGGTCGAGATCGACCCCGGCTACGAGGCGGCCTTCGAGGCGGCGGTCGGCGCGTCGATGGCGGCGGTGGTGGTCGAGGGGCGCAGCGCGGCCAAGAACGCCCTCGGCCGGCTCCGCAGCCACGGCACGACCGGCGCGGTGCTCCCGGCCCCCGAGGGGGCCGGCGGCTGGGAAGGCCCGACGGCGCTGCCCGGCGACACCGAGCCGCTGCGGCCCCACGTGCGGACTCGCCGGGGGTCGTCGGGTGCGCTCGAGACGGTGCTCGACGCGGTGCTGGCCCAGGCGGTCGTGGCGCCGGCGTGGGAGCGCGCCATCGACCTGGCCCTCGACCGGCCCGAGCTCGTGGTGGTCACGGCCGAGGGCGACCGGTTCGCCCGGAGCGGCTGGCGGGCCCGGTCCTCGAGCCGGCTGGTCACCGTGGACGCGGTCGAGGACGCCGACGCGCGCGCGGTGCTCGCGGCGGCGGCGGCCGAGGAGTCCTCGGCCCGGCTGGAGCAGGCCCGGTCCGCCCTCGACGCCGCCAGGGCGGCATCGCTCGCGGCGACCCGGCAGCTGGACCGGCACCTGGCCGAGGCGTCGGCCGCCGACGCCGAGCGGAGCCGGGCCGCCGCCGACCGGGCCCGGCTGGCCGCCGAGCTCGACGACGTCCGCCGGACCCAGCTCGAGGTGGCCGAGTCGGCGGCCGCCGAGGAACGGGGACTGGCCGACCACGAGGCGTCGGTGCCGGTGCTCGAGGCCGCGCTGGCCGACGCGCGCGAACGGAGCGTCAGGGCCGAGGCCGGCCGCCGGGCCCTCGAGGGCCGCCGCCTGGAGCTCGCCGACGCGCGCCAGCGGGTCGGGCTGGCCGCGGCGGGACTGGCCGAGCGGGGCCGGGTCCTGGCCGCGCGGCTGGCCGAGGTCGAGCGCCGACTCGCCGGCCACGGCGAGGAGCGGGAGGCGGCTGCGCAGCGCCGGCTGCGGCTGGAGGCCGACGTCTCGGTGATCGACCGGCTGGCCGGGGTGGTGGCCCAAGAGCGCGGCCGGCTCGAGGAGATCCGCGACGGTCTCGACGCCGACTACCGCCACCAGATGGCGGCGGTGCGCGCCGGCGGCGAGCGCCTCGAGACGCTCCACCGGGACCGCGCCACCGCCGAGGCGCGGCACGCCGAGGTGCGCGACCGCTCGCGGGCGCTCGACCACGAGTCGGCCGAGGTCGCCGTCCGGACCGAGTCGCTCACCGAGATGGTCCGTCAGCAGTTCGGCGCGACGGCCGCCGAGGTGATCGGGGTGGCGTGCCCCGAGTTGCCGGCCGGCGTCTCGGCCGCCGCGCACGCCGAGGCGCTGTCGGACCGGCTGGCCCGGCTCGGCCCGATCAACCCGTTGGCACTGGAGGAGCTGAGCGCCCTCGAGGAGCGTCACCGCGAGCTCGAGTCCCAGACCGACGACGTGCGCTCGGCCCGCCGCGAGCTCCAGGAGGTCGTCCGCACCCTCGACCGCGAGATCGCCGAGACGTTCGCGGCCGCGGTCGCCGACGTGAACGAGCACTTCTCGACGCTCGTCGCCACGCTGTTCCCCGGGGGCACCGGCCGGCTCGTCCTCACCGAGCCCGAGGATCTGCTCAACACCGGGGTCGACCTCGAGATCCGGCCGGCCGGCCGCAACGTGCGGCGGGTCTCGCTGCTCTCGGGCGGCGAGCGCTCCCTCTCTGCGCTCGCGTTCCTCTTCGCGGTGTTCCGGAGCCGGCCGTCGCCCTTCTACCTGATGGACGAGGTGGAGGCCGCCCTCGACGACGTGAACCTGCACCGGTTCTTGGACATGGTGCACGAGTTCCGGGACGAGGCCCAGCTGATCATCGTCTCGCACCAGAAGCGGACGATGGAGGCGGCCGACGCCCTCTACGGCGTGACCATGGCCCCGGGCGGGTCGTCCCAGGTGGTCAGCCAGCGGGTCGAGGAGCGCCGGGGCGCGACCGAGCTCGCCGCGTCCTGAGGCGTCCCGCCCGCGACGGCGGGGGGCCGAGCAACGTGGTGGGTAGGCTCAGCCACTCGTGATCGCCCTGTGGGTTGTCCTCGGCGTCCTCGTGGTCCTGGCCATGACGGTGAGCGTCGTCCGCGTGCGGCGTCGCGCCGCGCCCCGGCCTTCGGTCACCCGTCCGGGCGCGCCCGAGGGAACGAAAGACGCTCCCCCGGCGACCCCCCGGGATGCAGCGGCCGGGGCCGCCGCCACCGCGGTGGCCGAGCCGGTGGATCTGGCGCCCGAGCCCACCGCTGCGCCGGCGCTGCGCGAGCGCCTCGGCCGGACCCGCGGGCTGTTCGCGCCCCTGCGGGCGCTCGGCGGGCGGTCCGACACCGCTGCCGCGTTCGACGCGGCCGAAGAGGCGCTGCTGCGGGCCGACGTCGGCGTCGAGACGACGAACGCGCTGTTGGCCGAGGTCCGAGGCGGGCCGCGGACCGACGCCGACTCGGTGCTCGACGGTCTCGCCGACCGGCTGCGGGACGTCTTCGCCGCGCACCCGGACCGCTCGTTGCGCGTCGACGACGAGGACGGCGTCGTGAACGTCTGGCTCTTCGTCGGCGTGAACGGGGTCGGCAAGACCACCACGATCGGCAAGGTCGCACTGGCCCGGCGGACCGACGGGCACTCGGTCCTGCTCGCGGCCGGCGACACCTTCCGGGCCGCCGCCGCCGACCAGCTCGGCCTGTGGGCCGAGCGGGCCGGCACCGAGATGGTGCGCGGCGCCGAGGGGGGCGATCCCTCCGCGGTGGTCTTCGACGCCGTGCAGCGGGCGGCCGCGCGCGGCCACGACCTCGTGCTCGCCGACACCGCCGGGCGGCTGCACACGAAGGTCAACCTGGTCGAGGAGCTTCGCAAGATCCGTCGAGTCGCCGACCGGACCCCCGGCCGGGTGACCGAGGTGCTCCTCGTCCTCGATGCGACCACCGGCCAGAACGCGCTGGCCCAGGCCCGCGAGTTCACCGAGGCGGTCGGCGTGACCGGGGTCGTCCTCACCAAGCTGGACGGCACCGCCAAGGGCGGCGTGGTGATCCCGATCGAGCGCCAGCTCGGCCTCCCGGTGAAGCTGGTCGGCGTCGGCGAGGGGGTGGCCGACCTGATCGCGTTCGACCCGGACGCGTTCGTCGACGCGTTGGTCGGCCAGTAGGCCGGTAGCCTGAGCGGTCCATGTTCGACGCCCTCTCGGACCGGCTGGAGCGCGTCGCTTCCCGGTTGCGGAACCGGGGCCGCATCACTCCGGCCGACCTCGACGAGGCGCTCGCCGAGATCCGCACCGCGCTCTTGGACGCCGACGTCGAGTTCGGGGTGGCGAGGCACTTCATCGAGGCGGTGCGGGAGCGCTGCAGCGCCGAGGTCCTGTCGAGGAGCCTGACCCCCGGCCAGCAGGTGGTGAAGGCGGTCCACGAGCAGCTCGTCGAGGCGCTCGGCGGCCAGGCGCTGCGGCTCACCTACGCCGCCCGGCCGCCCACGGTCGTGCTGCTCGCCGGCCTGCAGGGCGCGGGCAAGACGACGGCGGCGGCCAAGCTCGCCCAGTGGTGGAAGGGCCAGGGACGCAACCCGCTGCTCGTCGGCGCCGACCTCCAGCGGCCGGCCGCCGTCGAGCAGCTCCGGGTGCTCGGGGCCTCGGCCCAGGTGACCGTGTTCAGCCAACCCGGCGACCCGGTGGCCACCGCTGTCGCGGGTGTCGACGAGGCCCGCCGGCTCGGCCGCGACCTCTGCATCATCGACACCGCCGGCCGCCTCACCATCGACGACACACTGATGGACGAGGTGCGGCGGATCTCGGCGCGGACCGAGCCGCACTACACGTTCCTCGTCATCGACGCGATGACCGGCCAGGACGCGGTGGCGACCGCCCGGGCCTTCCACGACACCCTCGCGCTCGACGGCGTGATCCTCTCCAAACTGGACAGCGACGCGCGCGGCGGTGCCGCCCTGAGTGTGAAGGAGGTCGTCGGGCGACCGATCGTCTTCGCGTCGACGGGCGAGCGACTGGCCGATCTCGACCTGTTCCATCCCGACCGCATGGCCGACCGGATCCTCGGCATGGGCGACGTGCTCACGCTCATCGAGCAGGCCGAGCGCTCGATGGACGAAGAGGTGGTGGCGCGCTCGGCCGACCGCCTCATGTCGGGGCGCTTCGGTCTCGACGACTTCTTGGAGCAGCTCCAACAGGTCCAGAAGATGGGCTCGCTCGGCGGCATCCTGCGCCTCATGCCCGGCATGAACAAGGAGCTGCGCCAGGCCGCCGACCAGCTCGACGACGCGCAGGTCACCAGGGTGGAGGCGATCATCCGCTCGATGACTCCGTCCGAACGCTCCGACCCGGTCATCGTCGACGGCTCGCGCCGCGTCCGCATCGCCCGGGGCAGCGGCACCTCCACCCAGGAGGTCAATCAGCTGCTGAAGCAGTTCAAGGAGATGCAGAAGATGATGCGGGGGATGGGCCCCGCCGCCCTGGCCGGCATGGGGGGCGGCCGGACGGGACGGCTGGCGGCGGCCCGTCAGCAGCTCAAGGCGGGCGGGGCCGAGGAGTCCCTCGCCGAGATGCTCGGGAGCCGCTCTGCCCCGACCCCGCCGCGCCCGGCTCCGGGGGCCAAGGGACGGGGCGGCCGGGCCAAGAAGAAGGGCGGTCGGGTCACCCCGCCGAAGGGGCGCTGAGCCGGCGGACCGGGCCGAGGGGGCGGCGGACCGCCCGCGTCTGCGAGAATGGCCGGAGCCGTCCCGGGCAATTCGGGACCGGCGGGCGGTCGGCCCCTCTCAGCGAGATGTCCGAGACGCGGCGCTCCGATCCCCCCGCCACGACAGACCACGACGCGACACACGGAGGAACGAACCGGTGGCAGTGAAGCTCCGCCTGGTGCGGATGGGCAAGAAGAAGCAGCCGACCTACCGGGTGGTGGCGGCGGACAGCCGTTCGCCCCGGGACGGCCGGTTCCTCGAGATCCTCGGGACCTACGCGCCCCGGGGGAAGTCGACCGCCGAGCCCGAGGCGGTGATCCAGATCGACAACGCGAAGGCGCTCAAGTGGCTGGGTCAGGGGGCCCAGCCGACCGAGCGGGTCGAGCGGTTGCTCAAGACCTCGGGAGCCTGGGACGAGTTCCAGGCGGCCAAGTCCAAGTGACCGGCGACTACGAGGAGGGCGACGTCAACACGTTCGCGGGTGGCGCCCCCGACGAGGACGACGACGACGGCGACGAGCTCGACTACGAGGAGGGCGACGTCAACGCCCAGGGCGGCCGCGTCGGCGCGGCGGCCGAGGAGGACTTCGGCAACCGGTCGGAGAGCTCGACCCCGGTGGCGGTCCTGACCTACATCGCCCGGTCGCTCGCCGACGAGCCCGACGCGGTCGTGGTGGAGACCGAGCGCCGCCGGGGCTCGGTGGTGTTGCGCGTGCACGTGGCCCCCGAGGACATGGGCCGGGTCATCGGCCGGCGCGGCCGCACGGCCCAGGCCATCCGGACCCTGGTCGGTGCGGCCGGGGCCCGGGACGGCACCCAGGTGAGCGTCGACATCGTCGACGACTGAGATGGGTCGAGAGGTGGGTGCGCCCTCGGGCACGGCACCCGCCGAGCTCGAGGTGGGCCGGATCGGCAAACCCCACGGCCTCGCAGGCGAGGTCCGGGTCGAGCTGTGGAGCGACCCGTCGAGGCTCGCCCCCGGCTCGGTGCTCTCGACCGACTGCGGGCCGCTCACCGTGGCCGACTCCCGGCCCCACCAGGACCGCCACCTGGTCCGATTCGTCGGGGTGGAGGACCGGGCCGGCGCCGAGCGCCTGCGCGGGCTCCTGTTGCGGGCCGCGCCGCTCGAGCGCCCCGGGACGCTGTGGGTCCACGAGCTCCTCGGCGCGGCCGTGGTCGCGGCCGACGGCCGCCCGCTCGGGGTGATCTCGGCGGTCGAGGCCAACCCGGCCAGTGACCTCCTCGTCCTGGAGGGCGGCGGCCTGATCCCGCTCCGCTTCGTCACCGCGCACGAGCCGGGGGTGCGAGTGGTGGTCGACGTGCCCGAGGGTCTGCTCGACTGAGATGCGGGTCGACGTCTTTACGATCTTCCCCGACCTCGTCGAGTCCTGGTGCGCCGCCAGCCTGCTCGGCCGGGGGCAGGGGAGAGGCGTCGTCGAGGTCCGGATGCACGACCTGCGCGCCGCCGCCGGCGACCCGCGCCGCTCGGTGGACGACGCCCCCTTCGGCGGGGGCCCCGGCATGGTGCTCATGTGCGAGCCGCTGTTCGGAGCGGTGGAGCGGGCCGACGCCGAGGACGGGCCGATCGGCCGCCCGCTCCTCCTGCTCGGCCCGTCGGGGCGCCGCTTCGACCAGGCGGTCGCCCGGGAGCTGGCCGGCTCGGAGGGGTTCTCGCTGTTGTGCGGCCGCTATGAGGGGGTCGATCAGCGGGTGGCCGACCACCTGGTCGACGGCGAGCTGTCGGTCGGCGACGTGGTGCTCGCGGGCGGCGAGGCCGCCGCCCTCGTCGTGATCGAGGCGGTGCTCCGGCTGGTGCCCGGGGTGCTCGGGAACGCCGCGTCTCCGGTCGAGGAGAGCTTCGCCGGCGGCCTGCTCGAGTACCCCCAGTACACGCGGCCGGCCGAGTTCCGGGGGATCGGGGTGCCCGAGGTGCTCCTCTCCGGCGACCACGGGGCGGTGGCCCGGTGGCGCCGGGTCGAGTCGCTCCGCCGCACGCTCGAGCGGCGGCCCGATCTGGTCAAAGCCCGGGGCGGGCTCAGCGATGAGGAGGTGGCGCTGCTCGAGGCGGCCGGCGAGGGGCGGCTCCTCGCGGAGCACGGATACACTGGGTGACCCGCTCGACGGCCCCCTTCCGCCACGCACCCCGCCGACAAGGACTCCCATGGACCCCACCGAGATCATCGACCGCGACAGCCTGCGCGACGACATCCCGGACTTCCGGCCCGGGGACACCCTGAAGGTCCACGTCCGGGTGGTGGAGGGCTCGCGGGAGCGGGTCCAGGTGTTCCAGGGGGCGGTGATCCGGCGCCAGGGGTCGGGGGTCCGGGAGACCTTCACCGTGCGCAAGGTCAGTTTCGGGGTGGGCGTCGAGCGCACCTTCCCGGTGCACTCGCCGTCCATCGCCAAGCTCGAGGTGGCCACGCTCGGGGACGTGCGGCGGGCCAAGCTCTACTACCTGCGCGACCGCGCCGGGAAGGCCGCCAAGATCAAAGAGCGGCGGACCGCCCGGACGTGAGGCGCCACCGACGGCCTCGCAACACGAGGGCGGGGGTGCGGGCATGAGCGAGGAGGAACTCGAGCAGTACGAGGCCGAGATCGAGTTCGCCCTCGTCCAGGAGTACCGGGCGGTGCTCCCGATGTTCTCCTACGTCGTCGAGACCGAGCGCCGCTTCTACCTCGCCAACGATGTCTCGATGCAGGTCCGCTCCGAGTCCTCGCCCGCGTGCATCGAGCTCGAGCTGACCGACGCGTGGGTGTGGGACATGTACCGCCCGGCCCGCTTCGTCCCCTCGGTCCGGGTCGTCTCCTTCAAGGACGTGAACGTCGAGCGGCTGCCCGAGAAGGAGCTGTAGCCGGGGCCACGGTCGGGGGCGGCGCTCGGCGGGTCCTCCCCGGGCTCAGTCGATCGTCCGGGCCAGCGACTTCGGGGCCACCAGCCGGTAGGCGTCGAAGAGGAAGTCGGCGATCTCGTCCCAGTCGATGTCGGCCACGTCGAGGTAGATCCCGACGTAGCCGTAGCGGGCGACATAGCGAGGGAGGAAGTAGCGCTCCGGCTCGGACGTCGCAAGCAGCTCGTTCTCCCCGGCCTGGGCCCGGACGGTCAGTGCGGTCCGGCCGTCACCGTGCTCGTTGACGGTGTGCCACGCCATCGTCTTGCCGCGGACGCGTACGGTGTGGTGCTGGTCGCCCTCGACGAGGCACTCGGGCAGGTCCCGACAGATCCGCATGACCCGGTCCAATGAGTCCACCGGCCCCCTCCCTCGCGAGCATATGGCGCTCGCGAAGATCGCATCTTCCGGCTCCGCCGCCGCCGCTTCGCTCAGGAGTGCAGCCGGGCGTGGTATCGGCGGTGCCGCCCGGACCGCCAGGCCACGAAGGCGACGATCCCGATGAGCACCCAGGGGATGTGGGGGAACCACGGCCACCCGACCGTCTGCCAGGGCACGGCGAACGCCGCCAGCACGACCGCGCAGGCCACCCAGAAGGCGGCCCGCCGGCGCCGCGTGGGGGGCGGCGGCGCCGGCGGTGCCAGTGGGGGGAGGTCGGTGAGCAGCCCGGACAGGTCGCCGCGGGTCTTGGCCCCGATCGCCCGATCCAGGCGCTCCTTCAGCTCGTTGGCGTCGAGTCGGCCGTCGGAGTAGTGCTGGGAGAGGGCATCGGCCACCTGGTTGCGCTCGGCGTCGCCGACCCGCATCTCGGGGTTCGGGGACGATCGGCTCGAGCGGGTTGGGTACCAGGGTCCGTAGTAGGCCATTGCTCCTTCTTCTGTCGGTCGTGCGTCCCGTCCGTGGACGGCTAGCTGGTGGGCTGGGCGCCGGAGTGGTGATGCGACCCGATGTGGGTGAGGAGCTCGTCGGCGACGGTCTCCCCGGTGCCCTCCTCGGGAACGAACAGCCAGGCCGCCACGTACAGCGGGATGCCGACGCCCATGCACGCGAGGACGACGAGCCCGACCCGGACGAGCGGGACGTCGAAGTCGAAGTATTCGGCGAGGCCGCCGGCCACGCCGGCGATCATCCTGTGCTCGGCAGATCGGCGGAGCGGGCGGGCCGGCTCCTGGGTCACGGGGGTGATGGGTTCCATGTCGTGATGATGCGCCCCAACCGCCGGCCCGCCAATCGGGAATGGCCCCGATCGCGGCCCCGGGGACCCCGAACCGCCTCCGGGAAACCCCTGATGGTCACCCCGCCCGGGGGGTGCGATCATCGAGGGATCCCCGATCCCGTCAACTCCCTCACGCCCCCCTCCTCCGAGGCCGAGCCCAGGTCCGACCGGTGGCCCGGCGACGCGCCGGCCGGGTCGACCCGGGACGGCGCCCGGCCGGGCAGCGGCTGGGATGTGCAGATCGGGACGTGGGGCGGCTGGCACGCCCATCGCCGGCACGGGGGCCGGGGGCCGTTCCGCCGGTTCGGCCGGGGGCCGCTCCGGCGCAGCAGCGACCAGCGGATCTTCGGTGGCGTGGCCAGTGGGCTCGCCGATCGCTGCGGGTTCGACGTCACCCTGGTCAGGATCGCCTTCGTGCTGCTCGCCCTCTGCGGCGGGTTCGGCGCGGCCGCCTACCTCGCGTTGTGGCTGATCCTCCCGATCGAGGGCCAGGCTCAGGGCATCGTCGCTCGGGTCTCCTCGGACCGCCGGGGGATCCTGCTCTCGCTCGCCTTCCTGCCCGCGTTCGTGGCGACGCTCGTCGTGTTCTCGGCGCTGCACGTCGGCTTCGTGACCTCGTTCGCGTGGCCGTTCTTCATCTGCGCGGCCGCCCTCCTCTTGATCTGGCGCAACTGCGATCCCGAGGAGCGGGCCTGGATCCGCCAGGTCGCCGAGCCGGTCATCCAGCTGGGGGAGCGCTCGGAGCAGCACCGCCGAGTCCTGGTGCTGCGGCTCGCCCTCGGCGCGCTCCTCCTCGGCGGGGGTCTGACCCTGCTCGTGTTCGGGCCGAAGCACCTGACCGCGTCGGTGCTCCGTCCGATCGGCGGCGCCCTGCTGGTGGTGGCGGCGATCGTGGTCCTCTTCGGACCGTGGTGGTTCCGGCTCGCCCGCGACCTGGTCGAGGAGCGCCAGGCGCGTGCCCGGGCCGAGGACCGCGCCGACATGGCGGCCCGGGTCCACGACTCGGTCCTCCAGACGCTCGCCCTCATCCAGCGCTCGGCCGACCAGCCCCAGCGCGTGGTCCAGCTGGCCCGGGCCCAGGAGCGGGAGCTGCGGGCCTGGCTCTTCGAGGGCGACCTGCCGGGGTCGGTCGGCGACGGCGTCACCACGTTCGCGGCGGGGATGCAGGGCATCGCCACCGAGGTCGAGGCCGACCACGGGGTCTCCGTCGACGTGGTGACGGTCGGCGACTGTCCGCTCGACGACCGGCTCCGGGCGCTGCTGGCGGCCGCCCGGGAGGCCACCGTGAACGCCGCCAAGTGGTCGGGGGCTTCGACCGTCTGGTTGTTCGCCGAGGTCGAGTCGGCCAAGGTGTCGGTCTTCGTGCGCGACCGGGGGCGGGGTTTCGACCCCGACCAGGTGGCCGAGGACCGCCGCGGGATCGCCGAGTCGATCCAGGCCCGGATCCTGCGCCAAGGCGGGCGGGCCCACCTGCGCACCGCGCCCGGCGAGGGCACCGAGGTGGAGCTGAGCCTCCCGAGGCAGCGGGACCGGTGAGCACCGATTCGCCGACCCCGACCCGCCCCCGGGTGTTCCTGGTCGACGACCACCATCTGTTCCGAGCGGGGGTCCGGGCCGAGCTCGGTGACACCGTCGAGGTGGTCGGGGAGGCCGACGAGGTTGCCGCAGCGGTCGAGTTGATCGCCGAGCGCGAGCCCGACGTCGTGCTCCTCGACGTGCACATGCCCGACGGCGGGGGCCAGGCGGTGATCGAGGCGGTGAAGGTGTCGCGGCCCGGAGTCCGCTTCCTCGCGCTGTCGGTGTCCGACGCGCCCGAGGACGTCATCGCGGTCATCCGGGCCGGCGCGCGGGGGTATGTGACCAAGGCCATCTCGGGCGTCGACCTGATCGATGCCGTGCACCGGGTGGCCGGCGGGGACGCGGTGTTCTCACCCCGCCTGGCCGGATTCGTCCTCGACGCGTACGCGGGCATGCCCGCCGACGCCGCCCCGACCTCGGTCGACCCCGAGCTCGACCAGCTCACGTCGCGCGAGCGCGAGGTCCTGCGGCTCATCGCGCGGGGCTACACCTACAAGGAGGTGGCGGGCGAGCTCTCGATCTCGACCAAGACCGTCGAGAGCCACGTCTCGGCGGTCCTGCGCAAGCTGCAGCTCTCCACCCGCCACCAGCTCACCTACTGGGCGACGGAGCGCCGCCTGGTCTGACCGACCGGCGCCCTCAACCCGGGTGGCCGAAGACCTCGGAGAGCTCGATCGGTGCGACCACCTCCAGCTGGTCGAACGTGCAGCTCGACGGGTCGCGGTCGGGGCGCCAGCGCCGGAAGGCGGTGGCGTGCCGGAACCGGTCGCCCTGGCGGTGGTCGTAGGCGACCTCGCAGACGAGTCGGAGCTCGAGCGCGTGCATCTCGAGGTCGGCGTCGGACTTCCAGCGGCTCCCGGTCGGCCCCGAGGTGCGGTCCTGTCGCCAGGGGTGGCTCGCGCCGTCGTCCAAGAGGAGCGGCGCCAGCTCGTCGACCAGCTCGGCCCGTCGCTTCGTGCTGAAACCCGAGCACACCCCGACATGGCGGAGGCCGCCATCCTCTGCGTACAGGCCGAGGACGAGCGAGCCCACGCCGCCCTGCTTGTGGTCGCGGTACCCGGCCACCACGCAGTCGGCGGTGCGCTCGTGCTTGATCTTCCACATCACCCGCTGGCCGGGCCGGTAGGGGAGGCCCGGCGACTTGGCCACCACCCCGTCGAGCCCCGCCCCCTCGAACCGCTCCAGCCAGTCGGCCGCCAGCGCCACGTCGGTGGTCTGGGGGGTCAGGTGGACCGGGTCGCCCGGCCCGGCTTTGGCGAGCAGCTTCTCGAGCCGGGCCCGCCGCGACGAGAAGGGCTGCGAAGAGAGGTCCTTCGCCCCCTCGGCGAGGAGGTCGAAGGCGACGAACGACGACGGCGTCTCGGCGGCGAGCCGTTTGATCCGCGACTCGGCGGGATGGATCCGCTGGAGGAGCGCTTCGAAGTCGAGCCCGTGCGGGCCGGCGATGACGATCTCCCCGTCGACGACGCAGCGCTTCGGCAACGCCGCCTTGAGCGAGGCGACCAGCTCGGGGAAGTAGCGGGTGAGCGGCCGGCTGTTGCGGCTCGACAGTTCGATCTCGTCCCCCGAGCGGAAGACGATGCTGCGGAACCCGTCCCACTTCGGCTCGTAGCGGAGGTCGTCGGCCTCGGGCAGGACGCTCGTGAGCTTGGCCAGCATCGGCTCGATCGGCGGCGAGAGCGGCAGGTCCATCACGCCCCCGAGAGCAGCGGGGCGAAGAGGTCCCCGTCCCGCTCGACCCGCCGCAGGACCTCGTCGGGGAGGAAGCGCAGGCGCTCGGCCTTGCCGTCGGAGGCCAACTGCTCGACCTCCTTCCAGCTGACCGGCGTCGACACGGTCGGCTCGGCCCGGGCCCGGAGGGAGTACGGGGCGATCGTCGTCTTCGCGACGTGGTTCTGGCTCCAGTCGATCAGCACCCGGCCCGTGCGGAGCTCCTTCTTCATGTTGGCGACCACGAGATCCGGACGGGCGCGGGCCAGCTCCTGGGCGACGATCCGGGCCAGCTCGCGCGAGCCCCCGTCCTCCCACTCGCGCTGGCGGTCGGCCTCGGGGAGGGGCACGTAGAGCTGCAGCCCTTTCGATCCGCTGGTCTTCGGGTAGCAGTCCCACCCGTGCTCGTCGGCCACCTGCGTCGCGAGCAGAAGGGCCACCTCGGCGCACTCGACGATCGTGGCCGGCTCGCCGGGGTCGAGGTCGAAGACGAGGAGGTCGGGGACCTCGGGGCGACCGCCCTTGTCGATCCGCCACTGCGGCACGTGGAGCTCGAGCGAGGCCAGGTTGGCCACCCAGACCATGGTGGCGAGATCGTCGAGAACCACGAAGTCGACGCCGTTCTGGTCCTTCGCCTTCGGGCTGGCCAGCACCCGCTCGCTGCGGACCCAGTCCGGGGCGCTCTTCGGCCGGTGCTTCTCGTAGAAGGAGTTCGGGTCGTCGACGCCACCGGGGAACCGACGCATCGTGAGCGGTCGGTCGATCGTGTGCGGGAGCAGGACCGGCGCGATGCGCACGTAGTAGTCGATGACCTGGCCCTTGGTGAACCCGGTTGCGGGGTACAGGACCTTGTCCAGGTTGGAGAGCGCGAGCCGGTGGCCCTCGACCTCCACCACCGGCCTGTGCTGATCGGTGTCGTCGACCTCAAGGACGTCCTCGAGGTCGTGCGGCGCGCGCGACGACGATGCCCTGGCCACGGCTCGACCCTATCCCGCCGTCCTGCACCGGCCTCCTCTCCACTCCCGGAGGGTCCGCCGTCCACGGTCGCCGGCGCCCGCGGTCCCCTGGAGGGTTCGCCCCTGTACCTTCGGGGCATGCGCCGCGGTGCCGTGCTCGCGTTCGCGCTCTTCACGCTCGTCGGCCTCGTCGCCGGCGGCGCGTTCACCCCGGCCCCGGCGGCGCCCCCCGGCGCGGCGGCGGCCGGAGCCCCGTCCGCCTCGGCGACCCAGTGCGTCGTCACCCAGAGCCACTGTGGGCCCAGCGCGCCGGTGGGGGCACTGCCCCCGCTCCCGTCCCGGTCCGTCGCCGCGATCGTCGCGTCGGTCCTCGTCTCGGCGTGCCTGGTGCTGCGCTTCAGGCGCCGCGGCCGCCGGGACGCACTCCCCTCCGGCGTCCGCGCCGTCCTCCTCCGTCCTCCCCGCTGACCGGTCGCTGAACTCGGCGCGACCGGCGAACGGTCGGTTGCGCCGGTGACGACCGATCGATCGATCGACCGGCGCGCCGCGCCGGTCCCGGAGAGGAGTGAGACCCATGACCAACGCACGGCAGGCCCGCGCGCGCCGCGCCGCCATCGAGACCCGACGACCCGCCCATCACCCCGGTCCCCGCCGTCCCCCCGGTCGGCCCGCGGGAGCCAGAAGGCCCCCCGTTCGACCGCCGTCCCGGCGATGGTGGTCGCGTCGTCGGCTCGCCGCCGCGGTCGCGGTGATCGCGGTGCTCGGTGTGACCGTCGGCGGCCTCGTCGGCGGCCTCGGGGGCGCGCCGAGCATGTCTGCGGTGTCCATCACCGGCCCTCCAGGTCCCGAGGGCATCCCGCTCGAGACCGGCCGCGTGCTCGCGCCGGCGGCCGGGGCGGCGATGGGGGAGGCGGTCGACGGGATCGGGTGCGACGCCGGGGAGCAGCTCGTGTACCACGTCCACACCCATCTGGCGGTCTACCTCGACGGCCACCTGCGGCCGTTGCCGGCCGGGATCGGGATCGTCACCCCGGTGGTCGAGCAGACGCCCGAGGGCGGCTTCGACGAGGCGACCACCTGCTACTACTGGCTGCACGTGCACGCCCAGGACGGCGTCATCCACATCGAGTCACCGACGGTGCGCGGCTACACGCTCGGCCAGTTCTTCGACATCTGGCGCCAACCGCTTGGGCCGGACCGGATCGCCGGCGTGCGCGGGCGCCTCACGGTGTTCGTGAACGGCCGCCTCTTCGGCTCAGACCCGAGGTCGATCCTGCTCGGCTCGCACGAGGACGTGCAGATCGACGTGGGCCGGCCGGTCGTGCCACCGGGGCGGGTCGACTGGACGGGCACCGGGCTGTGACCCGTTAGCGTCACCTTCCGCCGTGGAGACGCTCCGTCTGGGTCTGGTCCTCCCGCCGCTGCGCGAGCAGGCCGGGAACCGACCGGACGGCGCGCTCTCGGTGGCGGAGGTGGCGCTGGCCGCCGAGGCGGCGGGGATCGGGGCGGTGTGGCTTCCCGAGGGCCCGCCGGGCTGCCTCGACCCGGTGCCGCTCCTCGGCTCGCTCGCCGTGACGACATCGACGCTCGGGCTCGGCCTCCTCGCCCGGCCCAGCCATGGCCGCCATCCCTCCATCCTCGTGCGCGACGTGACCGCGCTCGACCTGCTGAGCGGGGGGAGGGCGATCCTCGGGCTCCTCGAAGAGGGAACGGGTCCGCTCGATGTCGAGCGCCTCGCCGAGGCCGCCTGGCTCACCCGCCGGCTCCTGTCCGAGGAGGAGGTGACCGAGTCCGGGCGCTTCTACGAAGTGGCCGAGCTCACCACCCGGCCGCGTCCGGCCCGAGCCGGCGGCCCGAAGGTGGCGGCGGGTTTTGCCGCCCGGCTGCCTCCCGGGGCGCCGTCGGGCGAGGAGGCGGTGACCGCGGCCGGGGTCGACGCGTATCTCGTGGTCGGCTCGCCCGAGGAGGTGGCCACCTCCCGGGGGCGGCTCGACGGGCTCGCTCCGGCCGGCGCGCCGCCGGCCCTCCTCTGGCACGGTGGCTGCCCAGTGGACGCCGCCACCCTCGACGAGGTGCTCGACGCCGGCGCCGACGGAGTGCTGCTGCACCTCGACGCACCCGAGGCCGGCGGGTGGCCGGCCCGCGCGTCGCTCGACGCCGCGCTGGCCGATCTGGCCCGACTGGTCCGACGCCTCGCCTGAGACGGCGCGTCGGGTTCCCCGCGGACCCGGCGTCGCCCCACCCCGCTTGCCGCCAGCGCGGCGAGCGGGTTCCTCAGGTGTTCGGGGCCGTGCGGAGCGACTCCGATCGCCCCTTGGCCCAGATGTCCGGGGTCTCGAGCGTGCCCCGGTCCACGGCGATGCGGGCGCGCCCGTCGAGCTTCGCCCGGTACATGGCGGTATCGGCGTCGTGGAAGAGACGTTGGACGGTCGGCTCCGACCGATCCAGGGTGGACACCCCGATCGAGAGCGCCACCTCCGGCGGCCCGAAGCTGTCGACGATCCTCCTCGCCACCGCGACCGCTCCCTCGGGGGCGCTGTCCCCGTCGGGGCCCTCGAGGGGAGTGGCCGGCAAGATCACCCCGAACTCGTCCCCACCGATGCGCGCGACCAGATCGGTGCTCCGGACCGCCCGCTCCAGCTGCACACCGACCTGGACCAAGGCGTCGTTGCCGGCTGCGTGGCCGTAGCTGTCGTTGTAGGTCTTGAACAGGTCGATGTCGACGATGATGAGGCTCAGCGGTGAGTGGTACCGCATCGAGCGGTCGATCTCGGCGGCGAGCCGGTTGTGGAAAACCCGGTGGTTGTAACAGCCGGTCAACGGGTCGCGTTCGGCGAGCGCCTCGAGCCGGGCCACCAGCAGCTCGTCGTGCGCCTCGAGGCGGGACCGCGAGCGTGCCGCCACGGTCGTGAACACGATCGTGCCGAGGAGGAAGGCCGCGAGGATGAGCACCTCGTGGCCGGACCCGAGACCCCGAGGATCGGTGGCTGCGACCACCCCCACCTCGGCTGCTGCCGCGAACCCGCAGAGGGCCACCGCCCCGGTGGACAGGGCCACCGCCGAGCTGACGACCGGCAGGGACGCCAGGTAGAGGAGCGGACTGTTGATGCCGGTGTCGAGGTGGGCACAGATCGCGAGCAGCAGCCCCGAGCTCAGCGTCATCACGAGAGAGAACCGGGTCCGCCACTCGTACCGGGCGATCAGCCGTCCTATTGCCACCCCCCCGGCCGCCACCGCCGCGCTCACGAGGGCGATCGTGACCAGCGCCCCGCGATGCGCACCCCGGGGGGTGATCAGGAAGTACGCCGCAGCGGCCAGCGACTCGCCGGCCAGCACCCCGAACCCGAGTGAGAGGTACGAGGTCCAGAAGGCCCGGCGCGAGTCGGAGACTGCACGGTGCGGGGCTGGGGGCTGGGCGTTGGTCACGTCGGCTCCTCGGCTCTCTTGGCGAACCGGGCGCGCCTCGGGACGGAGACGACTCGTGACGAGAAGCAGCTCCGACACCGTTGCGGCGGTAATTCTGCCTGCGGGGCTGCGCGTATCGGGGGATCGTCTCGACGACGGGCATCGAGCTCTCCGACGGGCGGCGGCGGGACGGGATCGGGGCTCGGGGACGGGTCGACGGCCCGGACCCGCCTCGTGGGATGCCTTGCGCCCGGGGTTCGGGTGGCCAAAGCTGAGCTCCTGGGGCCAGCCGGGGGGCCGAGGAGGAGCCGTGACGACCACCCGCATCGAGACCGACAGCATGGGCGAGATGGCGGTCCCGTCCGACCGGTACTGGGGAGCCCAGACCGCCCGCTCGCTGCACCACTTCGACATCGGGGCCGACACCATGCCCCGCCCGATCATCCGGGCCTTCGGGGTCCTGAAGGGGGCGTCGGCCCGGGTCAACGCGGATCTCGGCAAGCTCGATGGCCACCTGGCCGAGCTCATCGGCCGGGCCGCCGACGAGGTGGCCGAGGGGCGCCTGGACGACCACTTCCCGCTGCGCATCTACCAGACGGGGAGCGGGACCCAGACCAACATGAACGCGAACGAGGTGATCTCCAACCGGGCCATCGAGCTCGACGGCGGCGAGATGGGGTCGAAGAAGCCCGTCCACCCGAACGACCACGTGAACATGTCCCAGTCGTCCAACGACACGTTCCCGACGGCCATGCACATTGCGGCGGCCGAGGAGCTCACTCACCGCCTGCTCCCGTCAGTCCGTCACCTCCGCGACGCCCTCGCCGCCAAGTCGTCCGCCTACGAGGGGATCATCAAGATCGGCCGTACCCACCTCATGGATGCGGTGCCGCTCACCCTCGGCCAAGAGCTCTCCGGCTACGTCGCCCAGCTCGACGCCGACCTGGCCCGGATCGAGTGGGCCGAGCAACGGTTGTTCGAGTTGGCGCTCGGGGGGTCGGCCGTCGGGACCGGCGCCAACACCCACCCCGAGTTCGCCGGGCGGGTAGCGGCCCGGATCGCCGGGGCGACGGGGCTCCCCTTCGTCACCGCCCCGAACAAGTTCGCGGTCCTGGCCGCGCACGACGACCTGGTGGCCGCGAGCGGCGCGCTGCGGACCCTGGCCGTCTCGCTCACGAAGATCGCGGACGACTTCCGCTGGCTGGGTTCGGGGCCGCGCAGCGGGCTCGGCGAGCTGCGGCTGCCCGAGAACGAGCCCGGCTCCTCGATCATGCCGGGCAAGGTCAACCCGACCCAGTGCGAAGCGATGATCATGGTGTGCATCCAGGTGATGGGGAACGACGCCGCCATCGCCATCGCCGGGTCGCGGGGCAACCTCGAGCTCAATGTGTGCAAGCCCGTGATCGCGCACGACTTCTTGGAGTCGGTGACCCTGCTCACCGACGCCTGCCGGACGTTCCGTGAATTCCTGGTCGAGGGGTTCGAGCCGGACGTCGAGCAGATCGAGCACCATCTGGCCAACTCGCTCATGCTGGTCACCGCGCTCAGCCCGGTGATCGGCTACGACAAGGCCGCCGAGGTGGCGAAGAAGGCCCACCACGAGAAGACGACGCTGCGGGAGGCGGCCCTCGCGCTCGGATACGTGAGCCCCGAGGAGTTCGACAAGGTGGTCGACCCGGCCCTCATGATCCGGCCCTCATGACCCGGTCCTCATGAAGGGGCCCTGAGGTGCCCGAGGTGCTCGGTCCCGACGCGGTGGACGAGGCGCTGTCGGTGCGCCGCCTGGCCTGGGCGCGCGAGGGCGACGAGCTCGTGAAGCAGGTGAAGAAGGACGGCTTCGTCGGCGCGCTGGCCTTCGTCAACGCGGTGGGCGAGCTCGCCGAGGCGGCCGACCATCACCCCGACATCGACATCCGGTGGAACACCGTGACGCTGCGGCTCTCCACCCACTCGGCCGGGGGCCTGACCGAGAAGGACCTCGCGCTGGCGGGAGAGATCGACCGGCTGGGCTGAGCGCTAGTCGAGGAGCGAGCCCCGCAGCGACTCGACCGCCTCGGGTGACACGCCCGCGCCGAGCACGTAGTCCTCGACGCTGCCGTGGAGCTCGCGAAGGGCGGCGAGCAGGGTGGTGATGTTCGACGGCTTCGCCGCGAAGACCTCGTCTGTCACCCCCTGCGGCCGCGCCGGCCGGTCGGGCAGCCCCTCGTAGCGGGCCCGCAGCCGAGCCATGGCCAGGTTGCTGAGCGAGTAGTCCTCCGCCACGGTGTCGTCGTCCACGCCGAGCAGCGAAAGGACGAGGGCCACCACCACCCCGGTGCGGTCCTTGCCGGCCAGGCAGTGGACCACGATCGGATGGTTGGCCGGGTCGGCCACGAGCGAGATCGCCCGGGCGATCTCCGCCGAGCCGAGCCGGGCGTAGTCCTGGTAGCGGGCGGCCATCATGCCCTCGGGCACCGAGTAGCGGGCCGGGTCGAGGATCTCCTCGACGATCGGGAGGTGGTGGAAGCCGACCGGGATCGCATGCACCGGGAACCGCCCGGACTCCCACTCCGCGGTGCTGCGAAGGTCGACCACCGTACGGATGCCGAGTCCCCGCAGGACCACCAGGTCGGCGTCGCTTAGCTCCGAGAGGCCGCCGGCCCGGAAGAGCCGGCGCCACCGCACCGTCCGCCCCTCGGCGGTGACGTAGCCGCCGGCATCGCGGAAGTTGAGCGCGTTCTCGAGCTCGATGTGCCGATCGGGCGCGACGTCGAGTCCGGCGGGCTCGGGCATCGCCCGGAGTGTAACTGGGGCCCTCGCGACGGGACGGTAAACGTTGGGTGAGTTCAGTGCACCGGTGAGTCCCACAGCGGGAACCACCGCGACAGGTCGCGCTCGAAGGGCAGGTCGGCGCCGACGATGGCCTGGATGCGCAGCTCGAGCTCGTTGTCCCGCTTCTCGCCGGGCTGGGGCGCGAAGGGGTAGAAGGTGCCCCGCTTGTAGAGGTAGACGAGGAAGAAGGGCTTGGCGTCCGGGGTCGCGCCGGACTGGGGGCGGAACCCGAACACCGAGCAGAGCAGCTGCGGCCCCCACCCGCCGTCGGTCAACGTGCTGTTGGCCAGGTGGACCCGGGTGACGAGGTCCTCGATATCGGGGTCCTCGAGCAGGAGCCAGCGGTAGCCGTAGGAGTCCTCGGACTGGGTGAAGGTCCCGACCCCGGTCGGGGCGCCCGAGCCGACGGCGGGGGCAGTCGACGGCGCGGCGGTCGCGCCGTCGGGCAGGTCGAGGAGCTCGCCGATCTCCTTCTCCAGGTCCTCGGCCGGCTGTCCGGCCGGGGGCTTCCAGCACACGCCGGCGGCGCCAGAGGAGACCAGCCCGGCGGCAGTCTGGAGGGTGACCGCCGCCGAGGGGAGCGCGAACAGCGCGTCGAGGTTGGCCCGGACCGGCTTGGTGCGGCCGAGGAGGGCGTCGAAGAGGCCCACCCGGAGTGAGAGTCGACGACCTAGCTCGCCTGGCCGAGCTGGTGCTCGAGCTCGGAGAGCTGGGCCAGGCGGCGCTCGAGCGTCGGGTGCGTCGAGAACAGCGCCGAGATCGAGATCCCGCCGCGGCCCTGGGTGAGGGCCGGGGTGAAGAAGAAGGCGTTGAACGCCTCGGCCCGGCGAAGGTCCCGGGTGGGGATCCGTGACATCTCGCCGGTCACCTTGACCAGCGCCGCCGCGAGCACCGAGGGCCGGCCGATCAGCAGCGCTCCCGAGCGGTCGGCCGCCAGCTCCCGGTAGCGCGACAGCGCCCGGGTGAGCAGGAAACTGATCGCGTAGACCACGATCGAGACCAGCATCACGAGCATCTCGATGAGCACCAGCTGCTGGCCGCCCTGGTTGCCGCCCTGATTGCCGCCCCGGCCGCCGAACCCTCCGAAGAGGCCGGCGTAGAGCATCATGCGGGTGGTCAGGCCGGCGATCACCCCGAGGGTGCTGGCGATGGTCATCACCGCGACGTCACGGTGGGCGACGTGGGAGATCTCGTGGGCGAGCACCGCCTCGACCTCGGGCTCGTCCAGGCGGCGCAGCAGGCCGGTGGTCGCGCACACCACGGCGGCCTTCGGGCTGCGACCGGTGGCGAAGGCGTTGGGCATGTCGACATCGGCGATGGCGACGCGGGGCTTGGGCATGTCGGCCAGTGCGCACAGGCGGTCGATGATCCCGTGCAGCTCCGGTTGCTGCTGCGGGGTGACCACGTGGCCATGCATCGACCACATGGCGATGCGGTCGGAGAACCAGTACTGCACGAAGAGGAAGGCGAAGGCGATGAAGATGATGAGCCCGAACGACAGGCCGATCCGCCAGAGGATCGCGATGAAGCCGCCGTAGAGGACGACCAGCAGGAGGCCGGTCATGAACATCCGGATCGTGAGGCCGCGGTCGGCGGCGATGTTGCGGGCGATGGGCATTCAGCTTTCCTTCACTGGGGTGGGCACAGTGTTGCCCGAGACCGCCCCCTTTGTGCCCTCGCCCTCCGACGCCCCCCCGACGATCTCGGCGTCCGCCGTCGGCTCGTCGCTGCCGTCCCCGAGGGCAGCCGCCGGCGCGCTCGACGCCAGCTCGGCCTTCAGGGCCGCCAGCTCGCTGTCGACCTGGGTCCCCGACGACACCTTGTCCAGCTCTTTCTGGATGTCGTCGACCGGGTGGTCGAGGTCGTTCAGGGCCCCCGAGGCGAGGAGCTCGTCGATGGCCCCGGCCCGGGCCTGCATGCTCGCGATCTTGTCCTGGGCCCGCTGCATCGCCCCGCCGGCGTCGCCCATCGACTTGGAGATCCCCGAGATCGCCTCGCCCACCTGGGTCTGGGCCTGGGCGGCCGTGTAGCTGGCCTTGAGGGTCTCCTTGCGGGTGCGGAACTGCTCGACCTGGCTCTGGAGCCGCTGGGAGGTCTCGACCAGCTTCTCCTGCTGATCGGTGACCTGGGCGTGCTGGGTCTCGAGGTCGCTCAGCTGCTCGCCGATGGCGGCCCGGCGCGAGAGGGCCTCGCGGGCGAGGGGCTCGTTGCCCTGGGCGAGGGCCGCCTTGGCCTGCTCCTGGAGCTTGTCGGCCTGCTTCTGGAGCTGGCTGGCCTGGAGCTCGATGCGCTTGCGGGCCGTGGCGACGTCGGCCACGCTCCGGCGCACCTTGGTCAGGCTCTCGAGCTGCTTCTCGTAGGACAGGTCGAGGGTGTCGCGCGGATCCTCGACCCGGTTCAGGACCTTGTTCCCCTTGGCCTGAAAGATGGCCGCAAGTCGACTGAAAAACCCCACTGCTCTGCCCTCCTCGACGGCGCGCCGTCGGGCCTGTGATGCCGTCGAGCATAAGGCCCGCCGGTGACCTGAGGGGCACGGATGCTCCGGTAGGTTCGGCGGCATGGCCGAACGACGATGCCTGCTCGCGGTCCATGCCCACCCCGACGACGAGTCCTCGAAGGGGCCGGCCACGGTCGCCCGGTACCACGACCAGGGGGTCCACACGGTCCTCGTGTGCTGCACGGGGGGCGAGGAAGGCGACATTCTGAACCCGGCCATGGACCGGCCCGAGGTCAGGGAGAACATCGAGGAGTACCGCCGCAAGGAGCTGGAGGCCGCCACCACGATCATCGGGTACGACGAGGTGATCATGCTCGGGTACCGCGACTCGGGCATGCCCGAGTCCGAGGCGAACCGCCGTCCCGACTCCTTCGCCATGGCGCCGCTCGAAGAAGCGGTCGGCCGGCTGGTCGAGATCATCCGTCGGGTCCGGCCCCAGGTGATCGTGACCTACCCCGACGAGCAGTCCCGTTACCCACACCCCGACCACCTGCGGGTGCACGAGATCTCGGTGCTGGCCTTCGACGCGGCGGCCGACCCGGCTGCGTACCCGGAGCTGGGCGAGCCCTACGCGCCGGCGAAGATGTACTACACGGTCTGGTCGGTGGCCCGGATGCGGGCGATCCACGAGAAGTTCGTGGAGCTCGGCATGGAGTCGCCGTTCAGCGACGAACGCATCCAGCGGATGCTGCAGGCTCCCGAGCCGCTGTTCACCACCGCCATCGACGTCACCGGCTACGACGACGTGCGGACCGAGGCGCTGCGGGCCCACGCCACCCAGGTCGACCCCACCTCGCGCATGTGGTTCGGGCTGCCGCCCGAGGTCCAAAAGGCGCTGCCGACCACCGAGGACTATCAGCTGGCCCGGAGCCGGGTCGGGCCGCTCGAGGTGACCGAGGACGACCTCTTCGCCGGGGTCCCCGAAGCCGGCTGACCCCGCCGCTCAGCCCGACCGGGCGAGGTCGCGCAGCGCCCGGAACCCGATGACCTCGACGCCGGCCTTCTCGGCAAGCTGCCGGACCCCGGGGGCGCCGCACAACAGCTGGTGGTCGCCGACGCGCTCGGACCAGTCGTCGACGAGCGCCCGCAGCTCGGGCGAGTCCACCGCCGGCCGGAGGTGCAGCTCGGTCACGCCCGGCGCGAGCGCGGCGAGGGTCGACTCGAGCCGCTCGAGGGTGGCACCGCCGGGCATCGCCACGAGCCGGTCGCTGAAGATCGCGCCCTCGGCGCGGGCGAGCTCGGCGGCGGGGAACCCGAGCAGCGGGGCGAGATGGTCGTCGAGCATGCGGAGCGGCAGCTGGAACTCGAGGGCCAGCTCCAGGTACACGTCGAAGAACTCCGGGCGCAACTGGAGCGTCGTCAGGTGCGCGTCGAGGTGGCTCACGTCGAAGCCCCACAGGATGGCCCGCTCGATCTGGGCCCGGCACTCCCGCCGGGCCTCGTCGAGGTCGGCGTGGTCCCAGACGTCCTCGACGGTGGCCGGGAACCCGCCGTCGCCACCGAGCAGCGACGGGGCGTGGGTGATGGGGCCCCAGCGGTACAGCTCCTGCTCGGCGTTGAGCGTCAGGTGGACACCGATGTCCTCGCCCCGGTACCGCGCCGCCGCCTCCCGGCCCCACGGGCACGGGACCATGAGCGACGCGCTGGTGGCGCCGCCGGCGCGGAGGGCCTCGTAGACACCCACGTTGGCGGCGTGGCAGAAGCCGAGCTCATCGGCGTTGACGATCAGCAGCCGCGCGTCGGCGCCATAGCCGAGCCGTTCGGTGAGCGCCGTCATCGTCAGCCCACTCGGTCAGCGGGGGAGCCCGGCGTCCTGGCGACGGGCCTCGTCGCCGAGGTCGGAACGGAACGAGTCCATCGCGGCGGCGAGCGCCGGGTCGTGGGTGGCCAGGATCCGGACGGCGAGCAAGCCGGCGTTGCGCGCGCCGTTGACGGCCACCGTCGCGACCGGGACCCCCTTGGGCATCTGGACGATCGAGAGAAGCGAGTCGAGCCCCCGCAGGCTCCCGACCTCGACCGGGACGCCGATCACCGGGAGCGAGGTCACCGAGGCCAACATGCCGGGGAGATGGGCGGCGCCGCCGGCCCCGGCGATCAGCACTCTGAGGCCGCGCCCGGCGGCGGCCTTGCCGTAGGCGAGCATGTCCTCGGCGGTCCGGTGGGCGGAGAGGACCCGGACCTCGTGTGCGACCCCGAACTCGTCGAGGGCCTGGGCGGCGGCGGCCATCACCTCGTGGTCCGACGAGCTGCCCATGACCACGGCGACGAGCGGTCCGGGGGCGCTCACTGGGCGCCCGCCGACCGCAACAGTGGCGAGGCGGCCGGGGTCCCGAGCTCCCGTGCCGCGTGCCACGCCCGGCTCTTCACGTCACCGGGGTCGTCGCCGCACACCGTCACGTGGCCGAGCTTGCGGCCCGGACGAGCCTCCTTGCCGTACAGGTGGACGTGGGCGCCCTCGACCGCGAGGGCGGCCTGCAACCGTTCGGACGGGTCCGAGCTGTCGGGCGCCCCGAACACGTTCACGGTGGCGACATGCGCGGCGCAGGGGTGGGTGGAGCCGAGGGGGAGGTCGAGCACCGCGCGGACGTGGTTCTCGAACTGCGAGGTCACCGCGCCCTCGATGGTCCAGTGCCCGCTGTTGTGCGGCCGCAGGGCGAGCTCGTTCACCACCAGCGCATCGCCCGAGACGAACATCTCCACCGCCATCACGCCGACCAGATCGATGGTGTCGGCGATGCGGGTGGCGATGCCCTGGGCCCGGGCCGCAAGGGACGGGGTGACCCGTCCGGGCATGAGGACCTCCCGGCACACGCCGTCGACCTGGGTCGTCTCGACCACCGGCCAGGCTGCGGTCTCACCGGCGCGGCGCACCACGAGCGCCGAGAGCTCGAAGTCGATCGGGAAAAACTCCTCGGCGAGGAGGGCGATGCCCGCCTCCTCGGCGCCCCGGCACACCTCGGCCGCCGCCGTCGCGTCGCCGACCGGCCAGATCCCCTTGCCGTCGTAGCCGTCCCGACTGGCCTTGAGGACGACCGGCCAGCCGTGGAGACTGGCGAACCGGTCGATCTGGGCGGCGATCGGGACCTCGGGGCGGCGATCGAGCACGGCGTAGGGGACGACCGGTATCCCGACCCCCGTCAGCGCGGCCCTCATGGCCGACTTGTCGACCCCGAGGCGCATGGCCGCGACGCCGGGGCGGACGGCCACGCCGGCCTGCTCGAAGGTCGTGAGCATCTCGAGGTCGACGTGCTCGTGGTCGAACGTCACGACGTCGCATCGGGCGGCCAGGGCCCACAGCTGCCCAGCGTCGGTGGCCGCCCCGAGCAGCACCCGCGAGGTGATCTCGGTGGCCGCAGCGGTGGGGTCCTCGGCCAGGAGGACGACGGGTATCGCGAGCGTGGAGGCCGCCTCGATGGTCATCCTGGCGAGCTGACCTGCGCCGACGATGCCGAGCACCCGGCGATGAGGCTCGGCCGGTCGGCTGCCCTCGGCGCGCTCGGTCATCGACGGAAGGTTACCGGTGAGGCACGCCTGGACCGGGAAGCCGGATCGGGTGCTCGCACCGGCGTCAGCGGAACAGCACCGAGATGCTCTCGCGGCGCGCGATCCGGCGGATCGCCTCGCCGAACAGCGGGGCCACCGAGACCACCTCGACCATGTCGGGGAGCGCGACCGGCTGGGTCTCGACGCTGTCGGTCATGAAGAGGGTCCCGATGGGGCTGGCCTCGAGTCTCTCGATGGCCTGGCCGGCCAGGAGGCCGTGGCTCACCGCTGCGTGGACCCCGAGCGCGCCCCGTTCGGTCAGGATCCGGGCCGCGTCGACGAGCGTGCCGGCCGAGATGGCGAAGTCGTCCACGATCAGCGCGGTGCATCCCTCGACCGAACCGATCAGCTCGACCACCTCGGCCGTCTCGGTGTGGTCGATCCGGCGCTTGTCGGCGATGGCGAGCGGGGCCCGGAGCCGCTCCGACCACTGGCGGGCCTTCTTGGCGAACCCCGCGTCGGGGGCCACCACCACCAGGTCGGGAAGCCCCTTGGCCTCGATCGCGTCGCAAAGCGGGGGCATCGCGTAGAGGTCGTCGACAGGGACCTTGAAGAACCCCTGGACCTGTGGCGCGTGGAGGTCCAGGGTGACCACCCGGTCGGCGCCGGCAGCCTCGATGGCATCCGCGCACACCCGCGCTCGGATGGAGACGCGGGGCTCGTCCTTCTTGTCGCCCTTTGCGTAACTGAGGTACGGGATCACCGCGGTGACCGAGGCCGCGCTGGCGCGTTTGATGGCGTCGATCCAGAACAGGAGCTCCATGAAGTTGTCGTTGGCGGGGAAGGCGGTTCCCTGGACGAGGAACACGTCCCGGCCCCGGACGTTCTCAAGGACCCGCACGAAGAGGTTGCCCTCCGAGAATCGGAGGGTCTCGGACGCTCCGAGTTCGCAGTCCAGATAGCCGGCGATCGCCGAGCCGAGCTTGCGGCTGGCTGAGCCGGCCAGCAGGACGAATTCGTCCGCCATGGGGCCGAACGCTACTTGGCGGCCCCGGCCCAGCCGTGAGCCCTCCTCGTCAGAACTTGACGCTGGTGTGTTTGAACTCGTTGAGGTCCGGGCCCTCGGCGACCAGCTCCACCACGTGCTCGATCGTCGCCCGGGCGCGGGCCGCATCGCCCATGGGTCTCGACATCAACCGGACGAAGACGGCCTGGTCGCCCACGATGAATGTCGGCACCCCGAACATCTTGTGGGTGTCCACCTCCCATTCGTGGGTCTTGCGCACCTCGGCATCGGGCCAGGAGTCCCGCAGCTCGGCGAAGACCGCGTCGGCGTCGACGCCGGCCGAGGTGAGCGCGTCCCGGACCACCGCCTCGTCGCGCAGGTCGCCGCTCTTGTCGTGGCGGGCCGCGAAGAGCGCCCAGTGGGCGTCGAGGAACTGGTCGGGGAACCGGTCCCGCACCACCACGCCGGCGTTCAGTGCCAGCAGGTCGGGTGCCTTCTCGGGAGTGTCCCAGACGGACGGCTCGCCTTCGGCCACGTGCACCTGGCTGAGCGAGAACGGCGTGAAGGTGACGTCCCAGTCGGCGCCGTCGCGCAGCCCGGCCACGAGGTGCTCGTGGGCGTTCCGGGCGAACGGGCATCGGTAGTCCCAGCTGACGGTGAAGGGAGGAAGGCTCATAGCTGGCCCAACGTCCTCACCGTGCCCCCGATTCCCAGTTCGCCGATGTCCGACCTCAGGAGGCGGCCTGGACCGGGGTGTAGGCGGGGCAGAGCTCCTGGAAGTTGCAGAACCGGCACAGGCCGGAGGGCCGGGGGCGGAAGTCCTCCTTCTCGCAGGCCCGCTCGATCGCCGACCAGACCGCGGTGGTCCGCATGCGGTGACCCCGGACCGACTGCTCGGTGGGGGTCGCGACGATCGCCACCGGATCGCGCAGATACAGCAGTTTCACCTGGGCCGGGTACCGGCCGAGCACCTGTTGGCAGAGCAAGGCGTAGGTGTGGACCCCCTGGAGGCGGCCCTGCTCGAACTGGGTCGACGGGGCCCGACCGGTCTTGTAGTCGACCACGACGAGCTCGCCGTCCTCGGTCAGGTCCAGCCGGTCGATGATGCCCCGCAGGACCATGTCGCCGATCCCGGCCTCGAGCCCGAGCTCCACCCCGACCGTGTGGACGGCGTCGGGGTCCTCGATCCGGAAGTAGTTGTGCAGGAGCACCTCGGCGTCGGCCCGGAACTCCGCGGCCTCGTCGATGTCGAGGCCGAGTTCGACGAACTCCGGGTCGTCCTGGAGGCCGTCCCAGGCTTGGTCCAATGCGTCGAGTGCCGCCTCGACGGTCCGGCGGCCGGCCGGCTGGCCCCAGAAGAGCCGCTCGAGCGCTGCGTGGACGAGGGTCCCCTTGACCGCGTGCGGCGAGGGGGGCTCCGGAAGGTGGTCGATGATCGAGTACCGGAAGGCGAGCGGGCAGTCGGTGAAGGCGGATGCCTTGGAGGGGGAAAGTGTCCGGGGCAGCTCGAAGGCCATGGCGCGTAGGTTACGGCCCGCCTGTGACGGCGGCCCGGACCCTCCGCACCTGGGCGGCGGCCCGCGACCCCGGTTAGAAATGCCCGATGGAACATTTCCTTCAGTCCTCGGGCTACGCCGCGGTCTTCGTACTGGCGCTGGTGGAGGCCATCTGCGTCCCGTTCCCCTCGGAGATCACCTTCGGGTTCGGCGGCGCACTGGCGGCTGAGGGGCACTTCAGTCTCGCCGCGGTCATCGGGATCGGCATCGCCGGCGAGTTCCTGGGCTCGCTGATCGGCTACACGGTCGGGCGCACCGGGGGCCGGGCTCTGGTCGACCGCTACGGCAAGTACGTCCTCGTCTCGCACGCCGACCTCGACCGCGCCCATGGGTTCCTCACCAAGCGGGGCGACTGGTCGGTGGCGCTCGGCCGGGTCCTGCCGTTCGTCCGGACGTTCGTCTCGATCGTGGCCGGGATCGGGGAGATGGCGGCGGTGCCGTTCGCGATCTTCTCTCTGATCGGTACGGCCGTGTACTCCGCCGCGGTGGCGGGCGCCGGCTACGCCCTCGGCTCGAGCTGGCACCGGCTGGTGAAGGGCTTCACCGACGCGGGGTTCGTGGTGCTCGGCCTCGTCGTCCTGGCGGTGGCGTTCTTCGTGTGGCACCGACTGCGCGTGATGCGGGACCGGGGCTGAGCCGTTGGTGGGGGAGCCGGTCCGCATCGTCGCGTTCGCGATCGGCCTAGCCCTCGTCCTCGCCACCGCGGCGAGCGTCTTCACCACGCTCGTCATCCCGAGGGCCACTTCGTCTCGGCTCTTGCGGTCGGTGTCCCGCATCCTGGCCGGCGCCGTCAGGCCGTTTCTCCGCCGGCTCGACACCTACGAGGCCAAGGACCGCGTCGTCGCCCTCGTCGGACCCTTCGGTCTCGTCGCGCTCTTCGGCGCATGGCTGTTGCTCTTGGTGATCGGGTTCGGCCTGATGATCTGGTGGGTCAGCGGGGAGAACCTCACCGGATCGCTCGGGGTGTCCGGCTCGTCGATCTTCACGCTCGGCATCCTGAGCGGCACGAGGGGCGCCAACAAGGCCCTCGACATCATCGAGGCCGGGGCGGGGTTCGGGGTGATCGCGCTCGAGATCGCCTATCTGCCGACGCTGTACGCAGCGTTCTCGGCCCGCGAAGCGGAGGTGACGATGCTCGCGGCCCGCGGCGGCGTCCCCGCCTGGGGCCCCGAGATCCTGGCCCGCAACGTCCGCTTCGAGACCGTCGACGAGCTCCCGGGGTTCTACGCCACCTGGGAGCGATGGGCCGCGGCGGTGTCCGAGAGCCACACCGGTTACCCCTCCCTCATATGGTTCCGCTCGCCCGATGCGACGCGCTCGTGGTTGCTGGCACTGTCGGCGGTGCTCGACGCCGCGGCCCTGCACGTGGCGCTTGCCCCCGCGGCGGCCCCCCGCCAGGCCCGCCTGGCGCTGCGGATGGGAACCAATTGCCTGCGCTCGCTGGCCGACGCTCTGCACATCTCCTACGACCCCGACCCGCGCCCGACCGACCCGATCCGGCTCCGCCGGTCGGAGTTCGACCGGGGCTTCGACCTCCTCGAGGCGGTGCACTTCCCGATCGAGACCACCCGGGAGGAGGGCTGGCGCCACTTCGCCGGCTGGCGGGTGAACTACGAGTCGATCGTCGACGACCTCACCCGGCTGGTGATGCCACCCCCGGCCCCGTGGCTGCTGGAGCGGCCCGGGATCGGCGACGCCCGCTTCCCGGCCATCCTCAACCGGACCCCTGACGACCCGGAGGGTGCGAACACCCCGCGCAAGAAGTGAGTCTCAGCGCAGGGCGGCCCGCATCGCCTTGCGCAGCACCTCCTCGTAGGCCTCGACCGGGTTGTGGCCCCGGGAGGCCGCCGCCAACAGATAGAAGGAGGAGGTGGTCTTCCCGACACCGCCCTTTACGCGTTGCCGACCACGATGCGCACCGGCGACCTCCCGCTCGGGCCGGGCCGACACGCCCGGAGCAGCGGAATCGACTGCCGGGCGTCCCGGGGCGGTCAGCTGGAACGGTCGGCGGCCGGCCAGTCGGGGTCGAGCTGGCGGAGGAAGACGGCGCAGCGTTCCTCCTCGTCCGCCTCGCCTATCTCGCCGGCCGCCGACCGGAGCGCGTCGAGGCAAGCGAGGAACCCGCGGTTCGAGGGATGGGCCCAACGTACGTACCCCGAGCCCCGCCAGCCCGCCGCCCGCAGGGAGTCGAGGCCCCGGTGGTAGCCCACCCGGGCGAAGGCATAGCGGGTGACCGGGTCCTCGGCGCACCCGGCCAGCCCGGCCCAGGCCTGGAGGCACCGCGGCGAGGCGGCGGCCACCGCTGCGTAGGCGGCCCGCTGCTCGGACGGCGGACGGGCACCGGCGGCATCGAGGGCGGCCGTGAGCTCGGGGGAGGGGGGCGGGAGGACGGTCTCGGGGGTCCCCGCCGTGAAGCTGACCGATGTGCTCACCCGGCCACCGCCCGGCGGGCCTCGGCCCGCGTGCGGTCCCGCTCGTCGGCGAGCGCGACCGTCTCGGCCGAGACGGGGGCAGCCAGCACCGCGGTCACGAGGTCGACGAGGTGGCCGACGAACAGGCGGTCGTCGGTGTGGGGCCCCGACGCGGCCCGGCGGCCGAGTTCGCCGGTGGCCAGCCGGATGGCCGTGAATCTTCGGTGGAGACGCACCGCCTCTGGGTCCATCAGCGGCGCGACGTGCGCCCGCCACCGCTCGACGCTGTTGGACGGCCCGCCGAAGGCGAGCGTCTCCTCTCCCTTCGGGCGGTTGACCAGTTCGGCGTAGATCTGCAGGAACTCGGGCCCGCCGTCTGGGTCGCCGAGCTTGGCGGCCCACGGCATGATCAGCGCGGCGGACACCGCCCGCAGCCCGGCGCCGTCGACTTCGCACCGGTCCAGCAGGGCATGCCGCCGGGCGTCGACGTCGGCGAGGTGCTTGGCGAGGATCGCCCGCACGACCCCGGCGCGGTCCTTGAAGTGGTACTGGAGGCCGACCGTGTTGCGGGTCCCCGACGCCCGCGTGATCTCCCGGAGGCTCGCCCCCTCGACCCCTCGCGACGCGAGGAGCTGCTCGGCCGCGCCGAGCAGGCGCTCCCGGGTCGGCTCGGTCCGCGCGACAGTGGCCATCGGCGCGAGGCTAGCCGCGGCCCCGGGCGCATAAAGCGGTTGCCTGGTATTGTCAGGCAGCCGCCTTACCCTCGGTGGCTGACCCGACGCGAACCGACAAGGAGCGCTGCTATGGCGTGGGACTTCTCCACCGAGCCCGAGTTCCAAGAGAAGCTCGACTGGGTCGAGCGCTTCTGCAAGGAGGAGATCGAGCCCCTCGACCTCGTCTTCCCCGGCGCGGTGCGCTCGCGCAACCCGAAGGTGAAGGCCCTCGTCGATCCGCTCAAGCAGCAGGTGAAGGACCAGGGCCTGTGGGCGCTCTTTCTCGACCCCGAGCTCGGCGGCCCCGGTTTCGGACAGCTGAAGCTGGCGCTCATCAACGAGATCCTCGGCCGGTACGGCTCGGCGCCCGCCATCTTCGGCACCGCCGCCCCCGACACGGGGAACATGGAGCTCCTGGCCGCCTACGGCACCGACGAGCAGAAGGACCGCTGGCTCTTCCCGCTCTTGCGTCAGGAGATCTTCTCGGCCTACTCGATGACCGAGCCCCACGGGGGCTCGGACCCCAACCTCTTCAAGACGGTGGCGGTCCGCGACGGCGAGGAGTGGGTCATCAACGGGGAGAAGTGGTTCACCTCGGCCGGCCGCGCCGCCGACATCCTCCTCGTCATGTGCGTCAACGGGATGTTCGTCGTGCCCCGCGACACCCCCGGGGTCGACATCCAGCCGTACCCGTCGACCCACAACCACATCATCTACCGGGACGTCCGGGTGCCCCTCGACCACCTGCTCGGGCCCGAGGACGGTGCCAAGGTCCTGGCCCAGCGCCGGCTCGGCGGCGGGCGCATCCACCACGCGATGCGCACCATCGCCCAGTGCAAGCGGGCGTTCGACATGATGTGCGAGCGCGCGCTCAGCCGTGAGTCACACGGGAAGGTCATCGCCGAGCACCAGATGGTGCAGGAGGCGATCGCCAACTCCTACGCCGAGATCAACATGCTGCGCCTGCTCGTCCTCTGGACGGCCTGGACGATCGACAACTCGAGCACCCAGGCGGCCCGGACCCAGATCGCAGCGTGCAAGTACACCTGCGCGAAGGTGCTGCGCGACGTCTCCTACCGGGCCCTGCACATCTACGGGTCGCTCGGGACCACCAACCTCACCCCGTTGCAGGCGATGTACGCGAGCGCTCCGACCATGGGCATCGCCGACGGCGTCGACGAGGTGCACAAGGTCACCGTGGCCCGCAACGTGCTGAAGGACTACAAGCCCCAAGAGGGTTTGTGGCCGACCGAGTACCTCCCGGCCAAGCGCGAGCAGGCGCGCAAGAAGTTCGCCGAGGTGATCGCGAACGAGCCGGACCTGGCCTCCTATGCCGACGCGGTCGAGAGGCGCGCCTACAGCTAGCGACTCAACGCTCCATGGTCGCCTGGATCCCGCGTCCGTGGAAACGCTGCACGATCACCGTGGCCTCTTCCTTGGGGCGGACCGCCACCACCGCCTTGCCGGTGTTGTGGATGCGGTCGGTCAGCTGCTCGGCACGGGCGAGCGAGTGGTTCAGGATCTCGACCAGGGCCTTGATGACGTGGGCGAACGTGTTGACGTCGTCGTTCCAGACGAGGACCGCCCAGAGGTCTTCGTCGTCGACCAGCTTGTCGACGTCTTCGTCGGTGATGACCACTTCGAGCGTCTGGGTCATGCTGACCTCCCGCGCCCTGATCGGAACCGGTGTTTCACCCTAGTGGGTCTCCTCGCTCGGACCCCGGGACCCGCTCGGTCCACGGTCGGCGCGGGCGAGCGTCGGTAACCTCTGCGCGTGCTCGACGACCCCGGTCAGCGGGCCGCCGACGCGCTGGGCGACCGGGGGCTGCACACGGTCGAGCGCGGGAGCGGCCCGCGGGTCGTCCTCGTCCACGGGGTCGCCGGGTCCCACATGGTGTGGGACGAGATCGCCCCGTTCCTGGAGGACCGGTTCACGCTCACGAGCGTGGACCTCCTCGGGTACGGGCACTCGCCCAAGCCGCGGACCGAGTACACCCCGGGGCTCCACGTCGAGGCGCTGCGCCAGTCCCTCGCGCGGGGTCGGATCGAACCTCCCCACACGCTGGTCGGGCTCTCGATGGGAGCGAACCTGATCCTCGAGTACGCCCGCCGATGGCCCGACGAGGTCGGCGGCCTCGTCGCGATCGGCTTTCCGTATTACTCCTCGGAGCCCGAGGCACGCTTGGCGCTGCAGCACAACGGCTGGATTCGCCTCACGCTTCGGCATCCGGCCGTCGCGGCCGTGGTCACCCCGGTCGTCTGGAGGAT
The DNA here is from genome assembly GCA_036844945.1 of Acidimicrobiales bacterium. Lineage (GTDB taxonomy): Bacteria > Actinomycetota > Acidimicrobiia > Acidimicrobiales > RAAP-2 > Palsa-461. The sequence goes on from DAIUEV010000001.1 coordinate 77,688, forward strand.
CGGCCGGCACACCGCGGTGCTCTTCCGGAGCGGGTCGACCCTGTATTCGCCCCCCGTCGCCGCCGACGCGCTGCGGGCCCGATACTCGGCCTTCAAGTCGAGCCTCTTCCACTGCATGGTCCACTACCGCCAGGACGAGGCTCTGGAGGCGAGCGGGGACCGCCCACGTCTGTTCATCCACGGCGACGACGACCAGTGGGCGGGCCCGGAGGCCATCGAGAACCCGCTCTCGCGGTATCCGGCCACCAGGGTCGAGGTCATCGAGGGCCCCCACAACCTGGTCGTCGCACAGCCGCGCCGGACGGCCGAGCTCATCGCCTGGCACCTCGGGCGGGCCTGAGGCCCGTTGCTCGCCCCGACGGGGAGGCCCATGGCCGAAGGCTCCCCGGTCCGACGGGGGTCGCGCCGTACCATTGGCGTGACATTCAGCCAGGTCGGTGGTCATGAGGTCACAGAGCGGTCCGGCGCCTTGGCGCCAGTGGGCGAACCCCATTCCGGTCGCGAGCTCCGCGACGAGCGCGCCGCTGGGCTCGCACGCCCCGGTGCAGAACCGGCTCTTCCCGAAGACCAGGTCCTGGTTCGCGCTGGACGCCCCGCTCGCGCTCCTGAGCCCGTTGTCGGTGCTGCGGATGATGTTCGCCCTGGCCGCCGTGACCTGGACGTTGGCCGCCGTGCTCTGGTCCTCGTCGGACAACCGGACCTGGGTGGTCGTCGGCCTCAGCGGCTCGGCCCTCGCCGTGTGGGTGGCGCTCTTGGAGGTGCGCCGGATCACCGTTGCATGGTGCTCGGCGTTGGTGGCTCTCTGGATCGCCCAGGTGTCGGTCCTCGTCTGGAACGGCGCGGGGAGCGGCCCAGCCGCCGCCGCGGCCTTCTACGTGCCGGTCGCGGTCTTCGTGGCGCTGTTCTTCCGGTTCCGATGGGTCGTGGTCTGCCAGGTGGCCATCGCGTTGTCGCTCCTGAGCGTGCGGTTCAGCGCACTCGGCGCGGCCCGCTCCCTCTTCGCCGCCGTCGTGGGGTCGGTGTGCCTCTCCACTGCGCCACTGACCGTGCTGCTCTTCAACAAGTCGATCCGGCGGCTCGGCACGGTCGACCCCGAGACCGGGTTGCCCAACGGGCTCGGGATGGCCCGGCGGCTCGAGGGCCGTGATCCCGCGTCGGCCGCCGTTGTGGTGGCCGTCCTCGTGCGGGGGATCGACAGCGCCCGCGAGGCGCTCGGCTACCAGGCGGGGACAGAGCTCCTTCGAAGGGCCATCGAGGATGCCGGCCAGGTGCTCCCCCCGAACGCGACGATCGGTCGGACCGACGCCGACGAGCTGGTCGTCGTCGAGGAGCTCGACGGAGAGCCGGTCGGACCGCCGTCGTCCGAGGCTCCGCCGTCGGTGACGGCGACCGCTGCACGCATCGTCTCGGCCATCGAGCGAGCGGTCGGCGCCGGTCGCTACGCCGTCGACGGGGTGGAGGTCACGCTTCGCACCCACGCCGGGATCTCCGTCGCCCCATGGGACGGCGTGGACGCGAGCGAGCTGCTGCGCCGGGCGTCGCTGAGTGCCCGCCAGGCCCTTGCCGAAGGTGCGAACGCGGTGACGTGGCGGGGGGACGGACGCACGCTGACCGCCGAGAACCTCGCGATGCTGGCCGACCTGGGCGCGGCGGCGGAACGGGGTGAGCTGGCCGTCGTCTTCCAACCTCAGATCCGCGCGCGAAGCGGCGCCGTCGTCGGGGCCGAGGCACTGCTCCGGTGGCACAGCCCCACCCGGGGCGACGTCTCGCCGGGGGTCTTCATCCCGTTGGCCGAACGGATCGGCCTCATCAACCGCCTCACCGAATGGATCCTCCCCGAGGCGCTCGATGTCCAGGCGGACTGGCGTCGACGGGGGCTCGACATCACGACCTCGGTCAACCTGTCGCCGATCACACTCGGGCGCGCCGACCTCGCCGAGTGGGTGCTGCACGAGCTCGAGGTGCGCGGGCTTCCCCCGTCGTGCCTCACCCTTGAGATCACCGAGACCGCCGTGGCCGACCTCTCCCACGCGGTCGGTCGGCTCGGCCCGCTGCGCGACCGAGGAGTGCGGATCGCCATCGACGACTTCGGCAGCGGGTATACGTCGTTGTCAGCGCTGCCCGAGCTGCCCCTGGACGAGCTCAAGGTGGACCAGCAGTTCGTCCGGCGCTCGGAGACCTCCGCCCACGACCTCGTCATCGTGCGGACGGTCTCGGAGCTGGCGAGCCGCCTCGGGCTTGCGGCGGTCGCCGAGGGGGTGGAGACCTCCGAGTTGGCCGACCATATGGCCGAGCTGGGCTACGACGTGCTCCAGGGCTACTTCCTCGCCCGACCGATGGCGGCCGAGGAGGTCGTCGAGGCGGTCGAGCGGGGAGCGCGGGTCGCCCACCTGGCCGGGTCCTGAGCCGAGGGACGCGAGCGCTCGGCACGGGCGCCGTTTCGCGGGCCCGTTGCGAAAGCCCAGCCCCGAGCATGAAGATCGCGTGACGCGGGTAACCACCAGGTGGCGACAGTTACGGTTGGGAGAACCCCGCTGTGGGGGGCGGGCAGGAGAGGTCCGGGCGGGTGCAGACGGGCCGCGACGTCAAGGAGTGGCGGATGGGACGGTTGAGCAGGTTTCGAAGGATCGCCGCGGTCGTCTTCGCGACGGGGGCGATCGGAGCGGTCCTGAGCGCGGCGGCATCGAGCCCGAGCAGCGGAGCGACCAAGATCCAGGGCGGCACGGTCACCTTCGCCGAACCGCCGGGGGCCGCACCCAACTACATCTTCCCGTTCGACCCGACGACCAGCGCCTCGGTCGACAACGCCTCGCAGTTCCAGCAGCTCATGTGGCGGCCGCTCAACTGGTTCGGCACCGGCGAGACCGCCATGAAGATCGACAACAGCCTGACGCTCTACTCGTCGGTGACCTACTCCAACAACGCCCAGACGGTCACCGTGAAGCTGAAGCCGTACAAGTGGTCCGATGGTCAGCCCGTGACCAGCCGGGACGTCGAGTTCGCCTTCAACCTCTACAAGTACAACAAGGCGCAGTGGAGCCAGTACTCGCCGGGCGAGTTCCCCGACAACGTCTCGACGATCGCCACGCCTGACGCGAGCACGGTCGTGTTCACCCTGACCCATGCGGTCAATCAGACCTGGTTTACCGACAACCAGCTCGGGCTCATCACGCCCATGCCCCAGCACGCCTGGGACGAGACCGCCGCGGCAGGGCCGATTGGTGACTTCGACACGTCGGCGGCCGGCGCGGTGGCGGTGTTCAACTTCCTGAACGCCCAGGCCCAGGACCTCAGCAGCTACGCGACGAACCCGCTGTGGCAGGTGGTGGACGGGCCGTGGAAGCTCTCCGCCTTCACCTCGCAGGGTGACGCCACGTTCGTCCCGAACCCCCTGTACTCGGGTCCGGTGAAGCCAACGATCTCCAAGTTCGAGGAGCTCCCCTTCACCGACAATGCCGCCGAGGTCAACGTCCTTCGCTCCGGTAACAGCATCGACATCGGGTACCTCCCGCTATCGGACCTCGGGCAGAAGAAGGCGCTGGCCGCCGAGGGCTACTCGCTCGTCCCCTGGAACAACCTCGGGGTCGACTACGCCATCTACAACCTGACCAGCCCGAAGGTGGGCAAGATCCTGTCCCAGCTCTACGTCCGCCAGGCGATCCAGCACACCGAGAACCAGCCCGAGATCGTCCAGGACATCTACAAGGGCTACGGGCACGAGACCTACGGCCCGGTCCCGCTCGTCCCGACCAACAACCTGGTCTCGTCGTTCGAGCGGACCAACCCCTACCCGTTCAGCATCTCGGCCGCCACCTCGCTGCTCTCCAGCCACGGCTGGAAGATCAACGCGGGCGGCGCGGACGTCTGCGAGAAGGGGGGCGCGGGAGCGGGGCACTGCGGGGCTGGCATCGCCAAGGGCACCCCGCTGAACATCCAGCTGCTCTACGCCTCGGGGAGCGAGGACCTCACCCGTGAGGTCGAGACCATCCAGTCGTCGGCCAGCCAGGCCGGGATCAAGCTGACCCTCAAGTCCCAGCCGTTCAACGACGTGGTCTCCACGGTCGACCCCTGTCCTTCGTCGTGCAACTGGCAGATGGGTCTGTATGGCGGGATCAGCTACAGCACGCTGCCGACCGGCGACGGCCTGTTCCTCCCGGGGGCGGCGCTCAACGCCGGCAGCTACAGCGACCCGACCAACACGAAGAACATCGAGGCGACCCTCAACAACAACAGCCCCAGCGTGTTCTTCACCTACGAGAACTACCTGGCCAAGCAGCTCCCGTGGCTGTGGATGCCGACGCCGCCCTACCAGCTGACCATGATCAAGACGAACTTGAAGGGCGTGGCCCCGCAGAACGGGTATCTGGGTCTCACCCCGGAGAACTACTACTTCACGAAGTAGGCCGGGCGACACCGAGCGTTCGTGCCGGCCTCGTCTCGGTCGGACCGGGAGTCGGCCGTCGCCCCTGACGCCGCGGCGTCGGGGGCGACGGCGTACCCTGCGCCGGGAGGCGTGGGGTGATCGGCTTTCTCGTACGTCGGGTCCTGCAGTCGATCGTGGTCGTCTTCGGCGTCCTCGTGGTCACCTTCGTCCTCGTCCACCTCCTGCCCGGGAACCCGGCCAAGGCGGAGCTGGGGCCGAAGGCCACCCCCGTCGCCATCGCGGCGTTCGACCGTTTGAACGGGCTGAACCATCCGATGATCGAGCAGTTCTGGCTGTACGTCAGTCGCGTCGCCCGGGGGAACCTCGGTTTCTCCTACGTCCAGAACCAGAGCGTCGGGTCGCTCGTCGGACAGAACGTGCCGAAGGACGCGATCCTGATCGTCGCCTCGACGCTCATCGCCCTCGTGATCGCGCTGCCGCTCGGGATCCTCCAGGCGGTCCGGCGCAACTCGGTCACCGACTACGTCCTGACCGGGCTCTCGTTCATCTTCTATTCGACCCCGACCTTCCTCCTCGGCATCCTCGCCATCGCCCTCTTGTCGATCCAGTTCCACGTCTTCCCGGCCGAGGCGCCGCAGACATCGAGCGCACTCGCGATCCTCGAGCAGCCCCGGGCGCTCTTCCTGCCGGTGATGACGCTGGCGCTGCTGACGATCGCCCAGTTCAGCCGGTACATGCGGTCGTCCTCGATCGAGAACCTGGCCCAGGATTACATCCGCACGGCCCGGGCCAAGGGGCTCTCGGAACGCCTGGTGGTCTGGCGCCACCTTCTCCGCAACTGCCTGATCCCCATCGTCACGCTCCTCGGCCTGTCGCTGCCCGGGATCGTGGCCGGCGCCCTGCTCACCGAGACGGTCTTCAACTTCCCCGGCATGGGCCTCGTGTTCTACAAGGCCGCCGTCGACCAGGACTACGCGATCCTGCTCGGCTTCACCATCTTCATCGGGGTGGCGACGGTGATCGGGAACCTGCTCGCCGACGTCACCTACGGGTTGCTCGACCCGCGGATTCGGGTGGGGCCGAGCTGATGGTGTCCATCCGTCGCTCGCCGTCCCCGTTCCTGTCTCCGGGCGCCGCCGACGAGCTCGGCGCCCGTACCGGCGCCCCGATCGGACCGGAGGGCGGCGACGTCACGGTGGCCCCCCGGGGATTGTGGCGTCCCATCGTGGACGTCTTCGTGCAGAACAAGCTCGCGACCGTCGGACTCGGGATCGTCGTCGTGATCACCTTGTTCTGCTTCTTGGGGCCGGTCTTCTACCACACCAACCAGGTGACCACGAACCTCGTGGTCTCGGACCAGGCTCCGGGCGCACAGCACCTCCTCGGAACCGACGACGTCGGATACGACATGGTGGGCCGTCTCATGCTGGGCGGGCAGAGCTCGCTCGAGGTGGGCCTCGGGGTGGCGCTCATCGGCACCGTCATCGGCACGCTGTGGGGCGCCATCGCCGGGGACATCGGCGGGGTCGTCGACGCGGTGATGATGCGGATCGTCGACGCGCTGCTGTCGCTGCCCGGCCTCGTCGTCCTCATCATCCTGGGCGCGATCTTCCAGCCGACCGAGTGGCTGCTCATCCTCATCCTCTCGCTGCTCAGCTGGCTCGTCCCCGCCCGCCTGGTCAGGGGCGAGACCCTGGCGCTGCGGGCCCGCGAGTTCGTGCAGGCGTCGAAGGCGATGGGCGCGAAGCGGAGTCACACGATGATCCGGCACCTCATGCCGAACTCGATCAGCGTGATCGTGGTGAACGCCACGTTCCAGATCGCCGACGCGATCCTCATCCTCTCGGCGCTGAGCTTCCTTGGCCTCGGCCTGCCACCGCCCGCCGCCACCTGGGGCGGGATCCTGAGCAACGGCCTCAACTACCTCTACGACGGCTACTGGTGGCAGGTGTACCCGGTGGCCATCCTCATCATCATCACCGTCGTCGCGTTCAACTTCATCGGCGACGCGCTCCGCGACTCCTTCGACGTCCGGCTGCAGCGATTCTGAGCCGGCGCGGTGATCAGAGGGCCGGGGCCGAGTCCCGCCGCGACACCGCCACCCGGACCGGCGTCTCGAGGGGGAAGTGGCAGGCGGCGACGTGGCCGTCGGAGAACTGCGACAGGCCCGGCTCCTCCTCGGCACAGCGCGGTTCGGCCCTCGGACAGCGGGTCCGGAACCGGCATCCCGACGGCGGGTTGACGGCCGAGGGGAGGTCGCCGCGCACGGCCACCGGGCGCCGGGCCCCCACCTCGGCGACGGGCACCGCATCGAGGAGGCCGCGGGTGTAGGGGTGGGCCGGGTGGGAGTACACGGCGCGCGCCGGCCCCAGCTCGACGAGCTTGCCGAGGTACATGACCCCGATCGTGTCGGCCATGTACCGGATCACCGACAGGTCGTGGGAGATCATGAGGTAGGTCATGCCGTGCCGGGCCTGCAGGTCCTTCATCAGGTTGAGGATCTGGGCCTGGATCGAGACGTCGAGGGCCGAGACCGGCTCGTCGGCCACCACCAGCTTCGGCTCGAGGGCGATCGCCCGGGCGAGGCCGATCCGCTGGCGCTGGCCGCCGGAGAACTCGTGCGGGTAGCGCTCGGCGGAGCTCTGGGCCAGGCCGACCTCGTCGAGGAGCTGGAGGACCCGCCGGCGCTGGTAGTCGGGGCTGCCGATGCCCTGGACCTTGAGCGGCTCCCGGATGATCGGCCCCACCCGCATGCGCGGGTCGAGGGAGGCGTAGGGGTCCTGGAACATCATCTGGTAGTCCCGCCGGCTGCTCCGGGCCTGGGCGCCCCGAAGGGTGTGGATGTCGGCCTCCTCGAAGAAGACATGGCCCGCCGTCGGCCGCTCGAGGCCCACCATCAGCCGACCGACCGTGGTCTTGCCGCAGCCCGACTCGCCGACCAGGCCGAAGGTCTCGCCCTTCTTGATCGTGAGCGTCACGTCGGAGACCGCGTGGATCTGGCCGATGGTGCGGCGGAAGACCGCGCCGGCGAGCACCGGGAACTCCTTCACCATGTCCTCGACGCGGACGAGCTCGAGGGCGCGCTCGAGGCCCCGGGCACGCTCGGCGGCGACCTCGGGCTGCGCGGCCGCCCGGATCGCCTCGAGGGGTCGCTCGACCGGATGGAAGCACGCGAAGCGATGCGGGGAACCCTCGCTGGCGGCCTCGGTCAGCCCCGGCTCCTCGGACCGGCAGAGGTCGGTGGCGTATCGGCATCGCGGGGCGAATCGGCAGCTCGTGATCGGCTGCGAGAGATCGGGCGGGAGCCCCGGGATGTGGACGAGGCGGACGGAGGGGTCCTGCTCGAGATTGGGCACCGAGGCGAGCAGGGCTTCGGAGTACGGGTGGCGCATCGCGCTGAACAGTTCGCCGGTCTCGGCCTCCTCGGCCGCCTTGCCCGCGTACATGACCACGACCCGGTCGGTCCGACCGGCGATCACGCCCATGTCGTGGGTGATGAGCAGGACCGCCATGTTGAGTTCGCGACGGAGCCCGTCGATGAGGTCGAGGATCTGGGCCTGAATGGTGACGTCGAGAGCGGTCGTCGGTTCGTCGGCGATCAGCAGCCTCGGCTCGCAGGCGAGCGCCATCGCGATCATGACCCGCTGGCGGAGGCCGCCCGAGAGCTCGTGGGGATACTGGCCGAGGCGCTCCTCGGGGCGCGGCATCTCGACGAGCCGCAGCACCTCGAGGGCCCGCGCCCGGGCCTCGTGCCGGCCGACCTTGCGGTGGAGGCGCACGCCCTCGGCGATCTGGCGCCCGATCGTCATCGTCGGATTGAGCGAGGTCATCGGCTCCTGGGGGATGAGCGCCACCTCGTTGCCGCGCACCCGCTGCATCTGGCGTTCGGTCAGTGGGGCGAGATCGCGTCCGAGCAGTCGAACCGAGCCCGACGCGATACGGCCGTTGCCCGGGAGGAGCCGCATGATGGAGAACCCGACGGTGCTCTTCCCACAGCCCGATTCGCCGACCATGCCGACGCACTCGCCGTCGCCGATGGCGAACGAGATCCCGTCGACGGCCCGGACCCTGGCGTCGCGGAGGCGGAACTCGGTGTGCAGGTCGTCGATCTCGAGAACGGTGTCGATCCAGGTCACACTACCGGGAGCCCCTGGTGGCGACCCCCGGGGCCGGCCCGTCCGCTCGGTACGATGAGCCCTCCGGCGCCGCCCGCTCCGGTGCCCTCCGACCGATGTCGCCACCGACCGCCGCCGACGACGCCCTCCTCCAAAGGGTGCTCGAGCCGGTGCGGCGGACCGGGCGCGAGCTGGCCGACGAGGTGGTGCCGGTGGGGTCGGGTTGGCTCCTTCGCACGCCGTCGCTCCCTTGGGTGTGGTCGCTGAACCAGCTCCACCTCACCGGGCCCACCACCCTGGCCGAGGCCGCCGCGTTGGCCGACGAGCACCAGCGGGCGATGCCGTTTCGCCACCTCACGATCGAGGATGACCCGAGCGACGGCGAGCTCGAGCGCGCGTTCCGCGCCGCGGGCTGGAACGCCGACCGGGAGGTGTACATGGTGCTCGGGGTCGCCCCCGCCCCGCGCGACGCGGGGAAGATCGTGGATCTCGACGAGGAGCAGGCGACGGCCCTCCTGCGGACGTGGATCGTCGAGGAGCACCCCGACATCGGTGCACGGGGCGAACAGCTCGTCGAGGCGGCGCGCCGGGAGGCGGAGCTCTGGGGCGAGCGGTGCTTCGGGATCCTCGCCGACGACGGCACCCCCGAGTCGATCACCAAGCTGCGTCGGGACGGGTCGATCGCCTGGGTGGAGGACGTGTACACCGCCCCGGAGGCCCGGGGCCGGGGGAACGCCCGCGCGCTCGTGACCCACGTCTGCGCACTGGCGGCCCGCGACCAGCCCGACCTGACCTTCCTCATCGCCGACGACAACGACTGGCCGAAGGAGCTCTACGCGAGCGTGGGCTTCCGCCCGGTCGGCCGCACCCACACCTTTCACCTGGATCTGGGCGTCTGAGAGAGGGGCGGGACCGCACCCCGACCGGGCTTTCGGCCGCTCCGCCAGTACCGTCGGCCCCGGTGATCGGGCTCGTCGGCATCGGATTCCTTGCCGGCTTCGTCGCCGGGATCTCGCCCTGCATTGTGCCGGTGCTGCCCGTGATCCTCGCGACCGGGGCGACGGCCGACACCGAAACCACGGGCTGGTGGCGGTCCCGGGCCCGCCCCCTGGCCGTGGTGGCCGGGCTCGTGCTGAGCTTCAGCCTGCTCATCCTGGTCGGCTCCGAGGCGATCTCGGCCCTTCACCTGCCCCAGGACTTCCTGCGCGACGCCGGCATTGCGCTCCTCGTGGCGGTGGGGCTCGGGTATCTCGTCCCGCCGCTCGCCGCGCTCCTCGAGCGCCCCTTCCGGCGCCTCGGGGGCGGCCAGCCGAGCAGCCGGGCCGGGGGGTTCGTCATCGGCCTCGGCCTCGGTCTCGTGTTCGTCCCGTGCGCCGGCCCGATCCTGGCGGCCATCACGGTCGTCGGGGCCACCCACAAGGTCGGCCTGACGGCGGTCTTCCTCACGGTCGCCTTCGGCATCGGGGTGGCGGTGCCGCTCCTCGTGGTGGCGCTCGCCGGGACCGAGCTCATGCGGCGGGTGAGGGTGCTCCGCGAGCACGGCCCACGGCTCCGACAGGTGAGCGGGGTGGTGCTGGTCGGGATGGCGCTCGCCATCGGGCTCAACGCCTTCACCGCCTTGCAGCGGGACCTCCCCGGGTACACGACCGCCCTCCAGAACCGTTTCGAGGGATCGGCGGCGACCCGCCAACAGCTGGGCCAGCTGACCGGCAACGGCGCCTCCTCGCTCGCCCACTGCACCCCCAACACGAAGGGGTTGGTCAGCTGCGGCTCGGCACCCGCCTTCCGGGGGATCACCGCGTGGCTCAACACCACCGACGGCCGGGCGGTGTCGCTCGCCTCGCTGCGCGGCAAGGTGGTCCTCGTCGACTTCTGGACCTATTCGTGCATCAACTGCCAGCGCGCCCTTCCTCACGTCGAGGACTGGTACGCGCGCTACCACGGCGAAGGGTTCGTGGTGGTCGGAGTCCACACACCCGAGTTCGCCTTCGAGCACGTCGTGTCCAACGTCCGGGCCGAGGCCGCGCAGCTCGGGGTTCGATACCCGGTCGCGGTCGACGACGACTACGCGACGTGGAACGCGTACGACAACGAGGACTGGCCCGCCGACTACCTCATTGACGCCAAGGGCGACGTCCGGCACATCGGCCTCGGGGAAGGCGACTACGGCGGGACCGAAGCGCTGATCCGCCAGCTGCTCACCAACGCCCATCCTGGAATCGCGCTGCCCCGCCCGACGTCGGTTCCCGACCGGACCCCGACCGAGGCGGTCAACCCCGAGACCTATGTGGGCTACCAGCGGCTGCAGTACCTCGTGCCCAACGACAACGTGGCCCGCGACACGCCCGCCCTCTACCAGTTCCCGTCGTCGCTGCCGCTCGGCGGGCTCGGGCTGTCGGGGATCTGGACCGACCACGCCGAGGAGGCGACCGCCGGGAGCGCCGCCGAGATGGAGCTCGGCTACCAGGCGAGCGACATCTACCTGGTCATCGGAGGGCGCGGCACGATCCAGGTGGTCGTCAACGGCGTGGTGACGAAGACGGTGACCGTCGCCGGGATCCCAAAGCTCTACACATTGCTCTCCGGTTCGAAGCTGACGACCGGGGTCCTCTTGCTCAAGTTCTCGCCGGGGGTGCAGGCCTACGATTTCACGTTCGGCTGAAGGCGTGCCGGACCGGCCGGGGCGATGGAGACAATGCTCGAGATGAAGGAACAGTGCGAACGGTGCAACGTGGGTCTCCGGGCGGACGGCCCGGCCGAGATCTGCAGTTTCGAATGCACCTTCTGCACCGCCTGTGCGATCGCGATGGATCACCGGTGCCCGAACTGCGCCGGCGTGCTCGTGGTCCGTCCGCCACGGGTCTCCTAGCCGCGCCGATCCCTGCGGTTCCCAGAGGGCCCGGGCGCTCAGGGGTCTCGGGTCGATTCAGGCCACTCGGCCCCAACATCGTGGTGATGAGAGAGGGACCACCGCGTCGCGAGGCGCCACGGGGGGATACGGGGACGGGGCCATACCGCGAGGCCGACGCGCAGACGAGGGTTGGGGACACCGCTGGCCAGCCACGAGCCGCGGGCGGGCGGCGCGAACTCGCACGGACGCTAGGGCCTTTGTCCCCTGTTGGAGTTGCCCTGGTCGTGCGAGTCTCGTCCGAAGAAGGGGGTGTCCAGACGTGCACCTCATCCGGAGTGAACGGCGACCGGCACGCGGACCTGACGTTGTCGAAATGGCCGATGAGCCGTCGGCCATGGGTGACGAGTGTGAACGATCCGACTGTGTCGTCGACGTCCAGCACCTCCATAAGGCGTATGGCTCGACCGTGGCTGTCGATGACGTGTCGTTCACAGTCAACAAGGCCGAGATCTTCGGGGTCATTGGCCCCAACGGCGCTGGCAAGACGACGGCGGTCGAGTGCCTCTCGGGGTTGAGGAGGCCCGACACCGGCAGTGTCCGAGTATTTGGACTCGACCCACAGCGTCAGCGAGTTGCGTTGCGCCAAGTCGTCGGTGTCCAGCTGCAGGAAGGGTCTCTGCCGATTCGGTTGAAGGTTAGCGAGCTCGTTGACCTATTCGCCTCCTTCTATCCACATCCGGCGAACACTGACGACCTGCTGGAGCTCCTGGGCCTTACCTCCAAGTGTCGTGCCTACTACGGAAAGCTCTCTGGGGGGCAAAAGCAGCGAGTTGCCATCGCTCTCGCACTGATCGGCAACCCGAAGGTCGCGATCCTCGATGAGTTGACCACCGGTCTCGACCCGCAAGCGCGTCGAGACACCTGGGAACTGATTGCCGGTATCCGTGAACGTGGGGTCACAATCGTCTTGGTCACGCACTTCATGGATGAGGCAGAGCGGCTCTGTGACCGAGTGATGATGGTCGACCGCGGCCAGGTGGTGGCGCTCGATACACCAACAGCGTTCGCCGAGCACTACGGCGGGGGCAGCCACCTGAGCTTCCGTCCCACCCATCCCTTCAATGACGCGCTCCTGATCACGCTGCCAGAGGTAAGCGGCATCGAGCATGTCGGCGATCGGGTGACGGTGGCCGGCTCTGGTGACCTGCTTGGCTCGGTCGTGCACGCCCTCGAGAGCGCGGGAGTGGAACCGGTCAACGCTCAGCTCACGACGGCCAATCTCGAGGATGCCTTCTTGCGATTGACCTCTCGAGCCACGGTTGCGCCCTCAGAGGAGGCATCGCGATGACCTCCAGCGCTGCCATCAGTTTGCCGCGGCCATCCGGTCACTCTCTGCGGCACCTCATCGTCGCGGAGACCAAGCTCGCGTACCGCGTGCCGGTCGGACTGGTCCTCGGTGTCTTCATTCCGGTCCTCCTGTTGGTGATTTTCGGTGTCAGCCCGGGATTCAAGAGACCGATCAATCCTCATACCACCATCACCTTCATGACGGCCTATGTGCCGGTGCTGATGGCGCTGACCCTGGCGCTCATCGGGCTGGTCAGCCTGCCGATCCCGCTGGTGATGCACCGCGAACGCAAGTACCTGCGACGTCTCTCGGCGACGCCGGTGGCGCCCAGGTGGCTGCTCGCGGCTCAGGTCGCGGTGAACCTGGTCCTGGCGGTCGTTGCCATGGGTCTGATCGTCGGTGGGGCAGTGCTCTTCTTCGGTGTCCAGGCCCCGGCCGATGTGGGCGGGTTCCTCCTCGCGGCAGTCCTCGCGACAGCGTCGCTGTTCTCCCTCGGCTTATTCGTCGCCGCCATATCGCCGAGCCCACCGGTCGCAGGCGTGCTCGGTACGGCGCTCCTCTATCCGCTGCTCTACTTCGCTGGTCTGTGGGTGCCACGTCAGAACATGTCTGCCGGTTTGCGTCACGTCGGCGACTTCACCCCACTCGGTTCAGCGGTGCAATCGCTCTTGAATTCGCTCCAAGGGTCGTTCCCACCCACGCACGCTCTCGTCGTTATGGCGGTCTGGGCCATCGTGATGACGCTGGCTGCGGTTCGATTCTTCCGCTGGGAGTAGGCCGTGACCCACACGCTCATCGGAATCGCCGTCGCGGCCGGCCTCGTGGGAATCGCCTTCCTGAGGGGATCCCGACCGTATGAGGAGACCTTCGAGGTCCGAGGTTCGCCGGAAGAGTGGCTGCAGCGCTGCTACGACGCGCTCGAAGGGGAGCCCCACTTTTCCGAGGTCAAGGTCTCCGATGAGCCACTGCAGGTTCTGGCGCGCTATCGGCGGAGGCCGGGCGTCTGGGGTCGGCTCGTGGTGACGTTGGAAAACGAGGGGGCCTCGACCCGGATCGAGGCGCGGGCGAGCGTTGTTCCGACACCCATCACCGCGGTCAGACGTCCGGAGCCGCAGATCGTCGGACGACTCACCACGCAGTTGGCGCCGTACCTCTCCACTACTCGGGTCCGCAAGGGTGGTTCGTAGATGACGAACATGCAGGAAGCCGTCACTGTTCAAGTGGAGGACCCGGTGCAGTCCGAAGCCCAGTCTGTTTCGCCGAAGGACGCTCTGGGTTCCTGCATGCGCCGTCGAAGTGCTCGCTCGGACGTGATCTGAAGGAAGTTCCTAGTCCCGTTCGACCTTTCGGATTCCTTGTTCAGGCGTCCAAGACTCAACGACGAGTTTGGTGGCAGCTTCATTGAGTCTCGTGATGACTACCTCGGTGATGTCTGCGACGAACATCTCGCCGTCAGGTTGCTCGCCCGCCTCGTCGCCGATCACCGGTCCGGCGACGATGGCTCGCCCAGCAATTTTCGCCTCGCCCGGCCATTCGCTCTCCTTGCCCTCCTCCGGGTGGAAGGTTGGACCGTGTAGGGCAAAGCTTGGGTTCCGCTTGAGATCCGCTCCCTTACGCGCGCCCGACATCGAACCGAAACGGAGATCATCGTCTGTGAACTCGCACTCGATGCCCGAGATGCGTGGCGAGCCGTCGGCGCGCAGCGTGGCGATGGTCTTGTGGCGACCGGCCTCGAACAGTCGCCGCACCCGCCGAGCGAACTCCGGTTCCGCCCTCTCGATCGCCTTCCACGACGGCACGGCCGCGCAGCGTACTCAGATCTCCGGTCGGTGTGGAAGGCGAGCACGGGAGCGCCCTCAAATGCCCGTCGGAGTCAGACCAATCGGCATGCTCCCGAACTGAGCCGGAGGCGGTGGCCGGTCACCAGGACAAATGGGGAGCGGGTGACGGGAATCGAACCCGCGTGACCAGCTTGGAAGGCTGGGACTCTGCCACTGAGCTACACCCGCGCGGCACGACGACATGTCGGCTCGATTCGTCAGTGTACGGGGGGTATGCGGGTCTGTGAATGACGGACGACCGGTGGTCCCGCGTCTACCGTCGATGAGGTGAGCACGCTCCACGAGCGGGTCGGGGGCCAGGAGTTCTTCGACCGGCTCGTCGAGCGCTTCTACCAGGCGGTCGAGGCCGACCCCGTGCTCAGGCCGATGTATCCGGAGGACCTGAACGAGCCGGCGGCCCATCTGGCGCTTTTCCTCGGGCAGTACTGGGGTGGTCCCGCGACCTACAGCGAACAGCGCGGCCACCCCCGGCTCCGGATGCGCCATGTCCAGTTCACGATCGGGCTGGCTGAGCGCAATGCCTGGTTGACCCACATGGTGGACGCCGTCCGGGCCGAAGAGCTCGATCCCGCCACCGAGTCCGAGCTGGTCGATTACTTCGAAATGGCCTCCCGGACGCTCATCAACTCGGTCTGACACGAAGACGGCACGCCCGCTGCACGATCGTCACACGGGCTCGGTTCCCGACATCTACGGTCGCTCGCTCGCCCCGAGCGGCCGTAACACCCCTCGTCTACCGTGGCCGCGGCCGGAGGTATCAGGTCCTCCGGCGAACGAGAGGAGTCGGCATGCCCGAGCTGGACACTTACGACCACGGTGTGTTCTCGTGGGTCGACGTCTCGTCGACGGACTTCGAGGGGACGCTCAAGTTCTACTCCGACATGTTCGGCTGGGAGATCCAGCGCGGCGGGGAGGAGTTCGGCGGCTACTCGATGGCGTCGCTCAAGGGGCGCCTGGTGGCGGGGCTCACCCCCACGATGTCCCCGGAGGCGCCGTCGGTCTGGTCGACCTACGTTGACGTCGCGAGCGTGGACGACACCGTGGCCAAGGTGACGAAGGCGGGTGGAACCGTCATCGCCGGGCCCATGGACGTCGGGGAGTCCGGCCGGATGGCGGTGTTCTCCGACCCGGACGGCGCGGTCATCGGCCTCTGGCAGGCCCGAGAGCACAAGGGCGCAGGCCTCGTGAACGAGGCCAACACCTGGGCCTGGAGCGAGCTCCTGTGCGACAACCCCGACGCCGAGAAGCGGTTCTACGCCGACGTCTTCGGTTGGGGTGAGGTGACCCACGGGGAGGGCGACGGCGCCTACACCGAGTGGCAGGTCAACGGCCGGTCGATCGGCGGGATGATGAAGAAGCCGGCCGCCATGCCCCCCGGGTCGCCCTCCTTCTGGGCCGTCTACCTCCAGGTCGAGGACGTGGAGCAGGCGACGAAGAACGTCGAGAAACTCGGCGGGGCGGTCTTCCAGGCGCCGATGAAGATCGAGCCGGGCACCTTCTCGGTGGTCGCCGACCCGGTGGGCGCGGTCTTCAACCTGTTCACCCCCGCCTCGTAGGGGCGGCAGGGCCGGACCTCAGGAGCCGGCGAACGCGTACACCCGGTCGAAGCCCGGGGCGAGCAGCCGGCCGTCGCCGACCGACGGGGTCGGGAAGTGGTTGGCGACCGAGCCGATCGACAGGTGCTGGCGCATCGCGCCCGAGAGCCGGTTGAACGCGTCGAGGTCGCCGTTCTGGCTCATCGTCCACACGAAACCGCCGGCGACGATCGGGGGCCCGCCCGCGTCGGAGGCTCGCCAGAGCACCCGGAGCGACGGGGGAGAGGTCGACACCACCACCGCCTCGACCCCGGCCTCGCATGGCTCGTACGCGATGTCGCCGACGACCGCGGCACCGCCGTCCACGTCCATGCCGCAGAACGAGCCGAGCGTGGCGAGCTGGCCGCCGACTCCGCCGAGCTTGGACTGTGAGAGCAGGTAGGCGGTGTCGGACTTGCCGGCCTGCACCGCCAGCCCGTCGCCGAGGAGCGTCGGGGCGCTCGAGCCGAGGTCCCGGTCGTGCGCGTTGTCCGAGGCCCAGTCCGACGGGGCGAAGTACTGCACGAGTCTGAGCGCCGGGGTCAGCTCGACGACCGAGTCGCTGCCGTCATAGGGGCGCCCGGCAGTGTCGACCGATCCGTTGCCGGCGGCGAACCAGATGTCGCCCCCCGCGCCGACCTCGGGAGCCGCGCCCCCCATCCACACCGCCCCCTGATCGTCTCCGGCCGCCGGATCGATCTCATAGGTGGCGATCGGCCCGCCGGCCTCGGGGACCGACACCACCCACCCGTGGTACGTGGAGCAGTCCCCGTAGTTGCCGCCGAAGCCGAAGACGACCCGGCCCGAGTCGAGCGTCAGCGCCACCCGCTGCAGGGTGGCCGAGGTGTCGATGCCCGACGGGTCGACCCCCTGGCGCAACTCGACGGCCCCCGAGGACAGCCGGAGCCCGACCAGTTCGTGCGCCGGGCCGTGCCGGCCAGCCACGTCGGCGACCACGAAGACCTCGCCTCGTGCCGTGTCGATGGCCGGGGTGGAGGTGATCCCGACGGTCGGGGCGACGTCCCCGCACGGGAGGGCCGACGCGGCGACCGGGGTCCCCACATGGGTCGACCAGCGGACCTTCCCGTTGGCCGCGTTCAGCGCATAGACGGTGTCGTCCTCGGTCGCGACGATGACGGTGGTGCCGGCCACCAGGGGTTCCCCGTAGAGCTGCCCGTCGAGGGCACGCGAAACCCAGACCCGGTGCGCCCCGGCCAAGCGGATCGGTCCGGCGACGCCGTGACCTTCGGGATCGTGGTGGTACAGCGTCCAGTCGGCCGATGTCGCGGTCCCGGCCGCCGGCCCGGCCACCCCGGCGAAGCTGAGCGCGACCAGGGCAACCCCCACCAGGGGCAGGCATCGGGACCCCCGTGGGACACACCGCTGCGGCATCCCGCCATCTTTCCCGGGCGACCCGGTTCTCCGGCATCACCCGGGAGGCTTGCGGCCGGTCCCCCTCACCTCTACCGTTGACGTGAACGGAAGTCCCCGACGAGGTGGGCGTGACGCCGCAGTGAGCATCTTCAGTCCCAACGGATCGGCCGACGGGGCCGGGGCGCGTCTCGACCGTCGGTACCAGCCGGTCACGGACCAGGACCGCTACAAGTGGGTGGCGCTGTCCAACACGACGCTCGGCATCTTCCTGGCCACGGTCGACTCGTCGATCATGCTCATCGCCATGCCCGACATCTTCAAGGGCATCAAGCTCGACCCGCTCCTTCCGGGGAACAGCTTCTACCTGTTGTGGATGATCCTGAGCTTCCTCGTCGTGACGAGCGTGTTGGTGGTGAGCCTCGGCCGGCTCGGTGACCTCTACGGCCGCGTCCGGATGTACAACCTCGGCTTCGCCGTCTACACGTTCTTCTCGCTGCTGTTGACGATCACCTGGATGTCGGGGACGACGGCCGCGCTGTACCTCGTGGTGATGCGCATCTTCCAGGGGGTCGGGGCGGCCTTCCTCGCCGCCAACTCGGGAGCGATCCTGACCGACGCCTTCCCGGAGCACCAGCGGGGGATGGCGCTCGGGATCAACCAGGTGGCCGGGATCAGCGGCACCTTCATCGGGCTCGTGCTCGGCGGCGTGCTGGCGCCCATCCAGTGGCGGCTGATCTTCCTCGTGTCGGTGCCGACCGGGCTGTTCGGCACGGTCTGGGCCTATCTCAAGCTGCGCGAGGTGCCCCGGCGCACCGAGGGCAGGATCGACTGGCTCGGCAACTTCACCTTCGCCGCCGGCCTCGTCCTCCTCATGATCGGCATCACCTACGGGATCCAGCCGCACGGGGGCCAGTCGATGGGCTGGAGCAGCCCCTTCGTCCTCTTGATGCTGGCGAGCGGTCTGGCGCTGGTGGGGCTGTTCGTGTTGATCGAGAAGCGGGTGCCCGAGCCGATGTTCCGGCTGTCGCTGTTCCGGATCCGGGCGTTCACCGCCGGCAGCGTGTCGACCCTCCTCTCCGGGATCAGCCGGGGCGGGCTGATGTTCATGCTGATCATCTGGCTCCAGGGGATCTGGCTCCCCCTGCACGGGTACGACGCGGTCCGGACCCCGTTGTGGGCCGGCATCTACATGCTGCCGCTGACCGGCGGGTTCCTCCTCGCCGGACCGATCTCGGGCATCCTCTCGGACCGGTACGGCTCCCGGCCCTTCGCGACCGGCGGGATGCTCATGGCCGCGCTCTCCTTCGGCTTGCTCGAGCTGCTCCCGGTGAACTTCCCCTACCTCGTCTTCGCGCTTCTCATCTTCTTCAATGGGATGTCGATGGGGGCCTTCGCGGCGCCGAACCGGGCGGGAGTAATGAACAGCCTTCCGGCCGCCCACCGGGGGGTGGGCTCGGGGATGAACTCGACCTTCCAGAACTCGTCCCAGGTGCTCTCGATCGGGATCTTCTTCACGCTCATGATCCTCGGGCTGTCGAGCACGCTCTCCACCACCCTCTTCCATGGGCTCGTCTCCCAGGGGGTCCCGGTGGCCGACGCCACCCGGGTCGCCCACCTGCCGCCGGTCTCCACGCTGTTCGCGGCGTTCCTGGGTTACAGCCCGATGCAGCACCTCCTCGGGCCCCAGGTGTTGGCGAAGCTGCCGCACGCGGCGGCGGCCCACCTCCTCGCCCGTAGCTACTTCCCGCACCTCATCTCCGGTGCCTTCGCCCGCGGGCTGCACGCGGCGTTCGACTTCTCGATCATCGCCTCGCTGGTGGCCGCCTGGACCTCGTGGCTGCGGGGCGGCAAGTACGTCTACAGCGAGCCCGACAGGGTCACCGCCACGTCGGGCCCGGCCGAGCCGTTCACCGTGCTCGAGCCGGCGGAGGCGGCCCGGTGACGGTGCTGCGGCCGGAGCGGCCGGGAGAGGAGGCGGCCGCCGGCGCCTCGCTCCGGATCGGGGACCTGGCCAAAGAGACCGGCGTGACCACGCGCACGCTTCGCTACTGGGAGGAGATCGGGCTGCTCCAGCCGTCGGGACACCGGGGAAGCGAGCGCCTCTACTCGACGGCCGAGCGCGAGCGGGTCACCCACATCCGGGAGCTCCAGAATCTGCTCGGGCTCACCCTGGCCGAGATCCACGACGTGTTGGCGTCGGAGGACACCTTGGAGCGGGCCCGCCGCGCCGCCCGGGCCGACGCACCGACCGAGAAGCGGCTCGGGCTCCTGGCCGACGCCATCGCAGCCAACCTTCGCCTCGTCGAGCGGATCAACGAGCGGCTGGCGCGGATCACCGAGTTCCGCGACGAGTGCGTCGAGCGGGGCGGGCGCATGTCGGCCCGCCGGGCCGAACTCGAGGCCGAAGCGCGGCCAGCCGGCCGAGGGGGCCCCGCCGCCTGACCCTCGGCACTCGGGACCGGTCGCTCAGACGCTGATCCCGAACAGCCTCGCCGCGTTCGACCGCACGATCGCGTCGACCTCGACATCGGGAACTCCCGCGAACTGCTTGTCGTTCCACTCGCGCGAGAACGGGAACGAGCCCTCGTTGTGGGGATAGTCGTTGCCCCAGAGCAGGCAGTCGAGCCCGGTGACGTCGCGGGCCCGGATGGCCAGGGGGTCCCACATGAACGTCGCGTGCGTCTGGCGCTTCAGGTAGAAGCTCGGCGGGGCCTCCAGCTTGGATCCCCCGGCATGCAGCCCGGCGAGCTTCCCGAACCGGCTGTCCAGCCAGTGGTGGTCGAAGAACTGGATGGCGAAGGAGAGCCAGGCCGCGTACCCCTCGGTCATCACGACGTGCAGGTCCGGGTGCCGCTCGAACACCCCGGAGAACGTGAGCCAGCCGAGCGTCTCGCCCATGCCGACGCACTGGTTGTACCAACCGACGAAGCCGCGCCCCGCATAGGGCGTGAGGTCCATCCCCGGCGGGTTGCGCAGCCCCCCGACGTGCATGGTGATGGGCACCTTCAAGGCGGCGGCGGCCTCCCAGAGCGGCTCCCACTCGGGCAGGTAGTAGGGGCGCTCGAAGATCCCGTCGGGCAGCAGCGCCGGCCGGAGCCCGAGGGCGGCGGCCCGCTCGAGCTCCGCCACCGAGGCCGCCACGTCCTTGAACGGCAGGTAGATGCCGGGCGCGACGCGGTCGAGGTAGGGCGCCCAGATGTCGGCCAGCCAGTCGTTGACGAGCCGGCAGTAGGCGGTGTCCGCCTCCGGCGGCACCCCGTTGTCGAACACCGAGATCCGGCCGATGAGCACGGCCCCGTACACGCCGTCGCGCTCGAGCTCGGCCAGCATCTCGGCCGGTTCGAAGCTCGGAGAGGCCTCGGCGCACACGTTGCCGACCGCCGACCGGGCCAGCGCGGCGGGCGAGTCCTCGACCTTCACCCCCGACGAGCGCTCGACCATCATGGCGACCTCCATCGCCGGGTGCCGCGGCTGCACCACGTAGGTCTCGCCGTGGCGGCGCTCGAGGCGCGGGAAGTACTCGCGGTAGGACTCGGGGAGCTCGTCGGTCAGCGAGTAGGGCGGGGCGATGTGGCAGTCGGTGGTGATGAGCCGGTGTTCCATGGTGTGCCTCCTCGCGGCGCCGGCCGCCGCGAGGCCTGCGCACCAGCCGAGCGGACCGCGCCGTCACCGTAATCCGCCCGACCCGTCCCGGCCGGGGGAACTCGATCGTGTCGCCAGAGCGCGATGACGGCCCCGCTCCGGGTGCGCAGATCGCCGGCCCAGGGGCCTTCACCCGGGCCGCCAAGCGACGTCCGTCGATCGCCCCGGCGAACGCCACAAGGGCTGGCCGGCCGAGTCTGCCCGGCTCCGGACCACCCCTGCCGTGGCGGGAGGGTCGAGAGTGCCGGCCACTCGACCGCTCCACCCCGAGCCGGGCGACGGCCCGTCTAGCCTTGGCCGCGTGGCCTTGCGCGTCGTCCTGGCCGAGGACAACTACCTCGTGCGTGAGGGCGTCGAGAAGCTGATCAACGGCGAGGACGACCTCGAGGTGGTGGCGGCCTGCGCGGACTACGACTCCCTCCTCCGCGCGGTCGAGACCGAGCGGCCCGACGTGGTCGTCACCGACATCCGGATGCCCCCCACCGGCACCGACGAGGGCATCCGGGCGGCCAACGAGCTCCGCGTCGCCCACCCGGAGCTGGGCGTCGTCGTCCTGTCCCAGTACTCCGAGCCGTCCTATGCGCTCGACTTCCTGGAGAGCGGATCGCGGGGCCGGGCCTACCTCCTGAAGGAGCGGGTGTCGGACATCGGCCAGCTCGCGCAGGCCATCCGGGACGTCGCCCGGGGAGGTTCGGTGATCGACCCCGAGGTCGTCGACGCCCTCGTCGCGGCCCGATCCCGGGCCGCCGACTCGCCGCTCCGGGTGCTCACCCCCCGCGAGACCGAGATCCTGGCCGAGATGGCCCAGGGGAAGAACAACGCGGCGGTGGCGGCCTCCCTCGTGCTCTCCGAGCGGGCGGTCGAGAAGCACATCAACTCCATCTTCTCCAAGCTCGCCCTGTCCCAGGAGCCCGATGTCCACCGCCGCGTGAAGGCGGTCCTCCTCTTCCTCTCCGCCCACAACTGAGCCGGCCCGCCGGCGGCGGGGTGTGCTGCCACCACCGGATGTCAACGTGCTGTCCTGCCGGACCCGCCGTCACCTCCCTGTCAGGATGGTTGTGTGTCCGACCAGGTGGTGAGGGTGCTGGTCGTCGACGACCAGGCCCCGTTTCGGATCGCGGCCCGGGCAGTGGTGCGCGCCACCGCCGGTTTCGAGGTGGTCGGCGAGGCCAAGTCCGGGGAAGAGGCCGTCGACCAGGTCGACTCGCTCGCACCCGACCTCGTGCTCATGGATATCAACATGGAGGGGATCGGGGGGATCGAGGCGACCCGCCGGATCACCGAAGCCCACCCCGAAGTGAAGGTGGTGCTCCTCTCCACCTACGACGCCGAGGACCTTCCCGAGGACGCCCGCCGCTGCGGGGCGGCCGCGTACGTGCACAAGGAGGAGTTTGGTCCCGACGTCCTCGAGAAGGTCTGGACCGAGGGAAAGACGTTAGGCGTCTGAGCCGACCCGCACCTTGGGTGCGGCCGGGACGGTGATCGGCACCCGGCCGGCGATGGTGGTGCCCCGGCCCGGCGCTGAATCCACACTGAAGTTCCCGCCGACCGCGCCCACCCGGTCGCTCATGTTGACGAACCCCGCCCCCTTGCCGGCGGCGCTCGCCATGTCGAACCCGGCCCCGGTGTCGGCCACCTCGAAGCAGAGGCGATCGCCCTCCTCCCACACCCGGACCGTCGCCGAAGCGCCCTCGCCGGCGTGCTTGCCTGCGTTCTGCAGCGCCTCCATGCAGCAGAAGTAGGCGGCGGCCTCGGTCTCCGGCGAGTAGCGGCCCAGGTGGTCGGCCACCACCTCGGTCGGGAGCGCAGCTCGTCCGGCCGCCGCGCGCAGGGCCTCCTCGAGACCGCGGTCGATGAGCAGCGGCGGATAGATGCCGTGGGCCAGCGAGCGCAGCTCCTGGACGGCATCCTGGAGGTCGAGGCCGAGCTGATCGAGGAGCTCGAGGGAGCCCTCCGGATCGCTCTCGGCCAGCTTGCGGGCCAGCCGGACGTTCACGGCCAGGGCCACCAGGTGCTGCTGGGCCCCGTCGTGGAGGTTCCGCTCGATCTGGCGACGGGCCGCGTCGGAGGCGGCCACGATGCGGGCCCGGGAGGCCTGCAGCTCGTCGGCCTGCCGCCGCACCTCCTCCAGGGACTCCTGCAGGGCGGAGTCGAGCTCGACGTTGTGCAGCGCCAGCCCGACCTGCCGGGCCAGCTCGGTGAGCATGGTGTCGTCGTCGGTCGTGAACTGGTCACCGCCCGGCGGCCGGACCGCCACGATCATCCCGAGCACCTGGCCCGAGTGGGTGGTCGGGGCGACCCTGAGGACCGAGTCCTGGCGTCCGTCGAGCATGGCGGGCAGCCAGACCTCGAGCCAGGCGGTGCCGGTCACGCCGGCCCGGGCCACGACCAGCTGCTCGTCGGCGTTGAGCGTGAGCCGTCGTACCGGGACGTCGGGCACCGAGACGGCCCGCTCGAGCCGGCCGCCCGAGCCGGTCCAGACCTCGGCCGCGCTCAAGGCGAGGGTCTTGCGGAGCGACTCGGCCACCTGCAACAGGAGCTCGTCCATCGGGACGGCGCGCGAGAGCCGGCTGCCGAAGGTGCGCAGCACAGTGTCGGGTGCCTCGCGCTCGCCGTAGACGAGGCGGTTGGCCATCTGGGACAGACGCTGGCGGGCCGGGCCGTAGAAGAGGGTGGCGATGGCGGCGGCCGCCATCGAGTAGCCGAGCAACTCGCGCTCGGACCGGGTGTTCGGCGAGTGGTCGAGGCCCAGTACGACCACGAGGTAGACGACCACCACGATGCCGGTGAGCCCGGCCAGAGAGACGGTGTGGGCGAGGATGCGGTCGATCCGGGCGGCCAGGCGCCGGGTGCTCCCCATCGCGATCGCGGCGGCCACCGGGAGGAGCGACACCGCGACGACGAGGGGCGGGTGGTGCGGCCAGCCCCAGAGCAGCCGGAGGCCCAGGGCCACCAGGAGTGTCTCGACCGTGAGGGCCGTCGCCCACCCGAACCACTGCATCCGCTGGCGCTCGAGACCGGCCGAGCGGAGGTAGCGCCGCTGGGAGCCGATGAACCCGGCCCCGACGGCCACGATCAGCTCGATCAGGATCGGCCACAAGGGGAGCGAGGGACGGCGGGTCCAGAGCGCGATGCCGACGGCAGTGCCCACCGGGTACCCGATCCCGATGACGGCTCGGCTCAGCCGGCAGCTTCCGTCGGGCAGGCCGAGCAGGAAGTGCATGATCGCGACCGGGAACAGCGCGAGGGCCACCGGCTCGGCGATGTGCGCGAAGGAGAGGAGCACCGAGGACACCGCGGTCCCGTGCGCGTGCGCCTCGAGGAGGGCGCTGAGCGACGTCGCGGCGCCGGCCAACGCGGTCGCGAGCAGCGCCAGGATCGGTTGGCGCTCCGACGGCCGACGCGACAGTGCGAACGCACCGGCCAACGCGAACGTGCCGACGACGATGGCCCGGACGACCTGGGTGGCCGTGTCCCCGTGCTGGTCGACGAGCGGCGCCGAGACCGCCCCGGCCATGGCCACCGCCGCCAGCAGGATCCCGAGCAGGGCGGGGGCAGGCCGCGCCACCTCGCGCGGTTGCTCCTTCTCGCGCGTCCGCCCGAGCTGGTTGACGATGATGGGGACGACGGGCGTGCTCACTGCGACGGCGCGCTGCTCTGTCCGGCCGCCACCGCCTCGGCGCGGCCGTCGTCCTCCACCCGGCCGTCGCGCATCTTGATGATGCGGCTGGCCGGGGCCGCCACCTCCTCGTCGTGGGTGACGAGGAGGATCGCCTGGCCGCCGGCGTGCAGCCGGCGGAATAGCTCGAGCACCTCGAGGCCGCCCTCGGAGTCGAGGGCGCCGGTCGGCTCGTCGGCGAGGAGGAGCGTGGGCGCGTTGGCGAGGGCCCGCGCGATGGCGAGCCGCTGGCGCTGGCCGCCCGAGAGGACGCCCGGCGCGCTGCGCGCCTTGTCGCCCAGGCCGAGCAGATCGAGCAGGTCGCGGGCCCGGCTCTCGGCCTGCCGGCGCTTGGTGCCGGCGATCACCGCGGGCAACGTCACGTTCTCGAGCACGCTCATCCCCTCGAGCAGGTTGAAGAACTGGAAGACGATGCCGATGTGGCGGCGCCGCATGCGGGCCAACTCGTTTTCGTCCTTGTCGACGAGGGACTCGCCGGCCACGATGATCTCGCCTTCGGTCGGCGCGTCCAGCCCGGCGATGAGGTTGAGGAGCGTCGACTTCCCGCAGCCCGACGGGCCCATGACCGCGACGAACTCACCCTCGTCCATGGTCATGTCGAGGCCCCGCAGGGCCCGGACCGGCGTGCCCTCCGATTCGTAGGTCTTGCGGACCCCTCGAGCTTCGATGACGTTCATCCGTACTCCTCGTTCAGCCCGAGCCCGTGGGCGCCGGGGCGGGTCGGTTCGCTGCGGCGATGCGCCAGGCCGCGACCGGGGTGTCGCGTCCTTTGACCAGGGCCGGCGGCAGCTCCTCGGCCCCGGGCGGATCGGTGAGCGCCTGGTAGGTGGCCTCGGACAGGACGGTGTCCCCGGGCTCGGCCCACTGCTGGAGCCGCTGGGCCAGGTTGACGGTGTCGCCGACGAGCGTGTACTCGAGCCGCTCCTTGGAACCGAGGAGGGCGGCCGCCACCGTGCCGGTCGTCACGCCGATGCCGAGCCCGAACTCGGGCAGGCCCTGCTCCCTCCAGCGGCGGTTCACCTCGTCCTGCGCCTCGTGCATCCTGAGCGCCGCCTGCACCGCGCACGACGCGTGGTCCTCGAGGGGCACCGGCGCGCCGAAGACCGCCATCACCGCGTCCCCGACGAACTGCATGACGGTGCCGTCGACCGAGAGGATCGCCTTGTTCATCTCGGCCCTGTGCACGTTCAACTGGCCGGCCAGCGCGCTCGGGTCGGCGTGCTCGGCGATCGTCGAGTACCCGCGGATGTCGGACATGAGCACGGTGACGACGAGCTCCTTCGTCTCGCCGGCCTCGCTGCCCTGGCTCCGCAACATGTCGGCCACCCCGCCGGGGAGCAGCCGGCTGAGCGTCTCGCCCTGCTCCTCTCGGTTGACGATGGCCTCGTGCAGCATCCGCAGCCGGCGTAGCGAGCTCTGGCCCCCGCCACTCGCGGCCTGGGCGAGGCGGAGGAAGAGCTTCTCGACCGCCTCGGCCGCCGCCGCCGGCGTGGTGCCCTGGGCCGCCGCGATGGCCTTGATCGGCCGGCCCTCGGCCACGAGGCGGAGGAGCTCCTCCTCCTGGCCTCCGAGGTCGCCCGCGTTGGTGACGGGGTGGACCATGGCCTCGACGATCTGGGGGTCGAGCACGGACCCGCCGGTCGCCACGGTCCGGACCGCCCGGGCGAGCTGGTCGCCCTCGGCCACCCGGTCCTTCAGCAGGTAGGCGTAGCCCGCCGCCCCCTCTTCGAGGAGCGAGATCGCGTACTCGGGGTCGTCGAACTGGCTGAGCACGACCACGCCGGTGCCGGGGTGGCGCTTGCGGATCTCGTGCGCCGCGTCGATGCCCTCGCGCTGGAATGACGGCGGCATCCGGATGTCGGTCACCACGACCTGGGGAGCGGCTTCGCCCGCCCCGGTCACGAGCTCGTCGTAGTCGGCCGCCGTGCCGACGATGCTGAGGTCGGACTCCAAGGAGAGGAGCGCCTGGACCCCGGCGCGCACGATCAGGTTGTCGTCGGCCAGGAAGACGGTGATGGTCCCCTCGCTCGTCGTCCCGGCCCCCGACACCTCAGTCCTGCTCCTCCCGGCGGTGCCCGGAGCTGAGCTCGGTGAGGGCGTCGCGGTCGATCTCCTCGGCGGTGGCGACCGCCAGCTTGCAGCCGGTGACGGCCCTGATCGTGGAGGTGCGGAGGCCACCCTCGAGGATGGCCCGCTCGCCGTGCAGCGAACCCGGGCCGTACTCGGCCAGCGCCTTGCCGTCGACCTCGATCCGGACCACGCCGTCGAGCACCAAGAACAGCTCGTGGCCGGCCTCGCCCTGGGTGGTGATCGCCGTGCCCTTCTTGACGTCGCGGATGGTGGGCTTGGCCGAACCCTGCATCAGCTCGATGGAGAGCTGGCGCTCGAGCGCCGACTCCACCTCGGTGGTGAGGGCGGGGGAGTCCCGGTCGCCCCAGGGGCTGTGCTTCCCGAACGCGCGCCGGTACCAGCCCGAGAAGTCGATCACCCCGCTCTTCGACAAGAGCTTGCCGGCGGTGTCGTAGACCCAGTGCCGGGGGAACGGACTCGCTCCGGTCATCTGGTGGGTCACCGTGCCGTCGGCCCGGATGGTGAGCGAGAGCGTGGTCCAGGCGAGCGGCGCCGAGATCTGCACGAACGGCGGCCGGAAGACCCGGCGGGGGGCCGGCACCCCGGTGCGGCCACCGGCCGTCTGGACGAACGTGACCTCGGTCGCGCTCACGGTCGGCTCGGGGCGGAGGTCGGGGAGCGGGACGGCCTGGAAGGTGGCCTGCCGCGAGCCGAGCCGCAGCGTGGTGGCGCCGATCATGCCGCCGCCCGAGGACCCCTGGGCGACGATCCGGCCGTCCTCCACCTCCACCCATCCCCTCAGCTGGTTGGCGAAGCGGAACCGGTCGGCGTCGCGGAGGGCGACGAGGTCGGTCACCTCGTCGGGGGGTGCCTGGTCGTAGTGGGCGATGCCCATCTCGAAGGGCAGCTTCGTGCTCAGGCTCGAGATCGCCTCGGAGGGGATCCACGAGATGGAGGTGACGGCCGCCTCGATCCGGGTCGGCCGCTTCTTGATCATGTCTGGCTGGGTCATCTCGGGCTCCCCCCGATGGCGCGACGGATGTGGTTCGCGCTCCTACGGTACGGGGCGGTCGCCCAACGGCCAAGGGTGAGGACCGGTGTGCGGGCGGGGGGCAGGCACCCCTTGTCCCGGGCAGGTCACGGCCCGGTTTCCCCTACGGCCGGGCCTTCAGGTCGACGAGCGCGGTCCGGGCCGCCCCGAGCCCGCACATCCCGTGGACGCCCCCGCCCGGTGGCGTGGACGCCGAACAGAGATAGACCCCCTTCAGGTCCGTGCGGTACGGGTTCCAGCGCGCCGTGGGCCGCAGCACGGTCTGGCGGAGGTTGGCCATGCCCCCGTTGATGTCCCCGCCCACGTAGTTGGGGTTGTACGCCTCGAGCTCGGCGGCGGTCATCGTCGAGCGGGCGAGGATGAGATCCCTAAACCCGGGTGCGAACCGCTCGATCTGGGCCTCGATGCGCTCGGTCACGTCGATGGTCGACCCCGAGGGCACGTGGCAGTAGCCCCACAGGGTGGACTGCCCGGCCGGCGCGCGGCTCGGGTCGACCACGCCCGCCTGGGCGACGAGGACGAACGGCCGGTCGGCGTGGCGGCCCGCGTTCACGGCCGCTTCGCTCTCGGCGACCTCCTCGAAGGGCCCGCAGACGTGCACGGTCCCTGCCTCCCGGCACACCTCGGCCGCCCAGGGGACCGGCCCCGACAGCGCCCAGTCGACCTTGCAGACCCCCGGTCCATAGTGGAACCGCTCGAGCGGCCGCCGCTGGGCCGGCTCGAGCCGGTCGCCGGCGAGCGCCAGGAACTGGCGGGGCGTGATGTCGAGCAGGACCGCCTTGGACTCCGGCAGGTCGCCAAGGTCCCGTACCCAGGTCCCGGTGTGGATCCGGGCGCCCAGCGACTCGAGCTCGGCGCAGAGCGCCCTGACGATGTGCTGGCTCCCGCCGGCGACGACCGGCCATCCCAGTGCGTGGGCGACCGCGACGAAGAGGAGTCCGAAGGCACTGGAGAGTGGTGAGGACAAGGACAGCATCGAGTGCGCCGAGGCGCCGGCCACGATCCCGCGCGCCTCTTCGGTCTTGAAACGCGCCGCGATCCGGGTCGCCGGGAGGAGGCCGGTCAGCCCGAACCGGGCCATGGCGAGCGGGTGGGTGGGCACGGAGCGGAGGGGGACGAGGACGCTCGGGAGGATCTTGTCGAGGTTGCGGACGAGGGGCTGGAACAGCCGGCGGTAGGTGCGGGCGTCGCGGCCGAGGGTCTGCGCGGTCGCCTCGACCGAGGAGCGCACCGCCCCGGCCCGCCCCCCGTCGAGCGGGTGGGCGAAGGCCACCTTCGGCATGCAGAGCCGCACGTGGCGCGCGTCGAGGTCGATGTCCCGGAAGAACGGGGACGCGATCAGGAGGGGGTGGACCGCCGAGCAGACATCGTGGTGGAACCCGGGCAGCGTCAGCTCGGCCGTCCGCGAGCCGCCGCCGGGGGTCTCGGCGCCCTCGAAGACCTCCACCGACAGGCCGGCGCGGGCGAGGACGACGGCAGCGGCCAGGCCGTTCGGGCCGGAACCGACGATGGTGGCGTCGGGCACGGGCGAGGATCGTAGTGGGGTGCCGGAGGGTCACCGGCGAGCCTCACGCGACAAGAGGGTGACGAGGAGCGCACAAGCGGCCGGCGCGCGAACGCAGCGGCGCGATGTGCCTACGCTCCCGAGGTGACCACGCTCGCTCCCGCGTCCCCGGCTCAGCGCGAGCGCGCGCTGGCAATCCTGCTCGGTGACGAGCTCGAACCCATCGTGGACATGGTGGGATGGTCGCCGGCGAAGGACGTATACGAGGTGGCATCCGCCGAAGGCTCGGTCCGCTTCTCGCGCGACGCCGCGTCGGAAGGAGGGTTCTGCGTCGAGGGAGTCTCGGGCCACAACCCGCTCGCCGTGCAGGACCCGACGCGTTTCGTCGGGCTCGCCTCGGAGCGGGCGACTCCCCACCCACACCGTCGCGACAACAGCTACCCGCACGGCTACGCGCAGTTCGCCCAGCTCTTCGACCACCCCTCGGCCCCGGATCTCTGCGTCATCCACTCCGCCTCCCACAACTGGGCGGACCACGGTGGGCACCTCGGCGAGCACGGGTCGCTGGACGTGATCCAGGCCCGCGCGCCGTTCGTGATCGCGGGCGCCGGAGTGAACCGGCTCGGACTGGCCGACCTCGGCTGCCGCCTGGTCGACGTGGCCCCCACCGTGCTGGCGCTACTCGGTGCGCCCGCCTCCGACCGGCTGTCACACCAGGACGGCGAGGTCTTCGCCCCGGTGGTGGCTGAGCCCGGCGCGGCGCGGCACGTCATCGGGTTCCTGTGGGACGGCACGAACCCCAACGTCCTCCACGACCTGGTGGCCCGCGGGGTGGCGCCCAACGTGGCCCGCCTCCTCGAGTCGGGGACCGCGTGCCGCTACGGCGCGCTGGCCTCGCTGCCGACGGTGACGCTCGCCAACCACACCTCGATCCTCACCGGAAGTCACCCCGGGCATCACGGGATCCTGCACAACGCCTGGGTCGACCGGGACACCGGCGCGCAGGTGATCACCAACTCGCCGGCGACGTGGGCGACCTCGATGCAGTGGCTCCACCCTGGGGTGGAGACGCTCCATCACGCGCTGAAGCGGTCGTTCCCGGGCTCGTTCACCGCGTCGATCAACGAGCCGTGCGACGCCGGGGCGGACTACTCGACGTTCGACCTCGTGCGCAACGGTCGGCGCCCGGCGCCGCCGCCGGGCCCGGACGACCTGCCGGACGCGACGCACCGGTTCGTCCGGCCGAGCAAGGACTACCGGTGGGCGTCGCGCTCGGACCACACCGCCGTCGATCAGTTCCGCACGGTCTGGCGCGACCCCGACGGGCACCCGCCCGCCTTCACCTGGGTCAACTTCACCCTGACCGACTCGGCATTCCACGAGGGCGGCCCGTACTCGGAGATGGCGGAGTCGGCGGTGGCCGACAGCGACGCCCGACTCGGCCGCATGCTCGACGAGGTGGAGCGGGCGGGGGTGTGGGACGACTGCGCCTTCTTCCTCGTCGCCGACCACGGCATGGAGGAGACCGACCCGGGGGTGCGAGGCGACTGGGACGAGGCGCTGGCCGAGGCGGGGGTCGCCGCGCACGACGAGGGCTACGGCTTCTTGTACCTGACCGGGCCCTGACCGGCGGGGTGTCCTACCACCCCTGCGGGTGAGGTGCCCGCAGGGTGGAAGGCGCGCCGGCCGAGCGCGAAAACGGTGGAGGTGAGCTCCTCGCGTCGCGCCCAGGCGACCGCCGCGATCGCCGGGTATCGGTTCCGGGCGACCTTCGGGGCCCGGCTCGGTGGCTACCTGGCGGTGGTCGCGCTGCTCGGACTCCTGGGTGGGGTGGCACTGGCGGCGCTCGCCTCGGCGAGGCGAACCGACTCCTCCTACCCGCGGTTCCTCGCGACCACCAACCCGTCGGACTTCTTCGTCCAGCCGACGACCCAGGGGCGGGCGAACTGCGGGACGGTGTTCTTTCGCGATCTCGAGCGGCTTCCGCACGTGCGCAAGGTCGAGTGCGCGACGGCGC
Organism: Acidimicrobiales bacterium; assembly: GCA_036844945.1. Lineage (GTDB taxonomy): Bacteria > Actinomycetota > Acidimicrobiia > Acidimicrobiales > RAAP-2 > Palsa-461. Next base: position 109,138 of record DAIUEV010000001.1, read on the forward strand.
TTCAGGCCGAGACGCTTCGCGCCAACGACACCGTCGGGACCGTGCTTCTCACCAAGATCGAGCTGATCGCGAGCAACGACGGCATGTTCGGCGACATCGACCGCGCCACCCTCACCGGGGGCAGACTCCCGGAGCCGACGAGCCTCGACCAAGTCGTGGCCTCGCCCGAGGCGGCATCGCTCTTGCACCTTCGGCTCGGGTCGACGGTCCGGGTCGGCATCGACCTCGCCAACCAGAGCTCGGTGCTCCCGCCCTATCGGACGGTCGAGCTGCGCGTGGTCGGTCTGGCGGTCTTCAACCACCAGGTGGTGCAGGACGACATCGACAAGGACCACACCGGCATCCTCCTCGGGTCGCCCGCGCTCGCCCGTGCCTTCGCGGGCTGCTGCTCGGGCGTCCCCTACGACGGGATCCAGGTGGCCGGAGGAACCCGCGACGTGGCACTCGTCGACCGCGAGTACGGAGCGCTCGTCCGGAGGGTCAATCCGGCCAACCCGCAGCTGCTCGTCTACGAGTCCTCGGTCAACGAGGCCGCGACCCAGCGGGCCATCCGACCCCAGGCGATCGCCCTCGCCGTCTTCGGGGGCATCGCCGCCCTCGCCGCACTGGTGATCGCCGGCATGGCGGTCGCCAGAGAGCTCCGGGCCCGTCGGGACGAGGCAGAGGTGCTCCGGGCGCTCGGAGCCAGCCCGGGCGCGGTGCTGGCCGACGGCCTCCTCGGATCGGCCATCGCCGTGGTGCTCGGGGCCGCGACGGCCGCGCTCGTCGCCTTCCTCCTCTCGCCGATCACAGACTTCGGCCCGGTCGGCGCGGTGGACCCGGCGCGCGGCTGGAACGCCGACTGGACCGTCCTTGGTTTCGGTGTCCTCGGGCTGGCCGCCGTCGTCGGTGCCGTCGGGCTCGTCACCGCTCTGCGCCACGCGCCCGGGCGCGACCGCGCCGGGCATGAAGAGCGCGGGTCGGCGTTCGTCTCCTGGGCGGCCCGTCTCGGGTTCCCGCCGACCGGGGTGGCCGGCCTCCGGTTCGCGGTCGAGCCGGGTCGGGGGCGGACGGCGGTGCCGGTTCGCTCGACGATGGTCGGAGCGGTCCTGGCGGTGGTCGTGCTGGTGGCGACGCTCACCTTCGGCGCCAGCCTGAGCAACCTGATCTCTCACCCCGCCCTCTATGGGTGGAACTTCGACGAAGCGCTGTTCTCGACCGACGGGTTTGGGCCGCTCCCAACGGCCGCCTTCACCCCGATCCTCCATCGCGACCCCGACATCGCCGCGACCACGCCGGTGTGGTTCTCGAACCTGCAGATCGACGGCGCGACGGTGCCGGCTCTCGCCGAGCCACTGCACGCGGCCGTGCAGCCCGTTGCCCTCATGGGCACGCCTCTGGAGTCGAGCCGCGATCTCGTTCTCGGCACCTCGACGCTGCAGCGACTCGGGCTCGCGATCGGCGACACCGTCGTCGTCTCGGGGAACGGGCTCCCTTCGGAACGGCTCACGATCGTCGGGACCGCCGGGTTCCCCGCGATCGGGCCGACCTTCACCACGCATGCCTCCATGTCGACCGGAGCGCTGCTTCCGACCGAGGCCATCCCGACGCCCGCGCTCGACGAAGGGATCCCGCCGGCGTTTGCCGGGCCCAACGCCCTCTTCGTCCGGAACAAGCCCGGTGTGAGCGCGCCGGCCGGCCATCGGGCGCTCCAGCGCGTCGTGGACGCGTTCCTCCGCCTGTCGCGCTCGCCTCGGATTGTTGCCCTCACCGGCGGCCTGTCCTCGCTCCTCACCATCGACAACCTGGCCGTGCAACGGCCGGCCGAGATCGTCAACTACAAGTCGATGGGCGCGACACCCGGGGTGCTCGCCGGTGCGCTGGCCCTCGGCACGGAGGTCGCCCTGGCCCTTACGCTCGTCGCGTCGGCGCGCCGACGTCGTCGCGACTTCGCGGTGCTAAAGACGCTCGGGTTCACGGGGCGGCAGCTGTCGGGCACGGTCGCGTGGCAGGCGACCACGGTGGTCGTGGTCGGCCTGGTGGCCGGCATTCCGCTCGGCATCGTCGCCGGGCGCTGGTTGTGGGAGCTGTTCGCGCGCGAGATCGCCGTGGTGGTCGCGCCGGCAGTCCCGGCCCTCCTCGTCACGGTGGTCGCGCTGGCGGCGCTGGTGCTCGGCAACCTGGTCGCGGCGCTCCCCGGGCGGATGGCGGCGCGCACCTCGCCCGCGTTCGTGCTCCGGTCCGAGTAGCCCGAGTCGCCGAGGCTCAGACCCGGGCGGCCAGGGAACCGACGAGGAGGTCACACAGCTCGGCGGTGTCCGGCCCCGCCCCGTGAAGGAAGCTCGAGCGCCGCCGGCGCAGGAACGAGACGCCAATGACGTCGAGCCGGGGGCCGACCGGTCACCACGCCGGCCCTCGTGGCCGGGCCCTCGGCCCACCTGGCCGGACAGGATTGGCGGAGCCACCGAAGCGTTCGGGGTCCCCGCGAGACCGACTCGATCTGCCCGTCGGTCTGCAGCTCCCCGAAGTAGACCCCTGCCCACCTGGTCACCGACTGATCTCCGTACACCGGGAAACGAACGCCTCGTCGAACCGCCTGATCTGGGCGCGGATGAGCCTTGGAGCCGGTGCTCCGCAGAACGACCTAGTGCTGGCACGCCCCGACGCCACAGGGTGACCACCTCGATCACTCGCTCGGGGTCAGCCACGCTGTCGTGGGGACGAGGAGACGAGTGGGTCGTCAGGGCGTCGGTGACGAGGCATTGAGTGCTCCGCGGCGGAGCAACGTGAACCGACGCGTCCCCGGGGTCGCCTGGTACCGCTTCCGGGTGACCTTCAGTCGCCGCCTGCGTGGCTATCTGAGCGTGGTGGTGTTGATCGGGTTAATCGGTGGGATCGCGATGGCCTCGATCAGCGCCGGCCGGCGCACCCAATCGTCCTATCCGACCTTCTTGGCCAGCACCAACCCATCGGACATGACGGTCTCGGTCTACATCCCGAGTGGCGGCGGTGCGGCGACCCCACTAGCGGCCAGACTCGCCCACCTACCCGACGTAAAGCGGGTCACGGACCTTGTCGGGCCGAACTTCATACCGCTCGCCAAGAACGGCGCACCCAGACTGAACACGTCGAATGACGTGTCGATCAGCGGCAGCGTCGACGGCATGCTCCTCCGTCAGGACCGTCTGACGGCCATTGAGGGCCAGTTGGCCGATCCGAACCGGGCTGACGAAATGGTCATGACCGCACCAGCGGCCCGCATCCTCGACGTACACGTCGGCCAGGTCGTGCCGCTCGGTTTCTACACCAACGCGCAGATCAACTTGGCGGGATTTGGCACTCCGAGCGTGGCTCCCCGCCTGCGAATTCGGGCCCGGGTTACGGGGATCGTGGTCTTCAACAACGGGGTGATCCAAGACGACATCGACAGGGCGTATGGGTTCGTGGTGTTGACCCCGGCACTCATCAAAGAGGCGATCGCGGTGTCGCCAGGGGCGGCAGCACCGTCGCTCTACGGACTCCAGCTCGATCACGGCGCAAATGACGTCCGAACGGTGGAGCAGGAGATCGTCCACCTGGTGCCGCCTGGTTCGACCTATCAGTTCCACGTCACCTCGCGTGTCGTGGCCGAGGTGGAGCTCGCCATGAAGCCCGAGTCGGTCGCCCTGGGCGGGTTTGGGGTGATCGCCGCACTGGTCTGTCTGGTCCTCGGGATTCAGGCCATCTCCCGGCAGCTCCGCTCCGGAGACGAGGACCGCCGGGTGATGCGCAGTCTCGGGGCCGGTCCTCTTACCACCGCCGGCGACGGGCTCATCGGCCTCGTCGGCGTCGTGTTCCTCGGTTCGCTCGTGGCGGTCGGCGTCGCGGTAGGACTGTCTCCGCTGTCACCCTTGGGCCCGGTACGTCCCGTCTACCCCAACGGCGGGATCGACTTCGACTGGACGGTGCTGGGTGCAGGACTGGCCGTGCTCGTGATCGTCCTCGGGGTCGCCGCGGCCGTGTTGTCCTATCGAGGAGCGCCTCATCGGGTGGCGCGGATCGGGCAGACGGGAACCGGCAGTTCGCGTCTCGTCCGCCGGGTGGAGTCGGCTGGGATGCCGGTGGCCGGAGTGGCGGGAGTGCGTTTCGCGCTCGAACCCGGTCAGGGACGCACCGCGGTCCCGGTGCGTTCGGCAATGCTCGGCGCAGTCCTCGCCGTCGCCACGGTGGTGGCCACCCTCACCTTTGCAAGCGGCCTGCGAACCCTGGTGGCGAATCCACCGCTCTATGGCTGGAACTGGAGCTACGCGCTCAACCCGACCAACGACGTCCCGCCCCAGGCCCTGAACCTCCTCGGACACGACCCCGACGTTGCCGCGTGGACGGGGGTCGACTACAACAATTTCGGAATCGACGGCCAAGCCGCACCCTTCCTTTTCTCACGCCCGGGTGCCGAGCTTTCTCCGCCGATCCTGTCGGGACACGGCCTTGACGCCAACAACCAGATCGTGCTGGGCGCAGCTACGTTGGCCGTGCTGCATAAGCAGATCGGTGAATCGGTGTCTGTCAGCTATGGGATTCCGGCTGACGCCCCCCTCTACGTGCCGCCAACCCGCTTGGTGATCGTCGGGACGGCGACGTTTCCCGCGGTGGGCTACACCAGCTTTGTCGCCGACCACACTTCGATGGGTACCGGCGCCCTCGTCTCGGAAGGGGTCTTGCCCCCGGCTTTCCAACGAGCCATTCAGCGCCCCGACCCGAATCTGAACGGTCCCGAACTGGTCTTCGTGCGGCTACGAAGCGGGGTCAGCCCGGCTACTGGCCGGGCGAACCTGCAACGCATCGCCAATATTGCGACAAAAGTCTTCGCCTCTGACCCCAACGCGGTCGGCGATAGCGTCACCGTGCTCGGTGTGCAACGTCCCGCCCAGATCGTGAACTACCGCAGCATCGGTTCCACACCAGTGAACCTCGCGGTCGGCCTTGCCGCTGGGGCGATTGTCGCCCTCGGCCTCACCCTTGCAGCATCGGTACGCCGGCGCCGACGGGACCTGGCGCTGCTGAAGGCGCTCGGTTTTACCCCGCGGCAACTGAGAGCCACGGTGGCTTGGCAAGCGACGGTGGCCGCAGTGATCGGCGTCATCGTGGGGCTGCCCGTCGGCATCGTTGCAGGCCGAGTGCTGTGGACACAGTTTGCTCGGAACCTCAATGCAGTACCCGACCCCACCGTTCCCGTCTTGTCGATGATCCTGGTCGCGCTCGGCGCGCTCGTTTTCGCCAACCTGGTCGCGGCGTTCCCTGGACGCGATGCGGCACGCACGTCGACGACGCTGCTCCTGCGGACGGAGTGACCAGGCACTCCACACGTCATTCCGACCGCTCCAGCGTCGGGTCATCGCCAGAGTTCGACGAAGGCGAGAGGGTGGCACCAGCTTGGACAGGCGGACCGGCCGTGAGGCGCCGCCTTCGGGTCTCACTCCTTTATCCTCACCCACTCGGGTGAGTTCGGGGTGGTCCGCCCCCTTTGGAAAGCGAACATGTGTTCGCTACACTCCGCCCGTGAGCGGAAGGCTCCTCTCCTCGCCGGCGGGTGGCTCGACCCCGGTCTTGGCCACCGAGCGGGTCCTCCCGGTCCCCGAGCTGCTGGCGGCCGCGCTCCCCGGCGCCGGGCTCCGCCGCGGCGGCCTGGTCGGGATCTCCGGCGCGGGCGGCATGACCTTGCTTCTCTCGCTCCTGGCCCAACCGATCGCCCAGGGGTCTTGGGCCGCGGTGGTCGGGGTGCCCGACCTCGGGCTGGAGGCTGCCGCCGCTCTCGGGGTTGACCTAACCCGGGTGGCTCTCGTCCCCGACCCGGATTCCTCGTGGCCGACGGCGGTGGCGGTGCTCCTCGACGCCCTCGACGTGGTGGCGGTCCGCCCTCCCCGCCCCGCTCGGTCGGGGGAGGCCCACCGGCTGGCCGCCCGGGCCCGTGAACGCGGGTCGGTGCTCCTGGTCGCCGGGGGCGGCTGGCCGGAGCGCCCGGACCTCGAGCTGACCGCGGAGGTCGAGGGGTGGGAGGGGCTCGGCGCCGGGGTGGGCACCCTGCGCCGCCGGGCCGGCCGGATCACCGTGTCGGGGCGGCGCGGGGCGGGTCGCCCCCTGACCGTCTCCTGCTGGCTGCCGGGGGCCCAGGGGCGGCTGGCCCCCCGGCCGGCCGCGGAGCCGGAGGGTCGCTCTCTCCTCCGCGAGGTGGGCGAGGCGACGCCGGTGGCATGGGCCGGCTGACCCGCACCCTGGTGGCGTGGTGCCCCGACTGGCCGGTGGTGGCGGCCGGCCTCGGGGCCGGCGAACCGGCCGCGGTGGTGGCGTCGGGGCGGGTGGTGGCCTGCTCGGCAGCCGCCCGCGACAAGGGCGTGGTGCTCGGCATGCGCAAGCGGGTGGCCGAGGCCCGTTGTGCGGGGCTCGTCGTGGTCCGCCATGACGAGGCCCGAGGGGCGCGGGTGTTCGAGCCGGTGGTGGCCGCAGTGGCGGGGTTCGTCCCCGAGGTGGAGGTGACGCGGCCGGGGCTCCTCTCGCTCGCCACCCGCGGCCCCTCCCGCTACCACGGCGGCGACGGCCCCCTTTGCTCGGTGGTGGCCCGCGCCGCTGCCGATGCGGTGTCGGAGGGATGTGGGGTTGCGGACCCAGAGGTGCGGGTCGGCGTGGCCGACGGGCCGTTCGCGGCCGCGCTGGCGGCCCGCCGCGGCGTCGTGGTCCCCTCCAAGAGGACCGCCGAGTTCCTGGCCGGGTTCCCGGTCGGGGCCCTCGGGCGGCCCGAGCTGGCCGACCTCCTGGTCCGGCTGGGCATCGGCACCCTGGGCGCGTTCGCCGCCCTCGACCCGGCGGCGGTCGCGGCGCGGTTCGGGCCCGACGGCGCCCTCGCCCACCGTCTGGCCCGCGGCCTCGACGACCGGGCGCTGCGCTCGGTCCGCCCGCCGGCCGAGCTGGTGGCGGTGGCCGAGCTCGACCCCCCGGCCGAGCGGGTGGACGCCGCCGCCTTCGCGGGGCGCACCCTCGGCGAGGAGCTGGTGGCCAAGCTCGACGCGCGGGGGTTGTCGTGCATCCTGCTCCGCATCGAGGCCGAGACCGAGCACGGGGAGGAGCTGGCCCGGCAGTGGCGGGCCGAGATCCACCACGACGCGGCGGCGATGGGGGAGCGACTGCGTTGGCAGCTCGAGGGGTGGCTGTCGGGGACGGCGGCCGAGGCGCCGACCGCCGGGATCATCCGCATCGCGTTCCGGGCGACCGAGGTGGCCCCGGCCGGCGGGCAGCAGATCGGGTTCTGGGGTGGGGTCTCGGAGGCCGACCGCCGGGCCGTCCGGGCCCTCGACCGGCTGGCCGGAATGCTCGGCGCCGACGCGGTCTTCACCGGCGCGCTCACGGGCGGCCGGGGGCCGGGGGACCGGACGGCCCTCGTGGCCTGGGGGGACACCCGGCCCGAGCAGAAGGAGGCGGGACCCTGGCCGGGCCGCCACCCCGACCCCGCTCCGGCGCTGGTGCACCGGGCCCCCCGTCAGGCCGCGGTGACCGACCGGGCCGAGCGGCCGGTCGCGGTGAGCGCCCGGGGGCACCTGACCGCCATCCCCGACCGGGTCTCGGTCGAGGGCGGCCCGTCGGCGGCGGTCGTCGCCTGGGCCGGGCCGTGGCTCTTCGACGAGCGGTGGTGGGATCCGAAGGCGGCCCGACGCCGGGCCCGGTTCCAGCTGCTCGGCGAGGACCGGACCGCCTACCTGTGCTTCGTGGAGCACAACCGATGGTTCGTCGAAGCCACCTATGACTGAAGGGGCGCGCTACGCGGAGCTGCACGTGCACTCCAACTTCAGCTTCCTCGACGGGGCCTCCCACCCAGAGGAGCTGGTCCGAGAGGCGGCCCGGCTCGGGCTCGGGGCCCTCGCCCTCACCGACCACGACGGTCTCTACGGCGTGGTGCGGTTCGCCGAGGCGGCCCGGGCCCTCGGCCTGCCGACCGTGTTCGGGGCCGAGCTGACCCTCGGCCTCGAGCGCCGGCAGAACGGCATCGCCGATCCCGAGGGGGCCCACCTCGTCGTGCTGGTCCGGGGCCCCGACGGCTACGCGCGCCTGAGTTGGGCCATCGCCGAGGCGCAGCTGGCCGGCGGGGAGAAGGGGAACCCCAACTTCGATCTCGGGTCCCTCTTCGGCGCGCACGGTGGCCAGTGGCTCGTCCTCACCGGGTGCCGCAAGGGGACCGTCCCCGCGGCGCTGTCGGCCGGCGGTCCGGCGGAGGCCGGCCGGGCCCTCGACCGGCTGATCGAGGGGTTCGGGCGCGAGCACGTGGCCGTCGAGCTGTTCGACCACGGCCAGCCGCTCGACTCCGCCCGCAACGACGCGCTGGCCCGGCTGGCCGTCTCCCGCGGCCTCGACCCGGTCGCCACCTCCAACGCCCACTACGCGACGCCCTCGGGCCACCGGCTGGCCGGCGCGCTGGCGGCGGTGCGGGCGCGCCGGTCCCTCGACGAGATGGACGGCTGGCTGCCGGGCGGCCCGAGCGCGCACCTCCGCTCGGGAGCCGAGCAGGCCCGCCGCTTCGCCCGCTACCCCGGCGCGGTCGCCCGCGCCGGCGAGCTCGGCGCAGAGCTCGCCTTCGATCTCGGTCTGCTCGCCCCGGGGCTCCCGCCCTTCCCTGTCCCCGGAGGCCTCGACGAGATGCGCTACCTCGTCGCGCTGGTGGAGGAGGGGGCGTCGCAGCGCTACGGGTCCCGGGCGGCCGAACGGGTGGCCGGGGCCTGGGCCCAGCTCGACCACGAGCTCGAGGTGATCGCGGCGCTCGGGTTCCCGGGCTACTTCCTCGTCGTGTGGGACATCGTGCAGTTCTGCCGGCGCCACGACATCTACTGCCAGGGCCGCGGCTCGGCCGCCAACTCGGCGGTCTGCTTCGCGCTCGGGATCACCAACGCCGACGCGGTGCGGCTGGGCCTCTTGTTCGAGCGGTTCCTGTCGCCCGAGCGCGACGGACCCCCCGACATCGACATCGACATCGAGAGCGCGCGGCGCGAGGAGGTCATCCAGTACGTCTACGAGCGCCACGGCCGGCTGCACGCCGCCCAGGTGGCCAACGTCATCACCTACCGGCCGCGCTCGGCCCTGCGCGATGCCGGCAAGGCGCTCGGGCACGCCGAGGGGACGATCGACGCGTGGTCGCGCACGGTGGAAGCGCGCCACTCCCTTGCGGAGACCGCGCGGGTGTCGCCGGGGGAGATCCCGGCCCCGGTCCTCGAGCTGGCCAGCTGCCTCGACGGGTTCCCCCGGCACCTCGGCGTCCACTCGGGCGGGATGGTCATCTGCGACCGCCCGGTGGTGGAGGTCTGCCCGGTCGAGTGGGCGACCGCGCCCGGCCGGACGGTGCTCCAGTGGGACAAGGACGACTGCGCGGCCATCGGGCTCGTGAAGTTCGACCTGCTCGGCCTCGGGATGCTGGAGGCCCTGCACCGCGCGGTCGACCTGCTGGCCGCGTCGGGCGGCCCGGCCCTCGACCTCGCCGAGCTCCCCCAGGAGCCCGAGGTCTACGACATGCTGTGCGAGGCCGACACGGTCGGGGTGTTCCAGGTGGAGAGCCGGGCCCAGATGGGCACGCTCCCGCGTCTGCGGCCCCGCTGCTTCTACGACCTCGTCATCGAGGTCGCCCTCATCCGGCCGGGGCCCATCCAGGGCGGCTCGGTCCACCCCTACCTCCGGCGTCGCAACGACGAGGAGGAGGTCACCTTCCTCCACCCGCTGCTCGAGACCTGCCTGAGCAAGACGCTCGGGGTCCCGGTCTTCCAGGAGCAGCTGATGCAGATGGCCATCGATGTGGCCGGGTTCACCCCGGCCGAGTCGGACCGGTTGCGCCAGGCCATGGGGTCCAAGCGCTCGGCCGAGCGCATGGAGCAGCTGCGCGAGCGCTTCTACTCGGGCATGGCCGAGCGCGGGATCACCGGCGAGGTGGCCGACGCGATCTTCGCCAAGATGGCCGCCTTCTCCTCCTTCGGGTTCCCCGAGTCCCACGCGGTGTCCTTCGCCTACCTCGTGTACTCCTCGGCCTGGCTGAAGCTCCACCACCCCGCCGCGTTCACCGCCGCGTTGCTGAACTCCCAGCCGATGGGGTTCTGGTCGCCGCGCACCCTGGTGGCCGACGCCCGACGCCACGGCGTGGAGGTGCGCCGGCCCGAGGTGAATGCGAGCGGGGAGGAGGCGGGGTTGGAGCCGACCGGCGAGCCGGACCACCCGGCCATCCGGCTCGGCATCCGCACGGTTCGCACCCTGGGGGAGACGGCCGCGGCCCGGGTGGCGGCCGGCCGCCCCTACCGGGACCTGGAGGACCTGGCCCGCCGGGCCGAGCTGACCGTGCCCCAGCTGGAGGCCCTGGCCACCGCCGGGGCCACCGCCAGCCTGGACGGCGGGGACCGCCGCGCCGCGCTGTGGGCGGCCGGCCCGCTCGGCCAGCTCGGTTCCGGGCTCCGCGGGATCGTGGTCGGGGCCGACGCCCCGCCGCTCCCGGCCATGGACCGGACCGAAGAGACCGTGGCCGACATGTGGGCCACCGGGCTGTCCGTCGACTCCTCCCTGACCGAACTGGTCCGCGGCGAGCTGGAGCAAATGGGGGTGGTGACCGCGGCCGAGCTGCGGAGGATCGAGCACGGCACCCGGGTCACGGTGGCGGGCGTGGTGACCCACCGCCAGCGGCCCGAGACGGCCCGCGGGATCACCTTCATCAACCTGGAGGACGAGACCGGCCTCGTGAACGTCGTCTGCTCGATCGGGGTCTGGGCCCGGCACCGCCGGGTGGCTGGGAGCGCCCCCGCCCTCGTGGTGCGGGGGACCGTGGAATCGGTGACCGGCGTGGTCAACGTGGTGGCCGAGCGGGTCGAGCCCCTCCCGCTCGCAGCGCCGACCGGATCACGGGACTTCTGCTGATCCAGGCCGACCGCCCGTGCCCGCCCCGCCCGAGATCACGGGCATGACTTCGCCCCCCGTGGGTACAGAGAGGGTCGTGGATGCTCGAGCGGTCCCGGCGCGGGCGATCTTCGGCGCGGTCGTCCTCGTGACCGGGCTCGCGGGGTTTCTGCTCACCCCCGCGGCCGGCGCGAACCCCACCTACCCGGTTCCCTACACCTTCACCGCCGACATCCTGGCCTCGCCCTCGGGCCCCTATACCCCGCCCCCGGGCGCCAACGACTGGTCCTGCCGGCCGTCGCACGCCCACCCCGACCCCGTCATCCTCATGCACGGCCTGTTCGCGAACGAGACCGACAACTGGCAGACCTACGGTCCGCTGCTCGCCGACAACGGGTACTGCGTCTTCACCTTCACCTACGGCAACGACCTCTCCACTCAGCCTCCGCTCGACAACATCGGCGGTCTCATCCCCATGGAGCAGAGCGCCGAGGTTCTCGCCGGCTTCGTCCACCAGGTTCTGGCGGCGACCGGCGCTCGGAAGGTCGACATCGTGGGCCACTCCGAAGGGGCGACAGTGCCGTACTGGTACATCAAGTTCGACGGCGGTGCCACGGAGGTCGCCCACATGGTCGGGCTGGCGCCGGTGGTGCATGGCACCGACGTCGCACTCGGTCCTGCGTTGATCGCCGAGCTGCTCGGCGCCTTCGGCACACCGCCCTCCGCCGTCGATGCGGTGGCCCTCGGCTGCCAGTCGTGTGCCGAGTTCGCACCCACCTCGTCGTTCATCGAGCAGCTCGACGCGGGCGGCATCGCGGTCCGCGGGGTCGACTACACCCAGATCATGACCCGCTACGACGAGCTCGTCGTGCCCTATAGCAACGGCACCGTGGACGCGCCCAACTCCACGAACATCGTCGTGCAGGACCAGTGTGCACTCGACCTCGCCGACCACATCGCCTTGGCGGCCGACCCGGTCGCCGCCCAGGACGTGCTCAACGCGCTCGACCCCGCGCACGCCCAGCCGACGCCGTGCGTCCCGGTGGCACCGGTGGTCGCCGCGGCGTAGCCCGGGTCGGGAGCGCGACCGGTCGGCCGGGACGGGACCATGCACCGCTCCTGGTTCTCCGCACCGCTCACCAGAGCGTCACCGACCGCGGATGGCGGTGACCGCGTAGTCCCCGGTCCTTTGTGATCAGCCTCCACCCGTGTTCGACCGCGGTCGCATAGATGAGACGGTCGGCCGGGTCACCGGGAAAGGCGGTCGGGAGCCCGACCGCCGCGTCCGCGATGGCAGGGCTCACGCCGGCGGTGCGGACCTCCCGGGCGATCGCGGTGAGCCAGACCCGAATGGGCAAGGTGAGGATGATCCGCTCGTGTCGGGCCAACCAGGCGAGCTCGTACCAGGTGATCGCCGAGACGGCCAACTCGTCCGCCGCTTCGATGGCGGCGGTTGCGTTTCGGCTCAACCGATCCGGTTCAGCTGACCACCAGTGCACGACGTGGGTGTCCAACAAGACGGTGGTCAGCGGGCCTCCCAGTCTTCGTCCGTCGAGAAGAGGTCCTCCTCATCGCAGGCCGTATGGGCTGAACCGGACATGCGGCCCCGTAACGCTCTCGGCGTTCCGACCGGGACGAGACGGGCCACTGTGTGCCCGTGCTTGGTGATCTCGATCTCGTCGCCCGATGCGAGCTCGTCGAGCAGCGCGAGCAGCTTCGCCTTCGCCTCACTGGCGGTCACTTGACGGACCATATGACCACTATATAGGTCAGATTTCCTCCACGAGGAGCGGCGGTTCACTGACCCAGAAGGGTCGTCTGTCTTAGCTCGCTTTGGTTGGCCCGCCGGCTCCGGTCCCGGCCAGCGTCGAGAATGCGTCCATGAACTTCGTCGCCCACAGTGTGGTGGCGGTGCGGAGCGGGATGGACGAGGCCGGCCAGATCCTCGGCGCGGTGCTCGGTGACCTCTCCGCCATGGCTCGCATCCGGTTCGACGTCGGACGCCTCCCGCCGGCGGTGGCCGACGGGGTTCGACTGCATTGGGCTGCCGACCGGGCGTTCCACGCCGACCGTGTCTTTCTTGCCGGCGCCGATGCTCTCCGAACCTCGGCCTCGTCGGTCGGCGTCGCGCGCGGGGCGTCGCGGGCGATCGGGCACGCCGGCTGGGAGCTGCTCCTCGACGGACGGCTTGCCGCTGATTCCGATGCGGCTCTGGTGGCGGCGCTTGAGATCGCCCCCTCTCTGTCCGCTGCGTGCGCGACCGACCGGGACGCAGGCTCGTGGGGTCGGCTCGCGGCCCGCATGACCGCGGATCGATGGTGGCACCGTTACGCGGACCCGGTGTTCGTCGCCGAGCGGTTGTTCGACATGCTCAGCCGGCGACCCCGGCTGGCCTTCGAGCGCTCCCAGATGCCGGCGGTCGCCGAGGTGCTTGCCAACGGCCAGCCATCGGTGGCCACCGAGGCCGCAGCGGTGCTCGCCCGAGTGGTTGCCCGAGTGCGCGCGGAAGGCCACTGACCGGCCAGTACGCACGCAGCTCCGCACTGCGGCGTACGTGCACGAACTCGTGGGCCGTTGGCGGCGAGATCGTGCCATCAACGACCTTCGGTATCGCCCCACCCTTTTGCACACTTCCCCATAGGGATGAAGCGAGTGGACGGCCGGGACCGGCTCGTGCGGTACGGACACGCCAGCAACCTCGTCGAGGTTGTTCAGTGCGACGCCGTGGGTGCCGGACCGACCGGATCGAGGAGGCCGGGCTCGTCGCGCTTCGGGTCGTTCACCAGATCGGCCACCTCCACCAGTGCGAGGCGCCCCTCGCCGGCCGGGCGGAGCAGGCGGCCGGCCTCGGCCGGCTCAAGCGCCTCGGGCGCGAGCCAGAGCCCCCAGTCGACGGGTTCCACGATGACCGGGCAACGGTCGTGGACCAAGGAGAGATCGGGACCGGCGATGGTCGTGACGATGGCGACCGTCCGTAGGACCTGCTCATCGGGTCCGTGCCAGACCTCCCAGACGCCGCCGAGCGCGAGGAGATCGCCGTCGGCGCCCCGGGCGAAGTACGGGCGCCCGCGGCGTCGCTTCTGGTCGGGGTCGTGGTACCACTCGTAGAAGCCGTTGGCCGGGACGAGGCACCGCCGGCGTTCGAACGCCCGCCGGAACGACGGCGCGCTGGCGACCGTCTCGGCCCGCGCGTTGATCATGCGGTAGCCGACCGAGGGCTCCTTGGCCCAGCTCGGCACGAGTCCCCACTTGAGCGTGCCGAGCCGGCGCGTCGTGCCGTCGCGCGAGCAGACCACCGAGAAGATCTGCTGTGACGGCGCCACGTTGTACCGCGCCTCGGGCTCGCCCGGCGCGACATCGTCGACTCCGAATCGGGTGACCAGGCGCTCGGAGGGCTCGTAGAGGGAGAACCGGCCGCACACTGCGGCAACCTCAGCGCAGCTCGGCGAAGGCCTTTGCGAGCGGCTCGAGATGCGCGGCCCGGTGGGGCACCGGGAGGGGCACGATGGCCAGCTCGAGGCCGTGCTCGGCCATCGCGGCCGCCGCTTCGACGGCTGGGCCTGGCTCGCCGTCGGGGCCCGGCCGACAGTGGGCCGAGATCATGATCTCCTTCGGATCGCGGCCGACGTCGGCGCAGTGCTGATGGAGGACCTCGACCTTGCGCGAGAAGTCCTCGACGGTCCCGACCACGAAGTTCCAGTGTTGGGCGAAGCGGGCGGCGGTGCGCAGCGTGCGCTTCTCCCCGCTACCGCCGATGCAGATCGGCACGTGGGGCTTCTGGGGGCCCTTCGGCTCGCAGCGCGCGTCGGTGAGGGTGAAGTACTTCCCCGAGAAGCTCGTCGTCTCATTGCTGAGGAGCCCGACCAGGACCTCGCACGCCTCCTCGAACCGGTCGCTTCGCTCCTTGGGCGTTCCGAGCGGGATTCCGTAGGCGCCCGACTCCTGGACATTCCACCCGGCCCCGATCCCGAGGTCGAGCCGCCCGGCCGAGACGATGTCGAGCGTCGCGGCCATGTTCGCGAGGACGGCCGGGTGGCGGTAGTGGATGCCGGTCGCGAGGGTGCCGAGGCGGACCCGGGAGGTCGCCTGGGCGAGGGCCGTGAGCGTGACCCAACCCTCGAGGCAGGGCCCGTTCGTGTCGCCCACGATCGGGTAGAAGTGGTCGAAGGTCCAGCCGGACTCGAATGCGTCGATCTCATCCCCGGCTCGGAACACCTCGAGCATGTCGGTCCAGGTGGTGTGCTGCGGGGCGGTCTTGAAGGCGAGGCGCATGGCTGAACTCTACGACCGCTCGGGGGCGGACGGCCCGGCTGGGACGCCCCGCCGGCGCGACACCGCGGCCAACGCTCGGCGAATCAGAGGCAGAGCGTCGGGGTCTCTCCCGACACGCTGGCGCTCGTGGCCGTCCCCCCGGGCGCGTTGGCCTGGATCTCGTAGGTGTAGGTGGCCCCGAGTCCGTTCGCCGAGGTGTCGGCGTAGCTCGTGGTGCCCGACGAGACCCGTGCGATCGACGCGAAAGTGCCGCCGGGGCCCGAGCCGCTCTTGCGGAGCACCGTGTAGGAGGTCACCGACGGGCTCGGGCTGGCGCTCCAAGTCAGCACGAACTCCGGGCCGATCACCAGCACCTGGCATTGCCCGGTCACCGTGAGGCCGGTCGGCGGTGCCGGTGGCGGCGGGGTGGTGGTCGTGGTCGTCGTCGGGGCGAGGGTCGTCGTGGTGTTCCCACCGCCTCCGCCCTTCCCGGTGGTCGTCGTGGTCGTCGTGTTGTGCACCGTGGTGGTCGTCGTCGTGGTCGAGCTCTTGGTTCCGGCCTTCCCGGTGTCGGTCGTGGTCGTTGTGGCCTTCGTGCCTCCGCCCGCGCTCCCGGTGCCGCCGTCCGCCGAGGTACCCGAGGGCCCCGCCGATCCGGTGTTCCCTGAGGATCCCGTGGAGCCCGAGGAACCTGGGGCGGTGCTCTGGCCCTGGGCCGGGGTGGCGCCCGCCGCGCTCGGGGCTGCCGCCGGCACGGCCGGGGTGAGGGGAGACGCCGCGGTGAGCCCGATGACCCCGAGGCCGGCGGCGACGCCGGCGGCGACGGAGTGCCCGGTCACCGAGCTGACCCGGGCGACCACCGCGACAGCTTTGGCTGAGGACGCCGATGCAAGCCAGGAGAACGGTGCGGCGAGGCGGAGGCGCCAGACGGACACGGCCAGGAAGGCGCGGACCACGTCGGGGTCGAACTGGGTCCCCGCGCACTCGGTCAGTTCTTGGCGCGCCTTCTCCGGCCCGATCGGCTTCTTGTAGGAGCGGGCCGAGGTCATGACGTCGTAGGAGTCGGCGACCGCCACGATCCGTCCGCCGAGCGAGATGTGCCTGCCGGAGACGCCGAACGGGTATCCCCCGCCGTCGAACCGCTCGTGGTGCTCGACGATCGTGTTGGCCCACGGGCCAAGCCACGGCGCGATCGGCGCGGTGAGTCGTGCGCCCTCGAGCGGGTGGCGCCGGATCACCTCCCACTCCTCGTCGGTGAGCTTGCCCGTCTTGTTGAGTACGTCGGGGTGGACGGCGAGCTTGCCGATGTCGTGCAGCAGCGACGACCACCTCAGCCGGTCGCGGTGGACCTGGGGGAGATGGAGCTCCTCCGCGATCATGTCGGTCAAGGCCCTGACCCGCTCGGCATGGCCTCGGGTGGTCCGGTCGTGCGCGCTCAGCGTCGCCGCCAACGTGACGATCTTCTCGGCCGCCACCGTCGGCTCGTCGGCGAGGCCCCGCGTCCTCGCCTCCTCGACGCGGCGGTGCAGGTCCCGGACGCTCCCCGCGCGGCGGGCCACCGCGAGCCGCTGCGGGGCCCGGCCGGGGAAGGCCATCCCCATCTTCAGGAGGACGGCGAGCGGAAGCATCCGGCGGGCCAGGCGTTCGGTGGCGAAGAACACGAGCGTGCAGAACGCCAGGATCCCGAGCCACCACAGCGCGAACGGGGCCAGGGTGTCGGGTGCTGCGAACACCCGCTGGACGAGGAGTGCGCCCCCGACCGAGCAGGCGACGGGGAAACAGGCAATCGAGATGCCGAGCGCGGCCGAGAGGACCCGGCGGTCCTTCCAGCGCTCGCTGTCGCCTGGTTGGGGCATCGGTTCCTCCGTCCGACCCGGAGTCCTCGCGCCGCTCCACGAGCTCGGGCCGGGTCGGGCGGCGTCCGGCCCCGGAAAAAATAAGGGGTGGCTGGTCCGACCTGGTGGACAGTCTTCATCACTAGACAGGCATATAGCTATAGAGCTATATTTGGTGGGTGACCGCGGCCCGGGCGATCGAGGTGCTGGCGGAGCCGAACCGGCGGCGCATCCTGGACCTGCTCCGGGAAGCCGACCGCCCCGTCGGAGAGCTGGTCGGGTTGCTCCCGCTCACCCAGCCGGCCGTGTCGAAACACCTCCGCGTCCTGCGCGAGGCCGGCCTCGTCGAGGCCCGCCCGGAGGCGCAGCGACGCGTCTACCGGCTCCGCCCCGAGCCCCTGGCCGAGCTCGACGCCTGGCTCGAGCCCTACCGGGCGATGTGGGAGGCCCGGCTCGACGACCTCGCCCGCCACCTCAGCACAAAGGAGCGGTGATGGAAGACGCCACCTTGGAGACCACCGGGACCCGGCCGGCCGTCCGGCTCGAGCGGACGCTGCGTCAGCCGCCGGCGGTGGTCTGGCGCGCCCTCATCGACTGCGAGGAGCTCGCCGCCTGGTTCCCGTGCGACATCCTCACCGAGGAGTGGAAGGTCGGCGCCGCGCTCCGGTTCGTCTTCCGGGGCGGCGAGTGGCACGACCTCGAGGGCACCGTCCTCGAGTACGACGAGCCCCGGGTCCTCGCCTACACCTGGGGCGACGACGTGCTCCGCTTCGAGCTCGAGGCGGCCGGGGAGGGCACTCGCCTCGTCCTGATCAACGAGGTGGACTCGCCCGCGGCGGCGCGCAACGCGGCGGGCTGGGAGAGCTGCCTCGACCGCCTCGAGGGGCGCACCCCGCCGCCCGACGGGTGGCAGGAGCGATTCGAGCGCTACGTCGCGGCGTTCGAGCCGGCCATCGGCCACCAGGACGGCCCGCCCCAGCGGCCCTGAGCGCGCCGGCCCGGCGCGGCCCTATTCTCCGAACGTGGACGGCGCGGAGGTCCTGGCCGACGCCTTCGGGCGGATCGGCGAGATGGTGCACGGCGCGGTGGAGGGTCTGAGCGAGAAGCAGCTCGCCTTCCGCGTGGACGAGCAGTCGAACCCGATCGTCTGGCTGGTCTGGCACCTGGCTCGGGTCCAGGACGACCACGTCGCGCACGTGGCCGGGAGCGAACAGGTGTGGACCGCGGCCGGCTGGGCCGATCGCTTTGGGCTCGACCTGCCGGCGGCCGACCACGGCTACGGACACACGCCACAAGAGGTGGGCCTGGTGCACGGGGATGCGGAGGCACTCCTCGGCTACTACGACGCCGTGCACGAGGCCACGCTCTCGTACCTGCGCGGCCTCTCCGACGCCGCCCTCGACCGGGTGGTCGACGACCGCTGGGACCCACCGGTGACGCTCGGGGCGCGCCTCGTGAGCGTGCTCAACGACGACACCGCGCACGCCGGTCAGGCGGCCTACGTGCGGGGCGTCATCGATCGCCGGTAGGGGTTTCGCAGAGCCGGCACTCGAGCGTCGTGCCGAGGCGGCCGCGCCGGCCCGCCTCCTCCAAGACCCACGGGCGCGGCCGGAACGGTGGCTGGTGCCGGACGTGCTGGTGGTGGCCGCAGGCCAGCTCGGCGACCCAGTCGCCGGACTCGTCTCGATGGAACCCGACGATGGCCGACTCCACCGGTTCACCGTATCCACCTGTGGTTAGTGTCCGGCCGTGAGGGTCGCGGTGCTCGACGACTACCTGGACACCGTGGCCACCCTCGACGCGTTCGCCAAGCTCGACGGGCACGAGGTCCGCGTGTTCACCGACCACACCGACGACGTGGACGTCCTCGCCGAACGGCTCGCCGGCACCGAGGCGCTGGTCCTGATCCGGGAGCGGACCCGGATCGGCGCGCCCCTGATCGAGCGGCTCCCCGAGCTCGTCCTCATCAGCCAGCGCAGCGCCTACCCGCACATCGACATCGAGGCGTGCACCCGCCACGGGGTGCTCGTGTGCTCGAACCTGCACGCCGGATCGCCCTCGTACGCGACTGCCGAGCTCACCTGGGGCCTGGTGCTCGCCTCGATGCGCCGGATCCCCCAGGAGGCGGCCGCGATGAAGGCGGGCCGGTGGCAGACCGGCCTCGGCACGACGCTGCGGGGCAAGACCCTCGGGATCTACAGCTACGGGCGGATCGGCAGCGTGGTCGCCAACTACGGCGCCGCTTTCTCCATGGACGTGATGGCGTGGGGGCGCGAGGGCTCGATGGCCCGGGCGGTGGCCGACGGCCACCGGGCCGCGCCGAGCCGGGAGGCGTTCTTCGAGACGGGCGACGTGGTGAGCCTCCACCTCCGCCTGCTCGACGCCACCCGGGGGGTCGTCACCGCGGCCGACCTCGCCCGCATGCAGCCGAGCGCGCTGCTCGTGAACACGAGCCGCGCCGGCGTGATCGAGCCGGGTGCCCTGGAGGCGGCGCTCGCCGCCGGCCGCCCGGGGCTGGCGGCCGTCGACGTCTACGACGTGGAGCCGGTGGTCGGCGGGGCCCACCCGCTGCTCGCCCTCGACAACGTCGTGTGTACCCCGCACCTCGGCTACGTGACGAGGGAGGAGTGGGAGCTGCAGTTCTCGGACATCTTCGATCAGGTGAACGCGTTCGCAGCGGGCGCGCCGATCCACATGGTCAATCCCGAGGTGCACGACCGAGTGCGCTGAGCGCGGCTCAAGCGGACCGGTGCAGCAGCGCGAAGGCGCTCGAGACCACGTCGAGCAGGCGGATGCTGGCGGTCTCCTCGTCGATGGCCGTCGTCGGGTTCTCGAGCATCGCCACCACGACGAAGGTCCGGCCGGCCGTGTCCCGGGCGAGGTAGCCGAGGGTCAGCACGCCCGCCTCCGAGCCGCCCTTGAACCACACCCGTGACCAGGTCGACCGGGGCAGCGCGACACCGCCGTCGTTCACCGACAGCACGGTGCCGATCGGGCCGAGGCCAGGGGTCGCTTGGAGCGCGTCCAGGCCAGCGAAGGCGCGGCACATGTCCTGCGGCGAGGCGAACCACTCGATGCTCTGCCCACGTCGCGCGGGACCGTCGCGGCGGTCTCCTCGGCCGCCGTCACCGAGTCGATCGTCGAGGCCAGGTAGGCGGCCCGTCCGACCCGGTCGAGGGAGAGGTAGTGGTCGGCGAGCGCGGGGAAGTCGTCGTACTTCAGCGCGAAGAGCTCGCTCACGGTGAGAAACGGGACGTCGAGGTCGGGGTGCGCCGCCCACCGGGCCACCTGGCGCTCGACTGCGGCCCGGCCGACGAGCCCGAGGAGGAGGTCGGCGGCGGTGTTGTCGCTGACCGAGATCATCGCGGTGGCGACCTGGCGCACCGTGAGCACCGTGCCGTCGGGGACGGTCACGAGGGTGCCGCTGCCTCCGACCTTGCTGGACGCGGTCACCGTCAGCTTCTGGTCCCAGCTGATCCGGTGGGCCGAGATGTCCTCGGCCAGCGCGCCGAGCACGAACAGCTTGAACATCGATCCGAGCGGCCGCGCGGCGGCCGGCGCGATGGCGTGCACGGCCCGGCAGGTGCCGCCCGACCCCAGCTTCGCCGCCAGCAGGCTCACCCGTGGCGCAAGCGCCCTGATCGCGCCGTCGACCGCCGACCAGCTGGTCAGGTTGGCCGACACCGTCGGCGCGAGCAGCTGCCCCTCGATCAGCCCGGCCGCGTCGACGCGCAGCCGGACCGTGAAGTCGTTGCCGTCGACCGCCACGGTCGCGACGAGTGAGTCGGGCGTGACGTCGGCCAGCCCGAGCAGCCGCATCGGCCCAGGGGTCTGCTGTTCCAGCACGGCGTTCAGGGTGGCCGGGCTCACCTTGGTGAGGAAGGTGGCGTCGAAGTGGGCGGTGACGATCGGGTCGGAGAGCGGGAGGTACGCCGTCGCCCCGAGCAGCCAGGCGAGCTCCGACCCGACCGGGCTCTTCGGCGGGACCGGCGCCGCGCCGGCGGCGGCTCCGGACGGGAGGGCCGCGACCGCCAGCGCCGCTGCGGCGACCAGCGCCGCGCACGACCGGCCGCCCCGCCGCGTCACGGCCCGTCGGGTCAACGGCCGGTGCGTCCGTCCAGGAGCTCGCGGGTGATGTCCATATGGCCGACGTGCCGGGCCGTCTCCTCGAGGAGGTGACACACGACCCAGCGGAGCGTCGTCGGCCGGAACCCGCCCGCCGAGGGCTCGTCGTAGGAGGGGGCGGCGTCGAGCACCCGGTCGGCGGCGGCCGTCTCGGCCCGGTAGAACGCGACGATGTCATCGCGGTCCCAGCCGTCGGGGAGCTCGAACATGTGCTGGCGCCACCCCATGTCCATCGGTTCGCCGGCGAAGATCGCTCGCACCCACAGACGCTCGGCGTAGCCGAGGTGGACCACGATGATCCCGAGGGAGTTCGCGTGGACCGTGGGGCGCCAGCGGAGCTGGGCGGGGTCGAGATCCTCGAGCTTGTAGATCGCGCTCTCCCGCAGATGGGTAAGCCAGGCCCTCCCCATCGTCATCTCATCGGCAGGGGCGGACTCGTCGGGACGGGGGACCACCAACGTGGGCCGAGCGTTGACGTCCGGCGACGGCGGTCCGGGCTCGCTCACTGTCCCAGGCTGTCAGTGGCCGCGGAGGCGGTCCACCCGGGCGGCCAGCCGCGACGGCTTGCCGCGCCGCGCCTCGCTTCGATCGGCCACTCGTGTCGCCCATAGCGCCGCGTTGACGCCGAGGAAGCGGAGGGGCTCGGGCTCCCAGCGCCGCGACCGGTGCCCGACCCACGGCAGGTGGACGAGCTCGGTGTCGCGGCGCAGGATCAGGTCGG
The DNA here is from genome assembly GCA_036844945.1 of Acidimicrobiales bacterium. Taxonomy (GTDB): domain Bacteria; phylum Actinomycetota; class Acidimicrobiia; order Acidimicrobiales; family RAAP-2; genus Palsa-461. The sequence continues at coordinate 130,936 of DAIUEV010000001.1, forward strand.
CGAGCGTCCTCCCGGCCAGGTTCGAGGTCGAGACTCCGTCGCCCACGTAACCGCCGGCCCACCCGATCCCGCCGGCCCGGTCGAGCCCGACCGAGGAGTACCAGTCCCGGGGGACTCCGAGCGGACCGCCCCAGGCGTGGGTCACCTGGACGTCGACCAGCTCGGGGAAGAGCTCGACCAGGCTGACCCGCAGCGCCCGGTGCACCCGGGCCGACCGGTCGTAGCGGGGGCGGATGGACGACCCGAAGTGGTAGGGGGCGCCGCGGCCGCCGAAAGCGAGCCGGCCGTCGGCGGTCCGCTGCCCGTAGATGATCAGGTTGCGGTGGTCGGCGAAGGTCTCGCGCTCGGACAGCCGCCCGCCCGCCCAGAACGACGGGGGGAGCGGTTCGGTGGCGATCATGAGCGAGTAGATCGGCGCGAGCGCGCGCCGGGAATCGGCCATCGCGGCCGTCCAGCCCTCGGTCGCCCGCACGATGACGTCCGCCCGTACGGTCCCGAGCGCGGTCCGGGCCAGCGGTCGGCTCCGTCCCTGGGCCGGCTCGAGCGAGCGCACCGGGGTGCGCTCGTAGAGGGTGCCGCCGCGCCGCTCGACCGCGTCGGCCAGGCCGCGAACCAGCCGGGCCGGATCGAGCGCCGCGCAGTGCGGGGTGTAGGTGGCCCCGAGGATGCCGTCGGCGCCGAGCCGAGCCTCCGCCTCGGGCCGCTCCAGCCACCGGAGGTCGGCGTCGCCGATCCCGAGGCGCCGCGCCGCCGCGATCTCGGCCCTGGCCCGCTCGACCTGGGCGACGTTGCGGGCGGCGACGACCGTCCCGCCCTTCGCCAGCCGGCAGTCGATGGCCTCGGCCGCCGTGGTCACCGCGACCTCGTCCACCGTCCGCTGCATGGCCCTCCGCATCGCCCGCGCCGGGCCGATGCCGTGCTCGCGGGCGATCCGGCCGTCGGAGGCCGCGAACAGCGCCGAACACCAGCCGCCGTTGCGGCCCGACGCGCCGAACCCGGCGACCTCGGCTTCGAGCAGCGCCACCCGGATGCGGGGCTCGGCGCGGAGCAAGGAGTGGGCGGTCCACAGGCCGGTGAAGCCGGCGCCCACGATGGCCACGTCGACATCGAGGTCGGTACGCAGCATGGGCCGCGGGGCGACCGGCCCCTCGAGGCCGTCCCACCACAAGGACAGCCCGCGCCATGGCCCGTGGTCGGGCGCGGTCTCGTTGCGACTCGTCGGCACGGTCCGGTGGGCCGTGGGGCTCAGATTCGGCGCCAGGCCTCGGAGAGGACGGTGCGCAACGTCTCGACCATGAAGTCGATCTCGGTCTGCCCGATGATGAGCGGCGGAGATAGTTGGACAACCGGGTCGCCCCGGTCGTCGGCTCGGCAGATGAGCCCGGCGTCGAAGAGCGCCGCCGAGAGGAACCCGCGCAACAGCCGCTCGCTCTCGTCGTCCTCGAAGGACTGCCGCGTCGCCTTGTCCTTCACGAGCTCGATCCCGTAGAAGAACCCGTCGCCGCGGACCTCGCCCACGATTGGCAGATCGAGCAGGGTATCGAGGCCGGCCCGGAAGGCGCCCTCGGTGGCCCGCACGTGTCCGAGGATGTCGTCGTGCTCGAAGACGTCGAGGTTGGCCATCGACACCGCGCACGACACCGGGTGCCCGGCGAATGTGAACCCGTGGGTGAAGCTCTTGTCCCCGTGCAGGAAGGGCTCGGCGAGCCGGTCGGTGGCGATCATCGCTCCGAGCGGGGCGTAGCCACTGGTGAGCCCCTTGGCCACCGTGATGATGTCGGGCATGTAGTCGTAGCGCTGGGAACCGAACCACTCGCCCAGCCGGCCGAACGCGCAGATCACCTCGTCTGAGACGAGCAGGACGCCGTGGCGGTCGCAGATCTCGCGGACCCGCGCGAAGTACCCCGGGGGCGGCGGGAAGCAGCCGCCGGCGTTCTGCACCGGCTCGAGGTAGACCGCGGCCACCGTGTCGGGGCCCTCGCGCTCGATCGCCCGGCTGATTTCGTCGGCCGCCCACCGCCCGAACGCCTCGAGGTCGTCGCCGTGTTCGGGCGCCCGGTAGAAGTTCGTGTTGGGCACCTTCACGGTGCCCGGGACGAGCGGCTCGAACGGGGTCTTGAGCGCCGGGATCCCGGTGATCGACAGCGCCCCGAAGGACGTGCCGTGGTAGGCGATGTCGCGGCTGATCACCTTCGTCCGATATGGCTGGCCGGTGATGCGGAAGTACTGGCGGGCCAACTTCCACGCGGACTCGACCGCCTCCGAGCCCCCCGAGGTGAAGAACACCCGGTTGAGGTCGCCGGGGGTGAGCGAGGCGACGCGCTCGGCCAGCTCGACGGCGCGGGGGTGGGCGTAGGTCCACAGCGGGAAGTAGGCGAGCTCGGAGGACTGTTTGGCGGCTGCCTCGCCGAGCTCGGTTCGGCCGTGGCCGATCTGGCTGGTGAACAGGCCGGCCAGCCCGTCGAGGTAGCGCTTGCCGTGCTGGTCCCACACGTACGCGCCCTCGCCCCGCACCATGATCGGCACCTCGTGCTCCTCGTTGTAGTTGCCCAACCGCGTGAAGTGCATCCAGAGGTTTCGCTGGGCGCGGGCGCTGAGCGTGCTGTCGCCGGCGTTGGTCATGGGTCCCACCTCGCTCACCTGGTCCCCCAGGTGTAGGTCTGCTTGGCCAGTTTCAGGTACATGAAGATCTCGGTCGACCGGACACCCGGGATCGAGCGGATCGAGTCGTTGAGGATGTGCAGGAGGCGCTCGTCGTCCTCGCACACGACTTCGACGAGGAGGTCGAAGGATCCCGCCGACATGACCACATAGTCCACCTCAGCGACGGGGACGATCTTGGCCGCCACCGCCCGCACGTCGCCCTCCACGGTGATCCCGATCAGTGCCTGACGGTGGAAGCCGAGCTGCAGGGGGTCGGTCACGGCCACGATCTGGATGACGCCGTTCGCCCGCAGGTGCTGGACCCGCCGGCGGACGGCGGCCTCGGAGAGCCCGATCTCGTCGGCGATCTGAGAGTAGGCACGCCGGCCGTCGCGCTGGAGGGCCTCGATGATCGCCCGATTGGCGGCGTCGAGGCCCGCCTCGCCGGGGCCTGCCGAGCCGGGGTCGCCGTTCGCCCGGTCGGGGGGCCCGAGCCCGATCGCTTCGGCGTCGAGGTCGGTTGGGGTCTGCACCATCGCTCCGCTCGTCCGCCACCTCGTGACGGATTCATTCACCTTACCGCCAGTTCATGACTGAGATCGTTGGAGACCTGGTGTCTGCCTCCGAATTCCCTTTGTCACTGGCGCTGCGATCTGCGATATTGGCTGTCGGGGCCGCCCGCGTGGCGGCCGGGAACGGGGGGCTGGGCTGCAGGAGCTGCGCAACTTCGTGGGCGGTGAGCACGTGGAGGCGGTGAGCGGAGCCTCCGCCGCCATCGTCGACCCGAGCACCGGCGATGCGTTCGCCCACGCGCCGGTTTCGGGGCCCGAAGACGTCGCGCGCGCCCTCGATTCGGCCCGCAACGCGTTCACCGGGTGGCGGCGTTCGACGCCGTCGGAACGGTCGCTCGCCCTCCTCAAGACCGCGGACGCGATCGAGGCGCGCGCGGAGGATCTCGTGCGCGCCGAATGCGAGAACACCGGGAAACCCTTCGGGCTCACGATGTCCGAGGAGATCCCCCCGATGGTCGACCAGATCCGATTCTTCGCCGGCGCCGCCCGCCTCCTCGAGGGCCGGGCCGCCGCCGAGTACATGGCCGGCCACACCTCCTACGTCCGGCGCGAGCCGGTCGGGGTATGCGCGGCGGTGACCCCGTGGAACTACCCGATGATGATGGCCGTCTGGAAGTGGGCACCGGCGCTCGCGGCGGGGAACACGATGGTGCTCAAGCCGTCCGACACCACCCCGGTGAGCACCCTGCTCCTCGCCGAGATCCTGGCGGAACACTTCCCGCCCGGGGTGTTCAACGTCGTGTGTGGCGACCGGGACACCGGCCGGACGCTGGTCTCGCACCCCGTCCCGGCGATGGTCTCGATCACCGGGAGCGTCCGGGCGGGGATGGAGGTGGCCACCGCGGCCGCCTCCGACCTGAAGCGGGTCCATCTCGAGCTCGGCGGCAAGGCTCCGGTCATCGTCTTCGACGACGCCCCGGTCGAGCCGACCGCCGAGGGTATCGCCGGGGCGGCCTACTTCAACGCCGGTCAGGACTGCACCGCCGCGACGCGGGTGCTGGCGGGGCCAGCGGTCTACGGCGACCTGGTCGACGCCCTGGTCGCCCAGGCTTCCGGCACGACGGTCGGCCCCTACGGACAGGACGACGCCGACTACGGCCCCCTCAACAACGCGACCCAGCTGGACCGGGTGCGCGGGTTCCTCGAGCGGACCCCGGCGCATGCGTCCATCGCGGTCGGCGGCGAGCCGGTCGGCGAACGCGGGTACTGCTTCGCGCCGACGGTCGTGGCGGGGCTCCATCAGGACGACGAGATGATCCAGCAGGAGATCTTCGGCCCGGTGATCACGGTGCAGCGTTTCGACGCCGAGGCCCAGGCGCTCGAGTGGGCGAACGGTGTCCAGTACGGGCTGGCCTCGAGCGTCTGGACGAGCGACCACGGCCGGGCCATGCGGATGGCGCGGGATCTCGACTTCGGGTGCGTGTGGATCAACACCCATATCCCGCTCGTCGCCGAGATGCCGCACGGGGGCTTCAAGCACTCGGGCTACGGCAAGGACCTCTCGGTCTACGGGCTTGAGGACTACACGCGGATCAAACACGTCATGAGCAACATCGAGGCCTGAGGTCGGCACCGGCGTGGGCCACCGGGACAGACAGGGGAGGAGCACGTGAGCGCGATCACGGGGGCGATCACGACCGAGGCGCAACTGGCCCGGCGTGCAGACAAGGGTCTGAAGGGCGAGGCACTCGGGCTGATCTCGAGCACGGTCGTCGGGGTCGCGTCCACCGCGCCGGCCTACAGCCTGGCGGCGACCCTCGGGTTCGTCGTGGTGCTCATCGGGGTGAAGGCGCCGATCGTCACCCTCGCCGCCTTCGTTCCCATGCTCCTCATCTCCTTCGCCTACAAGGAGCTCAACCGGGACGACCCCGACTGCGGCACCATCTTCACCTGGGCCACCCGAGCCTTCCGCCCGAAGGCGGGGTGGATGGGTGGGTGGGGGATCGTTGCCGCCGACATCCTGGTGATGGCGAGCCTGGCCCAGATCGCCGGCCAGTACATCTTCTTGCTGTTCAACACCGGCTCAATCGGGAGCCACGCGGCCAGCGGGTGGGTGCTGCTCGTGGGGATCGCCTGGATCGTGGCGATGACGGCGATCTGCTACGTCGGGATCGAGATCTCGGCCAACTTCCAAAAGGCGCTGCTCGGCATCGAGATCGTGATGCTCGTCGTCCTCTCGGTCGTGGCGCTCGTGAAGGTGGGCAACGGGTCGGCGCCCCTCGGGCACCTGACGCCCAGTTGGTCCTGGTTCAACCCCGCCGGCACGTCCTTCAAGGACTTCGTCGACGGCCTGACCCTCATGCTGTTCATCTACTGGGGGTGGGACACCGCGGTGTCGGTCAACGAGGAGACCAAGGACAAGGAGACCACCCCCGGCCGGGCGGCCGTGATCTCCACGATGATCCTCCTGGCGGTGTACCTCCTGGTGATCCTCTCGTCGCAGTCCTACGCAGGGCTCGGCACGAAGGGCGTCGGGCTCGGCAACCCGGCCCACGTCGGCGATGTGCTGTCGGTGCTCGGCTCGTCGGTCTTCGGCACCTCGGGATTCGGCAGCTTCCTCTCCCATCTGCTCCTGCTCATGGTGCTCTCGTCGGCGGCCGCCTCGACCCAGACCACGATCCTGCCAACCGCCCGGACCACCCTGTCGATGGCCGTGTACAAGGCCGTCCCGTCCGCGTTCGGCCGGATCCACCGCCGGTTCCTCACCCCGACCGTGTCGACGCTCACCATGGGTCTCGTGTCGATCGGCTTCTACGTGGCCATGAACTACGCGTCGCATGGCTCGGTGATCACCGACTCGGTGACGGCCCTCGGGGTGATGATCGCCTTCTACTACGGGCTCACCGGGCTCTCCTGCGCCTGGTACTACCGCAAGACCCTGACCAAACGGCCCAGGGACCTGGTGATGCAGGGGGTCCTGCCGCTCCTCGGCTGGGCGATCATGTGGGCGATCGGGGGCTACAGCCTCGACCAGGACTGGGGCACCGGGAGCAGCTACACCTCCTGGACCGTCCCGGGCATCCACTGGCACATCGGCGGGGCCTTCCTCCTCGCCGCCGGCTCCCTCCTCCTCGGGGTGGTGCTCATGTACGTCTACCGGGCCGTCGCCCCGCCCTTTTTCAAAGGTGAGATCCTGAACCGAGACACCATGACGCTTGTCCCCGACGACGTCGGCACCCCGGTCGGCCTGTTCGGCATCGAGCCAGGCGACGCGTCCCCGCCCGCTCGGCAGTGATCATCGGGGTCCCGAAGGAGCGCCTCGTCGACGAGGGCCGCGTCGCGATCACCCCTGCGGGCGTGCGCGAGCTCACCGGGTCGGGCCACCAGGTGGTGGTGGAGCAAGGGGCGGGGATCGGGTGCTCCATCCCCGACGAGGACTTCGTCCGGACCGGGGCGAAGATCCTGCCCGAGCCCGACGAGGTGTGGGCCTCGGCCGACCTCGTGCTCAAGGTGAAGCAGCCCATCGCCGAGGAGTATCCGCGTCTCTCGTTGCGCAAGGACCAGGTGCTCTTCACCTACCTGCACCTCGCGGCCGACCGGCCCTGCACCGAGGCCCTTATGGCGGCGGGCAACACCGCCATCGCGTATGAGACCGTGCAGCTGCCCGACGGTTCCTTGCCGCTGCTCATCCCCATGAGCGAGGTCGCCGGGCGGATGGCTCCGATCGTGGGCGCGAACCACCTGATGCGGCCGGCCGGCGGGAGCGGCGTGCTCGTCTGCGGGGTGCCGGGCGTCCGCTCGGCCAAGGTGGTCATCCTCGGGGCCGGGATCGCCGGCATGGCGGCGGCGACGCTGGCCGTCGGCCTGCACTGCGATGTCTACGTGCTCGACCGCGACCTTTCGAAGCTGCGGGCCGTGGACCACCACTTCCGTGGCGCGCTGGAGACCATCGCGTCGAGCGCGCACGCGGTGGAGGAGACCTGCGTCGACGCCGACATCGTCATCGGAGCGGTGCTGGTCGTCGGGGCGAAGGCCCCGAAGCTGGTCTCAGACGAGCTGGTGGCCAGGATGAACCCCGGCTCGGTGCTGGTGGACATCTCGGTCGACCAGGGCGGATGCTTCGAGTCGTCCCACCCGACCACCCACTCGCACCCCACCTTCCCGGTGCACGGCACGCTCTTCTACTGCGTCGCCAACATGCCCGGCGCCGTGCCCCACAGCTCGACCTACGCGCTCACCAACGCCACGCTGCCCTTCACCATGGAGGTGGCGGCGCACGGGTGGAAGGAGGCCGCCCGACGCGACCCCGCGCTGGCCAAGGGGGTCAACGTCGTCGGCGGCGAGGTGACCTACGCCCCGGTGGCCGAGGCGCACGGGATGGCCCGGAAGGACCTCGGCACGCTGCTCTGACCAGGCCGCCCACGGGCGGGCGAGCGTCAGGGATTGTTGGTCGTGATGAAGGCGACCATCGCCTCGATGTACTCGGGTGGGATGAACCCGCGCATGATGGCCGAGAGGTGCCCCTTGCCCGGGAGGACCACGTTCGTGAACTGCCGGGCCTCGCGCCAGAACCGGTGGGTCTTGGCGAGCGGCCGGTCGAACTCCCCGTTGATCGCGAGGATCGGGAATGCGAGGGCGGCGACGTCGATCGACGCGGAGAGGGCCCGCTGGCGGGCGACGAACTCGGTGCGGTCACCGAGCGGCGGGGTACGCGGAGCGCGCGCGGCGTTCCCGACCTCCTCGCCGGGCACCTCGGGGCGGTTGCGGAACTGCGCGGTCGCGGCCGCCTCGTCGGGGGCCGGCCCGTCCTTGTCCGGGGGGACCCGGTCGGCCCACTCCTCGGTCTCGGTGATCCCCGAGCCGCCGAAGCTGGCCGAGAGAAACCGTTCGGGGTGGGTGGCCAGGATGCCGGCGGTCACGAAGCCCCCCATGGAGTACCCGCCGATGTGCGCCTTGGCGATCCCCTGCTGGTCCATGAACTCGACGACGTCGGCCGACATCTTCTGACGGGCCCCGTCGGGGCCGGCTTCGCTCAGGCCATGGCCCCGCATGTCGATCCCGATGACCCGGTTCGTCGGGGCGAGGGCCGGCGCGATCCCGTTCACGAACCAGTTGCCGACCGCGCTCCCCCCGGCCCCGTGGATGAGGATGACCGGCGTCCCGCTGCCCATCTCCACCCAGTGCAGCTTCGTGCCGTCCTCGACCTCGAAGTAGTGCTCGGTCCACACCGCCGACCCAGGCATCTCCGCCCCCGTTCCCGGCCGCCCGGGCGGCCGACCAGGGCGACTGTAGGCGGGTCGTGAAATCGTTGCCACCGCGCCTGCGTCCGGTCGGTCGCAGGTTGACCTCGACGATAGTTCGTGTACACTTACCGTAAGTGGTAGCTAACTATCCTGAAGTCCTGGTCGCCCTGGCCGACCCGACGAGGCGCACGATCTTCGAGCGCGTCGCCGAGCGGCCCTCGGCGGTGGGGGAGCTGGCCCTGACCCTCCCGGTCTCACGGCCGGCCGTCTCACAGCACCTGCGGGTGCTGAAGGACGCGGGACTGGTCGTCGACGAGCGGGACGGGAACCGACGGATCTACCACCTCGACACCGGGGGGGTCGAGGCGTTGCGCGCCTACCTCGACCGGTTCTGGAACCTGGCGCTCCACCGCTTCAAGGAGGCGGCCGAGCGCCCCATGAACGGAGGCTGAGATGGAGTCCCCAACGTCGGTCGGCACGTCGGTGGTGGTGGAGGCCCCCATCGATCACGCCTTCAAGGTGTTCACCGAGGAGATCGGCGAGTGGTGGCCGCCCGAGCACCACATCTTGGAGGCCGAGCTCGACGAGATGGTGTTCGAGCCCCGGGTGGGCGGATCGATCTGCGACCGGGGCACCGACGGCAGCGAGTGCCGATGGGCCCGGGTGCTCGTCTACGAACCGCCGAACCGGGTGGTGTTCTCCTGGGACATCTCGACCGCCTGGAAGCTCGAGCCGGACCCGGCCAGGGCGAGCGAGGTCGAGGTGCGGTTCGTCTCCGAGGCCCCGGGTCGGACGAGGGTCGAGCTCGAGCACCGGCACATCGATCGCCACGGCGAGGGATGGGAGGCGATGCGCGACGGCGTCGGCCACGAGGACGGCTGGGGCCTGATCCTGCGCGGCTTCGCGACGTTCGCCGCGACCGCCTGAGTCGTCCCGTTCCCAGCGCGGCCGAGGGGCGGTAGACAGGGGGGCGTGCTCGTTCGCCGCGGGTTGAGGGCCGGCGGATGACGCCGTCGTCGCCGGTCGGCCGGCGCGCCACGGTCGCGCTGCTCCTCACGCTGACCGGGGTCACCGGCCTGGTCGACGCGGTCAGCTACCTGCGGCTCGGCCGGGTGTTCGTGGCCAACATGACGGGGAACGTCGTCTTCCTCGGCTTCAGCGTGGCGCCCCACTCCGGCCTCTCGCCGGCCGCGTCGGCCGTCGCGCTCGGCGGGTTCGTCGTCGGCGCCGTGCTCGGGGGCCGGCTCGCCACGGTCCTTTCGACCGTCGGTCGGCGGTGGCTGGTGGTCGCATTCGTGCTCGAGGCGACCATGGTCGGGGTCATGGCCGTGCTCACCGGGCTCGGGATCGCGGCCTACCACGGCGACGCTCGGTTCTCGACGATCGCCGTGCTCTCGGGCGCGCTCGGCATCCAGAACAGCACCGTGCGGCGGCTGAGCGCCCCGGACCTCACGACGACCGTGCTCACGCTGACTCTCACCGGCCTCGCCGCCGACAGCTTCCTGGCCGGCGGACCCGGGGCGAAGCCGCACCGTCGCGTGGGCTCGGTCGTCATCATGTTCGCCGGCGCCGCCGCCGGCGCCGGTCTTCTCCAGATCTCGGTGACCCCGGTCGTGGCGATCGCGGCCGCCGCGATCGGGTTCGTGGCGATCGGCTTCGCACTGGGGCCGTCCGGGGGCCGAACCGAGGGGGGCGCCTGAGGTGGCCCCGGTCGTCTGGCTGGTGCGGCACGGGCAGAGCGTCTGGAACGCCGAGGGCCGGGTGCAGGGCCAGAGCGACGCGCCGGGACTGACCGCCCAAGGGGAGGCCGAGGCCCGCCTCGTCGCGCGGCGCCTCGCCGCGACCCGAGCGGGGGCGGTGGTGTCGAGCGACGCGCTCCGGGCCGTGGAGACGGCCGGGCCGATCGCGCTGGCACTCGGCGTGCCGCTTCGGACCGACGGCCGGCTGCGGGAGCGCTGTCTGGGGGTGCTCGAGGAGGGCCCGATCTCGGCCCTCGTGCCGTCGTTCACCGGTTTCGACGCCGGCCAGGTCGTCGACGCCGACGCGCACCCCGAGGGTGGGGAGTCGCTGCGCGAGCTCTACGAGCGCGTCGGCGGGTGTCTCGCGAGCCTCGGCGCGGACCCGCCGGCGCCGGTCTTCGTGGCGGTCACCCACGGGGGGTTCCTGCGGGTCGCGTGGGCGTGGCTGGCCGGACAAGGACTGGGCTCGATCCGATCACCACGCACCCCCAACACGGTGGTGTGGCGGGCCGACCTCGGGACGAGAGAGATCGACGGGGAACCCGAGCTCCCGGTGTGACGGCCGGTCAGCCGGCCGGGGCGGCCCCCCGCTCGACGAGGCCCTTCAGTCGGCCGAGGTCGGCCGCCAGGTCCTTCGACCGGTCGAGGTGTTGGGGCATGAACAGCCCGATGCCGATCTCCATCGCCTTGGGCAGCCTCACCACGTGGAACGACTCGGTGACGGTCGTCTTCCCGTCCTCCTCGGTCAGGCGCAGGGTCCACTCGACCGAGTCGGGGTAGACGCCGGCCGGCATCGTCCGCCAGACGAGCTCATTCGGCGGGTCGGACCGGAAGATCTGGTTGAGTCGGCTCCAGCGGGCCACCCCTCGGCGGTTCCGGCCCCGGAACTGGGCGCCGACCACGGCGGCGTTGGCGCCACCGACCCAGTCGCACCCGCGGCACTCCCCACTCCACTCGCCGACCCGCGTCACGTCGGACACCACCGCCCAGACGGCCCGGGCCGGTGCCTCGATGGTGACGGTCGCCTCACAGTCATGCCGCACGGTGCCCTCCAACAGGGCGGCACTCCGAGCCGCCCGAGCCACCATGATCTTCGATGCAAGCAGCTCGGACCACTCACCTCGATCGCCCGACGAGAGGTCCGCCACTCGAGCGGGCCGGCCGTATCCTTTGCCCATGAGCAAGCCGGTCTCCGTCCGCAGCGGAGGCGAGGTGACGTTCTCCTCGGTGGACGACGTGCTCGCGCTGGTGCGGGCGAGGGGTGGACGGGCCACCTCGTCGCGCCGGATCCTCCTCGAGGTGCTCTTCGAGGCCGGCGACCACCTGAGCGCCGAGGAGCTGGCCACCGCGGTGCAGGTACGGGCGCCCGACGTCCACCTGTCCACCATCTATCGCAACGTGGAGGACCTCCAGCGCCTCGGCGTCGTCGTGCACTCGCACCTCGGGCACGGCCCGGCCACGTACCAGCTGGCCTCGCTCGCCCACGGCCACTTCATCTGCGAGGACTGCGGCCGCATGATCGAGGCCTCCGACGATCTGTTCTCGGGGCTCGCCCGGGCGGCCAAGAGAAAGCTCGGGTTCTCGATCGACCCCCACCACTTCGCCATCCTCGGCCGCTGCGCCGACTGTGAGGCGGCGCGGGCTCCGGTCGACGCGACCCCGTAGTCGGAACCGTGCGACGGTCGAGGATCGAGCGGGCGGTCGCCCTGGCCGGACTCGAGTTCCCCGACGCCGTCGACTTCGAAGTGGTCGGGGAGGAACCGGTGCTGCGCTCTCCGCACCACCTGGCCACCGGGGCCGCCACCGCGCGGGTGCTCACCGGCGTCGCCGCCGACGCGCTGTGGCGCACCCGGGGCGGCGCGCCCCAGTCCCTCGTGGTCGACGCGCGTCATGCCGCCGCCGCGCTGAGCTCCTACAGCCACCTCCGGCTCCTCGACCGCGCCGCGGTCCCGCCCGAGCCGGTGCCGAGGCGCGTGCTCGTCGGCATCGTGGCCGCCCGGGACGGCCGGTACGTCCAGCTGCACTCGTCCTTCAACGATGGGCCGACCATCGCCGACGAGCTGGGCCTCGGCCCGGAGCCTTCCCGCGAAGAGGTCGAGGCCGCGGTCGCGGGCCGGGACGCGTTCGAGCTCGAGGCGTCGTTCATCCGCCGACGGGTCTGCGGCGGCGTGGTCATGTCGAAGGAGGAGTGGGCCGGCCACCCGCAGGGCCGGGCGCTCGAGGGGTGGCCGGCCGTGCGGGTGACCCGGATCGGCGACGCGCCGCCCGAGCCTCTGCCCGAAGGCGACCGCCCGACGTCGGGGGTCCGGGTGGTGGACCTGACGCGGGTGCTGGCCGGACCCACCTGTGCGAAGACCCTGGCCGAGCACGGCGCCGACGTGCTGCACGTCACCGCGCCCCACCTCGACCGCCGCGGGCCGTTCGACATCGAGACCGGCATCGGCAAGCGACAGACGAGCATCGACCTGAACGATCCGGCCGGGGCCGAGACGATGCACGCGCTGCTCGCCGAGGCCGATGTGTTCTCCCAGGGGTACCGGCTCGGCACCCTGGCGCGGCGCGGGCTCGGTCCCGAGGCGGTGGCCGAGCTGCGGCCCGGCATCGTGTACGTCTCGGAGAACTGCTACGGCCACGTGGGGCCGTGGCGCGAGCGCCCGGGGTGGGAGCAGCTGGGCCAGGCCGCCACCGGGATGTCGATGCGGGAGGGGATGTCGTCCCCCTCGGGTGTGCCGCGCCTCGCCCCGGCCGCGGTCAACGACTACACGACCGGGTTCCTCGCCGCCTACGGCGCGATGGTGGCGCTCGCCCGCCGGGCCTCCGAGGGCGGGTCGTGGCACGTCCAGGCGTCGCTGTCCCAGACCTGCATGTGGTACCAGCGGCTCGGGGACGACAACGACCCCGAACGGGCGGATCCCGGCGACACCGGTGCGTTCGTCGCCGAGATGGACACCCCGGCATTCGGCCGGATCGCCTATCTCACCCCGGCGCTCTCGATGTCGCAGACACCGCCGCGCTGGGACCTCCCCCCGGCCCCGAGCGGGGCGCACGAGCCCGTCTGGTTGCCGCGGTAATAAGGCGCGACGCGCCGGGCGCCGCGCTTGACAGGTCCATGTCATTTCCGCGCTTCGGCTTGCGGGTCACGGCTGGACCTGGGACGGTGGTCGCCGATCCTCGTTTGCAGGGTCCTAGCGTCGGGTACCAGGCACGGGAGGAGGAGAGGCCCGCACGGCCAGGACGGGCCGGCGCCCCGGCCCGGCGCGGCCCGTTTGCCACCATGGACTCCGTTCACACGCCGCCGAGGGTCGCCATCCCCATCCCCCAGACCGGCCGACTCCGGCCGGTCATCACCGCGATCCGGCCCTGGGTCGACGGGGTCCGGCCGGCGAAGGCGGCCGTCGGCGACCGGGTCCCGGTCGAGGCGGATGTGCTCATCAACGGCCACGACCTCGTCGCCTGCGACGTGGCCTACACCCACGAGGACGACCAGGGTTGGGCATCGGTCCCGATGCACGATCTCGGGAACGACCGCTTCGGGGCCGAGATCCCGATCACCAAGATCGGGCTGTACCGCTTCGTGGTGCGCGGCCGGCCGGACACCTTCGAGACGTGGCGCCGCGACCTGCGGGCCCGGCTCTCGGCGGGCCAGGACGTCTCGACCGACCTCTTGATCGGGGCCACGCTCCTGTGGGACGCCGCCGCCCGCGCGACGGGCGCCGACCGGCGGGCCCTCGCGTCGACCGCCGAGCTCGTGCGCGACGGCACCGACCGTCTCGACCGGCCCCTCGACACCGTGCCGTCGATCCGGCCGCGCAACGGGCCGAAGCCTCCGGCGCGGGACCGGCCGGCCACGTTGCGCTCGCTCGTCTTCTCCGACGAGCTCGGACACCTGGTCGGCCGCCACCCGGACCCGACGACGGCGGTCGTCTCGGAGATCCAGCGGTTGTTCGCCGACCCCGCCCGGGCTCGGTTCAGCGCCTGGTACGAGCTGTTCCCCCGGTCGGCCTCACCCGACCCCCGGCGGCCGGGGACCCTGGCCGACGTCGAGCGGTTGCTCCCCTACGTCGCCCGCCTCGGCTTCGACGTCTTGTACCTGCCGCCGATCCACCCGATCGGGAAGGTCAACCGGAAGGGCCACGACGGCCGGCCGCTCGCCGAGCCCGGCGACCCGGGCAGCCCCTGGGCGATCGGCTCGGACGAGGGCGGCCACACCGCCGTCCACCCCGAGCTCGGGACCGTGGACGACCTGCGCTCGCTCGTGGCCGCCGCCGCCGAGCGAGGCATCGACGTCGCGATGGACCTCGCGTTCCAGGCGGCCCCCGACCACCCCTGGGTGAGCGAGCACCCGGAGTGGTTCCGCCGCGACCCCAACGGCGAGATCCGCCACGCCGAGAACCCGCCGAAGCGCTACGAGGACATCTACCCGCTCGACTTCGACTCGGCGAACTGGCCCGGCCTGTGGGAGGAGCTCCTCGGCGTGGCCCGGTTCTGGATCGATCAGGGCATCTCGGTGTTCCGGGTCGACAACCCCCATACCAAGCCGTTCCGGTTCTGGGGATGGTTCATCGACACCCTGAAGGCGGAGCACCCCGAGCTCATCTTCCTGTCCGAGGCGTTCACCCGGCCGAAGGTGATGTACGAGCTGGCGCGGCTCGGCTTCACGCAGTCCTACACCTACTTCGCCTGGCGCAACGAGAAGTGGGAGATCGAGAGCTACTTCAACGAGCTGACGAGGACCGAGGTGGCCGACTACTTCCGGCCCAACCTGTGGCCGAACACGCCCGACATCCTCACCGAGACCCTCCAGTCCGGGCGCCCGTCGACCTTCGTCACCCGGCTGGTGCTGGCGGCCACGCTCGGTGCCAGCTACGGGATCTACGGGCCGGCCTTCGAGCTGCAGGATCACGTCGCGCGCGCGCCCGGCTCCGAGGAGTACGGGCGATCGGAAAAGTACGAGGTTCGACATTGGGACCTCGCCCGCCCCGACAGCCTCGCCGACCTGATCGGTCGGGTGAACGAGATCCGCCGGGCCCACAGCGCGCTGCAGCACGACCGGACGCTGCGTTTCCACCGGGTCGACAACGAGCGGATCGTCGTCTACTCGAAGCGGTCGATCGAGCCGGGCGACGCCGACGCGATCGTGGTGGTGGTCAACCTCGACCCGGTGCACACCCAGTCGGGCTGGGTGGAGCTCGACCTGAAGGAGCTCGGGATCGAGCGGCCCGAGGGCCTCGTGATGCACGACCTCCTCACCGACGCCCGCTACCGGTGGGAGCCGACCCGCAACTTCGTCATGCTCGACCCGACCGGCCTGCCGGTGCACCTCTTCGGCGTGGAGGCCGACGCGGCCCGCGCGGCTTCCCGGTGAGCGAGCTCGGGGGCCAGCCCGGGCCGGTCGTGGTCGGCTCCCCGACCGGGGGGTCGTCCTGGTACAAGGACGGCGTCTTCTACGAGCTGCACGTCCGGGCCTTCCGGGACGGCAACGGCGACGGCGTCGGGGACTTCAAGGGGCTGCTCGGGAAGCTCGACTACCTCCAGGAGCTCGGCATCACCGCGCTCTGGCTGCTGCCGTTCTACCCCTCGCCGCTGCGCGACGACGGCTACGACATCTCGGACTACCGCCGGGTCCACCCCTCCTACGGCACCCTCCAGGACTTCCGCCGGGTGCTGAAGGAGGCCCACCGCCGGGGGATCAAGGTGATCACCGAGCTCGTGCTCGCTCACACCTCCGACGAGCACCCCTGGTTCCGTCGGGCCCGGGTCGCCCCCGCCGGGTCGGTGCACCGGGACTTCTACCTGTGGAGCGACACCGCCGATCGCTTCAGCGAGGCGCGGGTGATCTTCACCGACTACGAGACCTCGAACTGGACCTTCGACCCGGTCGCGCACGCCTACTACTGGCACCGCTTCTACTCGCACCAGCCGAGCCTCAACTACGACAACCCGGCGGTCCGCCAGGCCATGTTCGACGTCGTCGACTACTGGCTCGAGATGGGCGTCGACGGCCTCCGACTCGACGCGGTGCCCTACCTCTACGCGCGGGAGGGCACGAGCTGCGAGAACCTGCCTGAGACCTTTGGGTTCCTCCGCGAGCTGCGCGCCCATGTCGACGCTCGGTTCGGGGACAAGATGCTGCTCGCCGAGGCCAACCAGTGGCCCGAGGACGCCGTCGCCTACATGGACGACGGCGCGCTGTGCCATATGGCCTTCCACTTCCCGCTCATGCCGCGCATGTTCATGGCGGCCCGCCAGGAGGACCGGTTCCCGATCGTCGACATCCTGGCCGAGACGCCGACGCCGCCGGCGGAGTGCCAGTGGGCGCTGTTCCTCCGGAACCACGACGAGCTCACCTTGGAGATGGTCACCGACGAGGAGCGGGACTACATGTACCGCGTCTACGCCCAGGACCCCCAGGCCCGCGTGAACGTCGGGATCCGCCGGCGGCTGGCGCCGCTGCTCGGCAACGACCGCAAGCTCATCGAGATGATGAACGGGCTGCTCTTCTCGATGCCGGGGACGCCGATCATCTACTACGGCGACGAGATCGGGATGGGCGACAACATCTACCTCGGCGACCGCAATGCGGTGCGCACCCCGATGCAATGGGACAGCGACCGCAACGCCGGCTTCTCGCACGCCAACCCCCAGCGGCTCTACCTGCCGGTGATCATCGACCCCGAGTACCACTCCCAGGCGGTCAACGTGGCGGCCCAGCAGGAGAACCCGAACTCGCTGCTCTGGTGGATGAAGCGGCTGATCGGGCTGCGCCAGCGCTACAAGGTGTTCGGCCGCGGGTCGCTCGAGGTGCTTCGCTCCGACAACCGCAAGGTGTTCGCCTTCACCCGCAGCTACGAGGACGAGCGCGTCCTCGTCGTGGTGAACCTGTCCCGGTTCACCCAGTGCGTCGAGCTCGACCTGTCCAAGTTCCGCGGCGCGGTCCCCGTCGAACTGTTCGGGAACCTCGCCTTCCCGGCCGTGGGCGAGCTCCCGTACTTCATCACGCTCGGCCCCCACGGCTTCTACTGGTTCTCGCTCGAGCACGAGACCACCGGCAGCGAGGCGCCGCTGCCGGACTTCGAGGTCGGCGGCGGCTGGGACTCCCTGTTCGACGGGGCCGCCCGCCGGCAGTTCGAGGCGTTCCTGCCCCGCTACGTCGCGCAACGGCGCTGGTTCGCCCAGAAGGCTCGCACGGTGACCTCGGCCTCGCTGCTCGACGTGGTGCCGGTCCCGGGCGAGGGCGGGCGGGGAACCCCGCCGATGGCGGCGTTCGTGATCGCCCGGGTCGAGCTCGACTTCGGCGAGTCGGAGCACTATGTCCTCCCGCTCGCCTGGGCTACCGGCGAGCGGGCCGACGAGCTGTGCCGGTGGCGGCCCGACGCGGTACTGGCGAAGCTGCGGGCCGGCGGCACCGACGGCGTGCTCTACGACGCGGTCCACGACCCGGGCTTCACGCGCACGATGCTCGGGGTGCTCACCAACCGCCGGGCCCTGGCGGGGGCCGGGCGCCTGGCCGGGGTGCCGTCGCCGTTCCGCCGGCTGCTCGGCCCGATCGGCCCGGGGGTCCACATCACGCCGGTCTCGGCCGAGCAGTCCAACAGCTCGGTCGTCGTCGGCGACCGAGCCATCCTCAAGTTCATCCGGCGGTTCGAGCCCGGGATCAACCCGGGGGTCGAGCTCGGCCGGTTCCTGGGCGAGCGGGCCTTCGCCCGGGCCCCGAGGGTCCTCGGCCATCTCGAGTACCAGAGCGCGACGCCGGGCGCCCCGTCGGCCACCGTGGCCCTGCTCGAGGAGTACGTCGCCAACGAGGGGGACGGCTGGAGCTACGTCGTCGACGCCCTCGACCACGCCCTGGAGGACTTCCTCGCCACCTCGCACGGCGAGGCGCTCGGACTCGACGCGCCGCCGCGCCTTCTCGAGGTGCCGAGCCGGCAGCTCGCTCCCGGCCACCCCTTGATCGGGGCCCACCTCGAGTGGGCCTCGCTGCTCGGCCGGCGCACCGCCGAGCTCCACCACACCTTGGCCTCGGACCCCGCCGATCCCGACCTCGCCCCCGAGGCGCTCACCGCGATGGACCGCCAGGCCCTGTTCCACGGCGCCCGGGTCCTCACGCGCCGGGTGCTCCGGCAGGCGGGGACGCTGAGGGAGCGATCGCCGTTCCTGGAGGAGGTGATCGGGCGGGAGACCGAGATCCTGGCCCGCCTGCGTCGGATCATGTCGACCCCGATCGAGGCCGAGCGCATGCGCTGCCACGGCGACTACCACCTCGGCCAGGTCCTCTGGACCGGCAAGGACTTCGTGATCATCGACTTCGAGGGCGAGCCGGCCCGCTCGCTCGGCCAGCGCCGCCTCAAGCGGCCGGCCGCGGCGGACCTCGCCGGGATGATCCGCTCGTTCCACTACGCCTCGCGGGTCGCGGCCCTGCAGGTGACCCGGGACCTGCGGGGGTCGGTGGCCTCGGTCGAGCCGGCCCGCCTCGAGTCGTGGCTCACCCTCTGGTACCGCTGGGTGGCCGGCACCTTCCTGTCCTCCTACCTCGAGGTGTCGGTCAAGGACACCTACCTGCCGACCGACCGGGGGCAGCTGGCCACCCTGCTCGACTTCTTCCTGCTCGAGAAGGCCGTCTACGAGCTGAGCTACGAGGCCAACAGCCGGCCCGAATGGGTCGACGTCCCGGCCCAGGGCATCCTCGACCTCCTGGCCGCGGCCCCGTGACCGCCCGGGCGGACCTGTCGCCGGGCCTGGAGGACCTCGCCCGGCTCGCCGGCGTGCAACCCGGGTACCGCGCGTACGACGGGACCGAGCATCGGGTCGACGAGGCGGTGCTCGTCGGCGTGCTCCGCGCCCTCGGGGTCGGCCTCGACGACGGGGCGGGCGCCCCGGCGGCCCTGGCGGCGCTGCGGCGGGAGCGGGCGACCGACCGCCTCGCCCCGGTCGTCGCCCACCGCATCGGCCTCGGGGACGAGACGCCGGTCGCGATCCCGGCCGCCGCTGCCCCGGGGGGCTCCTGGCTCACCCTCGAGCTCGAGGACGGCACGCGCCGGCGCGAGCGCCTGGCCGAGCTGCTCGACCCCGGCTCGGCCCGGCCGACGGTGCGGCTCTCCGCGCTCGCCGGGGGAGCCCTCCCGCCCGGCTACCACGAGCTCGTCCTCGAAGGCCCGGGCGCCGAGCAGCGGGCGCTCGTGATCGCGGCCCCCCGCTGTCCGGCCGCCACCCGCGGCTGGGGCCTCTTCCACCCCCTCTACTCGCTCTCGACCGAAGGCGACTGGGGCGTCGGCAACTACGGGAGCCTGGCCGAGCTCGGCCGCTTCACCCGGGCGTCCGGGGGGTCGATCCTCGGCACCCTGCCCCTGTACCCGGCGTTCCTCGAGCCGCCGGCCGACCCGAGCCCGTACCTGCCGGTCACCCGGCTCGGGTACCAGGAGCTCTACATCGACCTGGCCGCGGTCCCCGAGCTGGCCGCGGTCGATGAGGCACGCCGGGCGCTCGAGTCGCCGGCGGTGGCCGAGGGCGTGGCAGCGGCCCGGCGGTCGCCCACCGTCGCCTACGAGGCGCTCGAGGGCCTGCACCGGTCGGTGCTCCAGCCCCTCGCCGACGCGCTGGCGGTCGGCCGGGCCGGGCAGCCGCTGCGGGACTTCGCCGACGCCCATCCGGAGTTGGAGGCCTACGCGCGCTTCCGGGCGGCCGGCGAGCGGCATGGGCGCGACTGGCGGCGGTGGCCCGCGGCGGTGAAGGGCGAAGGCCGCGCGGCGCTCGAGGACCCCGCCGCCCGCCGGCATCTCTGCGCGCAGTGGCTGGCCTGGCGGCAGCTCGAGGCGGCCGCCGAGGCCGCCCCGCTCTACGGGGACCTGCCCGTCGGCGTGCACCCCAACGGCTTCGACCCGTACTCGACCCCGGAAGCCTTCGCTCCGCTGGCGCACGGCGGCGCCCCGCCCGACCCGTTCTTCGCGCTCGGCCAGGACTGGGCGTTCGCACCGCTGCACCCGGTCGCGTTGCGCGAGACGCGCTACCGCTACCTGATCGACGTGCTGCGGGTGGCGTTCGCGGCGGTCGTGGCGCTCCGGGTCGACCACGTCATGGGCCTGCACCGCCTGTACTGGATCCCCGAGGGCTTCGACGCCCGCCACGGGGCGTACGTCACCTACCCGGCCGACGAGCTCCGCGCGCTGGTCGCCCTCGAGGCCCACCGGGCCGGCGCGGTCGTGGTCGGCGAGGACCTCGGGACGGTGGACCCGTTGGTGCGGACCGCGATGGACCGCGACGGGATGCTTCGCTCCTTCGTCCTCGAGTTCGCCACGTCGGCCGCCACGCCGCTCCCGTCCCCTCCGGCCGGCTGCATCGCCTCGTGGGGGAGCCACGACCTGCCCCGCTTCGCCGCCTTCTACCGCGGCGCCGCCCCCGGAGCGGCGACCGACGGCGGCCGCGACCGGCGGTCCGACGCCGAGCGGGCCGCCTGGCGGGCCGAGCTCGCGACGCGGGTGGCGTCGGACCCCGAGCTCCGGGCGTTCGCGGAGCGGCCCGGGTCGTCGGGGCAGCCGCCCGAGGAGCGGGCCGCCCTCGCGGCCTGCCTCGCCCATCTGGCCGGCGGGCCGGCCGACCTCGTGCTGGTCGACGTCGGCGACCTGCTGGGCGACGACGCGCAGGAGAACCGGCCGGGGACCGGGGTGGAGGCGGACAACTGGCGGCACCGGACCGCCACCACCCTGGAGGCGATCCGCACCGATCCGGAGGTCGCGGCGCTGCTGGCCCTCGTCGACTCCGGCCGGAAGACGGCCGTCACACCCGAGGCGGCCTGCGTCCCGTGACCCCCCCGCTCCGCGCCCCGCTCGGCCAGGCCGGGCCGATCACCGACGACGACGTCTACTGGTTCAACGAGGGGACCCACCGGGGGCTCGCCGCCAAGCTGGGCGGTCACCCGCTGGAGGGTCCCGATGCCGGGGCGGTCTTCGCGGTGTGGGCGCCGGCCGCCCGGGCGGTGAGCGTGATCGGCGACTTCAACGGGTGGAACGGGAACGGGCAGCGGCTCGAGCCCCACGGGAGCTCGGGCATCTGGGAGGGCCGGGTCCCGGGGGCCCGGCGCGGGCAGGTCTACAAGTACGCGATCACCGGGCGCGACGGGGAGCGGATCGAGAAGGCCGACCCGGTCGCGATGTTCTGCGAGGTGCCGCCCCGGACCGGTTCGGTGCTCGTCGACCTCGACTACGAGTGGGGCGACGACGCGTGGATGCGGGGCCGCGGGGACCGGATCTCGCTCGCCGCCCCGGTCAGCATCTATGAGGTCCACCTCGGCAGCTGGTGGCGCGACCACGGGGACCCGGGCCGGCTCCCCCGTTACTCCGAGCTGGCGCCCCGGCTGATCGAGCACGTGGTGTCGCACGGGTTCACCCACGTCGAGTTCCTGCCGCTCATGGAACACCCCTTCTACGGCTCGTGGGGCTACCAGGTCACCGGCTTCTTCGCCCCGACCGCCCGCTACGGCACCCCCCAGGAGCTGATGGCGCTCGTCGACCAGCTGCACCAGGCCGGCATCGGGGTGGTGCTCGACTGGGTCCCGTCGCACTTCGCCACCGACGCGTTCGCCCTCGGGCGCTTCGACGGCACCCACCTCTACGAGCACGCCGACCCCCGCCGCAGCATCCACCCGGACTGGAAGAGCTACGTCTTCAACTACGGCCGCCACGAGGTGCGCAGTTTCCTCGCCTCCTCGGCCGAGCACTGGATCCGCGCCTACCACGCCGACGCGCTGCGGGTCGACGGCGTGGCCTCCATGCTGTACCTCGACTACTCGCGCAAGGCGGGGGAGTGGACGCCGAACGAGCGGGGCGGGCGCGAGGACCTCGACGCCGTCGGGTTCCTGCAGCAGCTCAACGCCGGCATCTACGCCGACCACCCCGACGTGCAGGTCATCGCCGAGGAGTCGACCGCGTGGCCGGGCGTCTCGCGGCCGGTGCACGCGGGCGGCCTCGGCTTCGGGCTCAAGTGGGACATGGGGTGGATGCACGACACGCTCGGCTACCTCGCCAGGGACCCGGTGCACCGCCGCTACCACCACGGCGAGCTGACCTTCCGGGCGCTGTACGCGTTCGACGAGCACTTCGTGCTGCCGCTCTCCCACGACGAGGTGGTGCACGGGAAGGGCTCGCTGCTCACCAAGATGCCGGGCGACGCCTGGCAGCGCCTCGCCACCCTGCGGCTCCTCTACGGCTACCAGTTCGGGCAGCCGGGCAAGAAGCTCCTCTTCATGGGGGCCGAGCTCGCCACCTGGCGGGAGTGGGACCACGAGGCCGGGCTCGACTGGGGGCTCCTCCAGGATCCCGCCCACGCCGGGATGGCCCGCTGGGTCACCGACCTCAACGGTCTGTACCGGGGGCGCCGGGCGCTGCACGAGCGGGACG
Organism: Acidimicrobiales bacterium; assembly: GCA_036844945.1. Classification (GTDB taxonomy): domain Bacteria; phylum Actinomycetota; class Acidimicrobiia; order Acidimicrobiales; family RAAP-2; genus Palsa-461. Next base: position 153,462 of record DAIUEV010000001.1, read on the forward strand.
CCGAGCCCTCCGGGTTCGGCTGGGTGGCCGACGAGCCCGACACGAGCGTGGTGGCGTTCCTGCGCCGGGGTTCCTCGGACTCGGTGCTCGTCGTGTGCAACTTCACGCCGGTGCCGCGGCACAACCTCCAGATCGGCGTGGAGGAGGGCGGCCGGTGGGTCGAGCTCCTGAACAGCGACGCCCGGGAGTACGGCGGGAGCGGCCAGGGGAACCTCGGCGGGGTGGAGGCCCAGCCCGTCCCCTGGCACGGCCGGCCCCGGCTCCTCATCCTGACCGCCCCGCCCCTCGGCTGTCTGTTCCTGGCGCCGGGGTGAGGGTCCCGGTCTGCTAAGTGTCAGGCCCTCCATGGTGATCCCCCCCGCCCCCCTCGACGCGCGCCTGGCCACCGGGAGCTCCGGCCTCGGGGCGACCCCGCTGCCGGGCGGGCGGACCCGCTTCGTCGTGTGGGCCCCCCGGGCCGGCCGGGTCCGGGTGAAGCTCGAGCCACTCGGGGGGGCCGGACCGAGGGAGGTCGACCTCGCGCCGATCGAGCTCGGCTACCACGAGGCGGTGGTCGAGGGGTGCCCGCCCGGCACCCGGTACCGCTACCGGCTCGACGACGGCGAGCCAATGGCCGACCCCGCGTCGCGCTCCCAGCCCGAGGGGGTCCTCGGTCCCTCCGAGGTGGTCGACCTGGGCGCCCATCGGTGGGCCGACGCCGCCTACCGGCCCCGGCCGCTCTTCGCGCAGGTGATCTCGGAGTGGCACATCGGCACGGTCACCGAAAGCGGCACCTTCGACGCCGCGACCGGGGTGCTCGACGACCTCGTCGAGGTCGGGATCACGGCCGTCGAGGTGATGCCGGTGGCCGAGTTCCCCGGCGCCCGCAACTGGGGCTACGACGGGGTCTTCCCCTTCTCGGTGCAGCACACCTACGGGGGGCCGGTCGGGCTGCAGCGCTTCGTCGACGCCTGCCATCAGCGCGGCCTCGCGGTGGTGCTCGACGTGGTCCACAACCACCTCGGCCCGCTCGGCAACGTCCTGGGTGCCTTCGGCCCGTACTTCACCGAGCGCTACCGGACCCTCTGGGGACCGGCCCTCAACTTCGACGGCCCGGGGTCGGACCACGTCCGCGCCTACTTCTTCGAGAGCGTCGCGCAGTGGTTCGTCGACTACCACGTCGACGCGCTGCGCCTCGACGCGATCCACTCGATCCTCGACACCACGGCCACGCCGTTCGTGGCCGAGCTCTCCGAGCTGGCCGCCCGCCTGAGCGAGCAGCTCGGGCGCCCGTGCGCGCTGATCGCCGAGAGCTCGGACAACGACCCGGCCGTGGTCACCGCGCGCAGCGCCGGCGGCATCGGCATGGACGCCCAATGGAACGACGACTTCCACCATTCGTTGTTCGTGGCCCTCACCTTCGAGCAGCGCGCCTACTACGCCGACTACGGGCGGGTGGAGGACCTGGCCCGGGCGATCAACGACGGGTTCGTGCTCCAGGGTGAGTTCTCCGAGTACCGCCGCCGCCGCCACGGCGCGCCCTCCTCTCATCTCGAGCCCGAGCGCTTCGTGACCTTCGCCCAGAACCATGACCAGATCGGCAACCGCCCCCGGGGCGAGCGGCTGGCCGGCCTCGTCCCCCTCGACCGCCAGCGCCTGGCCGCCGGGCTGCTGCTCCTCAGCCCCGGCGTCCCGCTCCTGTTCATGGGGGAGGAGTACGGCGATCCCGCCCCCTTTCCCTTCTTTGTCGACCACGGCGACCCCGAGCTCCTCGAGGCGGTCCGGCGGGGACGGCGGGCCACGCTCCGGCACATGGGCTTCGACGAGGAGCCGCTCGACGCGGCGGCCGAGGCCACCTTCGACTCGGCGGTGCCCGACCGGTCGCTGCGGACGAAGGACGACCACCGCGGGCTGCTCGCCCTGCACCGCGCCCTGATCGCGTTGCGGCGGGCCGATCCGGCGCTCGCCCGGTCGCGCCGGGTCGACGTCTCGGCGTCGGTCCACGGATCGGTGCTGACGGTGACCCGGCGGGACCCGGCCGGGGCGGCCGTCTCGATCTTCAACGTCGGGCCGATGCCGGCGGCCGCGCTCGCCCCGTCGCTCGTGGCCGGGGCGGGGCCGGCCGGCCAGACCCGCTGGCACCTCCTGTTCGACCCGGGCGACCCCGCCCTCGGCGGCCCCGGCTCGGTCCGGCCGGTCGAGGTGCTCCCGGGCGACTCGATCCTGCTCGAGCCGTGGGCCTTCTGCGTCTACGGCTCCGAGCCGGCCCGGCCGGCCGGCGAGCCCGAGCCGTGAGGATCTGGCCGGGCAACCCGCACCCGCTCGGGGCGACCTGGGACGGCGGCGGGGTCAACTTCGCGCTCTACTCGGAGCACGCCACCGCGGTCGAGCTGTGCCTGTTCGAGGAGCCGAGCTCGGGGGTGCCGACCGCGACGGTGTCGATGCCCGAGTCGACCGACCGGATCTGGCACGTCTACCTCCCCGACGTGCGCCCGGGGGCGCTCTACGGCTACCGGGTGGACGGCCCCTACGAGCCCGAGCTCGGCCACCGGTTCAACAAGAACAAGCTCCTGCTCGACCCCTATGCCAAGGCGGTCACGGGGCCGATCCAGTGGTCCGACGAACTGTTCGGCTACACCATCGGGGACCCGGCGGAGGACCTGTCGCTCGACCACCGGGACTCGGCCGGCGGGATGCCGAAGGGCCAGGTGATCGACCCGTCGTTCACCTGGGGCGACGACCGGGCGCCCCGGACGCCGTGGAACCGGACCGTGATCTACGAGGCCCACGTGCGGGGCATGACCGTCCGCCACCCCGGGGTCCCCGAGGAGCTCCGGGGCACCTACCTCGGTCTCGCCTCCGACGCGGTCCTCGACCACCTGCTCGGCCTGGGGGTGACCGCCGTCGAGCTCATGCCGGTGCACCAGTTCGTCGACGACCGCCACCTGGTCGACCAGGGCCTCACCAACTACTGGGGCTACAACTCGATCGGGTTCCTCGCCCCCCACGTCGGGTACGCCACCGGCGGGCGCGGCCAGCAGGTGAGCGAGTTCAAGTCGATGGTCCGGGTGCTGCACCGGGCCGGCCTCGAGGTCATCTTGGACGTGGTGTTCAACCACACCGGGGAGGGCAACCACCTCGGGCCGACCCTGTCGCTGCGGGGCATCGACAACGCCGTCTACTACCGCCTGGTCGCCGACGACCCGCGCTACTACCTCGACTTCACCGGGACCGGCAACAGCCTCAACATCCTGCACCCCCGCACGATGGGGCTGATCACCGACAGCCTGCGGTACTGGGTCACCGACATGCACGTGGACGGGTTCCGCTTCGACCTCGCCCCGGTCCTCGTGCGCGGGTACGAGGCCGGCCAGCCGAGTGCCTTCTTCGAGATCATCCAGCAGGACCCGGTGCTCGCCACGGTGAAGCTGATCGCCGAGCCGTGGGACGCCGGACCCGACGGCTATCAGCTCGGGAGGTTCCCGGCCGGCTGGTCCGAGTGGAACGGGGCCTTCCGGGACTGCGTGCGGAGGTTCTGGCGGGGCGACGCCGGCCAGGTCCCCGAGCTCGCCTCCCGGCTGACCGGGTCGCGGGAGATCTTCGCCCCGAGCGGTCGGCGTACCTACGCCAGCATCAACTTCGTCACCTGCCACGACGGCTTCACCCTGACCGATCTCGTGAGCTACGACCACAAGCACAACGAGGCCAACGGTGACGACAACCGCGACGGGACCGAAGAGAACTTCAGCCGCAACTGGGGGGTCGAGGGGCCGACCGACTCGGTGCGGACCCAACGGGTGCGCGACCGCATGAAGCGCAACCTGCTCTCGACCCTCTTCCTCTCCCAGGGCGTGCCGATGCTGCTCGGGGGCGACGAGATCGGGACCACCCACTTCGGCAACAACAACGCCTACTGCCAGGACAACGAGACCAGCTGGCTCGACTGGGACGTGGGCTCGACCGGGCACGACTTCACCCACTTCGTGCGCGACCTCATCACCACGCTGCACTCCAACCCGATCCTGCGGCGGCGCAACTTCTTCACCGGCGAGCCGATCGGCGGCGGCACCACCAAGGACGTGACCTGGATCCGCCCCGACGGCAAGGAGATGACCGACGCCGAGTGGTCGGACCCCGAGAACCGCTCGATCGGGATGCTGCTGCTCGGCCGGGCGGCCGACGAGCTCGACGCGCTCGGCCGCTCCGAGCGGGGCGACACCCTGCTCGTGCTCCTGAACGCGGGGCACAGCTCGCGCTCCTACACGCTGCCGACCATCGACTGGCCGGGCCGGTGGGAGGAGCTGCTCAGCACGCTGCGGCCCACCGGCACCTTCCCCCGCCCGGTCCGCGCCGGTGCACTCAACCTCGGGGCCCAGTCGAGCCTGGTCCTGCGCCACACCGAGCGCCCCGAGCATTGAGCGCCCGCCCCGCCCGCCCGCTGGGCTCGACCTACCGCCTGCAGCTCCACGGGGTGGGGTTCGACGGTGCCCGCCGGCTCGTCGCCTACCTCGACGCGCTCGGGATCGAGACCCTGTACCTGTCGCCGGTCACCGCGGCCGCCCCCGGCAGCCCCCATGGCTACGACGTCGTCGACCCCAACCGGCTCGACCCGGTCCAGGGGACCGAGGCCGACTTCGAGGCGCTGCTCGCGGAGCTCGACGCCCACGGCATGCGGCTCCTCCTCGACGTGGTGCCCAACCACATGGCGACGGACCCGGCCAACGAGTGGTGGTGGGACGTGCTGCGGCTCGGCCCCAACTCGCCGCACGCCCCGGTCTTCGACATCGACTGGGCCGCCGGCGACTGGCGGGTGGTGCTCTCCACGCTCCCGGCCCCGCTCGCGGCGGTGCTCCGCACCGGGGAGGTGGCCGTCCACTCCGGCCGGCTCCTGCTCAGCGTCGAGGGCCAGGACTTCCCGCTCGACCCGGCGTCGTCGCTCGGTGCCGGCGACGACGCGGCGGCGGTCCTCGCCGCCCAGCACTACCGCCTCGCCTATTGGCGGCTCGGCCGATTCGAGGGGAACTACCGCCGGTTCTTCGATATCGACGGGCTGGTGGGGGTGCGCCTCGAGGACGAGGCCGTCTACGAGGCCACCCACCGGCTCGCCCTCGCCCTCGCCCGGGACCCCCGCGTCGCCGGGCTGCGGATCGACCACATCGACGGGCTGGCCGATCCGACCGCCTATCTCCGCAGGCTGGTGGACGACGTCGAGTCGGGCCGGGGTGAGCGGCCGTGCGTGGTGGTCGAGAAGATCCTCGGGCCCGGCGAGACGCTGCCGCCGTCGTGGCCGATCGACGGGACGACCGGGTACGAGTTCGCCGACCTCACCACGCGGCTGTTCGTCGACCCCGCCGGCGCGGCCGCGCTCGACCGCCTCGGCGCGGAGTCGACCGGGGACGACCGGAGCTTCGACGAGCTGGTCGCGGCGGCCCGGAGGGGGGTCGTCGACGCGCTCTTCCCCGGGCAGTTCGACCGGCTGGTGGGGCTGGCCGCGGCGGCGCTCACCGAGCGGGTGCCCGGCCACGACCTCGCCCGCCCCGACGTCGCGGCGGCGCTCCGGGCCCTGCTTGCCCACCTGCACGTCTACCGCACCTACGTCGGCCGGGGCCCGGCCGACCGGGCCGACCGGGCCCGGCTGGCCGCCGCCGCCACCGCGGCGCGCCCCGAGCTCGGCCCCGAGGCGGCCCGGGCCCTCGACTCGCTGGTGGCCGTGGTCCACGGCGCCGGCTCGTCGCCGGTGAGCGGCCCCCGGGCCGACGCCCGGTCACCCTTCATCTCGCGCCTGCAGCAGTTGAGCGGCGCGGTGGCGGCCAAGGGCGTCGAGGACACCGCCTGCTACGGATTCCACGGCCTGCTGGCGTCGGCCGAGGTCGGCGGCGACCCGGGCCGGCCCTCGCTCGGCGTGCCCGACCTGCATGCGGCACTCGCCGCCCGGGCGCGGCTCGGGTCCTGCGGCCTCAACGCGCTCTCGACCCACGACACGAAGCGCAGCGCCGATGTCCGCGCCCGGCTGGCCGTCCTCTCGGAGGCGGCGCCGGAGTGGGAGGCCCTGGTCCGGCGCTGGCACCGCCGCCACGTCGTCTCGCTCGGCGGCGGGACCGGCCCGGACCCCCACGACGAGCTGTTCTTCTACCAGAGCCTCTTCGGAGTCTGGCCGGCCGACGGCGGGGCCGGCCCCGAGCTCACCCGCCGCCTGCGCGACACGATGCGCAAGGCGGCCCGGGAGTCCAAGCGGAGGACGAGTTGGATCGATCCCGACCTCCGCTACGAGCGGGTGCTCCGGCGTTTCGTCGAGGCGGTCCTCGGCGATCCGCGCACGCGCGCCGAGCTCGACCGGCTGGTACGCCGGCTCGGCCCGGCGGCGGCCACGAACTCGCTTGCCATGACGGTGCTCGCCGCCACCGCCCCGGGGGTGCCCGACCTCTACCAGGGCGGCGAGCTGTGGGACCTCTCGCTCGTCGACCCCGACAGCCGCCGACCGGTCGACTTCGGCGCTCGGCAGGCGGCGCTCGCGGAACTGGCCGAAGAGGGCGGGGGGCCGACCGGAGCCGAGGTGGCCGCGCTCCTGGCCGCGTGGCCCGACGGCCGGGTCAAGCTGCACGTCACCTCGGCGCTCCTGCGGCTCCGGCGGTGCCGACCCGAGCTGTTCGCGCGCGGCGCCTACCTGCCGCTCTCGGTGCGGGGGCCGGGCCGGGACCGGCTGGTCGCGTTCGCGCGGCGGCGGGGCCCGGCGTGGTCGGTGACCGTGGTGCCGCGGCTCACGATGGCGGCCACCGGGCCCGGGAGGTTCGCGCTCGGGACCGAGGGGTGGGGCGCGAGCACGGTGGTCCTCCCCGCCGGCGCGCCGGGAGCCTGGCGCGACGTGCTCAGCGGCTCGGCGGTGCGGGCGCGGGCGGGATCGGTGCGGGTCGGCGACCTGCTCAGCACGCTGCCGGTGGCGGTCCTCACCCCGCGATAGCCGCGGCACGCGGGCCGGGACCGGCCCGACCGACGCGACGCGGTCGGTGCCGGCTCGTCCGGGGGGCGCCGTATCGTGGGCCATGGACGGCGCCACCCTGGCGGTCTACGAGCGGCGCGCCGCCGAGTGGATCGCGCGCCGGGGGGAGGCCACCGACGGGCTGGGGACCCGGCTGAGGGCGCTCGCCGGTCCCGGCCCGGTCGTCGACCTCGGCTGCGGGGCCGGCCGGTACCTGGTCGAGCTCGGTCCGGTGGTGGTCGGGGTGGACGGGGCGGCTGCGATGCTGGCGCTGGCCCGGCGGCACGGGGGCCCCTTGGCCCGGGCCGACCTCGAGGCGCTGCCCTTCGCCGACGGGGTGCTGGCCGGGGCCTTCGCCCGCCACTCCTACCTGCACCTCGAAAAGGCGCGGGTGCCCAACGCGCTCGGTCAGGTCCGCCGGGCGCTCCGGCCGGGCGCGCCGTTCCTCCTCACGGTGATCCGGGGGAGTTACGAGGGACACCGGCTCCCCGACGACGACTTCGCGGGCCGCTTCTTCGCGTGCTGGGAGCCCGAGGAGCTGGCCGCCGCGCTGTCGGCCGCCGGGTTCGGCGACGTCCACCTCGAGGCGCTGGCCCGGCGTCGCGGGGCGCCCGATGTCCTCGCGCTGGCCCGATCACCAGGGTCCTGACCTCGCCGCACGCGCCAACCGATGTTCCATCCGGTCAGGGTGGCGCGGTCAGCTCGGCGCCGATGGCGACCCCGGGAACGCCGACCCGCCGACCTAGTCTGAGTGACACCCGCCACACCGTCGCTGCTGACCTTTCAGCACAGACGAGAGGAAGCCCATGACCCTTGGTGACAAGTCCCTGCACTTCGAGAGCAAGGGGACGGACCTGAGCGCCCTGCCGCAGAAGATCGAGGACTATCTCAAGTCCGATGGGTTCACCGTGCAGACCTCCGCGCCGAGCGGCCAGGGCACCGTGCTGCAAGCGAAGAAGGGGGGATTCCTTCGCGGGGTCGTGGATGCCGATCGAGCGCTGTCGGTCATGATCTCGGGCGAACCGAACGACTTCACGGTGCGGGTGGGAATCGGCAAGTGGCTCGAGCACCTCGGAGTGGCAGCGGCCGAGACGCTGCTCCTCTCCGATCTCTTCCTCGTGATCGACGTCGCCGAGTCTGCCTGGAACTTCGAGGTCGAGGAGAAGCTGGTCAAGCAGATCGAGTCGCTCGTCGGCTGAAGTCGCGGGCCGCTCGCGCCGGCCGCTACGCGACCTCGGCCGCTACGCGACCTCGGCCGCCCGGATGTCGAAGGCCCGCCACATCTCGGCGTAGCGCCCGCCCGCCGCGACCAGCTCGTCGTGGCTGCCCTCCTCCACCACCCGGCCGCTGTCGAGCACCAGGATCCGGTCGGCCCGTCGGGCGGTCTGGAGCCGGTGGGCGATCAGGATGGTGGTGCGACCGCTCGCCACCACCCCCATGGCCCGGTTGACCCGCGCCTCGGTGGCGAGGTCGAGGTTGGAGGTCGCCTCGTCGAGGAGGAGGACGGCCGGATCGACCAGCTGGGCGCGGGCCAGGCACAAGAGCTGGCGCTGGCCGATCGAGAGCGACCGGCCCCGCTCGGCCACCGCCTTGCGGTAGCCGCCCACCCCGACAATGAAGTCGTGGGCGCCCACCGCCCGGGCGGCCGCCTCCACCTGGGCGTCGGTCGCCCCGGGGCGCCCGTAGGCGATGTTGTCGCGGATGGTGCCCCGGAAGAGGAACGGCTCCTGGGGGACGTAGCCGAGCCGGCGCCGGTAGGCGCCGAGGTCGAGGTCACGCAGATCGGTTCCGTCGATCAGCACCACGCCTTCGGTCGGGTCGTAGAAGCGGGCGATCAGCTTCACGACCGTGGACTTGCCCGCCCCCGTCTCGCCGACGAGGGCGACCGTCTCGCCCGGCGCGATGTCGAGGTCGACGCCGGCCAGCGCGTCGGTGTTGGTGCCGATGTAGCGGAACCGCACCCCCCGGAAGCCGATGCGCCCGGACGGCTGGCCGGGCTCGATCGGCTCGGCCGCGGCCGGAGTGTCGACCGGGGTGTTGAGGACGCCGCTGATCTTGCGGAGCCCGGCCGTCGCCTGCTGGTACGTGTCGAAGACCTGTGAGAGCTGTTGCACCGGCGCGAACAGGAGGGTCAGGTAGAGGAGGAAGGCGGTGAGGGCGCCGATCGTGAGGGTGCCCGAGCGGATCTCTTGGGCCCCGACACCGAGCACGATGAGGATCGCGACGTTGCCGATGAACGCCGCGAAGGTGAAGTAGATGGACGACACCTTGAGCGAGCGCAGCCCGGCGTCGCGGTAGCCGGCGGTGAGCCCGAGGAAGTTCCCCGTGTTGCGGGTCTCGCGCCGGAACGCCTGGGTGACCCGGACCCCCGAGATGTTCTCCTGCAGGTCGGCGTTGACCGCCGAGATCCGGTCGCGTTGGCGGTCATAGGCGCGGGTCGACTGGACCCGGAACCACACGGTGGCGATCGCGAGCGGCGGCACGACGGTGAGCACCAGCAGGATCAGGTGCGCGTTCCGGGTGAACAGGATCACCACCACGCCCGCGAACTGCACGAGGTAGACGAGGGCGTTGAGGAGCCCCGACTGCAAGAGCGAGGACAGCGTGTCCACGTCCGAGGTCATCCGGGTGAGGATGCGCCCCGTCATCTCGTGGTCGTAGAAGTCCATGCCCAGCCGTTGCAGGTGGGCGAAGATCCGCACCCGCATCGAATAGAGCATCCGCTCCGAGGTGCGGCCGGTCCAGAACGTCTCGGCCCACATGTCGGCCCAGTCGACCATCGTCACCGCGAAGAAGAGCCCGGTGAGCACCCAGAGCACCGTCTTGTCGTGGTGGAGGAAGACGCTGTTGACCGAGGTGCCGGTGAACGACGGGCCGACGAGGCCGGCGGCCGCGTCGATGACCACGAGGACGATCCCGACCGCCAGCTGGGGGAGGAACGGCCGCAGGAACCCGAGGAACCGGAACGGCTGGCGCATGACCCGGTTGTGCGCCGCCAGCTCCGGCCCGGGCTGGTCGACAACGGGAGGCAGCGCCTCGATGGCCGCCATCAGCTCGGGGGTGGGGGGTGCCGAGAGCCCGGCCCGCATGCCCCCGCCCACGCCGGCCCCGCCGCCCATGCCCCCGCCGCCCATGCCCATGCGGCCCACCTCGATCCCGGCCGCGGCCAGCGATCCCGGCGAGGCGAGCGCGGCGGCGCCGGTCGCCTCCTCACCGGCCCAGGCCGACTCGGTGACCTGCCCGTCGGCGGCGGCGGCCGACAGCGCCCGGAGCTCCACCCCGTCGCCCTCGGCGTCGTCGCCCGGCCCCGATAAGAGGTCGGAGTAGAGCGGGCAGCGCTCGAGCAGCTCCTCGTGGGTCCCCGAGTCGATCGCCCGGCCCCCCTCGAGCACGACGATCCGGTCGGCGAGGTGCAGCGTCGAACGGCGGTGCGCCACGAGGATGGTCGTGCGTCCGACCATGAGCCGGCGCAGCGTGGCGTGGATCTCCTCCTCGATCCGGCTGTCGATCGACGACGTGGCGTCGTCGAGCAGCAAGATGCGCGGGTCGGTGAGCAGGGCCCGGGCGAGGGTGATCCGCTGGCGCTGGCCGCCCGAGAGCAAGAGCCCGCGCTCGCCGACCACGGTGTCGTAGGCGTCGGGCAGGTCGGAGATGAACGCGTGGGCCTCCGCCGCCCGGGCCGCCGCCTCGATGTCGGTGTCGGTGGCGTCGGGCCGCCCGTAGGCGATGTTCGCCTTGACCGTGTCGGAGAAGAGGAAGCTGTCCTCGAAGACGACGCCGATCTGGCGCCGGAGCGAGTCGAAGGTCACGTCGCGCACGTCGATCCCGTCGACCTTCACGGCCCCCTGCTGCACGTCGTAGAAGCGCGGGAGGAGGAGCCCGACCGTCGACTTTCCCGAACCCGACGTCCCCACCAGCGCCACGGTCTCGCCGGGCTGCACCTCGAGGTCGAAGGCGTCGAGGACCGGCTCGGAGCGCAGGTACCCGAACGAGACGTGCTCGAAGCTGACCCGGCCACCGAGCGGGCCGAGCTCGACTGCGTCGGGCTTCTGGACCACGTCGGGCAGCGAGTCGAGGAGCTCGAGGACCCGCTCGGCCCCGGCCCGGGCCTGCTGGGCGACCACGAGCACCCCCGCCATCTGGCGGGCCGGCGACATGAGCTGGGTCAGGTAGGCGAAGAAGGCGACCAGCGTCCCGACCGTGACCCGTCCGTCGAAGACCAGCCAGCCCCCGAGCGCCAGCACCGCGACCTGCCCCAGCTGCGGCACCGTCTGGAGGGTGGAGGTCCGGCGCGACCGGAGACGCCAGTTCCGCATACGGGACCCGTAGAGGCGGCCGAGGGCCCCGGTGACCCGGTCGAGCTCGCGGTCCTCCTGGCCGAAACCCTTCACGACCCGCACCCCGCTCACCGCGTCGTCGATGTTGCCGACCATCTCGGCCATGCGCGCCTGCATCTCCCAGCTGGAGGGGTACACGACGCGCCGCATCCGGAAGGCGAGCAGGAACATCAACGGCATGAGCGGCACCACGACCGCCGTCAGGAGAAGTGAGAGGCGGATCATGATCGCGGCCGCGAGCAGGAACTGCAGGAGGTTGGCGAGGACGAGGGGTAACTGGGTCAGAAGGGTCCGGATGAGGACGAGGTCCGAGTTGGTCCGCGAGACGAGCTGGCCGGTCTGCAGCTGGTCGTGTCGGGCGAAGTCGAGCCCCTGGAGGTGCGAGAAGACGGTGTTGCGGAGGTCGTAGTCGATGTCCCAGCTGACCCGCCCCGCGGTGAAACGCCGGATGCCGCTGAAGACGAACTGCAGCGCATAGACGACGCCCATGAGGAGGAGGAGCGGCTCGATCTTGTAGCGGTGGTGGAGGATCGAGCTGTCGATGACCACCTTCTGGAGGTAGGGCGCGACCGCCAAGGTGGCCGAGGAGACGATCGAGGCAACCAGCGCGATCGCCACGACGCGGCGGTGCGCCCACCACAGCGGCGACAGTCGGCGGAGCCACCCGCCGGCCTCGGGCCCGAGGGGCTGGGTCTTGCGCGGTTTGGGGCCGCCCGCGGGCGGGGCGTCCGGCCCCGCGCCGTTGCGGCCCGCCCCGTTCCGGGGGGCACGTTCGGCAATCGATTCCATTTTCGCCGTGAACTGTAGCGGGTCGAACTATTCGATTGCCTAATCAGTTCCCCGGCGGGCCAGCTCGACGAACCGCTCGGCGGCCGGGGTCAGCGGGCCGTCCCGGTGGACCAGCACGACCGCTCGCCAGACCCGCGGGCGCGGCTCGAGCACCACACACCCGAGCGCCCGGGCCACCTCGGCGAGCGGCCGGGGGAGCAGGCCGGCCCCGGCCCCCGCCACGATCAGCGGCAGCAGCGCCTCCCGCTGGGCCGCCTCGACGACGACCCTCGCCGGCCGGCCGGCCCGGGCCAGGGAGTCGTCAAGGAGACCGCGGGTCGACGAGCCGCGTGGCGCGGCCACGAGGGGGAGCCCGGCCAGGTCGCGCAGGCGGAACGGCGCCTCGGCCTCGCTCCCCGGGGGGAGCACCGCCAAGAACTCCTGGCGGGCGAGCGGCACCGTGGTGAGGTCGGGGTCCTCGACCGGCTCGACAAGCCCGATCTCGGAGCGGCCCGAGCGGACGAACTCGACCAGCTCCTCGGTGTCGCCGGGATCCGAGAGCCGCACCGAGATTCCCGGATGGGCCGCCCGGAACGCCCCGACGAGCGGGGCCAGCGGTGCCACCGCCAGCGTCGGCAGGCAGGCGAGGTCGAGGTGGCCGGTGGCGAGCCCCGCGACGTCCTCGACGGCCCGGCGCCCGATCTCGAGATCATGTCGGGCCCGCCGGGCCGGTCCGACGAGCGCCTCGCCGGCCGGGGTCAGGCGCACCCCGCGCCCGACCCGATGGAAGAGCGCGGTGCCGAGGTCGGCCTCGAGCTCTCGCATGGCCTGGGAGACCGCCGGCTGGGACAGCTCCAGCGCGTCGCCGGCGGCCGTGAACCCGCCCTCGTCGACGACGGCCAGGAAGATGGAAAGCCGTCGGGTATCCATATGTATTTGCTTATGCATAGTGAAGAATCTACTTCTTTGACCTCTGGTTACGGGCGGGCGAGGATGGCCCGGTGACGGTCTCCCCCGAGACGACCGGGGAGCGGCCGGCGAGCGGGCCGGCGCTCGGGGCGGCCCGGTGGCTGGTCGAGCCCGCCCGGCCCGACTGGGTCCGCAACCGTCCCAACGCCCCCTACTACGCCCTCGCGGCGGTCTGCGTCGGGGCCTTCATGGGCCAGCTGGACGCGAGCATCGTGACGGTCGCCTTCCCCACCCTCGAGCGGGCGTTCCACGCCGGTGTCGGCGCGGTCACCTGGGTCGGGCTCGCCTACCTGATCGTGCTCGTGGCCGGGGTCACCGCGGTGGGCCGGCTCGCCGACATGGTCGGTCGCAAGCTGCTCTACACCTACGGCTTCGTCGTCTTCATCGCCGGCTCGGCGCTGTGCGCGGCCGCCCCAAACCTCCTCGCCCTCGACCTCTTCCGGGTCCTCCAGGCGTTCGGCGCGGTGATGCTGCAGGCGAACAGCGTGGCGATCATCTACCTGGCGGTGCCCCGCGACCGGCTCGTGCGGGCGCTCGGCATCCAGGGCGCCGCCCAGGCCCTCGGCCTCGCGCTCGGGCCGAGCCTCGGCGGCCTGTTGCTCGCCGCCGGGGGCTGGCGGCTCATCTTCCTCGTGAACGTTCCGGCCGGCCTGCTCGGCACGCTGGCGGCGCGTGTCCTGCTCCCGAGGAGTCGGGGGCTGCAGGCCCGGACCCCCTATGACTGGGCCGGCCTCGGGCTCTTCGTGCCCGCCATCGCCGCGCTCCTCGTGGCTCTCTCCTTCGGGGACCGGTGGGGCTGGGGCAGCCCGGGCACCGTCGTGCTCCTCTTCGGCTCGGTGGCCACGGCCGGGGCCTTCGTGGCGCGGGAGCGCCGCGCCGCCCACCCGATGCTCGAGCCCCGGCTGTTCGGCTCTCGGGCGTTCTCGGCCGGCATCGCCGGGGGGATGCTGTCGTATCTGGTGCTGTTCGGCACGATGTTCGCGGTCCCGTTCTTCCTCGAGCGGTCCCGGGGCTCCGGGCCGGGGCACGCCGGGCTGGTGCTCAGCGCACTGCCGCTGGCCCTCGGCGCGGTGGCGGTCGGGGCCGGGCGTGCCGCCGAGCGGTTCGGCCCGGGCCGGCTGGCCGCCGCCGGCATGGCCCTATGCGCGGGCGCGCTCTTCGTCCTCGGCCTCACGACCCCGTCGTCGTGGGCGCTCGGGTTCGAGCTGGCGGTGGCGGGCGCCGGCCTCGGCCTGTTCCTCCCGGCCAACAACTCGTCGATCATGGGCGCAGCGCCCCGTGACCAGGCCGGCGTCGCGAGCGGCGTCCTCAACATGACCCGCGGGGTGGGCACCGCGGTCGGCCTCGCGCTGACCGGCCTCGTCATCGGCGGCTCGCTTCGCAGCGCAGGCGCGGCCTCTGCCGGGTTCGAGCACGCGGCGCTGCTCCTCGCCGCCCTCGCCTCCCTCGCCGGGACGCTGACCGCCTGGGCTACGCGGGGGCCGGTGCCCCGGGCCTCGGCGGCGCTCAGCAGCCGACGGCCCCGTCCACGCTCTCGCGGATGAGGTCGGCGTGGCCGTTGTGGCGCGCGTACTCCTCGATCATGTGGACGTAGATCCAGCGGAGCGACACCCGGTTCCCGCGCCGCGAAGTCCCCACCTCGTCAAGGTCGTGCCCGGCGGCGGTCCGCCGGCTGGCCTCGCACTCCGCCCGCCACGCGGCGAGATCGGTGTCCCAGTCGGCGCCCTCGATCGGCTCGAGGTCGGCGTCCTCGTTCCCGGTGTAGTCGAACAGGTACGGCACCGACGGATCCGACGCGAACGTCCGTTGGAACCAACCCCGTTCGACCTCGGCCATGTGCCGGACCAGCCCGTGGAGCGAGAGCTTGGAGGTGGCGATCGGGCGGGCCTTGCGCGCCGCGTCGTCGAGCCCCTCGCACTTGAGCAGGAGCGTGGTCCGGTGGAACTCGAGCCAGCCGTCGAGCATCTCCCGCTCGCCCAGCTCCTGGGTCGGCTCGGTCCGCCGCGGGTCCTCCAGGTCGTCGACCATCAGGTCCTCTTTTCTCCTTCGGTGCCATCGCGGACCACCGAGCCGTAGAGGAACAGCGTGGTGGCGTGGATCTCGGCGCTCCAGCCCTCGGCCGCGAGCAGCCGGGTCAGCTCGTCGGGCTCGTAGAAGACCTTGACCAGGCGGTGCTCGGACCCGTCGTTGAGGGTCCGGTGCTGGACCCCGTCGGAATCCTCGAAGATGTGGTGCTCCACGAAGCTCCGGCTCGGGTCGTAGCGGTTGTCGATGAGGAAGACCCGGCCGTCGGGCCGGAGGCACCGCCGCACGAGACCCCAGAACGCGGCCGTGCGGGACCGGGGCACGTGGGAGTGCCAGAAGGAGAAGAAGACGACGTCGTAGCGGTCCGCCGGTTCCCAGGCGAAGAGATCCGCCACCACGTAGGAGACCGACGGGCGCCCACCGACCCTCGCGCGGTTCCGCTCCAGCGTCTCGGGGGAGGCGTCGACCACCGTGAGGGTCGTGGCCGTCCTGGCCAGGCGCTCGGTCCACCATCCGGTCCCACCGGCCAGCTCCAGGACGTCGCCGGTCGCGCCGAAGGCGCGGAGGGCGTCGTCGAGCACGGCGACCTGGGCGTCCCAGTCGGCTGCGGCATGGTGGCCGTGGTCGTAGCGGCCCGCCCGCTGCCACCACTCGTCGTACTCGGGGGCGCGTTGGCGGTAGTAGTCGCGCTGCTCGGCCAGCAACTCGTCGTCCGCGAGCGGCCGCGCGTAGGGTGACGCGGGGTCGGGCATCCGACGCAACCTATCGGCCGGTTGGATCGAGCCGGACCCCTCGTCAGCTCGGGACGACGGTGGGGTCCACCCAGGCGTGGCCGTCCCATTGACGGAAGGCCGTCCAGCTTCCGCCGTCCCAGTAGGCGAGCCTGGTGGCGTCGCCCTGGACGGGATGCCACCCGGGGGTCACCGCGAGCGGGGGCAGTACGACCGAACTCGCCTCGAACTTCGGCAGGCGGCCGGTCGGCTCCTCGGCCAGACCCGAACCGCGCCAGGCCTCGGCGGTCGTCGGGAACGCCTGGGTGCGGGTCTCGGGCGCCCGGACCACCTGGCCGCGGCGCCGGCGGACGCGGAGGATGAGGATCACCGCGAGCAGGACGACGATGACCAGGCCGGCCGCGATGTCGATCACGTCGCGGTGGGAGAGCCCCCAGGACTCGGGGAAGCCGAGGACCGGGGTGGCAGGCATGTGAGTCTTCGGTCGGCTCGCGGCCGCGGCCCGACCCGGCAGGGCGACGAGGCTGGTGGCCCCGCTTAGAAGTGCGGCGACAGCGGCGATCCGGGCGCGCATCCGACCATGCCTTTGGGTTCCGGGATCTGGCGGGGCTCAAGCATTCCACGGCACCCCGCCGCGGCCCGGGGATGGTACGGGCGCGGGATCCCTGGTCCACCGCGTTTTCGCGCGTTGAGAACTAGTGCCCCTTCAGGCAACGTTTGCCGCGTTGCTTGATCCTCGCCGGTGGTCCA
>DAIUEV010000002.1:0-4456 GCA_036844945.1 Acidimicrobiales bacterium
AGCTGCTCGGCCTCGTCCATGTAGTGGGTGGTGATGACGAGGGTGACCCCCTGGCTCTTCAACCGGTAGAGCCGGTCCCAGAGGAGGTGCCGGGCCTGGGGGTCGAGGCCGGTCGTCGGCTCGTCGAGGATGAGGAGGTCCGGCTCGGACACGAGCGCCCGGGCGATGGTGAGGCGACGCTTCATCCCGCCCGAGAGCGGCTCGACGGTGTCGCGGGCCCGATCGGTCAGCTCGGCGAACTCGAGCAGCCGCATGGCGCGCTCGCGGATCACCTTCTTCGGGAGATCGAAGTAGCGCCCGTAGATCATCAGGTTGTCCAGAACCGTCAACTGGAGGTCGAGACTGTCGTCCTGGGGCACGAGACCGATGCGGGACCGGATCGCCGGGCCGTCGGTCTCGGGGTCGAGTCCGAGCACCCGCAGCGTGCCGGCGGTCTTGGGCGACATGCAGGCGATCATCCGCATGGTGGAGGTCTTGCCGGCCCCGTTGGGGCCGAGGAAGCCGAACGACTCACCCCGCGCGATGTCGAAGTCGATGGAGTCGACGGCCACCAGCTCACCGAATCGCTTCGAGAGGCCGCGCGCGGTCACCACCGGCCCCGTGGTGGGCAACGACGGCCGGGCGGGCGCGTCAAGCGACGAGGAGGAACGTGCTTGCACCGGGGCCAAGGCTACCGATCCGCTACGACGGTCCCGTCAGCGCGGCAGCGGTTGCGGGTCAGCCCGTACCCAACCGCCGGAAGGCGGCCGGGTTGACCTCCCACGGTGGCTTTCGCACCGGATGGGCCACCTCGAAGGCAGCGGCGAGGGAGAGGAGCCGGGCCTCGGACCACGGCCGTCCGATGAACAGGACCCCGATCGGTCGCCGGTGCGAGGCGCCGTAGCCGGCTGGCACCACCAGGCTGGGCCAACCGGCCTGCGCCGCGAGCGTCTGCCCCATGGCGCCCGGAAAGACGAGGACTTCGAGCTCGTCGCCAAGGGCGTCCTCGAGCGCGCCGGTGGTGGACTCGACGCTCCGGCGGCGCGCGTCTCGGTACGCGGCGTCCTGCGCGGCGTGGTCGATCGCGAGGGCCCGGTCCACATGCACCTGGCCGAACTTGAGGGCCTCTCTCGCGTGCGCCCGGTTCCACTCGGCGATCTCGGCGAGCGACCGGCGCGGTGGGTCCCCGTCCAGCGCGGCGAGGTAGGCGTCGACCGCCGGCGCGAACTCGTGGTGGAGCACGGCGAGCTCGTCGTCGCTCGACGGCCATCCGCGCGGCACCGCCAGCAAATGCACGTCGCGGACGACCGCGCCAGCCGCGGCGAGCGCGGACAGCGCCGAGTGGTGGCAGGACTCCCGGTTGGCCCGGTCCTCTTCCTCGTCTTCCGACAGCTCCCGGATCACCCCGATTCGAGCCCCTCGTAGCGCGCCCGGTTCCAGCCGCAGGGTCCGCAGCGCCTCGGTCGCGGCCGCCGATCCGGCGGTGGCGGGATCGGCGGGATCCGGGCCGGCCATCGCGGCCAGGAGGGCGGCGGCATCGGCCACCGATCGGGCCATGGGCCCGGGGGTGTCCTGGCTGGGTGAGATCGGCAGCACCCCGGTGCGGCTCACCAGCCCGACGGTCGGCTTCACCCCGACCAGGCTCTGGCGCTCGCTTGGGCTGGTGATCGACCCGTCGGTCTCGGTCCCCACCGCGGCCGCGCAGAGACCGAGCGCGACCGCGGTGGCCGACCCGCTGCTCGACCCGCTCGGCGTGACCGAGGTGTCATAGGGGTTGAGCACCTGGCCTCCGAGCGACGAGTAACCCGACGGCATTGCCTCGGTCAGGAAGTTGGCCAGCTCCGACAGGTTGGTCTTGGCCATCATGACCGCCCCTGCCTCCCGGAGGCGGGCGATCAGGGGTGCGTCGCGGGCGGGCACCGAGTGCTCGAGCGCGAGCGCGCCACCGGTGGTCGGGGTGCCGGCCACGTCAATGTTGTCCTTCACGACGACCGGGATCCCCTCGAGCGGGCCCCGTGGCCCCGCCCCCGCACGCCGGCGGTCGCTGGCCCGGGCCTGTTCGCGACAGTCCGGTACGAGGCCCCGGATGGATCCGAACAGGCCGTCGAGCCGGTCGATCCGGGCCAGGTAGGCCTCGACGAGCGCCTCGCTCGTCCAACGGCCCTCCGCGAGACCGGCGGCGAGCGCCGCGATCGGGGCCGAATGGGGGATCGCCTCGGGCATCAAGCGACCCTAACGCCGGGTCCGCTCGTCGCCGGAGGGATCCGAACGCCATCATTGCGGCGTGGCGGAGCCAGACCGGGCGTGGATCGCGACCCTCCCGAAGGCCGAGGTGCATCTCCACCTCGAAGGGACGGTGCCCTCCGACGTCGCCTGGGAAGGCGAGCCGTCCCGCGACGAGGCGCCGATCCGGTCGCTCGACGAGCTGCTCGCCCATCTCGACCAGCGGTGCGGCCGGATCGAGCGCGCCGGTCAGCTCGGCGAGATCGCCCGTCGGCTCGGCGCCCGCGCCGCGCTGGCCGGGGCGCGGCACACCGACGTCATCGTGAACCCGGGCCACTGGCCGCACTGGCGGGACCGGCTGGGCGCGATGGTCGACGCGCTGGACGGCCCGCTGCGCGAGGCCGAGCAGGACGGGGGGCCGACGTTCGGGTTGTGCGTGAGCATGAGCCGGACCTCGAGCGGGCCGGCCGCCGACGAGCTGGTGGCGCGGGTCGTGGAACTGGCGCACCCCCGGGTGGTCGGGATCTCGATCGACGGCAACGAGGCAGGGGGATCCCACAACGAGCGGTTCGCGCCCGCCTTCGATCGGGCCCGGCGGGCCGGCCTCCGCCTCTGCGCCCACGCCGGAGAGTCGGGCGGGGCGGAGGGTGTCCGGGAAGCGGTCGAGCTCCTCGGGGCCGAACGGATCGACCACGGGATCCGGTGTGTGGAGGAACCGGCCCTCGTGGCGGAGCTGGCCGAGCGCCGCGTCCCCCTGGACATCTGCCCGACGTCGAACGTGGTGCTCGGAGTCGTCGACGAGCTGAGCGCGCACCCGATCGAGGAGCTGCGGCGGGCCGGCGTGCCGGTCTCGGTCAACACCGACGATCCGCTCCTGTACGGCATCGACCTCGTCACCGAATACGAGCGGTGCGCCTCGACCTTCGGCTGGGGCCCGGCCGAGCTGGGGGCGGTCGCCCGCACCTCGATCGAGAGCTGCTTCGCCGACCCGGACCGCCGCGCCGAACTGCTCGGTCAGCTGGACCGGTTCTTGGGGCCCGAAGTCGCGGTTTCGTCACGCGTTCGTTCCTCTTGACGGGCGGGCGAATCTCGCCCATCCTTCTCGGCGTCGACGGGTGGCCCAGGGAGCCGTCACCGATTCGGCGAGGCGATTGACGGCGCTCTAGGAGGGGATCTTGGCCACCATCGTGGAGGAGCCGCTGCCCGCGGCCGATCAGGTATTCCACATCGAGACCCACGGGATCGACCACATCCCGCCGTCGGAACGCTGGGCCAGGCCCCGCGACGTCGGTGCGATGTGGGCCGGGGCGAGCGTCCAGATCGAGTACTTCATCTACGGCGCCGTCCTCATGACCTTCGGGTTCAACTTCGCCCAGGCGCTGAGCATCATCCTGATCGGCAACCTCTCGTACTTCCTGCTCGGCCTGTGCAGCCTCCAGGCGCCCCAGACCGGCACCACCGTGTTCGCGATCAACCGGGCCAGCTACGGCCCGAACGGCTCGCGGCTCATCTCGTTCTTCAACTGGCTGACCCAGATCGGCTTCGAGGTCGAGGGCCTGATCCTCATCGTCGGCGCCGCCCTGGTGCTCCAGACCAAGGCGGGCTTCGCCGGGGGGACGCCGGCCAAGGTGATCTTCGTCATGGTGGCCGTGATCATCCAGGCGGTGCTGCCCTTCCTCGGGCACGCCACGATCCTGAAGACGCTGCGGGCGCTCGTGGTCCCCTTCGTGATCCTGTTCGCCATCATGCTCGGCTACGCGATCCCGCACGCCACCACCCACGGGGTCGCCCACGGTGCCGACTGGCAGACCTACATGGAGGGCCTGGCCTTCGTCATCATCCTGAGCGGGCTCGGCTGGACCGAGTGCGGGAACGACTACACCCGCTACTGCCCGCCCGACAGCTCGAAGCCGGCCATCGTGGGCTGGGTCTTCCTCGGCACCGCCCTCCCCGAGATCCTGATCATGACGCTCGGCGCGGCGGTGGGGACCTTCCTCCTCGACGTCGGGACCCAGGCCAACGCCTTCGTGGCCTTCGCCCACCAGTCCTTCTTCCCGGCCTGGTTCGTGGACGCGTTCCTGATCCTGTGCATCGTCCAGCTGTTCGCGATCAACAGCCTGGACATGTACTCCTCGGGGGTCACGCTCCAGGCGATGGGGGTGCCCATCAAACGGGACATGGCGGTGCTGGTCGACTGCGCGCTCGCGCTCGGGGTCACGATGTTCGCCATCTTCAACACGTCCTTCAACACCTA
>DAIUEV010000002.1:4556-19166 GCA_036844945.1 Acidimicrobiales bacterium
GTGCTGTACGTGGTGCTGGCCTGGCGGGGGGTGCGCGCCCAGGCCGACGAGCAGGACCGGCGGCTGGCGGAGGCGTCGGCCGGCCAGTAGGGGGTGGATCGGGGTCGCCGGGGCCCGGGCCCGGCGGCCCTAGACCTCGCCGCGGCTCGTCGACGCGGCGTCGGCGGGCGTCGAGCCGCCGAGCCCCTCCCAGTCCTCGACCAGTCGGCCGCCGGGGCCGTGGCGGAACAGTGGGATCGAGCCGAGCGACTGCACGAGCGCGGCGTCCTCGCCGAGGAAGGATCGCCACTGGCCCCCCTCGGTCACGAGGGCGCCGACCACGACCGGCTCGGCGCCGACGCGGCGCATCAGGGTGAGCGCGGCCTTGGTCGACCCGCCGGTCGAGATGACGTCGTCGACCACCGCGACCCGGCGGCCCACCACCGCCTCGAGCCGGGCTCGGTCGAAGAGGAGCCGCTGGTCGGTGGCGGTGGTGATCGACCGCACCGGCTCGGCGATCGCGTCGGCCAGGTGGATCTTCGGGGTCTTGTGCAAGATGACGTAGTCGTCGAGGCCGAGGGCGCGGGTCACCTCGATCGCAATCGGGATCCCCATGGTGGCCACCGAGACCACGATCTCGGCGTCGTAGGGGGCCAGCTTCTCCGCCAGCTCCCCACCGGCCCGCTGGGCGAACGCCACCCCGAGGTCGACCGAGATCAAAAGCGCGATGGTGAGGTCCTCGGCGATGGGCACGAGCGGGATCTCGAGCTTCTGGGACCCGACGGCCACCGTGTAGGTACCGTGTCGCACCGTCACCATCCGACTCTGACCGGAGGACGCCGATGCCCGCAAGTGACCACGGGCCGCTCGATCGGGCCCAGGCCGCCGCGTTCCTGCAGGTCGCGCTCGCAGAGGCGAGGGCGGGCCTGGCCGAGGGCGGGATCCCGATCGGCGCGGCCCTGTTCCGGCGGGACGGCACCGTGCTCGGGCGGGGCCACAACCGTCGGGTCCAGCAGGACGACCCGTCGGTCCACGGCGAGACCGACGCCTTCCGCAACGCCGGCCGTCGGCGCGACTACTCGGACTGCGTCATGGTGACGACGCTCTCGCCGTGCTGGTTCTGCAGCGGGCTCGTCCGCCAGTTCGGGATCGGCGCCGTGGTGATGGGCGAGTCCGAGAACTTCTCGGGCGGTCACGGGTGGCTGGCCGAGCACGGTGTGGAGGTGGTCGACCTCCACGACGCCGAGTGCATCGGTCTGCTCGGCGACTTCATCGCCACCCATCACGACCTCTGGTTCGAGGACATCGGCCTCTAAAGGGGCGCGGGCGGACCGAAGAGCCGGTCCCCGGCGTCGCCCAGGCCCGGGACGATGTAGCCGCGGTCGTTCAACTCGGGGTCGACGCCGGCGCACGCCACCGGGACGCCCGGGTGCGCCTCGCGGAACCGGCGGAGCCCCGGCACGGAGGCCAACAGGCACAGGACCACGACCGAGCCGGCCCCCCGGGCGACCACGAGGTCGACCACCTGGGCGAGCGTCCCCCCGGTGGCGAGCATCGGGTCGCACACGACCACCCGGCGTCCCTCGAGCGAACGGGGCAGGGCGTCGAGGTAGAGGGTCGAGCGGAGCGTCGTCTCGTCCCGGCGCAGGCCCACGTGCGCGACCTCGACCGGGGACAAGAGCGCGGTGATCGCCGGTACCATCCCGAGCCCGGCCCGCAGCACCGGCACGACCAGCGGTGTCTCGGCGATCCGCCGCACCGGCGCGTCGGCGACCGGGGTGGTGACCGTCGCGGCCGCGGTGGCCAGGTCGCGCAGGGCCTCGTAGGCGACCAGCCCCGACAGCTCGGCGGTCAGGCGCCGGAAGGCGGCGTTGTCGGTGGCCTGGTCCCGGAGCTGGGCCAGCCGGTCGGCCACCACCGGGTGGTCGACGACGAGAAGCGGGTCCAGGGCACGGAGCTCCGGGGTCGACACGCCCGACACGGTAGGTGGGTTCAGGTCCGCGCGTCGTAGAGGCGCAGCGCCTCGTCGACAGTCCGCCGCACGTCGCGCTCGAGGAGGAACCGGTCCTCGACGAGGTGACGGGCGGCCCCGAGGACGGCCCGCTCGTAGTCCTCGCGCGAGAGGAGGACCTCGGCCGACTGGAGCGGCAGTCGGCTCCCGCAGAACTCGTAAAGGACGTCGGGGAGCCCTTCGGTGGCGCGCCGGGGATTCCAGCCGGTGTAGGCGGCGACCGGCACCGCCACGGCGGGGAGGCGGACGCCGGCCACCTCGTTGCCGCCCGGGTCGACGTCGGAGACGAGCGCCACCGTCGGCGGTCCGAGCGTCAAGGGCCACGAGACGGCGCCGGGGTCGAGGCCGGGAGTCGCCGGCAGGTGATCGGGGTCCGGCAACGACCCCGAGATGAAGCGCGCCAGCACGCCCGGGCGCTCCACCGCCGTCGCGTCGGCGCGCCGCGGGACCCGGCTCGCCGGGGGCTCGGCGCCCTCGCACACCCAGGCCACGAGCTGGACGAACAGCGCCCGGAGGACCGGGCCGACGTCGAGGAGGTGCGTGGGGTTGGCGACCGGGGCGAACTGCTTGATCTGCGTGGCGCCGAAGTGGTCGGTCCCGGCCAGAAGGTAGGTGCGGGCGTCGTCGTCCTCGGGGAGGTCGGCACCCGTCTCGGGGTCCTGGTGGACGAGGGCGCCGTCGCCCCGCCAGTACTCCCACGAGCTGTTGGTGGAGAAGAGCCGGGGGACGCCGCCCTCGGATCGCTGGCGGGCGAGCAGCCCGGTCGTGTCGAACGGGGGGCCGTAATCGGGGGTGAGCGGATGGGTGAGGGACGGCTGGCCGAACCGCCGGTTGAACTCCCCCCGCCGGGCCGAGGCGATGTGGGTGAACACGCCGTCGAACACTCGGCGTCGCTCCTCGTCGACGTTCATCCCTTCGAACAGGAGCTGGCGGAGGAACCGGCCGGACTGGGAGATCCCGAAGGCGAACACCGAGTCGTGCGTCCGGTGCAGCCAGGAACCGACGTCCCGCACCGCCACGAGCCCGGTCCCGACCACCGGGGCGAAGGAGGAGCGGTAGACGAGCTCATACCAGTGGAACGGCTGGAACCCGCCGTCGAGGATCACCCCGGCCCGGTCGTCGGCGAACCGCCAGCGCTCCCTCGGGATCGGCCGCTTCTCGCCCAGCGGGCTGGTGCGCTCGGTGAGCTGCGCCTCGGGGTCGTCGGGGTCGGCGCAGGGGTAGTCGCGGAACGAGAAGAGCGGTGAGGAGTCCGAGAGCCGGTGGTCGTCCTGGGCCACGTCGGGCCGGAACTCGACCCGCATCCAGCCGGGTCCGACGTCGGCCAGCGGCGCGGCGAGGCCGAGCCACCCCTTCTCGCGCCGCACGTCCCACTGCCAGCCGCACCAGGCGATCGTCCAGCCCTCCTCCAAGAGAAACCCGTCGCCGGGGTCGGGATCCTCGGTGGGTCCCATCGCGGGGGCCGCGTCGAGGCTGAAGGGGACGGCGCCGAGCATGCCCCGGTTGGGGACGACGAGCAGGGCCTTGCCGTTCCCATCGGCGGTCGGTCGGAGCATCCGCACGTCGGACTGGAACCGCACGCGCCCGTCGCCGTCGGTCGGGGCGGCGCCGAGGTCGACGACCCGCGCGTTGGCGCGCTCGGACGGGTCGACCGCGAAGCTGGCGGCGGCGGCGACCCACTCGTACGGACGGTCCCGGTAGGGACGGACCGTCGCGACCTCGAGCGTCTCGAGCACGGCGACACCGTAGCGAAACGCCCGTCGGGGCCCGGTGGCGCACCCCCGGCTTCGGACCCTGTCAGCCGCGACGGGCGGGCCCGCCGGTCGCGGCGTGCCTCAGGTGACTCCGGCCCGCCGCCGCCCGATCACGGTCGACACCACGACCGCGATGAACAGCGCGGCGCCGCTGAAGACCTGGCTGATCCACGACTGCACACCGGCGATGGCGAGCCCCGACACGCTGAAGCCGATGAAGTAGACGGCCAGCATCGCCCCGAGCACGTTGAACCGGCCGGGCCGGATCGAGGTGGCCCCGAGGTAGGCGGCCGCGAGCGCCGAGAGGGTGTCGGTCACGTTCCCGGCCTCGGGGCTGGCGCTGCCGTTCTTGGCCACGAGCAGGACGCCCGCCACCCCGGCCAGCGCCCCGGCGAGCACGAAGGCCGAGAGCTTGAGCCGGGGGACCCGCAGGCCGACGAGGCGCGCCGCGCGCGTGTTGGACCCGACGCTCGTGAGGTATCGGCCGTAGGGGGTGTGTTCGAGCACGTAGTAGACGATCGCCGCCACCCCGAAGAGCAGATACACGGTGTCGGGGATCCCGAGGAAGTTGTCGGAGCCGAAGCTGATGAGCGAGTTGGAGATCCCGTTGTTGATCGACTGGCTCCCGGTGTACCACTCGACCACGCCGAGCAGGATCGCCGAGGTGCCGAGCGTCACGATCAGGGAGTTGACCCCGATGCGGGCCACGGTGTTTCCGTTGCCCAGGCCGACCAGGGCCCCGAACGCGATGGCGAGCACGATCGCGAAGACGAGGGGCACATGGAACCGGGACATGGCGGTGGCACACACGATCTGGGTGAACCCGGCGTTGGACCCGACGGAGAAGTCGAACTCGCCGCAGACGAGCGGGATCAGCGACGCGAGCGCCAGCATCCCCACGTAGACGTAGTCGAATCCGACCTCCTGGAAGTTGGCCGACGACGCGAAGATGCTGCCGGTCTTCGGCCAGACGCTGAAGAAGACGAGCACGAGGATGAGGAGCGCCGGAAGGGCGAACCGCTCGACGTTGAAGAGCAGCATGGACTGCATGCCCGACCGTGCGTCGGTCGGCGACGCGTCGGCCGAGTGCGCCGGCAATGGCGCCTCGGTCGTCGGCTCGGTCTGGTCCACGCTCATGTCAGCTGGCCTCCCTCTCGGTGACCGGTTCCCCCGCCGAGGAGAGCACCAGCTCGGTGACCCGGGACGGATCGATGTCGGGGCCCCGGATCTCGGCGGTGATCCGTCCCTGGGACAGGACGATGACCCGGTCCGACACCCGGGCCAGCTCCTCGAGGTCGGCGGTCACGACGATCACCGAGGTCCCGGTGGCGACCGCCTCCCGCACCAGCCGGTAGATCTCCGCCCGAGCGGCGACGTCGACTCCGTGGGTCGGCTCGTCGAGGAGGAGGAGCTTCGGGTGCCGCCGCAACCAGCGCGCCACGATCGCCTTCTGCTGGTTGCCGCCCGACAGGGTGGCGAAGGGCTGTCGCTCCGAGATCGCCTTGATCGAGAAGTCGACGATCGACTGCCGGGCGTCGGCCGCCTCGGCGCGCTCACGGAGCCGCAAGCCCCGCCAGTACTTGGACACCTGGGCGGCCGAGAGGTTCTCGAGCAGGCTCATGGTCACGAAGGCCGACTCGCTCCGGTCCTCGGGGACGAAGCCGAGCCCGGCGTCCATGGCGTCGTCGACGTTGGCGAAGCTGACCGAGCGGCCCTCCAGTTTCACGGTCCCGTGGTGGCCCGGGTGCAGGCCGAAGAGCGTCGTCAGGATCGAGGTCCGCCCCGCCCCGACGAGCCCGGCGATGCCGAGCACCTCCCCCTTGCGCAACCCGAAGCTGACCCCCTTGAGCGGGCCGCCGGCGAGATCGGTCACCTCGAGCACGAGGTCCTTCTCGTCGAGCTCGCCCGAGGAGACGGCCGTGTGGTCGAGGGCGCGGCCGACGATGAGCTCGACCAGCCGGTCCTTGGAGATCTCCGACGCCTCGAGCGAAGCGGCCACCCGGCCGTCCCGGAGCACCGTGACCCGGTCGGCGATCCGGGGGACCTCGTCGAGTCGGTGGGTCACAAAGACGATGGTCTGGCCGGCCCCGGCGTAGCGCTTCAGCGCGTCGAGCAGCAGGTCCACCTCGACGGCCGGCAGGGACACCGTCGGCTCGTCGAGGATGAGGATGCCCTCGTGCGCGTCGGACTGGTCCTGGAGCGCCCTCGCGATGGCCACCATCGTCCGGTCGGACGGGCGCAGGTCCCAGAGCATCCGCCGCGGGTCGACGTCGACCCCGAAGCGCTCGAGCACGGCTCGGGAGTGGCGCCGCAACGCCCGCCAGCGGATCGCCCGGGTGGCCGCGTTGACCGGGAACCCCCGGCCGATGGCCAGGTTCTCGGCCACCGACAGGGCGGGGAAGATCGCGAGGTCCTGGTGGACGAAGTGCAGCCCCGAAGCGCGGGCCCATTCGGGGGAGGTCCGCTCAGCGTCGATGGTCGCGTCGCCCACCGCGATCGTCCCGCCCGGATCGGCCCGATAGACCCCGGCGAGGATCTTGATGAGGGTGGACTTCCCCGACCCGTTGCCGCCGAGCAGGCAGTGGATCGTGCCCGAATCGACGTCGACCGAGACGTCGTCGAGCGCTTTGGTCCCCGGGAACGTCTCGGAGACGTGCGAGACGGAGAGGGCGGCCGACCGCGAGCCGGCCGACCGGCCGGAGTCCCCGGCGAGGGAAGCGGAACCGCTTCCGCTCGCGCCGGGGTCCTCCATCGGGCCGGACATTACCGTTCCTCGCCCCCGGAAACCCGAGGGAGGTGCCCTACTTCTTCACCCCCCAGGCCTTCTCGAATGCGGCGATGTAGTTCTCCTTCGGCACGAGGTTGTCGCTCGCCGGCAGGTTGTGCGTCGCGTCGACAAGCTCCCAGCCGATGCCCGATGTGTAGACCGGCTTGTGAGTGAAGACGCTGTTCATCGCGTCGATGGTCGCCCATCCGACCCACTGGGAGCTGATGGCCATCGCGGCGGTGACGGTGCCGGCGGTGATGTCGGCCAGCTCCGGCTGGAAGCCCTCGCCGCCCATCACCGAGTACTTGCCCTTGGGGTAGGCGCTGATCGCCGGCACCACGCCCAGGATGGTGGCGTAGGTGTAGGGGCTCTTGATCCAGTTGATGTCGGGGTGCTGGAGCAGCGCCGCCTGGATCTCCTGCTGGAGCTTGGCGCCGAGGTCCGCCGCCAGGAAGTTGACGGTGTCCACGACCTGGGACCCGCCCGAGTGGGCGATCTGGTCGTCGAAGCCGGCCCCGGTGTACTTGAGCACCGTGTACTCGAGGTCGTTCAGCACGAGGATCCGGGCCTTGTTGTGGGACGCCGCGATGATGTAGTCGGCCTGGCCCCGCCCGTAGGACTCGGCGAAGTACCCGAGCTGCTTGTCGGGCAGGTTGTTGAAGTTCACGACCCCGCTGAAGAGCGGTGCCCCGGCGGCCTCGGTCGGGTCGTTGCAGTCGTACGCGTAGAGCGGGATCACCACGATGTGGTGCGCCTTGGCCTGCTGCAGCGGACCGCGGACCTGGTCGCAGTCGATGCCGTCGAGGACGATGCCCTGGGCCCCCAACGCGATGGCCTGGCTGACGAGGCCCCCGTAGGTCGAGGGCTGCAGCTTGCCGTCGAGGATCGTGGATCGCCATCCGATCGCCTTGGCCGCGGCGGCTGCTGCGTCGACCGGGACGGAGCTCGATATTGAGGCTTGCCCGGCGCTGATGATCACGACGAACTTGTTCTTGGCGGCGGGCCGGGACGTCGGGTTCACCTTGGTGCTGGTGCCGGCGTAGAGCTTCGGCAGCTCGGCCTTCGCGGCCTTATAGCCGTACTTGTAGCCGAAGGGGTTCGCCAACGGGACACTCGAAGAGCCCGATGCGGTCGCGACGGTGGCGAAGCTCAACGCCACCGTGGCCGCCGCTGCGACCGACAGCAATTTCGGCCACCGCGCGCCGGTTCGGAACATTCTCTGCATGCAACCTCCCTCGTGGATGACCGGTCCCGCTCAACCCCCCAGGCCGGCATCGAGTTGCCCACTGTGACCGGGAGCCAACGATGGTGTGACGACCCGGACCGACATTCGTAACGTTATCGCCGGGAAAAATCGTTCGCGGGGCACCGGAAGGGCCGGAAGGACCCTCAGAACGCGGTCATCCCCCCGTCGGCGGCGAGCACAGCCCCGGTCACGCCACTGGCCTGAGGCCCGCAGAGCCAGGCGATGAGGGCGGCCGGCTCCTCGGGTTCGAGCAGCCGTTCGAGCAGCTGGTGCCCGTCGAAGTCCTCGACCGAGTCGAGTCCGTAGATCCGGGCCGACGCCTCGAGGATGGGGGTGCGGGTGGATCCGGGACACACGGCGTTGGCGGTCACCCCGGTGCCGGCGAGGTCGGCGGCGAGCGCCCGGACCAGCCCGATCACGGCGTGCTTGGAGGCGACGTAGGCCCCGAGGCGCCGGAGGCCGAGGAGCCCGGCGGCCGAGGCGACCGCGACGAAGCGACCCTGGCGGGGCGGCGCAGCGGCGAGGAGCGAAGGCACTGCGGCGCGGGCGAGCCGTCGCACCCCGGTCAGGTTGACGTCGAAAAGGGCGCGCCACTGGTCGTCGTCGGCCTCCCACACCGGCGGCCCGCCCGCCACGACGCCGGCGGCCGCCACCGCGGCGTCGAGCCCGCCGAACCGGTCCCGGGCGAGCGCGACCGCGGTGTCCATGTCCTCCTGGCTGCGGACGTCGCCCACGAGGGTCGCCACCGCGTCGCCATGCCGGGCGGCCAGACCGTCGAGGTCGGCTTGCGCGGCCAGCGGGTAGGGCACCTGCGGGTCGTCGGCGCACACGTCGACGGCGACGACCGACCAGCCGTCCCCGACGAGGAGGTCGACGGTGGCGGCGCCGATCCCACGGGCCGCCCCGGTGACGACCGCGGTCGGACTCACCCTTCGGCCCCGGTCCGGGCGGGGCGGCGGACCTCCGCCCACCACGACTCGAGCGCATCGGTGAGCTGGTCGGCCAGCATCGCGAGGAGCTGCCGACCCTCACCGATCGTGGCCAGGGTCGGGTCCCCGAGCACCCCGCTCGGGGAGACCGACCTCACACCCCCCTCGCGCAACTGTGGCCATAGCGTGTCGAGCGGCTCGGTGACCCCCTTGCGGAGCTCGCCCGTCCGGACCTCGTCGGGCGCGATCGCAAGCATCAGCGATGTCTCGGTTCGGCCCGCATGGGCGTCACCCCCATCCACCCGGGCGCCCCAGACGAAGACCCGGTCCCCCTCGGCCGCCGAGCGATCCCGGGCGGCTCGGATTCCCTCGGCGTTCCCGCCGTGGGCGCAGACCAGCACGACCGCCGCGCAACTGTCGCGGGCCGAGCGGACCAGCTCGACGAGGACGTCGGCGAGGACGTCGGTCCCGATCGACAGCGTGCCTGCGAACCCGGCGTGCTCACCGCTCGCGCCGTAGGCCAGCGCGGGCGCGGTCAGCACGAAGGGGAGGCCCGCGATCTCGTCGACCAGCGCCGTGGCGATCTTCGTGTCGGTGTCGAGCGGGAGGTGAGGTCCGTGTTGCTCGAACGATCCGACTGGCACGACCATCAGGCAGTCGCCGGCCGTGGACGCCACCTCGGGCCAGGTCGGCGAGCCCCGATCAGCCACGGGGAAGGAGGCGCACCGGCACCCGTCGCAGCGAGTGATCGGCGGCGGGGCGTGGCACCGGCGAGCCCGACGGGCCCGGATCGCCGTGGCCGAAGACGCACTCGGGATCGGGGCCGTCGAGCGGCATCCCGGTGAAGAACTTGGCCGCCATGCACCCCCCGCGGCAGGCGTCGTAGGAACCGCACGACGCGCACGCCCCGGCGCTCGTCGGCGAGCGAAGCGAGGTGAAGAGCTCCGAGGTGCGCCACACGCCCTGGAAGCCCCCGGGATCCCGCACGTTTCCGGCCAGGAACTCGTCGTGGATGACGAAGGGGCAGGCGTACACGTCCCCGACCGGATCGATGAGGCAGACCACCCGGCCGGCACCGCACAGGTTCAGCCCCTCGAGCGGCTCGCCGAGGGCAGAGAGGTGGAAGAAGGAGTCGCCGGTCAACACGTCCGGCCGGTCGCGCAGCCACTCGTAGAGATACCGCTGCTGGGCCGCGGTCGGGTGCAGGTCCGCCCACGAGTCGGCCCCGCGCCCCGACGGGCGCAGGCGGGTCACCCGCAGCTGGGCGCCGTAGTGGCGCGCGAGCGACTCGAGCGCGTCGAGCTGGACAACGTTGTCACGGGTCACCACCACGCTCAGCTTGAACGGGCCGAACCCGGCGCCGGCCAGGTGGTCCATGGCCCGCCGCGCGGCGGCGTAGCTCCCCCGGCCGCGGACCCCGTCGTTGACGGCGGCGGTGGATCCGTCCAGGCTGACCTGGACGTCGAGGTAGTCCATCGCCGCGAGCCGCTTCGCGCTGTCCGGGTCGATTCTGGTGCCGTTTGTCGAGAACTTGACCCCCACCCGGTGGTCGACGGCGTAGCCGACGATGTCGAAGAAGTCGGGGCGCAGCATCGGCTCGCCTCCGCCGATGTTCACGTAGAAGACCTGCATCGCGACCAGCTCGTCGATGACCGCCATCGCCTCGAGGGTGCTCAGCTCGCGCGGGTCCCGCCGGCCGGACGAGCTCAGGCAGTGCACGCAGGCCAGGTTGCAGGCGTAAGTGAGCTCCCAGGTCAAGCAGATCGGCGCGTCGAGCCCGTGCGACAGCCGGTCCCGGAGCCCCGATCCAGTGGCGCTAGCGGACATCGATGACCTCGGAGGCGGCGAGTCGGGCGAGCGCCCGCTCGTAGGTGGGCCGCTTTGACGGTTCGACCGACGCGTCGATGGCGTCCGCGGCCGTCTCGAAACGTTCGAGCGACTGGACCAGCTGAACCAGCGCCGGCGACCGCAGGAAGATCAGGCGGCGGTTGCCGTAGTGGTACGCAAGCGCACCGAACGACTCATCCCGGAGCGCAACCTGGGGGTGCAACCGCCATGGACGACCGCTGTCGAACCCGGTCAGGGTGGGGGACCCCGCGCTCACCCGCTCAGTAGACCCCGCACATTCCGTCAATCGAGATCTCCTCGACCAACGTCTCGCCGTCGAAGTCGTCGGTCTCCTCGACGTCGGTCTCCTCGAGGTCAGTCCGGGCGTTCTCGATCGTGGTCATCAGCACCCTCCTGGCGGGCCCGCTCGGTCATCCATCACGCCGCGCCGAGCCGCGCGAGGAGCCTACTTCGGCCCCCCGCGGCTCCACCGCCGTCGGGTCGGCGGGCTCGGGCATGGCTGATCTCGGCGACCTGGCCCTTGCGAAGCGACACGCAGTCGGTTGAGAGCGGTCGAGGAGCTGACTTGGCCGGTCCCATCTGTGGCGGCGCGGTCGTTGTTCGGAGTGAAGAGCGGTTTGTCGTCGCGCGGGAGGCACGAACATCCACTCGCGTGGCCGTGACCGCGCCGAGGCACACGCGGGTTCGGATGCGACCCGGCGTCTCGGCGCGCTCCGAAACCTCTTCATGAACGTGAGGTCGGTTGCCCCTGGTTCCCTCACACCTCGCCCGGCAGGTCCGCACCTGGTGAACGGGAACTCAGGTGTGCTTCACGCGTCGGGCGACTCGACCCCGTCCTCGGGTGGCGAAGGCACACTCGGGAAGAGCTCTTGGAAGGCACCGACGCGCACTCGACGGCTGACCACCGGGTCGACGTCGTCGAAGAGCTCATGCAGGGTCTTCTGGGTGTGGCCGAACGTGCCTTCGAAGTGCGGATAGTCGCTCCCCCAGCAGATGTTCTTCCATCCCATGGCCCAGTTGGCGGCAGGGCCGCTCGCGTCATGCTGGAACGACGCGTACACCTGTTCGTAGAGGAAGGCGCTAGGAAGCTTGGAGAGCTTCGGCCGGACGCCGGCGCCGTGCTGGCGGTAGGCCTCGTCCATCCGGTCGGCCAGGAACGGGCCCCAGGTCGCCCCGCCCTCGGAAACGAGCACACGCAACTCAGGGTGCCGGTCGAGGGCACCGCAGGCGATCAGCTTCGTCACCGCGCGCTGGCCTCCATAGGAGGTCTCGACGTAGTTGAGGACCGCCCCACCCCGCCCCCGAAAGTAAACGTTTGTCCGCTGGGTCGGATCATGTGGCTCGGTGCCGATGTGGAACGCGATCACCATGCCGGTCTCGGCGAAAGTCGCCCATATGGGGTCCCACTCCTCGTCGTGCCAGTCCGGGCGACCGAAAGGCGGCCTGGTCGGAAGGAACCCGGCCTTGAATCCGTCTTGGTCGGCCCGCTTGATCTCGGCGACGGCATCGTCGACGTCGAGCAGCGGGACCGAGGCGGTGCAAATGAAGCGGGGAGAATTTCGCTGGAACCCGATGGCGAAGTCGTTCAACGCGCGGGTCCCCTCCTTCACGACCTTGGGAGTCCGGATGTTGAAGGTCCAGATCCCGAGGGACGGATAGCACACCTCGCCCCAGACGCCCTCGTTGTTCAGGTCCTTGATGCGATGGGCCGGGTCGTTGGCCTCGAGCTCACGCTGCAGATACTCGTCGTCATCGGAATCCTCCGGGCGGGCGTTAATCGTGGGCCTGCGGGGCTCCTCTCCGGGTTTCGGCTGCGGAAGCTCCCGAATGAACTCCTGGCCGTCGATGTAGATGGTTTCGATCGTGCCCTCTTCGTTCCGGACACTGCGTGGCATCCGCTCCTTGATGTCGTCCGGCAACGAGTCGAAGAGGTCGGGGGGCTCGGTGATGTGCGAGTCCCCCGAGTTCGCCCACAGTTTGATCTCGGTGGTGGTGGCCATTCGGTCCTCCCGGGCGTCGGACTCCTCGTCGTCCACTGAAAGTACCGTTTCTCAGCCTGGTCCGGACCACTTTCGGGTCGAAAGAACAGCCCAATCCAGGGGTGGGGCGGAACCGGGCCATCCGGCTGGGAGAAGAGCTGTGGACCCTTCTGGTTGCGATCGACCCACTACCCACCAAGCTCCGGCCACTCGAGGAGCTCGGTCAGCGAGGACACGTGGGCGAGCCCATCGGGTCGGGGTGGCGGGTTGCCCACCCGTTCGTCGGACCGCCAGAGATGCACGGCGCGCATCCCCGCGGCAAGCGGGCCTTCCACGTCGGGTCCGAACGAGTCCCCGACGAACAGCGCCTCACCCGGTGACACCTCGAGCATCCGGGTGATCGCCTCGTAGATCCGAGGGTGGGGCTTGCGGGCACCGACGCGGGCGGAGGTGACGGCCGCGTCGACGAGCGGCGCCAGCCCCGCGTCGACGATGAACCGGTCCAGCTCCCACCCCCAGTTCGAGCAGACCCCGATGCGCAGTCCCCGGCTGCGGAGTTCGCGCAGCGTCGGAGCGGCGTCGGGATAGGCGATGACCCCCGACTCGTCGGCGGTCCGCATGGCCTCCACCACCTGGTCGACCGCGTGCGGCGCGACCGCGCACGCGCGGGCAAGTTCCCCGTGACGGGAACGGACCCACCGCTCGTAGCTCGCCTCGTCGACCGAATGCTCGGTGTGGTCGACCCCGTCGTACTTCGTGTGGTGCTCGATGGCGACTTGGTCGTCGTAGCGGTATCCGTGGCGCTCGAACACCGCGGCGTAGCTGGGCGCGATCCCGTCGGGGCGACAGACGACGGTGCCGAAGAAGTCGAGGATGACGACGCGGAACCCGCTTCGCCCGCCGGGTGGTGCTTCGCCAGCTGCCACCGCGAAACGGTATCTGCACGCTGCGACCACACCGTCACGGCAGCGGACGGACCGGCCCCTGGCAAGATGGCGCGGTGCCCCGGTCGTCCGAAGCGCCCGCAGCGGTCGTGCGGCGCGCCCCGCCGAGCGCACCGCTCCCGGTGGGCGTCCGCCTCGTTGGCGACGCTGACATGTACGTGCTGGCCGCGGGCCGGGTGCTCTTCGGCGGGAGCCCCCCGCGGGTCGTCCGCCTCCGGCCGAGGGCGGCCGAGATGGTGTCGAGGTGGCTGGGGGGAACCCCGCTCGAGGACCGAAGGTCGGATCGGACGGTCGCCCGGCGCCTCGTCCGTGCCGGGGTCCTCCATCCGCGCCCGGATCCGGTGGTCCCCGGTGTCCTCGTGAGCGTGGTCGTCCCGGTGCGTGACCGGCCCGAGATGCTGCAACGCCTGCTCCGCTCGCTCGACATGGTGCCAGTCATCGTCGTCGACGACTGCTCGGTCCGTGCGGGAGCGGTCGAGAAGGTGGCGCGGGAGGCGGGCGCGGAGTACGTCCGGCTCGACCGCAACCTCGGTCCGGCGGGGGCGCGGAACGCCGGTCTGGCGCGAGTGCGCTCCCCATTGGTCGCGTTCGTGGACTCCGACTGCACCGTGCCGGCCGGCTGGCTCGACGGGCTCATCGGGCACTTCGCCGACCCCATGGTGGCGGCGGTCGCGCCGCGGGTGGTGACGCCGCCGACCCGGTCCTGGATCGGTCGGTACGAAGCGGTGCGCTCGCCGCTCGACCTCGGCCGGCGCGAGGGCAGGGTGGCTCCGGGCTCTCGCATCTCTTACGTGCCGACGGCCGCCCTTGTGCTCCGGCGCTCCGCCGTCACCGCACCGTGCTTCGACGAGACCCTGGCGGCGGGAGAGGACGTCGACCTCGTGTGGCGGCTCGCCGCCGCCGGGTGGGAGATCCGCTACGACCCGAGAGTGGAGGTCACACACGAGAGTGAGGTTCGGACGCTCCAATGGCTGGGCCGACGTGCTCTCTACGGAAGCTCGGCGGGGCCGCTCGCGCTCCGGCACGGTGACGCCGTGGCACCCGCCCGGGTCCCAGCGAACACCGCAGCGGTGTGGGGCTTGGCGGCATCGGGACGGCCGCTCGCCGCCGCGCTGACCGGGGTCGCGGCCACCGGGGCGCTCGCCAGCCGGCT
>DAIUEV010000002.1:19266-118567 GCA_036844945.1 Acidimicrobiales bacterium
CGCTCGCCGCCGCGCTGACCGGGGTCGCGGCCACCGGGGCGCTCGCCAGCCGGCTCGCGGGCGTCGTGGACGATCCGGTGAAGGTCGCCGCCCAGCTCTCGGCGGGGGGGATGGCCCGGTCGGCCGCCCCCGCGCTGGCGGGCCTCGGGCGCGCCTGGGGTCCGCTGCTGTGCATCTCACTCTTCGTTCGGCCACTCGGACGGGTGCGGGCGGCCGCTGCGGCCGTACTGGCGGTGACCTGGACCAGGGGCTGGCGGAGCCGGCCCCGCGACCTCGACCCGGCCCGTTACCTCGGGGCGCGGGCGGCCGACGAACTCGCCTACGGGGCCGGAGTGTGGTGGGGCTGCCTGCAGGCCCGGACCCTCCGGCCGCTGATCCCCGTGGTCACGGGCCTCCGACCGCGCCGTCGTCGGGCGGCCGACCGCGCCGGGTAGCGCTCAACCGACGTCGCCGAGCACCCGGGTGAACCCGGGCGGCACCACGACATCGTCGGGACCGAGCTCGGAGACCGACGCCTTGCCGAGGGCGAGCAGCGCCGAGTCGATCCCGCCGCGCACCACGTCGAGGACGTTCTCGACGCCCGCTTGGCCGTTCGCCGCCAGCCCCCAGAGATAGGCCCGGCCGATCATCACCGCCCTCGCGCCGAGCGCCAGGGCCTTCACCACGTCACCGCCGCGGCGCACTCCCCCGTCGAGGAGGACCTCGACCCGATCGCCGACCGCGGCGGCGATGGCCGGAAGCGCGCGGATCGTCGCGGGGGTCCCGTCGAGGTTGTTACCGCCGTGGTTCGACACCGAGATGGCGGTCGCCCCCGCGTCGACCGCCGCTCTTGCGTCGTCGACCCGGATCACCCCCTTGACCATCAGCGGGCCGCCCCACTGCTCGACCAGCCAGGCGATGTCGGCCCAGGTCGCCGGGGGAGTCTGCATCCACTCGCCGTAGGCCCCGAAGAAGCTCGGTGCCAGTTCGCCGGGGAGCGCCATGTTCGGCACCGTGAGCGCGGGGAGATGGCGGGACCCGACGAAGGCCGCCAGCCAGCGGGGCCGGCGCAGCACCTCGGGGGCGAAGCGCAGCATCGTCTTCAAATCGAGGCGCTCGGGGATGGTCGGACTGCCCCAGTCGCGCCCGTTGGCGAAGGACCAGTCGAGGGTGACGATCAGCCCGACGGCACCGGCCCGGCGGGCCCGCTCGACCCGTGCGGCGATGCGCTCACGGGGTCCGGACCAGTAGAGCTGGAAGAAGGTCTGCGGGTTGGCCGCCACCACCTCTTCGATGGGCTTGCTGGCGAACGAGCTCAGCCCGGTCGCGGTCCCGCGGGCCGCCGCGGCCCGGGCGACCGCCACCTCGGCACCCGGGTGGACGGCCTGGACCCCAGTCGGCGACATGACGACCGGGAACGCCACCGGCTGGCCCATGACCGTGACGCCGAGGTCCCGTTTGTCGTGGAGCCCAGCGATGTGGGGCGCGAACCCGAGCTCCCCGAATGCCGCCAGATTGTCGGCGTAGCTGATGCCCTTCTCGGACCCGGCCAACAGGGCGCTGTAGACCGACGGCGGCAACCGTCGCTCGGCCCGGCGCTGCGCCTCGGCGACCGTCTCGAACCACGCCCCCGCCATCGCACGATCCTCCCACCGGCCGGGGATGCCCGCGGTGGGTCAGCGGGCTGACGCCGGGTCAGTCCCCGGCCAGCCTCACCACGCCGCGGACGTTGCGCCCGGCGTGGAGGTCGTCGTAGCCCTGCTGGACCTCGTCGAGCGAGTACTCCTTCGTGATGAGCTCGTCCACTTCGAGCTGGCCGCTCTGGTAGAGGGCGAGGAGCTTCGGCACCTGGACGCGGGGGCTCGCGGAGCCGAACACCGTCCCGAGCAACGCCTGGTTGTACATCGCGAAGTTGAACAGGTTCAACTGGACGTCCATCTGCTGGATGGGCGCCACGGCCACCGTGACGATCCGGCCGTCCTTCGAGCCGAGCGCGCAGGCCGGTGCGATGAGGTCGCCCGTGAGGGTGGAGGGGGTCAGGACCACCACGTCGGCCATACGGCCCTGGGTGATCTCGGCCACGAGCGGCAGAGCCTCGGCCATGGAGGACGCGCCGTGGGTGGCCCCGATCCGCTTGGCCTGGTCGACCTTGAACTCGACGGTGTCGACCGCGACGATCGCCCGGGCGCCGGCCAGTCGGGCCCCCTGCAGGGCACCCGAGCCCACCCCGCCGCACCCGACGACCACGACGACCTCGCCCGGACGGGCCTTGGCCCGATCGACGACCGCGCCGAACCCGGTCGAGATCCCGCAGCTGATCAGGGCGGCGGCCCGCAGCGGGGCGTCGGCGGCCAGCTTCACGACCGAGGCCTCGTGGAGCACCATCGTCTCGGCGAAGGTGCCGAGCTGGGTCATCCTCCCGAGCTCCTGGTCGCCCAGGTGGTGGCGCCAGGTCCCATCCGAGATCATCGGACCGGCCAAGGTGTACATCCCGAGATCACAGAGGTGCTGGCGACCCGAGGCGCACCAGAAGCAGATCCCGCAGGCCGGGATGAAGGCCACGGCCACCTTGTCCCCGACGGCCACGTTGGACACCTCGGGGCCGACCGCGGTGACGACCCCGGAGCCCTCGTGCCCCCCGATCACCGGGAACACCGACTTCAACCCCAGCATCCCGAGGAGCTCGGGCGGGGCGACGATGTCGCCGAGCCGGAGGTGCTCGTCGGAGTGGCACAGGCCGGCGTAGGCCGTCTGCACCTGGACCTCATGGGCGTGGGGCTCGTCGATCTCGATCTCCTCGGTGCTCCACGGAGCGCCCTCTTCGAGACATACCGCTGCTCGGGTCCTCATATCCGCCTCCCCTGATGGTCGCGAGATGCGACTCAGTATCGCGGTGGCGGCGCGCCCGGACAACAAGCAGGGCCCCGCCGGCGGGACCATGTGTTGCCCACGACCTATCTATTAGATATTCTAATAATGTGAGTATCGAACAGCTGGACCCCCCGGCGCGGGTCTACAACCCCGGGCGCACCGTGGCCTGGCTCGCCAAGCAGGTCGAGATCGCGCTGACCGACGTCGACTTGTCGCTCTCCCAGTACCGGATCCTCGGGGTGCTGGTCGAGGGCTCGGCGGTCTCCTCGGCCCTGGCCGAGCGGCTGGCCGTCCGGCCCCCGAGCGTCACCTCGGTCATCGATGGCCTGGTGGCCCGAGGGCTCGTGGAGCGGACCCACAGCGAGGACGACCGGCGGCGGGTGGCCCTCGCGCTCACCCCCGAGGGCGTGGCGGTGCTCGAGACGGCGAACCAGGCCGTCAACGACCGCCTCGAGGACATCGCGTCGGGCCTCGGGTCGACCAAGGGGTCCAAGGCCCTTGACAACCTGTCGCTGTGGCATGACGCGCTGCGAGCGCTGCGGGAGCGGCAGGGCCGATGACGATCCTGTCGCGGCGGCCTCCGGAACTGCCTAGGTTCGAGGACGTACTCGGCGACCGCTCGGTCTTCGAGCCGGTCGCCACCGAGGCGCGCTACCGGCCGCCCAAGGCCGCGATCGACCCGGACCGCGAGAAGACCTGGCTCCGCCGGGCGCTCCCGCTTCTGTTCTCGCACAAGAAGATCTTCCTCACCTCGCTCGGGCTCTCCTTCGTCACGCTGCTCCTCCAGGTGCAGATCCCGAAGCTGCTGCAGGACGCCATCGAGAACTCGGTGATCTTCAAGCGCGCGCCGCTGAGCCACTACATCACGATCATGTTGATCCTCGCCGTGTTGGCGGGGGTGGCCGGCTACATCTCCCGCTACTTCCTCATGCGGACCGCGTATGAGATCGAGTTCGACCTCCGCAACATCATCTACACCCACTTGTCGAAGCTGTCGTTCCCCTTCTACGACCGGGTCCAGTCAGGGCAGTTGATCTCGCGGGCCAACTCGGACATCCGCTCCGTGCAGATGTACCTCACGTTCGCGCCGTCGATCCTCGTCCAGTGCAGCGTGGCATTCGTGGCGTTCGCCTACATGCTGTCGATCAACGTGCCGCTGGCCTTGGTGGCCATGATCCCGACGCCGTTCGTCTACTTCCTCGGTGTGCAGATGCGGAGACGGATGTTTCCGGTGTCGTGGCTCATCCAGTCCCGATTGGCCGACGTTGCCACCATCGTGGACGAGAACATCAACGGGGTCCGGGTCGTCAAGTCCTTCGCCGCCGAGCAGCGCGAACTGACCACGCTGGCCAAGGCGGCGGACCGCCTGCAGTGGAGCTACGTGAAGGACGCGGACATCCGGGCGCGGTTCACCCCCGCGGTCCAGAACCTCCCCCAGATCGGCCTCGCCCTCGTGCTGCTCTACGGCGGATGGCTCGCCCTCCACGGGAAGCTGCCGATCGCCGCCCTCGCCTCGTTCAGCCTCTACATCGTCATGCTGCAGGCCCCGTTCCAGATGCTCGGGATGATCATCATGATGGGTCAGCGCGCCGCCGCGTCGTCGCAGCGGATCTACGAGATCCTCGACGAACCGCCGACCGTGGTCGATCGGCCGGGCGCGGTGGACCTCGTCGACTGCCGGGGCGACGTGCGATTCGAGTCCGTGGAGTTTCGCTACGTGGACGACAACCCGCTCGTGGTCGACGGATTCGATCTGCACATAGAGCCGGGGGAGACCGTCGCGCTCGTCGGCCGGACCGGATCGGGCAAGTCGACCGTCGCCCGCCTGCTCGCCCGCTTCTACGACGTGACCGGCGGCAAGGTTGTCGTCGACGGCCACGACGTCCGCGACCTCACCCTCGCCAGCCTGCGCGGCAACGTGGGAATCGTCCTCGACGAGCCCTTCTTGTTCTCGGTGTCGATCCGGGACAACATCGCCTACGGACAGCCGAACGCCGACATCGCCGACATCGAGGCGGCGGCCAAGGCCGCCGGCGCCGACGGCTTCATCCGGGAACTGCCCGAGGGCTACGACACCGTGGTCGGCGAGCGCGGCTACACGCTGTCGGGCGGCCAGCGCCAGCGAATCGCCATCGCCCGGACGCTGCTCGTCAACCCACCGATCCTCATCCTCGACGACGCCACCAGCGCCATCGACGTGCAGGTCGAGCTCACCATCCACAGTGGGCTGCGCCGGCTGATGGAGGGCCGGACCACGCTGATCATCGCCCACCGGCTGTCGACCATCAGCCTGGCCGACCGGGTGCTGCTCATGGACGAGGGGCGGATCGTGGCCGACGGGACCCACGCCGAGCTCATGGACACGGTGCCCCTGTACGCGGATGTGCTCGCCCAGGGCGAGAAGGAGGACGCAATCCGGCTGGCCGAGAGCAGCCACGCGGCGGCATCGCACCTTGAGCCGCCCGAGGGCGATTCGTTCGGTGCTGGTCGGCCCGAGCCCGACGGACTCGGCATCGGGGGGATCGTCTGATGGCCTGGGGACCCGGCGGTGGCGGCATGTTCGGGGGCGGCGGCATGGGCGGTCGGCCGGGACCGTCCGCGGGCAACCCCGGCAACGGGCTTCCCTTCGCCGGGATCCCCTCGGAACTGCAAGAGGGTGTGGACCTCCTGCTCGACAAGGAGCCCACCCACCCACAGCCCACCGCAGCGTTCAGCTACCAGATGACCGCCGCCGAGCAACGGCGACTGACCATCCGTCAGCTGATCTTCCAGCACTGGGGGCTGGCGGTGGCCGCCGCCTTCTTCGTTGCGGTGGTCAGCGTGGCGAACCAGGCCGGACCGCTCCTCATCGAGCACGGCACCAACGCGATCACCGCGGCCGTGGTCGCGTCGGCCCGACACCAGCCGCTCCCCGGCGTGTTCGGCACGATCGTCGACTGCTCGATCCTGTTCTTCCTCGCGATCGGGATCAG
This sequence comes from Acidimicrobiales bacterium, assembly GCA_036844945.1. Classification (GTDB taxonomy): domain Bacteria; phylum Actinomycetota; class Acidimicrobiia; order Acidimicrobiales; family RAAP-2; genus Palsa-461. The sequence continues at coordinate 25,089 of DAIUEV010000002.1, forward strand.
CGGTGTCGCGCAGAACAGCCAGGTGAGGGTGACCGGCCGCCTGGCCGCCCGGGTCATGAATGACCTGCGGGTGAAGGTCTTCACCCACCTGCAGCGGATGTCGCTCGACTTCTACACCGACGAGAAGGCGGGCGTGATCATGACCCGCATGACGAGCGACATCGAGAACCTCCAGCAGCTCCTCCAGGACGGCCTGGCCAGCTTCGCCGTGCAGGGCCTCACGATGATCGTCATCACGATCGTGCTGTTCGTGATGAACGCGACGCTCGCCCTCATCACGGTCCTCGCCATCATCCCGGTGCTGACCGTGCTGTCACTGTGGTTCCGCGCCGCGTCCGAGCGCGGCTATGTCCGGGTGCGCGACGGGATCGCGGGCGTGCTGTCCGACCTCTCCGAGAGCCTGCACGGGGTCCGGGTCGTGACCGCCCACAACCGCCAGCGCCACAACGTGCTGCACCACCGCAACGTGGTCGGCGAGTACCGGGACGCCAACCTCTACACCGCCCAGATCAACGCCATCTACGGCCCGGGCACCCAGATGCTCTCGTATGTGGGGATGGTCGTGCTGCTCGGGGTCGGCGGGACCATGGTCCTCCACCACAAGCTCTCGCTCGGCGCGCTGCTCGCCTTCGTGCTGTACCTCAACCGGTTCCTGCAGCCCATCACGCTTCTGGTCCAGCAGTACAACACCTACCAGCAGGGCCAGGCCTCGATCATCAAGCTCAACACGCTGCTCGGGCTGGCCCCGAGCGTGCCCGAGGACAAAGCGGCCACCGAGCTCCCCCCGATCGAGGGCCGGATCCGGTTCGACCACGTCACCTTCGGCTACGACCCGGCCACCCCGGTCCTGCACGGGATCGATATGACCATCGACGCCGGCGAGACGGTGGCCTTCGTCGGGCCGACCGGGGCCGGAAAGTCCACCATGGCCAAGCTCGTCACCCGCTTCTACGACCCCACCGAGGGCCGGGTGCTGATCGACGGACACGACATCGCGCACGTGACCATCCAGTCGCTCCGCCGCCAGCTCGGGGTGGTCCCCCAGGAGCCGTTCCTCTTCGCCGGGACCGTCCGGGACAACATCGCCTTCGCGCGCGCCGATGTGAGCGACGACGAGGTGCGCGAAGCCATCCGGACGGTGGGCCTCATGGAGGTGGTCGAGCGACTGCCCGACGAGATCAACACGGTCGTCCACGAGCGGGGCCAGTCCCTGTCCTCCGGGGAGCGACAGCTGATCGCGCTCGCCCGGGCCTTCGTGGCCCAGCCCCGCGTGCTCGTCCTCGACGAGGCCACCTCGAACCTCGACCTCATGTCGGAAAGCAAGATCGAGCGGGCGCTCGACATCCTGCTCGAGGGCCGGACCGCCATCCTCATCGCCCACCGGCTCACCACCGCGATGAAGGCCGACCGGATCGTCGTGATCGACGAGGGCGGGATCATCGAGATGGGCTCGCACGACGAGCTGGTGGCGGCCGGTGGCCGCTACGCCGAGATGTACGAGACGTGGATCTCCCACGCCGAGGGCAGCGCGGCCTGACCGCCGCGGCGGCGCCGAATCAGGCGTCCGACTCGGAATTCACCTCGGCCACCAGGTCGAGCAGGGTGCCCAGGGTGTCGAGCCGCTCGGTCGGCGCCGCCCCGGCCGGCTGGACCCGCAGCGTGGTCACCCCGACGTCGCGGTAGAGACGCAGCCGCTCGCGTACCGCCCCAGCCGGGCCCAGGAGGTTGGTGCGGAGGCCGAGCTCTATCGGGACCCGGGCCGCGGCGCCCTCCCGGTCGCCGTCGCGCCAGAGCCTGGCCACCGCGGCCACGTCGTCGGCGAACCCCTGACGCCCGAAGGCGTCGTTGTAGAAGTTCTGGCGCTCGCTGCCCATGGCCCCGAGGGTGAACGCGTACCCGCGGGCGTGCCGGCCGGCCGCCTCCTCGACGTCGTCGGTGAACTCGACCGCGGCCGGCACGGTGAGGTCGAGGTCCTCGATCCGCCGGCCGGCCGAGCGCGCCCCCTCGGCGATGGGCCCGAAGAACGCCTCGGCGCTCTCGGGCAGGAACGAGGTGCCAATCCACCCGTCGGCCAGCCGGCCGGTGAGGGCCAGGTTCCCCGGGCCGAGCGACGCGACGTAGATCGGGACCGCCTCCGGGGGGGCCGAGGTGCGGATCGCCCGCCCGGCGCCGCCGGGCAGCGGCAGGTGGAAGATCTCGCCGTCGTGGGCGGAGCGTTCCCCGGCCACCAGGAGGCGGACGATCTCGATCGTCTCGGCGGTCCGCTGGAGCGGGCGCGCGAACGGCACCCCGTGCCACCCCTCCATCACCTGGGGGCCGCTCGTCCCGAGGCCGAGCACGAAGCGGCCGCCCGAGAGGCGCTGGAGCGACAGCGCCGACATCGCCAGCATCGCCGGGGTGCGGGCCCCGAGCTGGGCGATCGCGGAGCCGAGCCGGACCCGGGTGGTCTGGCCGGCGAGGTAGGCGAGCGGAGTCAGCGCGTCGTAGCCCCACGCCTCGGACGCCCACACCGAGTCGACCCCGAGCCGCTCGGCGTCCCGGACGAACGCGACGCCGGCGGGTGAATGGGGCGACGCGCCGATCCCGATCCGGAGACTCACGGCCCGGGGCACCAGGCGGTCACTTGGATGCGGTGGCGAGGTCCCTGATGCCGTCCAGGTTGGCCTGCATGTTCTCCCGGTATTCGGCGAGCCGACGTTCGACGATCCGGTCCTCGAGCTTCGGGCTGGCCTCGATGACCCGGGTGAGCCCGGAGGGGCCGGGGCCCATCTGGGCCCGTTGGGTGACCACGACCCCGTCTTCGGCTTCGGCGATCTCGAACCGCCAGACCGCGGCGGGGAACGCGGGATCCCCCACCGCCCACTCGAGCACCCGGCCGGGCTCGCAGGCGGTCACCACGCTGACCGACTCCCACTCGCCCGCGGACGGATGGCGGTTGCGACCCAAGAAACGTGCCCCGAGAGCCGGCCCGGTCGCACCATCGAGCCACTCGCCGCCGACGAACTCCTTCGAATACCGGGACGAGAAGTTCACGTCGCAGAGCAGTCCCCACACGAAGGCGGCATCGGCCGGGATCTGGGCGTGGACCTCGACGGTCGGACAATCGGCGTACCTCACGAGCGCCTCCCTCGGTGCGGCTGAGACTCTCCCACAGGGCCTGCCGCTACGCTCTCCCCTTCCGTCTGGAAGGGCGAGCGTGGGACTGCTTGAAGGCAAGGCGGCCGTCGTCACCGGCGGCGCCCAGGGGATCGGCCTCGCCATCGCCCGCGCCTTCTGCGAGGAGGGCGCCCGGGTGGTGATGGGCGACATCGACGGTGCCGCGGTGGAGGCGTCGGCCCGGGCGCTGCGAGAGTCGGGTGCCGACGCCCGCGGTGAGCCGTGCGACGTGACCTCGGAGACCGACGTCGAGGCGCTCGTCCGTGCCTGCGTCGAGCAGCACGGGTCGCTCGACGTGATGGTCAACAACGCCGGTATCACCCGCGACGCCACCATGCGCAACATGTCGGTCGAGGACTTCCGGGCGGTGATCGATGTCCACCTGTTCGGCGCCTGGCTCGGCACCAAGTCGGCGGGCGCGGTCATGCGCGAGCAGGGGAGTGGCTCGATCATCAACATGTCGTCGATCTCGGGGAAGGTGGGCAACCCCGGCCAGACCAACTACAGCGCCGCGAAGGCCGGGATCGTCGGCCTGACGAAGGCGGCGGCCAAGGAGCTCGCCCACCTCGGGGTCCGGGTCAACGCGATCCAACCGGGACTGATCAGGACCGCGATGACCGCCAAGATGCGCGCCGACATCTGGGAGCAGCGGCTGACCGAGATCCCGATGGGCCGGGCCGGCGAGCCCGAGGACGTGGCCAGGGTCGCGGTGTTCTTGGGCTCCGAGCTTTCCGGGTACATGACCGGCACGGTGCTCGAGGTGACCGGCGGCCGGCACCTGTGAGCGGGCGGCCACACCGGGCCGACCCGAACGAATATGACGATGAGGAGGAGCAATGCGTGAGGCGGTGATCTGCGAGCCCGTGCGCACGCCGGTCGGGCGGTTCGGCGGCGCGCTGCGGGACGTTCCGGTCCAGGACCTGGCGGCCGCGGTGGTCGCCGAGGTCATGGCCCGCACCGGCATCCCACCCGAGGCGGTCGACGATGTGGTGCTCGGACAGGGCTACCCCAACGGGGAGGCGGTGGCGCTGGGTCGCACGGCCGCGCTCGACGCGGGCCTGCCGGTCGGCGTGCCCGGGATGCAGGTCGACCGGCGCTGCGGCTCCGGGCTGCAGGCCGTCCTCTATGCGGCCATGGAGGTCCAGACCGGCGCGGCCGACGTGGTCCTGGCCGGGGGGGCCGAGTCGATGAGCCAGACCGAGTACTACACGACCTCCATGCGGTGGGGCGCGAGGGCGGAGAACGTGACCTTCTTCGACCGGCTGTCGCGGGGCCGGATCACCGCCGGGGGCAAGCACCACCCCGTGCCCGGCGGGATGATCGAGACGGCCGAGAACCTGCGCCGGAAGTACTCGATCCCCCGCGAGGAGCAGGACGAGCTGGCCCTGCGCTCCCACGAGCGGGCGGTGGCCGCCCAGCGGGAGGGCCGCTTCAAGGACGAGCTGGTGCCGGTCACGGTGGCCGGCCGGGGGGGCGACACCGTCGTCGACACCGACGAGCACCCCCGCGCCGACACCACGCTCGAGTCCCTGGCCGCGCTTCGCCCGGTGCGGCTGCGCGAGGACCCCGGGGCCACGGTCACCGCCGGCAACGCCAGCGGCCAGAACGACGGCGCCGCGGTGTGCCTCGTCAGCACGCCCGAGAGGGCGGCCGAGCTCGGGATCCGCCCGCTCGCCCGCCTGCGTTCCTGGGCGGTCGCCGGCGTCGACCCGGCGACGATGGGCATCGGACCGGTGCCGGCCACCGCCAAGGCCCTCGAACGGGCCGGGCTCTCCCTCGCCGACATCGACCTGATCGAGCTGAACGAGGCCTTCGCGGCCCAGGTGCTGGCGGTCACGAGGGAGTGGGGCCTCGAGGCCCGCGACTTCGACCGGCTGAACGTCAACGGGTCGGGCATCTCGCTCGGTCACCCGATCGGGGCGACCGGCGGCCGGATCCTCGCCACCCTCCTGCGGGAGATGGACCGGCGCGGCGCCGCCCTCGGCCTCGAGACCATGTGCATCGGCGGCGGCCAGGGCCTCGCCGCGGTGTTCGAGACCGTCGCCTAGCTCCGGACGCCCTCGGCCGTCGATCCGAGAGGACGGTCGACGCCCGAAGAGCGCCCCGCACCGCCCGGCGGCCACCGACTCCCCGCCTACGGCCGGCCCCCGTCGGCGCCGAGCACCTGGCCGGTGATGTAGCCGGCGTCGTCGCGGCACAAGAACGCGCAGGCCGCCGCGATGTCGTCGGGCCGGCCGGGCCGGCGCACCGGCGTGCGTGCGATCTCGGCGTCCATGTCGATCGAGCCCTCCCCCGCCGCCGCCCGCAGCATTGGGGTGTCGACGAACCCGGGCGGGATGGCGTTCGCGGTGATCCCCTGGGGGCCGAACTCGCGGGAGAGCGACTTGGTGAGCCCGTTGATCCCGGCCTTGGCCGCGACGTACGCGGCCATGCGGGGCGTGCCGCTGTGGGCGCTCGACGACGAGATGTTGACGATCCGGCCCCACCCGGCCTCGACCATGTAGGGGAGCACGGCCTGGCAGCAGTGGAACACCGCGACGAGATTGACGTCGAGGATCTGGCCGAGGTGCTCGGGGGTGATCTCGAGGAACGGGGCGAAGCTCGAGCGGCCGGCGTTGTTCACGAGGATGAGCGGCGGCCCGAGCCGCTCGGCCACCTCGTGGACCGCCTCGCGCACCCGGGCCCGGTCGGTCACGTCCACCTCGAAGCCGGCCGCCCGGCCGCCTTCCGCCTCGATGCCCGCGGCGGCCCGCCGGGCCCCGTCGCCGTCGAGGTCGAACAGCGCCACCGCTGCCCCATCGCTGGCCAGCCGGCGGCTGACGCCGAGGCCGATGCCCGACGCCGCGCCGGTGACCACCGCCACGCGGGGCTCGCTCCAGTCACTCACGGGTGCCTCCCTCGGCTCGGACGCGGACTCAGCCGACGCCGGCGCGGTCCATCACCGTGGCACAGGCCAGCCCGTCCTCGAAGGTCGGCGTCCCGGCCGGGACCTCCCGGTCACGCGCGGCGTCGCGCAGGACCGCGGCGAAGCTGGTCATGGCGGCCAGGAGCGGGTTCGCCTGGGGCTCACCCGCGTACAGCTCGCGCACGCCCTCGGGAGTGCGGAGGACCACGGTGTTCCCGCCCTCCTCGAGCACGCCGTCGGATCCGATCACGACCATCGAGAGCGGGAGGTTCACCGGTGCGGCCGAGGTGCTGTCGATGGCGGCGGTGACCCCGCCGGCACAGCGCAGCGCCAGCGCGAAGCCGTCGTCGGCGGTGCAGCGACGCATCGTGCCTTCGGAGTCGGGGCGCTCGGTCACGATCGTGCGGAGCTGGCCGGCGACCTCCTCGACCTCCCCGAAGGTCCACCGGACGAAGTCGATCTGGTGCGAGCCCATCGCCCGGAGCCAACCCCCGCCGGCGGCCGCGTCGAACAGCCAGCCGTAGGGGCGGAGCGGGACCCGGGAGACCGCCATGAGGCCGGTGAAGGCGACGTGCTCGGGCCGACCGACCGCCCCCTCGGCCACCGCCGCCCGCACCCGGCGGCGGGCCTCGTCGTAGCGGTACTCGAAGTTCAAGAAGTGCAGGACCCCGGCCGACTCGGCCAGCCCTCGCATCTCGGCGGCCTGGCCGGCGTCCAGCCCGAACGGCTTGTCGCACAGCACGTCCTTCCCGGCCTCCACCGCCCGCCGCACGTGCTCGAGATGCAGGAACGGCGGGGAGTGCACCGACACCAGGTCCACGTCGCGACGGGCGCAGAGCGACGCCACCGCGGCCCCGTCCCGGGGCGAGACGACCTCGGCCACCTCGCACCCGTCGGTCGCTGCGAAGGCCGCCGCGACCACCCGTTCGCCGAAGCCCCGCCCGATGACGCCGACCCGCACCGCGGTCCCCCGTTCGCCCCGCGTCTCAGACCAGCGGTTCCTCGCCGACGAGCGTCGTCCGGTGCATCATTCGCCCGCTTTCGGCCGAGTACGGCACCACCCGGTGCATCGTGCCGGTGTTGTCCCAGATGACGAGGTCCCCGACGTGCCAGTGGTGCTGGTACACGTACTGGGTCTGGGTGGCGAACTCGAGCAGGTGCTCGAGCAACGCCTTGCTCTCCTCGTCCTCCATCCCCTCCACCTGGGTGGCGGTGGACCCCAGGACGAGCGACTTGCGCCCCGAGGCATGCGTCCACACGAGCGGATGGGTCCGCACCGAGCGGGTGCGCCAGTCGGCGACGTCCTCCTCGGTGAAATCGGGGTTGGCGAGCCGCGAGATCGTCTCGACGGAGTGCACCACCCGCAGCCGGTCGACGAGGTCCTTCTCCTCTTGGGGGAGGTCCTCGTAGGCGGCGTAGGTGTTCGCCCACTCGGTCTGCCCGCCGGTCTCCGACAGCACGCGGGCACTCAGGAGCGAGGCCCGCGACGGGATCGCGTCGGTGGTGCCGTCGATGTGCCAGAGGAACGTGCCGAGGAGATAGTCGGCCGTCGCGGTGATCGACTTGTCCAGTGTGACCTTGTAGATGTTGTCGACGCCCTGGTCGATGATGTCGCCGAGGGTGCGCGCGAACGCCACCTGCTGGCGGTCGTCCATGTCGACCTCACGGAACAGCACGAGCCCGCGCTCTCCGAGGACCTCGCGGATCTGGTCGCTGTGGGCGCCGCTCAGAAGGTCGTCGGCGTCGGCCAGGAACTCGGTGCCGATCCGGGGACTGAGGTCGATCGTCTTGAGCTGCATGGGGGATCTCCTTCGGTGCTCAGCGCGGTTCGGTCGGGGTAGGGAGTCGGGGGGCGTCGATCACCTCGGTCGAGGCGTCGGGGGTGAGGCGGACGCTGTTCGCCACCGTCGCGAAGCACAGGTAGCTGCCGATCACGAACAACAGCTCCAGCAGCTGGGGCTCGTCGAGCTCGCCGGCGAGCGCGGCCCAGGTCGGTCCCTCCACCCGCCACCCGTCAACGATCTGGTCGACCGCTTCGAGCACGCTCCGCTCGAGCGCTGTCCAGTGGCCCGAGCCGGGTCCGCCGGGGATGGCGTGAAGCTGCTCGGTCGTCACGCCGGCGTCCCGGGCGATGCGGATGTGCTGGGTCCACTCGTAGTCGGAGCCGGTCCGCCAGGCGACGCGCAGGATCGCCAGTTCCCGCAGCTTGGGTTCGACGGTCGAGCTCGGCCCGGCGAGGAGGTTGGCGAAGCCCATCCAGGCGGCGCCGATCTCCACGTGGTGGGCGAACAAGCCGAGCGCCTGGGGCATCGGGTGGTCGCCGGACAGGTACCGCTCGGGGCGCCGCAGGTACCGGGGCAGCACGGTGCGGGCGGACTCACTCCACCGCTCGACCGGGAGCGGCGCCAGTCCGGGGCTCGTCACGTCTCGCTCGGTCACGACGCCGTCAGAGGGAGGGCGGGATCGAGGTGTCCACCCCGGCCGGCCACGAAGCGAAGATAGGTCCGGGTCCCACCGCGGTCAACCGACCGGTCGGTACAACGCCGGCGGGACGGCACCGCGGCTCAAGCGTCGGGCTCGAACGCCCGGCGCAGGAGCTTGGGGGCCTCCGGCCCCCCATCGATCACGTGGTTGGTCCGCCGGGACACCCGCCAGCCCTCCGCCGTCCGGGTGAACGACCAGGCGTTGGCCGACACCCGCCACACGTCGTAGCCGTCGTCGGTGTGCCGGTAGACCCGGCTGTAGCCGACGGCGGTGGCGCGGTCGCCGTCGATCCGGACCAGGGGGAAGGCGGGGATGTGGGCCGACCCGCCGGCGATGAGCGACTGGTGGCCCTCGGCCAGCACCATCGCCGAGATCGCCGCCGGGCCGATCAGATACGACAGGTCCGACTCCAAGATCGCGTCGTCGGAGAACAGCGAGGCCGCCGCGGCCGCGTCCCCGGTGTCGACGGCCGGGCCCCAGCTGTTGATCAGCCGGTGGATCTCGATCTGGTCCTCGAGCAGCCGCACCCGCGCCTCGAGCGCCGCCACCTTGTCCTCGAGCTCAGCCACGTCCCCCGCCCACCTCCCGATCGGCCCCGGGTGGCCGTTGCGTCGTACGCGCGAACTGCCGCGGGAACCCCGGCCCGCTAGACGGTGGCGCCGGGGCTCAGGGTTCCCTTGGCGTCGAGCAGATGATGGTGCGACTCGTGCACCGCGTTGCGGGCGATCCCGGCCAGCGTGAAGCTGTACACCCCGTAGCGCCCGCGGTCGTTGACCACCGTCCGGGTCCACTCGGACGGCCCCAAGGACGCCAGGATGTCGGAGACCCGCCCCGCATAGCCCTCGAGCTCGTCGGCCAACTCCCCGGCGTCGAGCTCGTTGTAGGCGGCCCACTCCTCTTGGGGAGGATTGAAGATCGGGACGACCGGGCTGTCCTGCTCCTTGCCGAGGAGCAGCCGGTCACCGGCGACCCGCAGGGTCCCGCTCACGTGCGCGGCGTACTGGAGGGGTGAGAAGACCCCGGGCTCGGGGATGTGGCGCAGGGTCGCATCGTCCGAGCTCAAGAGGAACCTGCGCCATGCACCGGCCAGCTCGACCACGCGCCCGCCGAGCGACTCGTTCGGCAGGGACGCCGGATTCAGGCCGCACTGCGGGCAGGGCTCCTCCTGGATTCGGTGCCACTGCCAGCCCTCGCCGCGCGCCGCCCGGAGCTTCTCGAGGTCGTCGGGTTCGGCCGGCTGCGCCGAGGCGCTCGTCACCGGGCGAGCATATCGCCAGCCTCGATCGGCTCTCCCGCCGATAGGCTCCGCGCGTGACCGACGTCGAGGTGTTCGTCGATCCCGGATGCCCATGGGCGTGGATCACCTCTCGCTGGCTGCTCGAAGTCGCACCCGAGCGGGACCTCGCGCTGTTCTGGCGCTCCTATTGCCTCGAGATCCGGGATGACTACGGGGTCGCCCCGACCGTCCTGCCGGAGTACCGGCAGGCCGCGCTCGAGGGCCACGCCATCGCCCACCGGATGCTCCGGATCTTCGAGGCGGCGCGGGCCGAGGCGGGCGAGGAGGCGGTCGACCGGCTGTACGCCGAGTGGGGGCGGCGGCGGTTCTCACCGGGGCATCCGGCGTCCGACCAGCTCCTCGTCGAGGTCGTGGCCGCCGCCGGGCTCGACGGACGGCTGACCGGCGCGGCCGACGAGGAGAAGTGGGACGGTCCGATCCGGGACTCGATGGAGGTCGCCTATGCCTTCGGGGGCCCGAAGACCCAGACGCCGACCGTCGTCGTGCGCGCCGACCCGCCGCACGGGTTCAAGGGCCCGGTGATGGCGCCGGCACCCACCGGCCCCGACGCGCTCCGGTTGTGGGACGCCATTTGCGTGCTCTCCGAGCACCGGGGGTTCTTCGAGATCACCCGGCCACGGGTCAACGCGGCGCGCGCCCACATCTCGGTCTGAACACGACCGGCCCGGCGGCCGGCCCAACCTAGAGGACGCCGATGCCGGCGGCCTCGTTGCGCTTGCGCCACTCGTTCTTCGGCATGCGGGTCACGTCGACGTCCTTGGCGAGCGCCCGCAGCGCCCCGACCGAAGCCTGCTCCTTGTCAATGTGCTTGAACGGGTCCCAGTCGAAGAAGCGGCAGGCGTTCTGCCAGGTGATCTGGTGGATCTCGTCGTCCGAGCAGCTCGCGTCCTGGAGCTCCTTCCAGGAGAACTCCGGTGACTCGGGCCATGTCGTGTCGGTGTGGGGGTAGTCGCACTCCCAGGCGATGATGTCGAGCCCGATGCGGTCCCGGAGCAGCAGCCCCGAGGGGTCGGTGATGTAGCAGGCCAGGATGTGGTCGCGGAACACCTCGGACGGCAGCTTGCCGCCGAAGTCGGCGTCGTGGTGCAGCCAGGCCTGGTTGTGATAGTGCCGGTCGATCCGGTCGAAGTAGAACGGGATCCAGCCGATCCCGCCCTCGGAGAGGGCGACCTTCAGGTCGGGGAACCGGCGCAGCGTCGGACCGAACAGCAGGTCCTGGGCGGTGATGGCGCTGATCTGGCAGGCGAGCACGATCAGGTGGTCGACCGGCGCCTCCGGCGCCTTCTTGATGACGTCGAAGCCGCCCCCGATGTGGAGGGAGAGCACCATGTGCTCGTCCACGATCGCCTTCAGCATTGGGTCCCAGTGGCCCGACAGGAAGCTCGGGAACCCCTGGACGTGGGGAGTCTCGAGGAAGCTGATGGATCGGCAGCCCTTCTTGCCGAGCCGGTGCACCTCCTCCACGGCGAGGTCGATGTCCCACATCGGCACGATGCCGAGGGGGATGAAGCGGGCCGGGTAGGCGCCGGCCCACTCGTCGATCGCCCAGTCGTTGTACGCCCTGAGCATGACGAGGGAGATCTCCTTGTCCTCGGACTCGTTGAAGGTCCGGGCGTTGAAGCCGGCCATGGTGGGGAAGTTCATCGAGGCGAGCACGCCGTTGGCGTTCATGTCTTTCACCCGCTCGTGGACGTCGAAGCAGCCTGGCCGCAGCTCTGAGTACGCGCCCGGGTTGAAGCCCCACTCCTCCTTGGGCCAGCCCACCGTCGCCGCCATGCCGAACGGGGTCGAGGTCGCGTGCCCCTGGAAGACCCACTGGTCGATCCCCTGGTCGTTGCGGACCACCTTCGGGACCTTGTCCGCCCACTTCGCCGGCACGTGGTTCTTGTACATGTCGGGCGGCTCGATCATGTGGTCGTCGATGCTCACCAGGATCATGTCTTCGAGCTGCATGGACGTTCCTCTCGCCGATGAAGGCAGGCCTTCCCCGGGGCCCACCCTACGCCCGAAATCCTATTTGCCCGAGGGCCGGGGCCTACCCGTCAGCCTCGGATCCGAGCGCCTGGCGGGCGATGATCACCTGCTGGATCTGGCTGGTGCCCTCGAAGATCCGGAAGAGCCGGGCGTCCCGGTAGAACCGCTCGACCGCCACCCCCCGCATGTAGCCCGCCCCCCCGTGGATCTGCACGGCCCGGTCTGCCACCCGGCAGACCATCTCGGAGCAGAAGTACTTGGCGGTCGAGGGGCCGAGCTTGCGGTCGGTGCCGGCGTCGAAGGCCCGGGCGACCTCGAGGGTCAGGCTCCGGCCGGCCATGTAGTCGGTCACCGAGTCGGCGATCAGGCCCTGGATCAGCTGGAAGCTGGCGATCGGGCGCCCCGACTGCTTGCGCTCCCGGGCGTAGTTGACCGACTCGTCGACCAGGCGACCGGCCAGGCCCACGCAACAGGCCGCCATGTGGGCGCGGCCGTGGGCGAGGCAGCGCATGGCGGTGGCGTAGCCGTTGTCGACCCCGTCGTCGCCGCCGACGACCGCCGGGGCGTCGACCCGCACGTCGTCGAAGAACACCTCGGAGGTCCAGGCGCCGGACTGGCCCATCTTCTTGTCCCGGGGGCCGACCGTCAGGCCGGGCAGGTCCCGGGGCACGAGGAAGGTGGAGATCCCCCGGGTCGCCTTGGCGGCCGGGTTGGTGCGGGCGAACACCATGAAGACGTCCGCGATCGGGGCGTTCGTGATGTAGCGCTTCGAGCCGTTGAGCACCCAGGTGTCGCCGTCGCGCACCGCGCTCGTGGTGAGCGTCGAGGGGTCCGAGCCCGCCTCGGTCTCGGTCAGCGCGAACGAAGCCGTCAGCTCGCCGCTGGCGAGCTTCGGGAGCCACTCCTTCTTCTGTTCCTCCGTGCCCCCCTCGAGCAACACGTGACCGGCGATCCCGTTGTTGGTGCCGAACATGGAACGGAGGGCGGGCGTCGTGTAGCCGAGCTCGAAGACCAGCTGGACCTCCTCCTCCAGGCCGAGGCCCAGCCCGCCGTACTCCTCGGGGATCGCGAAGCCGTAGAGCCCCATGTCCTTCGCGGCCTGCCGGATGTCGTCGGGGACCTCGTCGCGCTCTTCGATCTCGTTCTCGGCCGGCACCACCCGGCCCCGGATGAAGTCACGGGTCACCGACACGATCTCGGCGAAGTCGGCACTGTTCACGAGCGCTCCTCCCGGGAGGCGCCGGCCGAGGCCGCGCCGGCGAAAACCCAATTCTAGGTGGGCCGGTCTGCGAGTAGCCTGGCCGCCCAGTCGGACCCCGCGGTGCTCGCGCGGGCCGGTGCGCGAGGAGGTGCCGATGTCGGAGTGGAGCTTCCCGGTCGAGGCCGGGCACATCATGATGTTCGCCCGATCGGTGGGCGACCCCAACCCCGTCTACTACGACGAGGAGGCCGCCAAGCGCACCGAGGTCGGGGGGATCGTGGCCCCGCCGACCTTCATCCAGGCGAGCGCGCAGTTCAACCCGAGCTACTTCCTGCGACCGAAGATCGGCGAGCGGTGGTTCGGGTCGGGCAAGGACCCGTCGGGCTCCGGCGCCCCGGCTCCGGAGTCTTCGGGCGAGTCGGGCGGCGGCCGAGGCGGCGGCGGGGGCGGGGTCGGCCTCCACGCCGAGCAGCACTTCGAGTACCACCGGCCCATCCGGCCGGGCGACGTGCTCACCCCGACCAACAAGGAGGGCAAGACCTGGGAGCGCGAGGGCCGCTCCGGACATCTCCAGTTCTCCGAGACCATCACCGAGTGGCACGACGCCGAGGGCAACCTCGTCGTCACCGCCCGCGGCGTCGGCGTCCGCACGACCGGCCCCGCGCCGAAGAACTAGGAGGGACCATGGCACTGTCGGCATCCAGCCTGAAGGTGGGCGACAGCCGGAGCGAGGTGGTCGCCCACGAGCTGTCGCGCACCCAGATCGTCCAGTACGCGGGCGCCTCGGGCGACTACAACCCTCTGCACAGCGACGAGGTCTACGTGACCAAGGTGGCCGGCTTCCCGTCCGTCTTCGCCCACGGCATGCTCACCATGGGTCTCACCGGCCGCCTGCTCACCGACTGGGCCGGCGACGGGCGGCTGCTCTCTTACGGGGTCCGATTCGAGAAGCAGGTCTGGCCGGGCGACACGCTGACCGCGACGGCGACGGTCGAGTCGATCGAGGACGGCGACGACGGCAAGGTCGCGTCTATCTCGGTTGTGACCGTCAACGAGGCCGGCGACCGGGTCCTGTCGGGGACGGCCCGGGCCCGGCTCGACCCCTAGGAGCGAGGTCCGGACACCGGATCAGCTCGGGGGCCCGGCGGCGGCAACCGCGGCCGGGGGCGGGGGCGCCTCGGACACGGGGGTCGCCGCGGCCGGCACCGTGAGCTCCCGCAGGCGGTTCCAGGCGGCCAGGGCGAGGACGACCAGTCCGGCCGCCGCGACGGCGACCGCCAGCGGCACCCCGATGCGCACCGCCGTCAGCGAGGCCGTCGGCCCGAACACCGCCGCGGCCACGACGGTGGCGATCACATAGGACGCCACCAGGATCGCGAGGCCGGCCACGAGCTCCCGCCAGCGGCGGGTGACGAGGAAGCCCTTGCGGCGGGCGAGCTCGATCGCGGCGGTGAGAGCGGCCAGGCCGAGCGCCCACAGGACCGCGGTCGCCACCGCGAGACCCTTGTCGGCGACCGAGGCGTCGGGCAGGCCAACCGCGACCGCGACCAGCACCAGCCCGACCCCGGCGCAGAGCCACAGCGCGGCCTGGTGCGGCAGCCCCGGCTGGGCCTCCTCGAGGAGCGAGCGGCGGGCGGCCCTCGTGACGAGGAGGATCGCCCAGGCCCCGAACCCGATGGCGCCGACGACGTTGGCGGCCTCCGAGCCCGTCGGGGAGGTGGCCGCGGCCACGAGCAGGCCGACCGCCACAAGCAGCGTGGCCGCGGCCGCCGCACCGAGCTCGACGGCGTCGGTCGCGCTCCGGCGCAGCACCATGGCCCAGGCCGCCCAGCCAAGCGCAACCACCGCGACCGCCCCGCCCACCGCGGCGAGCCAGGCGCCGGCGGTCGACAGGTCGTGCGCGGTGCCAACCCTGGCGGGCCCGCTGAGCACGGCGAAGGCCACCGCCATCAGGATCTTGCCCAGCGCGACGAACAGGGCGGCGGCGACCGCCAACGCCATCGCGGTCGCCGATCGCGTCGCCTCGATCATGTGGCCCCCTCCGCTCCCCGGCCGGGCGCCGGGGTGACTGCGAAGACCCAAACCTAGATCTGGTCGCCGCGTCCCCGGACATGGCGCACCGTGATCGCTGCGACCGCCGCACCTGCGCACAGCAGCCCGCCCGAGATCTCGAGCGAGGTGTGCAGGCCGGAGCCGAAGGCGTTGTAGGCGGCCTGGACGACCTTGGTGGCGATCCGCGAGACCGCCACGTTCTTCGACTGCTCCGCCTTCGTCGCCGCGTTCGAGCTGAGCCCGCCGCCGGTGACGGCATGGAGCACGAGGCTCTGGAACGAGGGCGGGATGCCGATGGCGCGCAGCCTCGCCGCGAGGCCCCCGGTGAGACGGGCGTTGACGATCGAGCCGAGGATGGCCACGCCGAAGACGGCGCCGAGCTCACGGCTCGTGTTGGTGGCCGACGCGGCCATGCCCGAGCGCTCGGGGGGCACGACGCTGAGCGGGGTCGAGGTCATGGGCACGAGCGCGATGCCGAACCCGATGCCCGCGATCGGCAGCACCCAGCCGAGCGTGCCGAAGCCAACGTGGGGATCGAGCACCGCGCCGGTGGCGAACACCCCGGCGGCGGCCATCAGGCAGCCGACCGTCATCGGGATACGCGGCCCCATGCGGCCGACCCAACGGCCGGTGAAGATCGAGGAGAGGATCAGCCCGGCCGCCATCGGCGCGAAGTCCACGGCGGTCTGGTAGGCGGAGGCGTTCGCCACCACCTGGAGATAGAGCGCGGTGAAGAAGAAGATCGAGAAGATCCCGAAGTACGAGGCGAAGGCGACGAAGTTGGACCCGGCCATGGGAGGGCGCGCGAACAACGAGAGTTCGAGCATCGGGCTCTTCACCCGACGTTCGACCGCCAGGAAGACCACCATCGCCACCGCCGCCAGCACGAAGAGCGCGACGATCGACCCGCTCCCGTAGCCGGACTGTTCCCCCTGGATCACCGCGAAGGACCCGGCGGCGAGCGCGAGCGCGCCGAGGATGGTCCCAACGGCGTCGATGCGACGCCCGGCCGGGTCGGAGGTCTCCGGCACGAAAAGGAGCGACATGCTGAACGCGACCACGCCCACGAAGAGGTTGAACCAGAAGATGTCGCGCCAGCTGTGGAGACCCACCAGGGCACCGCCGATCACCGGCCCGAGGGCGAGCGCGAGCCCCGAGACGGCCGCCCACACGCCGAGGGCGTCGGCCCGGGTCCGGCCGTCCGGGTAGACGTGCCGGATGATCGAGAGGGTGCCGGGCTCGGAGGCCGCGGCCCCGAGGCCCATGATCACCCGCCCGGCGATCAGCGTGTCGACGTTCGGGCTGAGCGCGGCGAGGACCGAGCCGGCGCAGAACACCCCGACTCCCGCCAGCATGATCTTCTTGCGGCCGAGGACATCGCCGAGGCTCCCCGCTGCCAGCATGAAGGCGGCGAACGTCAGGGCGTACCCGTTCACCACCCACTGGAGGGACGTGACCCCGGCATGGAGATCGTTCTGGACGTCGGCGAGCCCGACGCTCACGATCGTGTTGTCGAGGAAGGTCAGGAACAGGACGACGCAGAGCGTCGCCAGCGCGACGGCCTGGGCGGGAGATCCGAGCCCCTCGTGCTTCATCTCCATCCCGGGAACCGCGCCCGAGAGACCGCTCGGCGGCGGCGACTGGAGCACCGTGTGGTCGCTCATCGGGATGCGCCGCCGCCCCCGGGGGATCCACCGTGGCAAGCGGCCAGATCGAACGGCATTCTGCAGCGGTTATACCCGTTGGACCTGGTCAACACGCTGACCACCGCCGTTCGGCGGGCTCCACGATCACCGCGAGGGGTGGCCGGACGCGCAACGACCCCTGGTATCCAGGGGGGGATGGTCCAGGGGCCGCCTGCGCTGTGTGACTGACGGGGATGTACCCGACACGTTTCATACCCCGACCCCAGCGGGCCAAAACGTCCGTTTGGCCATCAATTTTGGGAACCGTTCTCACCGCCCGTGACCTGGGACTCTTCGGAGATGTGGCGAGCGGCTGAGGGGAGTAGTTTCGCGACAGCACGACACGAAAAGGGGGGCGCGTGGAACTCGACCTCGGGCCCGAGTTGCGGTCATTCCGCGACGAGATCAGGACCTTCCTCTCCGAACACCGGATCGAACAGCTGGCCGGCGTCGATCCTCTCGCCGGGTTCGCCGGCCAGGCGGAGGAGGACTCGGAGAACCGGGCCGAGGCCTGGCGCCAGTGGGAGGCGGCGCTCGCGTCCGAGCGGCTGATCTGCCCGCAGTGGCCCAGCGAGGTCGGCGGCCGCGGGTTGTCGGGGGTCGAGATGGCCGTCTTGAACGAGGAGTTCGACCGCGACGGCATGCCAAGGGTGATGCGAGGCATGGGCGAGTCGCTCGTCGGACCCTCGATCATCGTGCACGGCACGGACGAGCAGCGGGCGCACTTCCTCCCCCGCATCATCGACGGGACCGACCGGTACTGCCAGGGCTTCTCGGAGCCCGACCACGGTTCGGATCTCGCCGGGGTCGAGACCCGCGGGGTCGTCGACGGCGACGAGATGGTGGTGACCGGCCAGAAGGTGTGGACGTCGGGGGCGCACCTCGCCAACACGATCTTCACCTTGTGCCGGACCGACCCGGACGTGCCGAAGCACCGGGGCCTGTCCTACGTGCTGATCCCGATGACGCGGGCGGACGGCTCGAGCAACGGCATCGAGCTGCAGCCGCTGCGCCAGATGTCGGGGGCGAGCGGCTTCTGCCAGGAGTTCATCGAGGGGGCCCGGGCGCCTCTGTTCAACGTGATCGGTGGCCTCCACAACGGGTGGCGGGTCGCGATGACGACGCTCGGCAACGAGCGCGGCGGCCGGGCCACCACCATGCACCTCCGCTACGAGCGCGAGTTCTGGGACCTGGTCGACGAGGCGCGCAAGCAGTCGAGCCATACCGACCCGCTCGTCCGGCAGGACCTGGCATGGGCCTACACCCAGGTCGAGATCATGCGGTATTCGGGGCTCCGCCTCCTTGCCACGCTGGCGGCCAAGCGCGAGCCCGGGCCCGAGGCGAGCATCAACAAGCTGTTCTGGTCCGAGTACCACAAGCGCTTCGGGAACATCGCGGTCAACCTCGTCGGCGCCCAGGGCATGATCCGGCCCGAGGGTCCCGGCTACCGGACCGATCGCTGGCAGCAGGCATTCCTCGGGAGCCGTGCCGGGACGATCTTCTCGGGGACGAGCGAGATCCAGCACAACATCATCGGGGAACGGGCCCTCGGACTCCCAAAGGAGCCGGTGGTCGGCTGATCCCCGCGCAGCGCGCACCCATCACACGACGAGAGACGAGGAGCACGAAGTGCCGGAACAAGATGCCGTAATCGTGGCGACCGCCCGCAGCGCGATCGGTCGGGCCAACAAGGGCGCCCTGGTCGACTACCGGGCCGACGAGCTCATGGCGGCCATCCTCAACGCCCTGATGGACAAGGTCCCGCAGGTGAAGAAGGAGGACGTGGTCGACATCATCTGTGGGAACGTGGCCCAGCAGGGTGAGACCGGGTTCTCGATCGCCCGCACGGCGGGCATCCTGGCCGGCTTCCCGCTGACCGTGCCGGGCCTCACCCTCAATCGGTTCTGCTCGTCCAGCCTGCAGTCGATCCGATCGGCGGCCCATGCCATCAAGGCGGGGGAGGGCGAGGTGTTCATCGCCGCCGGGGTCGAGAAGAGCTCCCGGCCGCCCGCCCCCGAGGGCGGCGAGGCGGCGCCACCCCCGCGCGGCCGCGGGATCGGCCCCGGTGGCCTCAACCCCAAGCTGCTCGGCCGTGACTCGGGCTTCCCGAACGTCTACATCCCGATGGGCATGACCGCGGAGAACGTGGCGGAGCGCTTCAAGGTCAGCCGGGAGGACCAGGACGCCTTCGCCAAGCTGAGCCAGGACCGTGCCGTCGCCGCCCAGGAGCAGGGCGTCTTCGAGCGGGAGATCTCGCCCGTCACCAAGGAGGACGGGACGGTGGTGGACAAGGACGACGGGCCGCGGCCCGGCACGACCCTCGAGCGGCTGGCCGAGCTCCAGCCGGTCTTCAAGCCGGAGGGCGGCACCGTCACCGCCGGGAACGCCTGCCCGCTCAACGACGGCGCCGCTGCGGTGCTGGTGATGAGCCGCGCAAGGGCCGACCATCTGGGGCTCAAGCCGCTCGCCCGCATCGTGGCCTCCGCCGTCAGCGGCAACGACCCCGAGATCATGGGGGTCGCGCCGATCGACGCGGTGCCGAGGGCCCTCGAGGCCGCCAACATGAAGATCTCCGACGTCGACGTGGTCGAGCTGAACGAGGCGTTCGCGGCCCAGGTGCTCCCGGTGTGCTGGGAGACCGGCATCGACATCGAGCACCAGCTCAACCCGCACGGCGGCGCCATCGCGCTCGGTCACCCCTTCGGGATGACCGGTGCCCGCATCATGACCACGCTCATCAACGACTTGCAGACGCTGGACAAGACGATCGGCGTGGAGACGATGTGCGCCGCCGGCGGCATGGCCATGGCGATGGTCATCGAGCGGCTCGACTGATCCGACCGGGAGAGACATGCCCGAACATCTGCGGGTCGAGCGCGACGACCATGTCGCGGTCGCGACGCTCGATCGCCCCGACAAGCTGAACGCGCTCAGCGGGGCGCTCTCGGCGGAGATCCTCGAGCTCTGCCGCGAGGTGAACGAGGACGACGACGTGTGGGCGCTCATCATCACCGGCGCGGGGAGAGGCTTCTGCTCCGGCGCCGACCTGACCGGGCAGCGGCCGACTGACCGGCCCCAGGCGACTCAATCCGAGCGGTCGGACGAGCTCGGGTGGGTGGGTCGGCAGGCGCTCGGGGTCTCGGGCATCGCGAAACCGACGATCGCGGCGGTGAACGGGGTGGCGGCGGGAGCCGGCATGAGCCTGGCCCTCGCCTGCGACCTGCGCACGGGCGACCAGCGCAGCCGCTTCCGCACGGTCTTCTCCGAGCGGTCTCTCAGCCCCGACTCGGGGATGAGCTACTTCCTCCCGAGGATCGTCGGCTACTCACGGGCCGCCGATCTCATCTTCACGAGCCGGGACGTCGGGGCCGAGGAGGCCTATCGGCTCGGACTGCTCGATCGGCTCGCCGAAGGCGAGGGGGCGCTCGACGCGGCGCTCGAGCTCGCCCGGACCATCGCGTCGCTGCCGCCCGTTGCGACCCGCTCGGCCAAGCGGGTGCTCCAGCACAACATCGATGTCGCCCTGCGCGATGCCCTCGTGTACGAGACCGCCGGGCTCGGCTACGCCCGCCGGGCCCCGAACGACGTCGCCGAGGCAGGCGCCAGCTTCCGCGAGCGGCGCCCGGCGCGGTTCACCGGCACGTGACCGCGGCGGCGGATCGGGCCGCGATCGAGGGACCCATCACCGGCGGTCGGCACGGCTGGCCGTTCGGTGCATCGCTCGACGACCTCGGCGCGATCGGCTACGTCGAGGAGGAGTTCTTCCTCGAGGGCGAGGCGAACGCGTTCCGCGCCACCGCGGACTTCGGAACCGACGGCCGGTGGGCGGCCGAACCCGGCGACTCGGCCCGGTTCCGGACCCGGGTCCTGGTGCAGCGGCCCCGCGACGCCTCGCGGTTCAACGGCACCGTCGTCGTCGGCTGGAACAACGTCACCGCCGGCTACGAGCTCCTGGCCGATCTGCCGTCCCTCCTCGAGGAGGGCTTCGCCTATGCGTGCGCCTCGGTCCAGCAGGTCGGGGTCAACGGGGTCGGCACCGCCCCCGAAGGGCTCAGGGCGTGGGACCCCGAGCGCTACGGCAGCCTCGAGCACCCCGGCGACCGCTTCTCCTACGCGATGTTGAGCGCGGCGGCCCGGGCCTTCGGCCCCGGCCGTCCGACCGGCCCCTCCGACCCCATGGGTGGGCTCCCGGTCGAGCGGACCGTGGCGCTCGGCGCCTCCCAGTCGGCGGCGCGGCTCGCCACCTACATCAACGCGGTCCAGCCGCTCGACTCGGCCTTCGACGGGTTCCTCGTGCTGATCCACTTCGGCAGCGGGGCCCCCCTCGACGACGATGCGGTCTTCGACGCCAGCTCCCCCCGGGCCAGCTCGGTCTTCCGCACCCGGACGAGCTTGCGGGACGTCGGTGTCCCGATCATGCTCGTCAACTCGGAGACCGAGACCCCCGCCTACACCCCGTCGCGCCAGCCCGACACCGACCGGTTCCGCTTCTGGGAGGTGGCCGGAGCCGCCCATGTGTCGATGCCCCAGATGGCCCGGCGGACCGCCAAGGCGGCGCGCGACGGGGTGACCGTCCGCGCCAACCCCGAACCGCCGTCCCACATCTCCTACGTTCCGGCGGCCAGCGCCGCGTTGGGCCACCTGCAGCGCTGGATGACCGGCGGGCCGCCGCCACCGACCCAGGCGCGGATCGAGCTCGAGGGTGACGCGACGGTCGCTAGGGACGCGCACGGCAATGCCCGGGGCGGGGTGCGGATGCCGGGGGTCGAGGTGCCCCTCGCCCACAACACCGGGATCAGCCCGTTCGAGGGCCTCGCAGGCCTCGGGGGTCGACACGAGCCGTTCTCGGTCGAGACGCTGGTCTCTCTCTACGCCGACCGCGACACCTACGTGGCGCGCTTCTCCGAGGCCGCAGCCGCGGCGGTCATGGCCGGCGTGCTCCGGCCGAGCGAGGCAGACGGGTTGATCGCCGACGCCCGCCAGACTCCGTCGTTCTGAGCGCTCGTGCCGCGGATCGGGAGCCTTCCCGAGCTCGGCCCGACCCGCGGTGCGCCGGACGGCGCCGTCGAGGAGTTCTCGGCCAAGGGACACGGCCTTGTCCGGGGGCTGTGCACGAGGACCGAGGTGGCCGCCTACCGCGATGCGATCCGCGCCGCCGCGGCGCGCCGGAACCCCGATCCGGTGCCCCTCGAACAGCGCGACACCTACGGCCGGGCCTTCCTGCAATCGACCAACCTCTGGCGCCTCGACGAGGACGTGCGGGCGTTCGTGTGGCCCCCCCGCTTCGCGCGGGTGGCCGCCGAGTTGCTGGGCGTCGGCGGCGTCCGCCTGTATCACGACCAGGCCCTGTTCAAGGAGCCCGGCGGGGGGCCCACGCCGTGGCACCAGGACCAGATCTACTGGCCGTTCGACTCCGACCGGACCATCACCATGTGGATGCCCCTCGTCGACATTCCCGACCAGGTCGGCTCGATGACGTTCGCGTCCGGGAGCCAGTCGCTCGGGGACCTGGGCGCCTACGACATCTCCGACGCCAGCGACGAAGCGGCCGCCGAGACGGTGGCGGCCCGCGGCCTGACGCTCTTCACCTATGGCGCCCTCGACGCGGGTGACGCCACCTTCCACCGCGGATGGACCCTGCACCGGGCCGGCCCGAACCCGACGACGCAGATGCGCGAGGTCATGACGATCATCTGGTTCGCCGACGGTGCCCGCGCGATCGAGCCCGTCAACCGGTATCAGGCCTTCGACCTGGCGGTGTGGCTCAAGGGGACGAGCGCCGGCGAGCTGGCCGTCGGTCCGAGGAACCCGCTGCTGTGGCCGGTGCCCTGATCGTCCCCCCCGCGCGAGGGCGTCCCGGCCGCTCGAGCTCTACTTGCCGACTTCGGCCAGGATCTGCTTGGCGTAGGTCACCTTTCCGGTGAGGGTGGCGGGGTCGCCGGTGGCGAGCGCGTAGATGGCCTCGGCCATCACCTCGACCGGCTCGTGGCGGTCCGGCGAGCTGAACTGGTCCAACCGGTGGTACAGCACGCCCGGGGTGAGTACGAGGCCCGACGGCGACACCACGTTCACCGCGATCCCGTCGTCGTAGACCTCGGCCGCGAGCCCGGTCGTGAACCGCTCGAGTGCCGCCTTGCACATCCCGTACACCGCGCCTCCGCCGCGGCCCCGCCCCGGGTAGGGCGGGCCCTGCGGGTGGCGGGCGGCCCCCGAGGAGACGTTGACGATCCAGCCGGACTTGCGCTCCCTCATCCCCGGCAGCACCAGCTGGCACAGCTCGAAGGGCGCACGGACCTGGACCTCGAACATCAGCCGGTAGTGGCGCTCGCTGAAGTCGGCGACCGGCTCGAAGTAGGTGATGGCCGCGTTGTTGACCAGGATGTCGATCGGCCCGAGCTCCTTCGTGGCGGTCTCGATGATCCGGGCCCGGTCGGCCTGGTCGGACAGGTCGGCGGCGATCGGGATGGCGGTGCCGCCGTCCTCGGTGATCTTCCCGACCACCGTCGACAGGCTCCCTGCGAACTGGTGGTCGCCCTCGTTGGCCGTCCTGGCGGTGACGGCGACGGCCGCCCCGGCCCCGGCGAGGCGCTCGGCCGCCGCGGCCCCGATCCCCCGGCTGGCCCCGGTGACGACGGCGACCTTCCCCGACAGCTCCCCCACGGTTCCTCCCTCGTCGGTGCACGATGCGGCCCGGACCCGGGACCGCGGCGCCATCATCCCCCATTGGAAACGATTCCGCACGCGCCGGCGGACCCCTGGACCGTCGGTAGGGTCTCCGCCGTGATCCTCGAGCTGACCGTCGTCGACGCGTTCACCGACCGGCCGTTCTCGGGGAACCCCGCCGCGGTCTGCCTGGTGGACGAGTTCCCCGTCGCAGGGCTCATGCAGGACATCGCGGCCGAGATGAACCTCGCCGAGACGGCGTTTGCGGTCCGACGGGCCGAGGGTCGCTACGACCTGCGGTGGTTCACCCCGACGGTCGAGGTGCCGCTGTGCGGCCACGCCACCCTGGCGACCACCCATGTGCTCGGCCGCCCGGCCACCTTCACCACCAAGAGCGGCGAGCTGGCCTGCACGTTCGCCGACGGCCACATCGAGATGGACTTCCCGGCCGACCCGCCCGCGGCCGCCGAGACCCCCCGGGGGGTCGGGCTGGAGGGCGCCGAGTGGTTCGGCCGGGGTCGCCGCTACGGGCTCGCACTGCTGGCCGATGCGGCGGCGGTGCGGTCCTTCCGCCCCGACTTCCAAGCCATCGAGCGGACCTTCGCGGACGCGCTGATCCTGACCGCGATCGGCGACCGCCCGGGGGTCGACTGCGTCAGCCGGTTCTTCGCGCCCGGCCTCGGTGTCCCCGAGGACCCGGTGACCGGGTCGGCCCACTGCACCCTCGGGCCCTTCTGGTCCGCCCGCTTGGGGCGCGACTCTTTGACCGGCGAGCAAGCTTCGACCCGTGGGGGCACCGTCCAGATGCGCGTCACCGGCGACCGGGTGGTCCTTGGCGGGCGCGCCGTCACCGTCTCCAAGGTGACCCTCTTCGCCTAAGCGACGATCCCCGGTGCCCGAAGGGTGGCTCTTTAGTCTTTGACCCGATGACGGTTGTCGCCACGGCGCTGGCCCGGCGCACCGAACCGCTCGGGACCTCACTCGTCGAACGGGGCCTGCTCTCGCACGAACAACTCGACTGGGCGCTCGGCGTCCAAGGGGTGACCGGATCGCGACTCGGGAGCATCCTGATCGCCGCCGGGCTGGTGCGCCGGATCGACGTCTATCGGGTGCTCTCGGACTCGTGGGGGTGCCAGTTCGTCGACCTGACGGTCACCCGCATCGACCGGGCGCTCCTCGGCCAGCTCGACCCCCGCCGGCTGGCCGACGAGCAGTGGATCCCGGTCCGGCGGCTCGACGACGGCTCGGTGCTCGTGGCCACCGCCGAGCGGCCCGACCGGCACCGGGCCGAGTACATCGCGATCGCGCTGGGCCTCCCGGTGCGGCTCGTTGCCACGACCGACTGGGACATCCGCAAGGCGATCGCCCAGTGCTTCGCCGACACCATCCTCGAAGAGGCGACCCTCGGCCTGTGGCGCCACGACGAGGATCACTCGGCCCGCCGGGTACTCTCGAGCGTCCAGACGGTCGTCGCTATCGCGGTCTTGGTGATCACGGCGGAGGCGTTCTTCTTGGCGCCGATCGGCTCGGCCGTGATTCTCTCGGCGGTCGTCGGCGTGGGCTTCCTCGTGTCGGTGCTCTTCAAGTTCGTGGTCTGCATGGTCGGCTCTCGCTACGAGTACACCGAGTCGGTCACGGAGAACGACATCGAGGCGCTGCGGGACGCAGACCTGCCCCTCTACACGATCCTCGTCCCCGCCTATCGCGAGGCCAACGTCGTCGGCGCCCTGATGGCCAACCTCGCGGAGCTCGACTACCCACACGACAAGCTCGAGATCCTTCTCCTGCTCGAGCAGGACGACGAGGAGACCCGGGCCGCCGCCATCGCAGCCCGGCCGCCCGAGACGGTCACGATCGTGACGGTCCCTCCGGGCCAGCCCCAGACCAAGCCCAAGGCGTGCAACGTCGGCCTGTTCCTCGCCCGCGGCGAGTACCTCGTCATCTACGACGCCGAGGACCGGCCCGAGCCGGGGCAGCTGAAAGCCGCGCTGGTGGCGTTCGACCGCGCCGACGAGCGCCAGGTCTGCGTGCAGGCGGCCCTCAACTATTTCAATGCCGACGAGAACATGCTCACGAAGATGTTCACGCTCGAGTACTCGTTCTGGTTCGACTACATGCTGCCGGGGCTCGAGGCACTGCGGCTGCCCATCCCGCTCGGCGGGACCTCGAACCACTTCCGCACCGACGCGCTGCGCCGCCTCGGTGGGTGGGACCCGTTCAACGTGACCGAGGACGCCGATCTCGGCATCCGCTCGGCCGCGCTCGGCGAGACGGTCGGCGTCATCTCCTCGACCACCTTCGAGGAGGCCAACAACGCCTACGGCAACTTCGTGCGCCAGCGCTCCCGTTGGATCAAGGGCTACATGCAGACCACGCTCGTGCACCTGCGCCACCCGATCGAGCTGGTCCGGACGGCCGGGTGGACCAAGACCCTCGGATTCGCGCTGCTGGTCGGAGGCACCCCGCTGTCGTTCCTCTTCGTGCCGCCGCTCTACCTGCTCTTTGCGATCACCATGATCGTGGGGCCCAAGTCGGTGGCCCGGTTCTTCCCGGGCTGGGTCCTATGGGTGAGCGTCGCCTGCCTGATCCTCGGCAACGCCATGATGATCTACGTCTCGATGATGGGCGTCTTCAAGCGGCGCCGCTACCGACTCGTGTTGTGGGCCCTGGCCAACCCCCTCTACTGGCTGCTGCACTCGCTCGCCGCCTACAAGGCGCTGTGGCAGCTGATCGTGAAGCCTCACTACTGGGAGAAGACGGAACATGGCCTCAGCGACCACCTCGCTGCGCGCCCCGGCGTTCCTTAGGTGGCGTCAGGAGCGCTGGCCGCGGGCGAACTGGGCCCGCTGGGGGCTCCGGCTGGCCATCTCGGTCCCGTACGTCGCGCTGGCCGATCTCGCCAACGCGTCGGCCGGTGCCTCGGCGCCGAACCGGGCGCTCCACGACCGGGCCGCGTCACTCCATTGGGCATCGGGGCAGCTCGGCTGGGTGGCCCATGCCTTCCCACCGCTCCCCCTGGCGGTGGCGCGGTTCGTCCCCGGCGGGGCCGAGGGGCTGGCCATCGCCGGCGGGCTGTGCAGCGGAATCCTGCTGCAGCTGACGGTCGAGCGACTCATTCTGCGATCCGTGCCACGCCCGACGGCGCTATTGCTGGCCGCGGCGGTCGCCGCCACGCCGGCGTTCTGGTTCCTTGCCACCCAGCAGTTCGACGCCTTCCTCACACTCTGCCTGCTGTCGGTGGCCCTGACCGGCCTGCTCGACTTCATCTTCAACCGCTCGACTGAGAGCGGGTTCATCGCCGGCATCGGTTTCGGGCTCGCCACGCTCTGCGACCTCTCGGCCGCCCCGTTCGCAGTGGCGGGCGCCCTGGCGACGCTGTTCGTGGCGCCACAAGCCCGGGCCGATCGCGAGATCGCGCGCCGGCGGGCCGCCGCCACGGTCGTCCTCTTCCCGACCGCTGCGTCCGTCGCCGGATGGGCGTTCCTGCAATGGCGGTTCGCTGGCAGCTGGACGAGGAGCTTCGCGCTCGCCGACCCCACGCTCCTGCACTTCCCGGGCGGGGTCGGGGCGTCGCTCACCCGGGCCGCCGGTGCGGTCGTGGGCGACCTCGTCTTCGCACCCGTCTTAGTCGTGGCCGGCACCATCCTCTTCGGCCGGCGGCCGGCCTCCTGCGTGGCCGCACTCTCGTTCCTCGCCTGCTTCGTCACCGACGTCTGGCTGGGCGGCTCACTGTCGGCCCCGATGGTGGTCGTCCTCCTGTCGGTGGTCGGCCTCGTCCTCCTCCCGGACCGCCCCAGCCGGGTCGAGCGGACGGTCCTTTGGCTTGCGGTCGTGGTGCAGGTGGTGATGGCGTACGTGGGGCTCCGCTACGGCCTCGCCCCGGTCGAGCACTGGGCCCGCCACCTGGCCACGACGCTCGGCCGCCTCTGAGGGCACTGCCCTCGGCCGCGGCCGCCGGTAACTTGCCCGGGGTGGAGCCGGCCGACTCGTTCTTCGCCGCCGCCGAGCGGGCCCTGCCGGTGCTCGGCGCTCCCGAGGTCGCGGCGGCGTGGCAGTCCCCGAGCGCGCTCGAGGGGTACACCGTCGCCAGCCTGGCGGGTCACCTCGTCCGGGCGACCGGGCGCACCGAGACGATCCTCGGCGCGGACCCGCCGACCGCGGCCCGGTTGCTCCGGCCGGCCGAGTACCTCGGGCGGGCGCGCATCGACGACCCCGAGGACCGCGAGAGCGACTTCCAGCGGGCGGTCCGCGACGACGGGCGCCGTGCCGGCCAACTGGGTCCCGACGCGCTGACGGCCGAGTTCGCCGCGCTCATCGGGCGGCTGCGGGTGCTCCTCGAGGCAACTTCCCTCGAGCGTCCGGTCGCCGTCCTCACCGTGCCCGGCGCCGCGACCTCGCTCGGCGACTACCTGCGGACCCGGGTGGTCGAGCTGGTCGTGCATACCGACGACCTGGCCGTGAGCGCAGGGCTCGCGCCACCGGCGCTCGGTGACGGCCCGGCCACCGTGGCGATCGGCGTGCTGGTCGAGCTGGCCCGGGCCCACCACGGCGACGCGGCGGTGCTCACGGCGCTCGCCCGCGCGGAGCGGGCCGAGCCTGGGGCGCTGCGGGCGATCTGAGCGCCGGAGCGACGCCCGGCCTCAACCGTTCTTCGGCAGCTCCGAGAACTTGGCGGTGCGGTCGTTGTTGGGCTCCTTCGGGAGCCCCAGCACCCGTTCGCCGATGATGTTGCGCTGGATCTGGTCGGTCCCGCCGTAGATGGGAGGCGCCTGCGCATAGAGGGCCATCCCGGTCACCGCCCCGACGAGCATGCTCTGAGGAAGCGACTCGAGCGGCGGGCGCGCCTCGGCCGTGTACGCGTGCAGCGTGGCCGCGGGCCCGGCGATCGCCATGCCCAAGTCGCGCGACAGTCGCATCATGTCGCTCATCGACAGCTTGGCGATGTTGGGCAGACCCGGGATGTCCCGCCCGGCGGCTCGGGCCGCTCTCATCCGCTCCGCGTTGAAGCGTCCGAGCTCGCCGAGCGTGTAGAGCTTGGCCAGTCCCTGACGGATCACCGGGTCCTTGTCCTTGCCGTTCTCCCGGGCCAGGGCGAGAAGCATCTGGGTGCCCATCGGCTGGAGGATGGCCGCTTCCTCGCCCGCACCGCCCCGATTGGCCCGGCCCGACACGAAGTCGCCGGCCCGGCGGGACAGATGTCCGGCGATCGTGCCCGGCATGGCCGCCGAGCTCGCGGCGCCCCCGCCGCCCGCGCCGAGGCCCGAACGCTCGAAAGCGAGCGTGGCGTTCGCGACCGCCCAGCCGTTGTTCACGTCGCCGATGACGTCCTCGGCCGGGACCCGGGCGTCGGTGATGAACACCTCGTTGAAGAGCGCGTGCCCGGTCATCTCGCGCAGCGGGCGAACCTCCACCCCCTCTTGATGCATGTCGAGGACCATCCAGGAGATCCCCTGGTGCTTCGGCACCTCGGGTTCGGTCCGGGCGAGCAGCATGCCGAGGTCGGCGGCCTGCCCGAGCGACGTCCAGACCTTCTGGCCGTTGATCACCCACTCCTCGCCGTCCTTGAGCGCCCGGGTGGTCAGCCCGGCCAGGTCGGAGCCCGCGCCCGGCTCACTGAAGAGCTGACACCAGCCCCGCTGGCCGGTGACGATGTCCCGCACGTAGCGGTCGATCTGCTCGGGGGTCCCGAAGCTCGCGATGGTCGGGGCGGCCAGCAGCAACCCGAGGCCCCCGGGCGGGCCCAGTGCACCGAACGCCGCGATCTCCCGGGAGACCACCAATGAGTCCGTCCGAGAGAGGTCCCGGCCGAACGCGTGTGTCGGCAGGCTCGGCGCGGACCAGCCGGCGAGCCCAAGGCGCTCCCACCACTCGGCCACGGTGAGGTCGGGGTCCCAGTTGTCCTTCAACCAGGCCCGGATCTCCTCGACGATGTCGCCGGAGGGCCGGGTCTCTCGTGCGTCTTCGACCTTCGTCATCTCACGTCGCCTTTCGGACAGCCGGCAGTGCGGATCGGCGATGGTCCCGTGGCCGCGCGCGGCCGGCGCCCCAGCTTACCCAACGTCCCGGTTTGGCCTACCCGGAGGGAGTGCTCAGTCTGAAGGCTGAGGGAGCGGCAACCTCACCGTGCGTCTGGGATGCGCCGATAGCACGCCTTCAGATGCGCGAAGTCAAGGCGCGCCTTCACGGGCGCCCATGACTCCGACGAGCTCCGGAAACCGTGTACGAACACGAGGACCTGGCTGCCATCGTGGCCATCGGCGTCGTAGAAGACGGTCTGATCGGCAACAGGAACACCGGCATTCAGGGAAGGGGAACCGCCGGTGTACGCATGGCGGCCGGCCCGCGGGATGATGTCGCATGATCCTGGAACACGCGGTGCTCGACGTGCGGGAGGGGTCCGCAACCGAATTCGAGGCGGCCTTCCACGCGGCGACGCCGATCATCGCCGCGGCCTCGGGGTTCCGCTCGCTGCGGCTCGAGCGCTGCCTGGAACGAACCGACTGCTATGTGCTGCTGGTCGAGTGGGACTCGGTCGAGGACCACGAGATCGGGTTCCGAGGGTCCCCCGCCTATGAGGAGTGGCGGCGGCGGCTGCACCACTTCTACCCCTCCAGGCCGCTCGTCGAGCATTTCGAGACGGTGATCCGAAGTTAGACGCCGACCATCGTGCGGGGTCGAAGCCGGCGCGGGCGGGTCCTGGCTGCGGACCAACGGGTCATCTGACCACCGACCTCGCTGTGCCCTGGTCGGCAGGATTAGCCAGAGTCGCTTGGTCCCGATCGCCGTGCCGTCACCTCCCGTGGGCTTGCTGCCGGCTGGTCCACGCCCGCCCGACGATGTAGGCGAATGCGCTGGTGGCGCCTACGAAGAAGCCGATGGGGAGGTTCGATTCGTAGGAGACCGCGATCGCGATCCAAACGGTGACGAGCGCGAACAGCACTGAGAGGCCGATCGCCACCGGGGGACGGTCGGTGAAGGACCGGGCGGCCGCGGGCGGGCCGATGAGCAGGCTGAAGATGAGGAGGGAGCCCACGACCGGGACGGCCATGGTGGTCACCAGCGCCAGCACAACCAGAAAGGCCAGGTCCATCACCTTGGTGTTGATTCCGCGGGCTTCCGCGACGTCGGGGGCGACCGAGGAGAGCATCAGCGGCCGGTACAGGACACTGACGGCCAGGATGCACACCGCGGCGATGACCGCGGTCGGTGCCAGCTTGCTGGCGGAAACCCCGAGGACCTCGCCGAAGAGCAGGGAGAAGATCTCGGGGGCGTACTCGCTCGTGCGCGACAGAAACAGGTCGCCGAGAGCCAGCATCAAAACGATCGTGAGGGCGGTGGCCACGTCGCTGCGGGCGCGCCGGCCCAGGCCGGCGATCATCCCGGCCCCAGCCAAAGAGAACACCCCGAGGCCGACGATGGTGTTGGCCCCGATCAGGAAGGCCCCCGCCGCTCCGGCGAAGGCCCCATTGGGCAGGGAGTGCGCGGCGAAGGCCGCGCCGCGCAGCACGGTGAAGAACCCGACCACGCCGGCCACGATGGCCACGATCGTGGCCGCCTCCCAGGCGTTGATCATGAAGCTGGCGAACATCAGGCCACCTCGAACGGCTGGACGACCCCTCCGCGATCGCTGGTCGTCGCTCGTCGGCGATCCGTTCGGAGGCGCGAGACGACCCCCGAGGCGAAGTAGACGACGAAGATGACGGCCACGATGCAGAAGCTCACCGGCCAGCCGTTCCCGCCGGCCCAGACCGTGCTGTCGTAGGCGATCAGGGTCCCCACCCAGCAGGCCAACACGCCGACCGTGGCGGCAACCGCGATGGCGACCCCAGTGCGGGTGGCTAAGCGCAGGGCGATGGCGGCCGGTCCGACCAAAAGAGCCGTCGAGAGGATGGCCCCGATCGTGATCGCGGACATCGACACGGCCAAGGCGAGCGCCAGGAGGTAGCCGCCGCCGACCAGCCGGACGGGCACCCGGCGCGCCGCGGCCAGCTCGTAGCTCACCGAGCTGAGGAGGAGGGGCCGGTACAGGACGGCGATCAGAGCGACCGAGGCGATGCCAAGGACGACCATAGGGATCGTGATGCCGGGCGGCAACGTGAAGATCGACCCGAACAGCACGTTCACCGTGGCCCCGGTGGTGCTCGAGCTGATGGTGTCCTCGTAGAGGAATAGGGCCGCCAGCCCCAGCGAGGCGCCGAGCACGATGCCGGTGGCCAGGTCGCGCCCTCGGGGCTTGCGGATGCCGATGAGCTCCATGACACCGGCAGCGACCACGTTGAAGGCAACGAACCCGGAGAGGGTGGACGCTCCGACCAGGACCGCGGCGGAGCCGCCGGCGGTGCCGATGTCGGAGAGCGCGTGCCCGGCGAACGATTGGCCCCGGATGACCGTGAACACTCCCACGATGCCCGAGACGACCGCCGCGAGCGCGCCCACGACCAGAGCGACCCGGACCGGTTCGGAGGAGAAGAAACCCGGCTCGAACAGCGAGGACCAGGAGAGCGCGACGAGCATCAGGCCCACCCCAAGAAGGGGTCGGCGTCATCAGGATGGTGGGCCTGATGCTCGGCGCCGGAGACCACCAGCACGCGGCCCGCGACGTGAATCACCTCGACGTGGTGGCCGTAGAGCGCGCTGAGGGTGTCGGTGCGGACCACCTGCTCTGTCGTACCCGACGCCGCCCGGCCTTCGGCGAGGTAGACGACGCGGTCCATGACGGGCAGCAATGGGTTCATGTCGTGTGCGGAGAGCAGGATCGCGATCTGGTGTTCGGCCGCGATCCGGGCTAGGAGCTGCACTACCTCGGCAGCGGAGCGGATGTCGAGGTTGGCCAACGGCTCGTCGAGCAGCAGCAGCTTCGGTCGGCAGATGAGCGCCTGGGCGATCATGACCCGCTGCTGCTCGCCACCTGACAGGTTCCCGATGCGGGCGTCCGCGAACTGAGTCGCTCCGACCGCGTCGAGCATCTCTTCGACGGCGAGACGGCGCTGCGTTCCTGGTCGGGAGATTCCGAAGCGGTGCCCGTCGAGACCGAGCCCCACTAAGTCCCGGGCCCGCAGCGGCATGTCCGCCTCGAGGACGATCTTCTGGGGCACGTAACCGATCTGGGGGCTTCGCCGCGTGTGGGTCCCGCCGCTCACCTCGATCCGGCCGCTGCTCGGGTTGATTAGGCCGAGGATCACCCGCAACAACGTCGTCTTACCGGCGCCGTTCGAGCCGATGAGCCCACAGAACTCGCCGCCCTCGACCGAGAACGACACCCGGTCGAGAACCCGTCGGCCTCCGAGCGACACGCTCACGTCCTCGACCCGGAGAACCGGTTCGGCGACGCCGCCGGTGATATCTCGGAACGGCGGGCCTCCGGTTGACGCCACGGGGTCAGTCGTCACAATCACAGGTGCTGGGTGGAGGCACCGGTGGTGATGGCCTTCTTTATCGAGTTGAGCTCGGCCACCATCCAGGTCTGGTAGTCGTAGCCGGGCACCGGCATCGTCTCGTACACCCCGACCACTGGCACACCGGCGGAGAGCGCGGTCTGGCGGATGGAGTCGGTGAGCGAGTCGGTGACCTGCTGGTTGTAGCAGAACACCTTGACCTGATGCTTGGTGAAGAACCCCTTCTCCAAGGAGACATCCTGCGGAGTGGGATCGGTGCCGTTCATGATGTCGGCCTGGAACTGAAACGGGGTCAGGTTGTTGATCCCCATGGCGGTCAAGAGGTAGTCGGCGACCGGCTCGGTTGTCGCCGCGGTCGTCCCGGCGTACTTGGCCTTGAAGGCGGCAATGGCGTTGAACCAGGGCTGGAGCGAAGCCACGAACTTGGTCTCGTTGGCGTGGAAGGTCGACGCGTGGGCCGGGTCGAGCTTGGACAGATCGCTGGCCAGCGCTTTCGCCACCGCCGGCATCGTCCTCGGGCTGTACCAGAGGTGCGGGTTCGCCGTGCTGTCCGGCAGCCCCAGCAAATGCTGCACGTTGATCACCTTGCGAGCCGAGTTCGGCGACGCCGAGGCAAGCGTACCCATGAAGGTGTCGTAACCGACCCCGTTCTCGATCAGCAGGTTGGCGTTGGCGATCTTCTGGCCGACGCTCGGCGTGGCCTCATAGGTGTGCGGATCAGTGTTGGGGTTCGAGTCCACCGAATACACGCTCACGTACTTGCCGCCTATCTGTGACGCAACGTTCCCGTACTCGTTCTCTCCCGCCACCACCGCCACAGTGCTCGTGCTGTTCGCCGCGGCGGGCGTCGACAATGCACCCCACCCGGCGGTCGTCAGCACCGCCCCGAGCCCGACCATCCCCGCGGCCCCCTTCGCGAATCTGACGATCGTCCTCCGGTCCTTTCTGTCGGTCTTCGGCGTCGTCGACATGGCGTCTAATCCCTTCCAAGTTCGAGGTAAAAGCGCGCTCCCTCAGGAGCTTGTCTGGATTGGTTTCAGGTAACCGTAGCGTATCTGGAATGGTTGCAAATACACGACGGAGAAGGCTTTCGTCTCGGATCCATGGCTTGCTCCTTATATAAGGAAGAGCTAATGTATTTGGCGTGGTTAACACAGAGGTGACTGACCGGTTGGCCGGAGCGGTGGGTCTGCTCAAGGCCCTGGCGTCGGACATTCGTTTGGCCACGGTCGTCGAGCTCTGCGAGGGGCCTCGTTGCGTGCACGAGTTACAGGCGTCGCTCGACGTCTGCGGGCGGGCGGTGAGCCAGCCACTGTTGTCACAGCACCTCAAGGTCCTGCGCCAAGCCGGCCTGGTCACGACCACCCGGCGCGGTACCGAGATCACCTACCAACTTGCCGACGCCCACGTCGGTCACATCGTCAACGACGCCATCCGCCACTCCCAGGAGGAACAACCATGACCACTACCCACCTCGAGCACGCCGACCACGCCCACGTCCACGGTGACGGCTGCGGCCATGTCGCGGTCCCCCACGGCGATCACGTCGACTACATCCACGACGGGCACCTTCACGCCGCCCACGACGGGCACTTCGACGAGTGCATCACCGAGGGCCACACCGAACACCCTGGACACGATCACACCCACGGGGAAGCCTGCGGACATGTCGCCGTCCCCCACGACGATCACGTCGACTACCTACACGACGGGCATCGCCATGCCTCCCACGACGGCCATTGGGACGACCACTGAGCCCCCGTACAGACGCAATGGTGATCGCTGCCGACGCTGAGGGTCAGCCGCGTAGGGCGCCCCAAGAGCGCTCGACGCGGCAAAAGCGCGCCCTCGCCGCCGTCTTAGAAGCCTCCGACGGGTTCCGCTCCGCTCAAGAACTCCACGCCGAACTCCAAGCCCACGGCGAGAACGTCGCGCTCACCACCGTCTACAACCAAGTGCGGGCACTCGCCGATGCCGGCGAGCTCGACGCCCTACGAAGCGACGATGGCGAAACTCGTTACCGTCGCTGCGCCACCGGCGAGCACCACCACCACCTCGTCTGCCGCCACTGCGGCAGCGCAATCGAAGTCGAAGGACCAGAGGTCGAACGGTGGGCCACGAGGACTGGCAACGAGCACGGTTTTATCGACGTCACCCATACCGTCGAGATCATCGGCACCTGCCCTGATTGCGCATCCCCTAGCTGACCGATGCAGGCAGTACACGCGCTGTCGGTCGGCCTCCTCCTCACCCTCGTGGGCTTCTTCATCACGAGCCTCCCCTTCTTTGCCTGCGGGGATGACCAGGGTGCTCACGGGTCTCGCCGCACGACGCCGCACGGCGGTCTGAGCGCCTGGCGCCCCCATTGCGCTCGTCCCGGACACTAGGGACGACCACCGTGCACGACCGCCTCCGCTCGCTCTTCACCTTCCCCAACCCGGTCAACGAGCTGGCCGCGCGCACCGTGGCGGCCGGGGTGGTCGTGATGGCGACGGTGGCGGTCGCCGCCGGCGTGCCGTGGATGCTGGTGCCGATCGCCTACGGGTTCTGGGCCCGGGTGCTCACCGGGCCGACCCTGAGCCCGCTCGGCCAGCTCGCCACCCGGGTGGTTGTGCCGGCCCTCGGGTGGGCGCCCCGGCCGACCCCCGGGCCTCCGAAGCGGTTCGCCCAGGCGATGGGGGCGGCGATGAGCACCGCCGCGGTCGCCCTCTGGGCCACCGCCGGATGGTCGGTGGCCCGGTATGTCCTGGTGCCGCTGATCGTGGCGGCCCTCCTCGAGTCGGCCCTCGGTCTGTGCCTCGGCTGCCGGGTGTTCGCGCTGCTGATGCGGGCCGGGGTCATCCCCGAGCGGGTCTGCCGGGAGTGCGCCGACCTCGGGTGGCGCCAGCGCGACCTGGCCGGCGGACCGGCAGGCTGAGCCGGCAGATCGACCGGCCCGCCTCGCGCCAGGGTTTGTGGAGCGCCCCGGCGCAGGGGCTCGGCATGGTCGGCCGCCGACCAGACGGCTGCCCGCACTCGGCCGTCACCGCGGCCGCGGCTCGAACGACGCCCGCCCGAGCGACCATGGTTCGAGCCGTCAGGTCGCGGTTAGGAGTGTGGCGGCGTGACGCAGTCGGGCTTGAGACCGTAGGGCGTCGTGAACTTGCTGCCCTGAGCCTTGATCCAGAACCAGCAGTGGACCGGGTTGGGCACGCCCTTCTTGTAGGTGAGCGGCGGCGCCATCCCGTTCAGGGTCTGGTTGTGGAACGTGTAGAGGCCCTTGTAGATCTCGGCCGTCGTGATCGGGCTGCTCGACCCGGCGTTGGCCGCCTTCACCGCCTGGGCCAGCACCAGTCCCGTGATCCAGTTCTGGATGGTGCCGTCGGTGTAGTTGGAGTTGGTCAGCGTCGCTGGGTAGTACTTCTTCATCGCGTTGACGAAGGTCTTTACGCCGGGAACGGCCGTGTCGAAGTAGGGGACGTCGTCCTCGGCGCCCAAGAAGTGGTTCTGGAAGCCCGGCGAGACGGGGAATGCGCCAGAGATCGCGGCACCGCCCGCCACGTACCAGGGGTTGTAGCCCTGCGTGACGCAGTTCTGCCCGACCCGCTCGGCCACGAAGGCCGCGTCGGCGACGTTCAGCACCTGCACGCCGGCCTGCTTGGCCGCCAGGCACTGCGCGGTGTAGTTAGGCGCTGAGTAGGAGATCGAAGAAACGTAGCCGACGGTCAGTCCGTAGGCCTTGGCGTCGGCCCGGAATGACGGCACCCCCTGCTGGCAGACCGTCGATTCGGCGCAATAGAACTGGCCGACGTTCTTGAGACCGATCTTCTTGGCTGCGGCCATGTAGAAGAGGAAGTAGGTGTCCACAGTCTCCCCCGGGGTGAACCAGTTCGGGTCGCTCAGGAACAGGTCCGAGGTGGACGAGCCGCCGATCACCGGGATGTGGTGCTGGTCGACGAACGATGCGAACGCGGTGTCGCCCTGGGAGTCGTCGAGGAGGACCGAGATGTGGTCCTGCGTGACCATCTGCTCGACGTTGGTCAGCGCGGTGCCCGGGTTGGCGGCGTCATCCTTCAGGACGACGCTGATCTGGTGGCCGTTCAGCCCCCCGTGCGCATTCTCGTATTTGGCCCAGGCCTCGAACCCGGGCGGGCTCACGGCGATGCCGGGCCCGAGCGGCCCGGTGCAGCTACAGGCGATGCCGATCGTGATCGGCGCCCCCGTCGCGGCGCCAGCGGTCGAGCCGGAACCGACCCCGATCAGTTGGCCGCTCAGGACGAACAGCGAGCTGGCGGCGAGTAGCAACCGGTATCCAAGTGTGCGCACGAGACCCCCCGGCCCGACTCGATGGCTGAGTATCGAGAGCACAGACGCTACGCGGTGGTCATGGAAGTGTCCAGGGATTGTCAAGTGCCGACGATGGCGACGGGCCGCATCGGCTGCTCACGGGCCGGACGCTGGCTCAGCCCCGATACCCAGGTATTGCTCGAAGACGTCTTCAGCGCGCAGGTCCTTCGACGCACGCGACGACACGATCTGGCCCCGGCTGAGGACATAGACCCAGTCGGCCAACTCGAGCGCCCGGGTCACGTACTGCTCGACCAGGAGCAGCGAGACCCCGGTCGACGCGATGCGGCGCACCGTGTCGAAGACGCGGTCCACGACGAGTGGCGCAAGCCCGAGCGACGCCTCGTCGATGAGGACGACCTTCGGTTCCGAGACGATCGTCCGTACGAGGGCGAGCATCTGCTGCTCGCCGCCGCTCAGGCTCGCCGCCACCTGGTGCAGCCGGTTCCCGAGCTCGGGGAACGCGACCACCGCCCGTTCAATGGAGTCGGACTCCTTGCCCTTGGGCGATTGGAGGATGAGGTTCTCGCGCACCGACAGCGACGGGAAGATCCCGCGGCCCTCGGGCAGGAGGCACATGCCCTTGCGGGCCCGGACGCTTGCCCGTAGCGCCGTCAGGTCCTCACCGTCGAGGACCACCCGGCCCCGGATCGCCCCGATGAGGCCCGACGCGACCCGCAGAGTGGTGGACTTGCCGGCGCCGTTGGGACCGAGGAGCGCAACGACCGTTGCGTCCGGGACCGAGATGGTCACGTCGCGCAGCACGACGGTGTCGCCGTAGCCGGCCGTCACGTTGTCGATCTCGAGCACGAAGCCGTCCTTTCCGTTCTGTCGGGTCGGGACCCTCAGACCGGGTTGGCCGCGTCGTCGGCCCGACGCTCCTCGGCCTGCTCGCGGAACGCCTCGGCCTCCTGCTCGACCCCCTCGGAGCCGAGGTAGGCGTCCCGGACCACCGAGCTCGCCAGCATCTCCGTCGGCGTGCCCTCGAAGATCAACTCGCCGAAATCGAGCACGAAGATGTTGGCGCAGACCTGCCGGACGAGGGACATGTCGTGCTCGACAAGCAGGATGCCCAAGCCGCGCTCGGCCACGACTGCGGTGAGGATGTCGCCGAATTGCTCGGTCTCGCTCGGGTCGAGGCCGGCCGAGGGCTCGTCCAAGAGCAGCATGTCGAAGGGGCCTGCGAGCACCCGGGTCAGCTCCACCATGCGCCGGCGTCCGGTCGGCAAAAGACCGGCCTGGAGCTCGGCCAGCGGTGCGACGCCGGTCAGTTCCATGGCCTCGCCGACGGCTCGGCGGACAGCGACCCGGTCTGCCCGCCGGCTCACCAACTGGCTCACCGGATTGGCGCCGGCGAGATGCGCCTCCCGGCCCAGTTCGACGTTCTCGCGCACGGTCAGCGAGTTGAAGAGTTCGGCCCGCTGGAAGGTGCGACCGAGGCCGAGCCTCGACCGGCCGGCTGGGCTGAGGTCCGTGACGTCCCGGCCGTGCAGGACCACCCGCCCGTTTGTCGGCTTGAGGAGACCTGAGCAGGCGTTGAACGTCGTCGTCTTGCCGGCACCGTTGGGTCCGACCAGTCCGGTGATCCTCGCCATCGGCGCCTCGAAGCTGACCGACTGGACCGCCGCCACCCCACCGAAGCGCACCGACAGGTCCCGGACCTCGAGGCCGGCCGTCGGGGCGGCGGACCGGCGCCCCTCGCTGACCGCGGCCGACCGAAGGTCCGGCTGGACGATCGTCGTCGCCGCGGTGGCCGCGAGGAGCACGGCGGGCTCCGGTGTCCTCCCGCCGATGCGGTCGAGGAAGTCACGAACCCGCTTGGGCACGGTGGGTATGCGGCTCGCCTGGGCGGCGTAGGTGGCGGCAAACACGCCGAAGGCGATCTGGAGGTACACGCTGACGTTGCCGACCGTCACGTACCCGGGGAAGACCGTGTATCCGACCGCGGCGATCACCGCGTACCAAGGGTCACCGGCCACGGCAATCACGACGAGGGCGACCAGGAGGAGGGACTGGAATGAGTCGTAGTTGCTACCCACCCCGTAGTGGAAGAGCATCGCGACGAGCGCCCCGGACAGGCTGGCCAGCGCGGCCGTGATACAGAAGATGAGGACTCGGATGACGTTCGTCGTCGCGCCGAGCGTCTCGAGCGCCGTCGGCGAGTCCGAGAGTGCGGCCAGCAACCGACCCATCCGCCCGCGCTGGATGCCCATGATCACGATGACCGTCAGCACGGCGAAGATGAGCAGCACCCAGTAGAACCCGTTGTCGCTCGAGAGGTTCCACGAGCCAATGCTCACCGACGGTCGCGGCGAGAAGACGCCGGCCGTCGTGGGGCCGAACATGAACCCGGTCGTATAGAACACCTGCTGAAGCAGGATCCCGAAACCGAACGTCGCGAGGGCGAGAAACACCCCCGACAGCCGGATCGCCGGAATAGCGACCAGCGCGCCGACAGGGATGGCCACCAGCACTGCCAGCAACAGCGCGAGGAGCCACGGGATGTGGTAGCTGTCGGCGAAGTGCCCGAAGGCCGCCGCTCCGACCGCGGCGAAGGCCAGGTGGCAAAGGGAGATCTGCCCCGAGACGCGGACCAGGAGCCCGAGCGACAGGAAGAGGATCATGTCGATCAGGGCGTTGGACCAGATGGCCTGGTGGATTCCGCCGAGGCCGGGCACCCAGGGCAGGCAGACCAAGAACGCCAGCACGACGGAGAAGGTCCCTAACCGAACCCGCATCGGCGCGTACCAGGACCGCCGCACGGGCAGCGAGGTCACAACCCGGCGCTCGGCCAGGAGCCGCCTCGGTGTGACGACCAGGACGACGAACAAGATGATGAAGGGCAGGCCGACCGGCAGGCCGCTCAGCCAGGTGATCGAGGCGGCGTACTTGGTCGCGATCGACCCGGCGATGCCGATCACGAGCCCACCCACGAAGGTGAGGGGCAGGTTCGAGAAATAGCCGATCGCCGCCGCCCCGAACGCCTGGACGACCAGCATTGTGAACACCAGCGCGTCCAGGCTCAGGCTCGGCGCCAGGAGCAGGCCGGCCATCGAGGCGAAGATCATGCCGATGACCCACGCCCACCGGCGGATGGCGATCGGCTCCGCGCCGGTGATCGAGACGAGGTCGGGGTTGTCGACCACCCCCCGCATCGCGATACCGAGCCGGACGAACCGCAGGAAGTAGTACAGGACGGCGGTCACGACGACCGAGATGATCACGACAGTGATCTGGTCCCAACCGACGTTCACCCCGAGGATCTGGACCGTCTTGGTCGGCAGGAACGCGGGGAAGTTGACGGCGTTGTCGCCGTACCAAATCGTGCCGATCCCGAGCACGATCAGCAACAGCCCGACCGTGGCGACCACCTTGAGCGTCGCCCCGACCGGCTCGAGGATGCGCGCGAAGTACTCGAGGGCGAGGCCCTCGATTGGGGCCAACACGAACAGGCACAGCGCGCCCGCGAGCGGCCACGCCATGCCGTGCTGGACGTGCAGAAAATAGAAGACGAAGACCGTGAGGGCGGCAAGCGAGCCATAGGCGAAGTTGAAGATGCCCGAGGTCTTGTAGGTGAGGACGAGGCCGGTGCCGGCAAGGCCGTAGACCGAGCCGGTCGTGATACCGATGACCACGAATGGGAGAAACTGCTCCACCCGTGTCTCCCCTCCCCAGCGCGCTCAGCCCTGGCTGACACCGGACGGGCAGCGACCTCCCCGCGCCCGCTCGACGCCGCTCTCGCCCCAAGCTCCCAGTCGGCCGCCCGCCAACGTAGCCGACACTCTCGTTCGGTCGAGCCGGTGCAACGCCGGGCTGCGCAGCGGCCGTGCCGGGTGTTGCCGATCCGCGTCATCGCTGCGCGGGCGGCGCTGGTGCCGTTGCGGTCGGAGCTCGCGACTGCTCACCAACGCAGACCGACTCTCCCTCGTCGGGACCTCGGCCCGATCCGCCTTCGGTGTAACGAGGGCGAAGTCGCGGGCCGGTTCACGACGAGTGGCGCTCAACGTCGGACCCAATGAGGCGACGATCACCGGGGGAGGTCGGCGGCCGGCGCGCCTTCGTTGGATGACGTCCCATGAAAGCGTGGAACACGGTTGGCTCGAGCTCTGCCTGGAAAGAGCGAACGGAGCCGGCCGCTCAGATCGGCCGGCCCGACTTGCACCAGGGGTTGTCGGGGGCACCAGCGCAGGGGTTCGGCATCGTGGCCAGCTTCGGCAGCGGGTGCATGACCACCCCGCTGAACGCGGGGTAGCTCGCCCCCGCCGGGCAGGACCCGAAGCCGGTGTCGCAGAGCACCTGGCCGAGCAGCGTCGAGTCGGCGTTGGCGGCCTTGGTCATGGGGCCACAGATGGCCTGCGCGTGCTCCAGGTTCGCGGGCACGCTGCCCTGCGGCGCCACGTTGGCCCGGAAGCAGTTCTGGGGCTGGTGCCCGGCCAGGGTGAGCTCCCCGAAGTCGACGTTGGCGGGGTTCCCGAAGAACCCGTCGCCGCTGAAGGTGTTGTGCACGAGGGCATCACCCTTCGGGTCGTAGACGCAGCCGAAGCCCGGGAACTTGAACCCACCGGTCTTGGCGCAGCTCTGGTTCAGGACCGGCGCATTCTCGTCGGGGTAGGGGAGGACCAGCACCCCCCACGCGCCGTTGTGGACGAAGCGGTTGTCCATGACCGTGTCATTGGTCCCGCCCGAGACGGTCATACCGGTCCCGGTCGGGCCGAGGCTGGCCGAGCCGGCCTCGGGCACGTTCGGGTTGTTGTTGTCGTGTACGTAGTTGTCGAGGAACACCCAGCACGAACGGGTGTGGGTGATGGGGCTCGTCTTGCCGCCCGGGCAGTCGCCGTTCTGGGGCGCCGGCGCGTCGCCGTCGATCTGGGTGTTGGTGTCGAGGCCGTCCTTGTTGTTGTCGAACTCCGAGTGCTCGATCACCACCGCCCCGCCCGAGTTGGTGCCCGAGTAGCCGAGCGCGTTGTACTCCATCCAGGCGTGTTGGATCGTGACGTTGCAGATCTGGCGGCATGCCCCCACATAGGAGCCAGAGTCGTTGAAGTTGGACGCGTAGATCTGGTCCCAGGAACCATTCGCAGCATTGGACGAGAAGATCCCGTACTGGGCGGCCGTCGCCTCGGGGTCGGCGACGGCGCCGTCGGGCCCGAAGAAGGTCGAGGTCGCGGTCAGATAACTGCCCGAGTAGCCGAACAGCCCGACCTTGCCCGATTCGGCCCCGCCGTTCCACCAGATCTCGTTGCCAGACTCGCCCGTGCCGGCCAGGAAGTTGCAGACGGTGAGGTTCTGGATGCTCACGTTGTCGGCCTTGTAGACCACGATGCCGTTGCGGCCGTTGAGCTGGCCGCTGGCTGCGACGGTGCCGAAGTCCTGGTACTGGGGCGTCGAGTCGCACGGTTGGGGCGCGCCGGCGAGGGTGCCGTCGATCACCACCCCGCTTCGGTTCATGCCCCGCAGGTGCAGGCCGCCGGTCGTGATCAGCACGCCGCCGAAGTCGCCGTGTCCGTAGTCGGAGGGGTCGCTCGCCGGCGAGGCCACGTCGTCGTCCTCGTGGTAGTCGCCCGGGCCGACGAGGATCCAGTCGCCCGGCTTGGCCGCGTCGACGGCCGCCTGGACGCTCGCGTACTGCCCCTTCACCCCGTGGAACGACCCCACGAGGAGCACCCGGGGCGCCTCGGCCGCCGCGCTCGGCGTCGACACCGCCGGCACGAGCAGCGCCGAGGTGCCCAGTGCCATCGCGAGGAGGACCCCCCTCGCCCCCCGAACGGCTGCACTCATGTCCACTCCCCCCGCTCGCCCGACCCTACCGACCCCCTCGCGTCGCCCGCCATGTCACGACTCGTCACCGGACCGCCACGATCACGTCGGCCAGCGGGGAGCCGGCCGGCAGGCGGGTCCGGCGGGGGTACCAGCCGGTGCGCGCGAGTGCCTCGGTGAAGTAGGCCTCGTCGAACCCGAGCTCGAGCCAGCCGTGGGTGCGGGTCGACCACAGCGAGTACCCGTCGAGCCGCAGCCCCCACGGCGCGTCCATGGGGGCGATCGGCTCGCCGGCCCACAGCACCCTGCCCCCGTCGCCGACGATCCGGGCCAAGCGGCCGAGCATGGCCATGTGGTCGGCGCAGTGGTGGAACGACTCGTAGAAGATGGCCGCGTCGAAGCGCCCGTCCGGTTCGAACTCGAGCATGCCGGCGTGGACCACGTGCAGGCGCTCGGGCACGCGGTTGCGGCGCTCGGCCAGCGCGCCGAACCGCGCTTCGACCTCGACGGCGGTCACGTCGAAGCCGGTCGCGACGAGATCGAGGGTGAGATTGGCCCACCCCGAGCCGAACTCCACGACCCGCGCGGGTGGCGACAGTCCGAGGGCGGCGATGATGAAGCCGCGGGCGACCAGCTCCTCGCCGACCACGGTCGTCGAACGCGTGGAGTAGGGGTAGGGGACCCGGACCGCTTCGTCGAGGTCGAACGGGCTCGCCTCGTTCTCGAGCGCGTACTCGGCCCGGCCCGAGACCTCCCGGTAGAGCGCCCACACCCATTCGCGGTAGGCGTCGGAGAACGGGTCCGCGGGGCGGCCGGCGAGTGGGGCCACGCAGAAGCCCCGCAGGAATTCGCGCGCTGCGTCCTCCGAGGTGGCGAACAGCGTCGCCGCCCGCTCGAGCTCGTCGTCGAGCGCGTCGAGGGGGATCACCCTCGGAGGCCGATGGCCGCGCAGGGACCGGATGCTGCGCAACGCCGGCTCCGGGAGCGCCCCGCGCACGGCCCGGCGCAACCGCTCGGCCGGTCCGGCCGGCGTGGCGAGCGCTCGGGCCCGGGGCATCGGTGCAGCCCACCATGAACCCGGGCCGGGCGCAACGAAGCCCGTGGGACGCTGCCCGTCGAAAAAACCACTTTCCCTGGTGGCAGGCGGTGTGGGACGCTAGAGAGACACGGTGATGTGCACACTGTCGTCGGTGCCCGCGGGGGAACCGTCGGCACCAGGGGCGATGCGTTG
Organism: Acidimicrobiales bacterium; assembly: GCA_036844945.1. Lineage (GTDB taxonomy): Bacteria > Actinomycetota > Acidimicrobiia > Acidimicrobiales > RAAP-2 > Palsa-461. The sequence continues at coordinate 69,215 of DAIUEV010000002.1, forward strand.
ATCCGTCAGGCACAGATGGTCGCCTGACTGGCGGGGAGCGAGTGGCGAAACCGGCGCCCTTTCGGACTGTGAACCGAAAGGACGAGTGTTGGGCCCGGCGGACACATTGAGCGATCCGAGATGGGCGGAGGACCCTCTCGAACCGAGCGCGGCGACCCGACCCGCGGGGGTCGGGACCCCTGAGCCGCGCCCAAAGCGCGCCGACGAATCGGCGCGCGACCACGATCCACTCCATTCGTCTCACACGCTGCGCCACGGCGCCGACGTCGGCAAGAGCCGCGAGCACGCCCGCCAACGGCGCCTGCTGTGGCTCGGGTTGGCCCTCCTCCCGATCGCGGTCTGGCTGGCCGTCCGGGACCTCGTCTGGCACCACGGCCCCTTCGGGCTCCCCCATCTCTCGGGCTCGGTCACCCACTACCTGCCGGCCTTCGGGCTGATCGCCCTCCTCGGGATCGTCCTCGTCGCCGGGCTCCTCGGCGGCGGCCGCTCGCCCCACGTCCTCTACCGGCCCGGCGAGATCGACATGCGCTTCGACGACGTGAAGGGCGCCGAGGTAGTCGTGGAGGAGGTCCGAAAGACCCTCAACCTGTTCCTCGCCCACAAGACCTTCGCCGAGCAGATGGGCGGGACCCCGAGACGGGCGATCCTGTTCGAGGGCCCGCCCGGCACCGGCAAGACCTATCTGGCCAAGGCGCTGGCGGCCGAAGCCGGGGTGCCGTTCCTGTTCGTCTCGTCATCGGCGTTCCAGTCGATGTACTACGGGGCGACCAACCGGAAGATCCGCTCCTACTTCCGCGCCCTGCGGCGCTTCGCCCGCCGCGAGGGCGGGGCCATCGGCTTCATCGAGGAGATCGACGCCATCGGGGCCAGCCGGGCGACCAACGGCATCGGGCACCGCGAGGGCATCGCCGGGGTCGTCAACGAGCTCTTGATCCAGCTCCAGTCGTTCGAGACCCCGACCGGGGGGGCCCGACTGCGCGGGCTCATGGTCGACTTCCTCAACCAGTGGCTGCCATCGCGCCGCCGGCTGCGCAAGCCGAGCCCGGCGCCCGCCAACATCCTCGTCATCGGGGCCACCAACCGGGTGGACGATCTCGACCCGGCACTGCTCCGGCCCGGCCGCTTCGACCGCTCGATCTACTTCGACCTCCCGACCCGGGCGGGCCGGCGCGAGATCGTCGACTACTACCTCGCCAAGAAGGCGCACACCGCCGAGCTCGACGAGGAGGTCCGCCGGGAGGCGCTGGCCGGGATGACGGCGGGCTACTCCCCCGTGATGATCGAGCACCTCCTCGACGAGTCGCTGATCTGGGCGCTGCGCCGCGGGGCCGACGCGTTGTCCTGGGTCGACGTCACGACCGCCAAGATGACCAACGAGATCGGTCTCGCCCACGGCGCCGTGTACACCGAAGCGGAGCGGCGGATGATCGCGACCCACGAGGCCGGCCACGCCACTGTGGCCTGGCTGATCGGACGGGGCCGCACCCTCGACGTGCTGAGCATCGTGAAGCGCAAGGAGGCGCTCGGCCTCCTCGCGCACTCCGACGCCGAGGAGCGCTTCACCCGCACGAAGAGCGAGATGCGCGCCCTCATCCAGATCGCCATGGGCGGCATGGCCGCCGAGGAGTTGTTCTTCGGTGAGTCGTCCTCGGGGGTGGGGAGCGACCTGGCCTCCGCCACCGCGACCGCCTGTCAGATGGTGGGGGCGCTTGGCATGGGGTCCACGCTCATCGTGGACAGGTCCGTCGGCCTGGGCGGTTCGGCCGACCCGACCTCGAGAGTGCTGGCCAACGACGCCGCACGGGACGAGGTCGAGCACCTGTTGGCCCGGTCGAAGGCCGAGGCCCGGTCGATGCTGAAGCAGAACCGCCACGTGGTGGAGGCGCTGCGTGATGCCCTGCTGGCCCGCAACGAGCTGGTCGGGCCGGACATCCTGGAGGTCATCGGTCGGGCCACCCCGGTGGACGGCCCAGCCCCCGCCGGTCTGGCGGAGGTCGCCATCCCCTGACTATGGGTGGTTCGGGGCGGTGTCGCAGTAGGGCTCGCCGCTCGACTGGGTGTAGCTCCCGTAGTTCTGGCTGGACGACCAGACACCGGGCAGGAGCGTGGTCGCCGTGCAGGCGACCCCCTGGTTGACCGCCGTCGAGGCGATCGACCACTTGGGCGTGCCCGGGTTGAGGTAGTCCGGGACCTCGACGTACTCGAGACGGCTGTCCCACAGGTAGTACTTCGTGTAGCCCGCCGACGGGCTATTGCCGTTGAAGGTCCCGACGGCAGGCCGGTAGTCCTCCGAGATCGTGCCGTAGACGTCGAGCGTCCCCTCGGTGTTGCCGCTGAAGTTCCCGTTGCCCTGGAAGGCGAAGTTGTCGACGCCGAAGCCGTCGTTGAGGGCCAGGATGGCGGCGTCGATGGTGAGGCCATTGGCCCCCGGGTCGCAGTAGGGGGCCGGCTGGGCGCCCGTCGCCCCACAGGTGATCATCACGAAGGTGGTGTAGCCGGAGGTCTCGAGCGGCCGGTTCACGTCCACGTAGGCATAGGCGATCAGGCCGAGCGCGTCGTTGGGCGCGGCCGTCGAGTTGTACGCGCACTGGTTCGCGAAGGTGCTGTTGAACGAACTGCCGCAGTCCGCGTAGGTGATGTTGCCCTGGATGATGATGTCGTTCTGGGTCGCGATGGTGAGCGCCCCCGACACCGTCCCCTGGACGAAGGCGTCACCCTCGCAGTCGGGGCTGCCGGTCTGACCGTAGTAGAGCCCGAGCTGCGAGTAGGTCCCGTTCGGCGATTCGCCGTCGAAGGGATTGGCGAAGGAGTTGCAGGTTTGCGACGAGGGGGTGTTCTCGACGTACACCACCCCGTTGACCGGTGCGAGCACCTTCCCGGTCCCGCACGAGTTGGGATTGGTTGGGTTGTCGTCCTGGTTCACCCCCGACGACGAGTAGGGGGTGTTCGGGCTGGTCACTGTCATGTACTCGGTGGTCGAGGTGTTCGACAGGACGATCGTGGTCGGGCCCGAGTACAGGCACCCGCTCTGGGCGGCGATCGCGGCGAGCGAGGTGTCGGTCGCCGGGATCGGCTCGATCGAGGCGTTGTCCGAGCTCGTCGCGGAGTTGTAGGTCCCGACATCGGAGCTGGCCGCGGCCGAGCAGTTGCTCGGAGTGTAGTGATTGTCGTTGGGGTCGACGAACAGGCAGTTTGGGTCGTGGGTGGTGATCGTCGAGGGGTCCGAGCTCGAGCCGAAGTTTGGCCTGCCGTCGACATAGAACGAGTCGTTCGAGTACACGGGACCGTAGAGGACGTCGTGCGGGCCGAAGAAGATCGCGGCGCAGTCCGAGCTGTTGAAGTTCCCCGGGTTGGTGGTGTCCGGCCCCTCGTAGTTGTTGTTCCAGTCGTAGGTGCAGTTCTGTGCCTCCCCCGAAGCGGGGACGCTCGTCTCGTAGTTGCTCCAGAAGATGTGGGTGAGGAACCCGTTCTCGGGCGTGAGGTTCACGTACGAACTCTGGAACGACACCGTCTTGCTGATCGACGCCACTCCGTAGATCTGCTCTTTTACGTAGTCGAGGGTCAGCCCGGCGGTCGACCCGGCCGCGCTGCAGGCCGTGTTGAAGCACAGCGCCGGGTTGGTCCACATGAACTTCTCGGTGATCGGGTTGTTGGTGTTCCCGGTCACCGTCTCCCAGCTGTTGAGGGCGGGGAGCTCCGAGGACGGGCACGATGTCGAGGAGGTCGACGTGTTGCCGCTGTTGCAGTTGATCAGATTGGGGTTCTGGTTGATCGCCGAAAGGTACGAGTCGATCCCGGACTGCAGCGCCCGGTAGGCAAGGTGCTGGACGACGTCGTTGGAGACGAGCGGGTCGTGCTGCATGGCGGTCGCCGCGAGGGTCCCGGCGCTCAGCGAGATGAGCAGGATGAGGCCGATCACCATGGCCATGGCCGCCTGGCCAGCGTCCCGGGCCCGGCTGACGGCGCGGGCGGCCCGACGGTCGTCGTCCAGGTGGTAGACGATGTGTCTCCAGGCGCGCCGGTGCACGGACATCTTCACCCCACCATCTGCTGGTACGTGGACGAGTACGGCGACAGCAGGTACACGGTGCTGTTGTCCTCGGACTGACCGCCTGCAGTCCTGCCGGTCGAGACCCCGTTTACCTGGAGGTCGATCGACACGGCATAGATCTCGGCACCCGGGCAGTTGGCCAGCACGTTTCCGGTCGAGCTCCCGGTGCTGGTGCAGGTCGCAAACGTGGCGTGGTCGGCCCCGTAGAGGCATGATGCGACGCTCGCGCCGTAGGGATTGGCCGGTGTGTTCGCCTGGCTCGGGATGCAGGAGTAGCTGTTCCCGTTGATCGTCGAGTTCCCCACCACCGATGTCGTGTACGTGGTGGTCGAGCTCGAGGACGTCGCGATGAGGAGGGTGAACTCGAACAACGGCTGGTTGTCTTTCGCGTTGGAGACACCGCTCACCGTGATCAGTGTGTGGGCGGTCCCCCAGGTGCACGCCGATCCGGTGGGAGGGCACGTCCCGCTGGTTGCTGCTGCCTCGGTCACCGTGAACGTGCCGCCCGCGTTGCACAGCCCGCTGCTCGGCGTGGACGACGCGCAGCTGGCCACGATCTTGGCCGGGCCGTTGTTGTCGCCGATGTTCGCGTAGAAGGTCATGGACGTCGGGAGGATCGCCCCGGTGGCGAAGGGTGGCACCGGCACGCCGTTGCTGGTCGGTCCGGGCTCTACAGCCGAACGGATGAACCGCTGGAGGTTGGTCGAGACCGGGAGAAGCTGGTTCACGTTGATGTACGTGTTGTTGACGCGGGCCACGGTCGAGAAAAGCGTGTCGACGATGGGCACCGTCATGGCGAAGAGGATGAGGAGCGTGAGGACCGCGATCATCAGCTCGATGAGCGTCACGCCGTCCTCACCATTCCCGCCGCGCCGCGCGTCGAGCGAGCGGGAGAATCGGCGGATGAGTCGGGGAACCGGACCGGGCATCAGTCGGCGACCGGCACGAAGTTCGGCATGTAGTACGTCGTCGCCCCGACCACGATGGACGTCGGGTTCACTGTCACGGTCGTCGTCGCCGATGTGACCCCCGACTTCACGGTGACGCTGTAGGTGCCGTAGATCACGTCGATGCGGCTCAGGCCGTCGACGCCGGTCGTGGGCATCGAGTAGCTCGTCGGGTTGGACGGGTTGGCGGGCGGGTTGGTCAGAGCGGGGAACGACCCGCTACTCAAGGGGGTCAGCTCCGCCGAGGAGGAACACGAGGCGTCGACGATCGAGATCGTCGCCCCCGAGAGGGCGACCCCGCTCGAGTTGACCGCCTCGATCGGCAGGAGCCCCATCGGCAACACGACCGTCGGGGCCATGGGACTCGTGGTCGGCGTGGCGCCCGGCGTGGTCGACGCCGAGACCGAGGCGGTTGTCAACTCGGACGCGCAGTAGCCGACGGCGATTGAATAGCCGCTCTCAAACGGGAAGAGCGGGCCGACCTCGACCTGTGGCCCGTTGGCGGTGGTAGGTGCGGACATCTCGATCGTGGTGTTCGGCGAGAGGTTCGAGTTCGACACCATGATCGGCGGGTTGTCGAGGTACATCCCTGCGAGCGTGCTCGGGGTGGACGAGGCACTGAACGAGACGGTGGCGTTGGCGTAGTCGAAGACCTCACCGGCCGATTCGGTGGCGGCCGCCATCTCGCAGGTGGTGGCGGCCGTGCAGTGGAGACCGCTGATATAGACGGGGTTGCCCCCGGTCGTGCCCGAGAAGGTCGCGCTGCTCCACGTGCCCGCTTTGAGTACGTCGACGATCGCGGCGGTGGAGCTCGTGCCGACCGCATAGCACGCCGTGGTCGTCGGGCAGTCCAGCGCGCTGAGCGTGACGATCCCGCTCGGCAGCGTCTGGGAAGCCCACGCAGTTCCGCTCGCGAGCTCGATGACGCCCGCCGACGAGCTCGTCGTGTCGAGCGCGAAGCAGGGCACCGCCGTCGACGGGCAGGTGAGACCGGTGATCAAGCTCAGCCCCGACGGGACGGTGTCGTTCAACCAGGCCGAGGCGCTGGAACCGCTCGCGCACTTGGACCCGGTGGTCGTGTTGCAGTAGATGACGATTGGGCCAACGGAGCCCGAGCCGATCTTCCCCGTCCCGCTCGCCCAGCAGAAGTTGCCCGAAGTCGTGCACGCGACCGAGGTAAAGGTGCTCATCGTGAAGCCGCTGTAAGTGAATGGCTTCCAGGTGACCGTCGTGCCACTCACGCTCGTGATCGTGATCGCGACGGGAACCAGACTCGAGCTCACGGTGCCCGTGCCGACCGCGACACAGAACGTGGTGCTGTTGCAAGTGATCTGCACGATGGTGCTCATCGTCATGCCGCTTTGGGTGAAGGCCGTCCAGGTCGTACCGGGGGACGAGGACCCGGTGTTCGAGAAGATCGTCGATCCGCTGGAGGTGGTCCCGGTGACGAAACAGAGCGGCTGCGCGGTGGAGCTCGGGCACACGAGGTTGGTCAGCGCGGTGGTCGAGGGAATGGTGTCCTTCGTCCAGGTCGCCGTGGACCCCGAGATCGTGGCCGTGAGGAGCACCCCGGTCGACGTGGTGCTCTCGCCTATCGCGATGCACGCGGGTGTGGTCGCGCTCTTCGGACAGTCGATCTCGGTGAGCTGCGAAACGCCCGCCGGGAGCGTGCTGCTCGTCCAGGTTGTGCCGTTCGTGGACACGGCTGCCGCGCCCCCCGACGAGCTGTAACCCACGGCGATGCACGCGCTCGAGCTGCAGTCTGCGTCCTCGACACGGGTCATCGTCGACGGGAAGGCCGCCACCGCCCACCCCGAGCCGGTCTTCACGATCCCCGACGCCGCGGGCGACGCGTTGGGCGAGGCTGTGCTGGTGGGGGTCTGTCCCATCACGAGACACGTCACGATGGTCGCGGTGGTCGGGCACGTGATGCCGTCGTCGATCGCCGTGGTCGTCGGGTACGAGAGCCCGACGTACGCCCCTTCGTCGTACTGGAATGCGACCTCGGTGATCTCTGCGTCGGTCACCGTGATGGCCGATTGGTTGGAGGGCTGGGTCTCCGACGACGCCTCGTTGTAGCTGGCCACATACGCCGAGCCGCTCCCGCCCGGCCCCACCTGGACGGTGTAGGTGCCGGGAGTGAGTTCGAGGAAGGTACAGCCGTTCGATCCCGGCGTCAGCGAGTACGGCGTCGTGAGGTTGGAGCCGGAGACCTGGACCGGCACCGTCTGGACCCGCTGGGCCCAGGTCTCGTTGGAGACGTCGGTCGGCGGGGTACCCGGATAGACCGGATCGCCGTTCACCTGGATCGCCAGGTAGCCGTCGGTGAGGTTCCCCGTCGCCGGGAAGTTGAGGATCGCCTGGTCCGTGATGCTCTGGTTGGAGGCCCAGGAGACGGTCACCTGGAGACCGAGGACCGGCGAAGTGTTGGTGTCGCAGAAGTCAGGGGTGCCGCCGGAGGCGTCGGTCCACTTGAACAGCGCGCTCACCTTGTAGGTGATGCCTGAGAGGATGGAGCTCGGCTCGGTGAGCGCCGTGCCCACCTCGGGCTGGCTGTTCGCGTCCTCGGGCGGGCCCTGGGTGTTGAGGTTCTCGATCCACTGCTCTGCCACCGACAGCGCGGTGAGCCGCTGGCGTGCCGAGGCCGCGTTGGAGAGGACGTTCGTGAAGAGGTAGCTCGTCGGGATCAGCACCGCGAGCAGGACGACCATGGCGATGATGCAGTCGATCATCCCGAACCCCTGATCACCGCGGTCGCGGATGCAGTGATCAGGGAGCTCGTCGCACCGGAGGCGTCGCAGGGCGCGCGAAAGCGGGTTCATGGCGCGCTGCTCCGGCCCGGCTCGGTGGCCATCACACCCGTCCCCGTCCTCTCCCAGTGGCGACTCGGGGAAGGCCTCCGACTCGGCAGCACTGCTGCCACCGATTCGACGGCCCGGCTAACTCCCTGAGTCCCGTGGCTTTGCGTCGCCTTCTCGCGAAGGGTTTGCCTTTTCGTCGGCGCCAATGCAGCTGCCTCCGATCAAAAAGAGACTAGAGGGCCGACCCTCCAAAGTTGGGGATCCACCGGGCCCGTGACCAGGGATTTCAGCCCCGGACCCGGCCCGACGCCGCCGGAGCCGTCCACCTAAGGTGGTCCTGGTGGGGCGGGGCCCGTCGGAAAGCGCAAACGGTTTCGCGATGGACCTGTTCTCGCCGCTCGCCCGTCGCTACGACCTGCTCTGCGAAGTGCTTTCGCTCGGGCAGAACCGCCGCTGGCGGCGGTGCATGGTGGACCACGCGACGGGCGGGCAACCCCGTCGGCTCCTCGACGTCGCATCCGGCACCGCGGGGGTGGCTATCGCGCTGGCCAGGCGCACCGAGGCCCGCGTCGTCGCCTACGACCTGACCCTTCCGATGCTCCGACAGGGCGCCGCACGCGTGGATGACGCCGGGCTCACCGCCCGGATCGACCTGGTCGAAGGCCGGGCCGAGCAACTTCCGTTCCCCGACGACAGCTTCGACGCGCTGACCTTCACCTACCTCTTGCGCTACGTCGAGGACCCCGCCTCGACCCTGCGGGAGCTCGCCCGGGTGGTGCGGCCGGGCGGGGCGGTGGCCAGCCTCGAGTTCCTCGCCCCCCCGAGTCCCCTCTGGGGCGGAGCCTGGTGGGCCTATACCCGGCTCCTGCTCCCGGTGGCGGGCTGGTTGACCGGTGGCCGGGAGTGGTGGCGGGTCGGCCGTTTCCTCGGACCCAATATCAGCGGCCACTACCGCCGCTACCCGGTGCCCTGGACCGTCGGCGCGTGGGAGGACGCCGGTTTGGTCGACGTCGGCGTGCGTCGGATGAGCCTCGGCGGGGGGCTGGTCATGTGGGGCCGGCGTGCCGTCTGAGCCGGGTCCCGACACGGCCCCGGCGCCCCTGCGGCCCGCCTTCTACGCCGCTCGGCCGGGGGGATGGCGCGACTGGTGGACGCTTCTCCATCCGCCCTACACCGCCTGGCATCTCTCCTACGTCGTGGTCGGCGCCTGCCTGGCCCCGGTTGTCCGGGTCGACCGGCTGGTGGGGACGCTGCTCGGGTTCTTCCTCGCCGTCGGCCTCGCCGCGCACGCGCTCGACGAGCTTCGGGGCCGCCCGCTCGGGACCCGCATCCCCTCCCCGTGGCTCGTGGCGACCGCGGTCGCCGGGATCGGAGGCGCGGTCGTGCTCGGCGCGATCGGCGTCGACCGGGTGGGGTGGACCCTGGTGCCATTCATCGTCGTCGGCCCGCTCGTTGTCGTCACCTACAACCTCGACGTGCCGTTGGTGCACCGCGACGTCGTCTTCGCCGCCGCCTGGGGTGCCTTCCCAGTCCTGACCGCCTACGTCGCCGAGGCCCAGGGGCTCTCGTGGGGCGCCGTCCTTGCCGCCCTCGCCGCGTTCGCGCTCTCCGCGGCCCAGCGCAGCCTCTCGACTCCCGCCCGGCTGCTCCGGCGGCGCACCCAGGAGGTCGAGGGCACGCTTACGCTCGACGACGGGGGGCGCCAGGTGCTCGACCGGGCGACGCTGCTGGCCCCGCTCGAACGGGCGCTGCATGCGCTGTCCATCAGCGTCGTCATGCTGGCAACCTCGCTGGCACTGGTCAGGTTGACATAGGAGGTCGGGTGCTCGGCTGCATCGGGGTCGTCAGCCCCGGGTCGATGGGGAGCGCGGTCGGGCGCAGTCTCGCGGCGGCGGGTTCGCACGTCGTCGTCGCCCTCGAGGGTCGCAGCCCGCATTCGGTCGAACGGGCCCGCCGAGCCGGACTGGAGGACGTGGGCAGACTCGAGGCGCTGGTGGAACGGAGCGACCTCGTGCTTTCGATCGTCCCGCCCGCCTGCGCCGTCGTGGTGGCGACGGAAGTGGCGGCGGCGATGACCCGTACCGGCGCCCGGTCGCGCGTCCTCGACGCCAACGCCATCTCGCCCGGTCGGGCCCGGGAGGTCGCGTCGGTGGTCGAGCGCTCGGGCGGTCACTATGTCGACGGCGGGATCGTCGGAGGCCCGCCCCATCCCGGGGGCCGTACCGACCTGTTCGTTTCTGGCGCCGAGGCAACGTCGCTCGCGGCCGAGCTCGTCACTCCCGACCTCGCGGTGACGGCGCTCGGTCCCGACCCCGCCGCCGCCTCGGCCCTCAAGATGTGCTTCGCCGCGTGGACGAAGGGCACGTCCGCCTTGTTGATCGCGATCCGCGCCGTGGCGCAGCATTCCGGTGTCGACGAGGCGCTGTGCGCGCTGTGGGAGCGCCGCGACGCCGACCTCGTCGTCCGCTCCGACGGCGCGGGAGCGGTGGCCGGACGAGCGTGGCGTTGGGTCGATGAGATGACCGAGATCGCTCGCACGTTCGAGGCAGCGGGACTGCCGGGCGGCGCCGCGGCGTCGGCCGCTGACCTGTACGCGCGCCTGTCGTCGTTCAAGGACACCGAGCGCACGCCGGCGCTCGAAGAGCTCATCGCCGCGGTGACGCCGTGACATCGAGCCGGGTCGCGGCGCGGCGCGCCGGGTAGCCGATGGATCCGTACATCGTCCTCGGCGGCGCCGTCGTCGGGTACTTGGTTGGGATGACTGGCGCCGGCGGTGGGGCGCTCATGACCCCGATGCTGGTGCTGCTCTTCCACGTGAAAGCGTCGACCGCCATCTTCAGTGACCTCGTCGCGTCTGTCGTGATGCGTCCGATCGGTGCGACCGTCCACCTCCGCAAGGGCACCGTCAATCTTCGACTCGTCGGGTGGATGGTCGTCGGGTCGGTGCCCGCGGCGTTCCTCGGCACCTACATCCTCCACCTCTTCGGTGACACGAAGACCGCAGAGGACAACGTGCAGCACGCTCTTGGTGGTGCCTTGTTGCTGGGCGCCGCCGCGATGCTCCTGCGTCAGTTCCTCGACCGACGCAATGAGCGTCCCCGTGATGCCGTCGTGCAAGACCTCGTGCTCCGACCGCTCGCGTCGATCCTGATCGGAGTGGTCGGCGGGCTGGTCGTCGGCATCACCTCGGTCGGCTCCGGGTCACTCATGATCGTCCTCCTTCTCTTCGTGTATCCCGAGATCGGTGCCAAGCAACTGGTGGGAACGGACCTCGCCCAGGCGGTGCCGCTCACCTGCGCTGCTGCGCTCGGTGCGGTCGCGTTCGGCCATGTGGAGCTGTCAGTGACCGGCTCGCTCGTGGTCGGCGGGGTGCCGGGTGTGCTCATCGGCTCGCTCGTGTCCTCGAGGGCCCCCGACCGGTTGGTCCGGCCCGTGATCACGGTCGTGATCCTGGCGTCTGGCCTGAAGTATGTGGGTGTCGGGACGTCGGCGCTCGGCTGGTCCCTCTGCGGTCTCCTGCTGGTGGGGGCGGCGCTGTGGCTCCTCGGCGGTCCGGGCCGTCGTTCGGTCGAGGCCGCCGGTCCAGGCACGGAGGACCCGGCACAGGCGGTCGACACGACCTAAAAGTCCTGTTCAGGACGCCACAGGAGCCGGTTATAGTGTCCGGAGCCGCCAGGGAGACGACGTCGGACGGGCGCTTCAGGCGCCGCCGACCGGTGCACCGACCCGGACCCCCCACCTGTAGCCCTCGGGTCGCGTGCGGGCTCGCTGGCCGGCGAATCATGCTCGAAGCCCCCCCAATCGGCGCCCTTCGCCGGGCGCCCGCAGCCCCCTCGGATCATCGGTCCGCGCCCCGGCGGCGAGCCGGCCGCGCCCCGACGCCGGTTCAGGCGGACCCGGGCGCCCCCATCGCACCTGGCGTTGCGATGGGGAGAGAGATACCCGCAACCGAGGTTTCCAAAGCCTCGGCCGAGGGCATTTGTGGAGGGTCGCCCCTGGGCTAAGTGCCTCGGGCTAACCGAATCTCCGCCCCCGTAACCGGCACGGCAGACTGACTGCCCCGGCGCCCTCCTTCGTATCGAGGGCCACACGACCGGTGAGCGAAGCACCAAAGCGGCGATCAGCCCACGCAACCCCGATCAGCCCACCCGGGCGACGAAAGGAGCGGACGTGGACATCCGCCGTATCGATCTCACGCCGCGGTCGCTGGAGCGACCCCGGCCCAATCTCAGGAAGCTAGGACGACGAGCACTCCCCTTTGTGCTCGCCATCGTCCCGGTCGGATTCGTTGTCATGACATTGCAGCCGCAGGCCTCACCAGCCTCGGCTCAGTTCGCCGCCAACGACCTCTCCCAGGCGGCGCTGACGCTACCGATCCACGCGGCCATGTATGACGCGTCGCTGCGGGTGGCTGCGGCCAATGGCCTGTCGCCGGCGCTCGCATCACCCCCACCGGCCCCTGTCGTGACCCCGACGGCGCCAAGCGAACCGACCGCGCCGCAGCCCGACGTCGACACCTCGAGCGCCGCCGCGTGGGCGGTGAGCCCCGGTGTTGCCTGCATCCGCCAAGCCGAGTCGGGTGACAACTACGGCGAGAACACCGGCAACGGTTACTACGGCGCCTACCAGGACTCGCTCTCGACCTGGGAGGGGGCCGGCGGGACCGGCCTTCCGTGCGACGCTCCTCCCGCGGTCCAGGACCAGATCAACTACCAGATCTATCTGAGCGGCGGATGGGGCCAGTGGAGCACTGCCGCCGGATGCGGTCTGTAGGCGGAGCTCCGACGCGACGCGCCGAGAGCTCCCAGAGACGCCCGCGTTAGTCGTTCGTTCCGGTCGGGAACGAATCGAGCGCCATCACCAGGCCAGCGTCAGATCCTTCACGTGTCGCAGGCCGGGCGGGTACTGAAGGTCTTCATGGCCGGGCTTGATCCGGTACTCGGGGATACGGCGGTGCCACTCGCGCAGCGTGACGCGCAGTTCCCGCCGCGCGAGGTGGGAGCCGAGGCAGCGGTGAACGCCCCCGCCGAACGCGATGTGCGGGTTCTTCTCGCGGTCGAATCGCACGTCGAAAGCGTCCGGGTATTCGGCAGGGTCGACGTTGGCCGCGCCGTAGCTGACGAGGATGGCGGTTCCCTCCGTGACGATCTGACCATTCGGGAACTCGACGTCCCGGGTCGCCACGCGGGGGGGACCACCCGGGACCGGAGACTCCCATCGCAACAGCTCCTCCACCGCACTCGGTATGACCTCAGGATGTTCGACGATCTCACGTCGATGCTCGGGATGAGTCGCCAAGAAGGCGTAGAAGCAGGTCAGCGTGTCGCTCACTGTGTCCAGGCCGGCGATGAGGAAAAGGAAGCAGATGTCCAAGATGTCGTTGTGGCTGAGCGTCTCACCGTCGATCTCGACCGACAAGAACCGGGTGATGATGTCGTCCGCCGGTTCCTTCTTGCGGAGTTCGATCAGGTCGCCGAAGTACTCGTAGATCTCCTGGCCGGTCTTGTTCATGACGGCCCGACGCTTGTCAATGTCGAACATCGCGTCGGGGTCGAGCTTCTCGGGGTGCAGGATCCCGTCGCGAAGGTGGAGAAACATCGGCAGCTTCGTCTCGTCAAGCCCGATGAGACCCAGGAAGACTGCGGTTGGGAAGAGGTCGGCGAACTCATCGGTGAAGTTGCACTCACCCCGATCGATGAAGGTGTCGATGAGAGCGTTCACCCGCCGGGTGATGTCCTCCTCGTGGCGGTCCATCGCCCGGGGCGTGAACAGGGGATCGAGCAGCTTGCGGTACCCCGAATGCTTCGGGGGATCCACATTGAGCGGGATGAGCGGTCGCACGTTCCCGAGGCTCATCTCGACCTGGGAGGAGAACAGCGCCGGGTTCCGGAGCACGTACTCGGTGGTCGAGCGCGAGAAGCTCATCGCGATGCCAGGGCTGGGCAGGAGAAGGCCGCCCTGGTCGATCAGCTCGCGGTAGGTCGGCTGAGGCGCCTTCAGGTCCAGCAGCGCCTGCATCCCCAATTGGGAATATGCGTTGGATTCTTCATTCTCGGCTACGTCGTCCGTCATCGCACCCCCTGGTCAGGACCGAGCGCCTGAACACTAACGCCGGTCAGGTTGGGCCTGGCGGCGGCCTCACCCCCGGGGTGTGCCCCGGTTGGTGCTCACCATCCGAGGGCCTGCACAGCCGGGTCCTGCCTCGCCCGTACGTGACGAGGATGCGGGCGACTGGTCGCCACAACGAGCCAGTCCGTCCGGGCCAGCCTCATCTGAGCCTGGCGACGTCAAGGCCGGACTCCCATCACCGGCGTCGGCACAACTCTCGACCGTGACGACGTGTGTCATCGTCCGCCAGATATGGCGAGGTCGCCGGGGGAAGCTTGCGCTTCCAGCGAAGGAGGACCGATCGAAGGGCTGGCCGAGGGAGGTGCGTCTCGACACCTCGTTGGACCCGAGGCGTACCGTTTCGATGGCGACGGCGCCGTCGGAGTCCATCTCGACTTATCCTTCGCCTGGGCTCAGAATTTCGGCGTGGCCCGTCTGAATTCCTATCGAGGGAGGTAGGGATGTCCGAGCGGCTGATGATTTTCTCGTGCGACAGCCACGTGGGAGGGCCACCCGAGTTCTATAGGGACTACATCGACCCGCGCTATCGCGATGCGCTGGACGGGTTGTCTGCTGAGAACGACTTGTGGTCGGGGCAGACCTTCTGGCACGGGTTCCAGCGAGGTCAGAGCCTCGATCGCTATGGCGTCTTCGATGCCAAGCGACTTCTCGAGGAGATGGACGCCGACGGCGTTGCGGGCCAGTTGCTCCTGAATGGGCACGGCTTGGCGACGACGCCGTTCTTTTCCATTTCGAACGATGTCTATCCCCCAGAGTTGCGCGCCGCCGGCGCGAAGGCTTTTCACCGGTGGTTGTTGGATTTCGCCTCCGAGGGGGATGGCCGACTGGCTCCTGTCGCCGACCCGGGTCCGTGTCTCGATCTCGACGCCACGGTGGAAGAGCTGAAGTGGGCCGCCGAGGCTGGCTTCGTCGGGGTGTTCATGCCCGGCACGGTGCACGACCCGGCCCTTCCCGAGCTTCACGACCCGTACTTCGATCGGTTCTGGGCCGCGTGTCAAGAGCTCGGTCTCGGTCTCGTCATTCATGCGGCGTTCGGTTCCCAACAGGGACGGATCCTCGACATGCTGCGTCAGAAGAGCCGCATGAAAGAAGAGCTCGTCTCGAAGAACCCGGAGTTCGCCTCGCTCGACGTGAGCTCGCTGACCGCCCACGAAATGCTCGAACTGGGAGGCGGGACGCCGGAGAGCATGACGGCGCGATTCGGGGCCAACGCGCTGCACAGTGGACGGCGGGCGCTGGCGCATCTGATGGTCGGGGGCGTGTTCGACCGCTTCCCAGCCCTAAAGGTCTTGCTTATCGAATTGCGAGCGGACTGGCTCCCAGCCACCCTGGCCCGGCTCGACGCGCAGGCGGCGAAGGTGGCCCCGGGGTTGAGACTGAAGCCGAGCGAGTACTTCAAGCGCAACTGTTGGATCGCGCCGAGCTCACCGCGGCCATCGGAGGTGGCCATGAGACGAGACATTGGGATCGACAAGTTCCTGTTTGCCACCGATTATCCGCACCCTGAAGGCACCTGGCCAGACACGTTCCAGTGGCTCCGCGCCATCTTTCGCAACGTGCCCGAGGACGAGCTGCGCCTGATCCTTGGTCAGAACGCAGTGGCATGCCTGGGGCTCGACCAGGCGAAGCTGCAGACGGCGGCTGACCGCATCGGCCCGCGACCAACGGAGATCTACGACGACCGGAGCGACGTCGATCCCGCCCTGATCGACGCGTTCAACCGCCGCTCCGGGTTCAAGAAGCGCGCCGAGCAGGTCGACCTCGCGGAAGTGGGGGGTTGGATCGAGGACTGCGCGACGGCCGTTGGTTGACGCGGGCGCCCGGTCCGGAGCCGGCCATGGGCGACCTTCCCCGGACCGTGGTGCCAGGCCCGGTGACCGGCCGGAGTCTCGGGGACTACCGCACCCGCGCCCGCGACGGGCCGAGGTGGCTGTCGGCTGGAGTTCCCGCAGTTACGGTCGCGCCCACCATTTGGCGGGGTCGACCACTTGCGTTGGGTGCGACGCAGTGAAAGACGTGGACGTGGGTGATGACAACGTCACCGGGCTGCCCGGTGAGTTCCACGAGTTCGACGGGAACGCCGTCAATATCGTGGGCGACCCCGATCATTTCCCGGCCGTTTTCGGACTCATCGCCGCCGCGGTAAAGCCTTTGCAGCCATGGATCCTGTCTCATGAACTTGCCCCAGGTGACGGAGTTTCCCCCGGTCCCAGGCGGAAGGGTGGCGGAATAGCGGTCCACCAGCCGGTGGGACCCCGACAGCAGTAACGTGCCGCCTCCCTCCGGTGGCACCTCATCGAAGAAGGCGAACAGCCTGACCGTGGACACCGGCCAGGTGGGACGTTCGAACCCGCAGTCCATGTGCCAGCCTCCCCGCGGCAGGATCCATGGACCCTCGGTGGGGAAGGAGAGGAGAACCTGCGAGCCCGACTTCGCGGGAGCCCAACCGGTGTCGGAGAAGATGGTGTCGAGAGCGGCGGATACGGCGGAACTGCCGAGGAGGGGCACGAAGGCGGGATTGCGTTTGAGACCCTTCAGGCTCACCGCGCCTGGTCGCGGCCACGTCGCGGGATCTTCAGGCCGGACGCTGGCTCGGCGCTCCATATATCCCCAGACCGCCTTGCTGATCGCCGCCGCTTGGTCGCGGCTGAAGGCGCCATCGAGCCGAACCACGCCGGTCTCCCTGAAGCCAACCCTCAGCTCCTCGACCTCCATTGAGACATTCTGCGCCCCAAACGGAGAGTTGGCCGACCGTCGATCCTTCGGTGTGGCTTCGGCCGAGATGGCGCGCCTACAAGACCACCACTGAGCGCAGCACCTCGCCGCGCTCCATCTTGTGGAAAGCCTCCTCGACGCCGTCCAGATCGATCGTCTCGGACACAAACCTCTCCAGGGGGAGCCGGCCATCGAGGTGGAGGTCGACGAGCTTCGGGAAGTCGCGGCTCGGGAGGCAGTCCCCGTACCAGCTGGGCCGGATCCGGCCGCCCCGCCCGAACAACTCGATGAACGGGAGCTCGATGCGCATGTCCGGGGTCGGCACGCCCACCTGGACGAGCGTGCCGGCGAGGTCGCGCGCGTAGAAGGCCTGCTCGAAGACCTTCGGATTGCCCACGGCCTCGATGCAGACATCGGCGCCGTTTCCTCCGGTGGCCGCCCGGACCGCCTCGACCGGATCCTCGGCGGACGCGTCGACGACGTAGGTGGCTCCGAAATCGCGCGCCCACGCGAGCTTGCGTGGGTCGAGGTCGATCCCGATGATCGTGGTTGCGCCGGCGAGACGGGCACCGGCGATCGCGGCGTCGCCCACCCCGCCGCAGCCGAAGACCGCCACGCTGTCGCCCGGTGCGACCTCGCCGGTCAGCATCGCGGCACCGAGCCCGGCCATGACCCCGCAGCCGAGCAGGCCGGCCACCTCGGGTCGTTCCGCCGGGTTGACCTTGGTGCACTGGCCCGCCGCCACGAGGGTCTTCTCGGCGAACGCGCCGATCCCGAGGGCGGGAGCAAGCGGATGGCCGTCGAGGGTCATCTTCTGGGCCGCGTTGTGGGTGGAGAAGCAGTACCACGGCCGCCCCCGCCGGCACGACCGGCACTGGCCGCACACCGCCCTCCAGTTGAGGATCACGAAATCCCCCGGGCTCGGATCGGCGACCCCCGCGCCGACGGCCTCGACAACGCCCGCCGCCTCGTGTCCGAGGAGGAAGGGAAACTCGTCGTTGATCCCGCCCTCTCGGTAGTGCAGGTCGGTGTGGCACACCCCGCAGGCCTGCACCCTGACCAGTGCCTCACCCGGGCCGGGATCGGGCACCTCGATGGTCACCACCTCGACCGGAGCACTCACCTTCCTCGCCACCACGCCCCGCACTGTTTGGCTCACGAGCCCTCCCTCCGGCCGAGCGGCCAGTTTCCCGCACCTCGCCCGGCCGAGCCCAAGCGCGCCGTCCGATCGTGTGCCCGTCCCGCGGCGACCGCGCCCGACTGAGCCTCCGGCCTGCCACGTAGGGTGGATCATGGCCGACCGCTACCTCGCCCCCTCGTGGTTCACGCGCCACGTGTTCAATCGGGCGGTGGGCGGACTCACCGGGCTCGGTCTCAGCGTCTGGGGCTCGAGGGTGCTCGCTGTCCGGGGTCGGCGCTCACAGGAGTGGCGGACGACGCCGGTCAACCTGCTCACCTTCGAGAGCGCGCGCTATCTGGTCGCGCCGCGGGGCACCACCCAGTGGGTCCGCAACATCCGAGTCGCCGGTGGCGGCGAGCTCCGGCTGGGGCGCCGACGCGAGCCGATCTCGGTTCTCGAGGTGGCCGATGCCGACAAACCGCCGATCCTGCGCGCCTATCTGAAGCGGTGGCGCGCCGAGGTCGGGACCTTCTTCGAGGGGACCGGGCCGGACGCCAGCGACGCGCAGCTGCTCGCCATCGCCGCCAACCACCCGGTGTTCCGGGTCACCCCTCCGGCCGGCGGCTAACCGCTGGCCCGGCGCGCCAGCGGGCCGCGCCGATCCGGTAGAGGACGTGGCGGGCCAGCCGGTGGCCGGCCAGCGCCGGGTGGTCGAAATCGTCATCCGGGGTCCGGGTCATACCCAGCCGCTCCATCACGGCACGCGACCGGATGTTCTGCTCGGTGGTGAAGGACACCACCTCATCGAGGTGGTGGGCGGAGAACCCCCGGTCGAGCGCCGCCGTCGCCGCCTCAGTCGCGTACCCCGAGCCCCAGGCCGACCGGGCGAGCCGCCACCCCACCTCCACCGCCGGGGTGAACGGGGCCTCGAACCCCGGCACCGAGAGACCGGTGAAGCCGAGGAGTCTGCCGCTCTCCTTTGCCTCGACCGCCCAGAGGCCGAACCCGTTGGCCGTAAAGCCGGCCTCGATTCGCTCGACGAGGGCGTCGCTCTCGGCACGGGTGAGGATCGACGGGAAGAACTCCATGACCTCGCGGTCGCCGTTCATCGCTGCGAAGGGTTCGCGATCCTCGGGTCGCCAACGTCGGAGCATCAGGCGGGCAGTCTCGATCGGAGCGTCGGCAGCCGCGGGCAAGCCCGCCACGTTAGGCGCCGCCGCGGGGTGCTTAAGTCGGTCCGCCTTCCAGCAGTCATACGCCACCCTCATCGAACCGGCCGAAACGCCCCGAGCCCCGTGCACCCACCGGTGCACGACCCGTGCACGAGTCGCGAGCGTGTGATGGACATCGCGGTGAACGCCCCGAGGTGGATCCGTTAGGTGGCGCTCCCCCCACCGCTGCCCCGGGCCCCGCCGAAACCTCCAATGCCCCCAAAACCCCCGCCGATTGTGCACCCGCCAGCTGGCGCCGTCCGGAGGCTGATAGTCGTGGCGGTGATTGCGCCCGTCTGGCTCGCGGGTCCGAGCGCGGTCGCGCAGAGCCCGACGCTCAGATTGCTGGCCGAGGCCGGTTGGGTGGTCGTGAAGACCGTCGACTTGCCGTAGGTCACGGTCGTCGTCGTGGTCTTCGTCTTGATCTTTGGAAAGGTGGTGTTCGTGGTCGAGGACTCTTTCGTGCCCTTGGTGGACTTGGGATCCGCGGTCTTGGACTTCGCCTTCGAGAGCACGGGGGTCACCCCCTTGACCACGAACGTCGAACCCGACACCGAGGTCACCTGGCCGGAGGCGACCCGGCCGGCTGCAGCGGCGAAGCCACTCGCGCCCGCTCCCGCCCTCGAGCCGAATGCCCTGCCGCCCGGAAATGTGCCCCCCGCAAACGTGCCACTTGGTGGTCGGAACCCGCTGGCGCCGCCCGGAGGGGCTGCACCGAACCCGAATCCTCCGCCGCCTGCGCCGGTGCAGGAGCCGCTCGCGCCGGCTTGGCGTACCGCGACCGTCGAAGCGGTGAGATGACCGCTCTTCGACTTGGAACTGGTGCTCGTGACGGTCACGCAGCTCCCGACGGCGACCTCAGATGCCGAAACCGTCACGGTCTGGGTGAACGTCGTCGTCGCGGTCCAGCTGACGGTCACCTGCCCGCTCGTGGGGTTCTGGACCTCCATCGAGCTCGTTGCCTGCGTCAGGGCCGCAACGGTCCCAGACGCGGTCGAGAAGTTCGGACGTGGTGTGGTCGTCGTGGTCGTGGCGGCCCCGGCGATTCCGCTCAGGCCGAGTGAGAAGCCGGACACGATGAGGGCGACCGCAGATCGTCGAAGGGCGCTGGCCCTCCGGCTCGCGTGCTCGCCGGGGCGCAGGATGGGAGTGATGGACATAGTGTTCATAAGCCTCTGTGTCGTGTGGTCATTCATTTCGCAATGCGTCGATCGGAGATAGCCGCGCCGCGCGGCTGGCGGGATAGACCCCGAAGATGAGCCCGATGGCCATGGCGACCACAACCGCCCCGATCGCGGCGGTAGGGGAGATGGTCACCGGGTTGCTTTCGAGGTGGGGCAGGACGATGGCCCCCACCAGGCCGAGCAGGACGCCGCCAATCCCGCCTAAGAGCCCGAGTGAGGACGCCTCCACCAGGAACTGCCGGCGGATCTCGTTCGGCGCGGCACCGACCGCCTTGCGCAGGCCGATCTCGCGGATCCGTTCGGTCACCGAGACGAGCATGATGTTCATCACCCCGATGCCCCCGACGAGCAGCGAGATCGCGGCGATCCCGGCCAAGAGGTCGGTGAGCGTACGGTTGACTGAGTTTGCCGTCGACTGGAGCTGCGACTGGGTCGTGATGGTGAAGTCGGCGTTCGCAGGCTGGTTGATGTGGTGGAGAGCGAGCAAGAGGTCGGTCGTCTCCTGGTAGGCCCCCGACAGCCCGGCGGCCGAATCGGCCTCCACATAAATCGTCGACACGCTCGTCGGGTTCGTGCCCCCGGAGACCTGCTCCTCGTACGTGGTGATCGGCACGAGGGCCATGTCGTCCTCGTTGGTCCCACTCGACGACGACCCGGCCGAGGTGAGCTCGCCGATGACCGTCAGGGCCACGCCGTTGGCGTCAACGGTCTGACCGACGGGGGAACCGACCCCGAAGAGATTCTCGGCAGTGGTCGCCCCCAGCACCGTGACGTCGGCCGCCCCATTGACATCTTGGTGGGTGAAAAAGCTTCCCTCGGCCAGCGACCGGTCGCGGACCTGGAGCCACGACGGGGTGGTCCCGACCACGCTCGTCGTCCAGTTGCTCGACCCAGCGGTAAGCGTGGAAATCGTCTGGGCGCTCGGCGCAACCGAGGCGATGTTGGGGGCGACCCGCTTGGATTCGAGGGCGTCGGCGTCGGCCAGGGTGAGGGTCGACGCGGAGCCCAAGCCGCCGTTCACCCCGGCGGCGCTCGTGGTGCTGCCCGGCGTGACGACGAGCAGGTTAGACCCGAGCGAGGAGATGGCCGAGCTCACGCTGCTTTGCGCCCCCTCGCCCAGCCCGACCGTCAGGATGACCGCGGCGATCCCGATCAGGATGCCGAGGATCGTGAGCAGGGAGCGCAGGCCATGACCGAGGAGCGCCTCGAAGCCCGAGCTCAGGGTGTCCCGTAGCTTCACGCCCGCACCGCCATCTCATCGGAGGCGATCTGGCCGTCGCGAATCTGCACGAGCCGCGGGGCGGCCGATGCCACTTCGCGGTCGTGGGTGATGAGGACCAGCGTCCGGCCACCCCGATTGAGCTCGCGTAGGAAGTCAAGGATCTCGGTTGCCGCGATGGAGTCGAGGTTCCCGGTCGGCTCGTCGGCCAAGATGACCGACGGATTGCTCACGAAGGCCCGCGCGATGGCGACCCGCTGTTGCTGGCCCCCGGAGAGCTCGTTTGGGCGGTGGTCGGCCCGGTCGGCCAGCCCCACCCGCGCGATCGCGTCCAGGGCGCGGCGGCGGCGCTCGTTGGGCGAGACGCCCATGTAGACGAGCGGGAGGGCGACGTTACGCCACGCGCTTAGGCGGGGCAGGAGGTTGTACCCCTGGAAGACGAAGCCGATCCGGCGGTTGCGGACCCGAGCCAGCTCTTGCTCGGTCATCGTGCTCACGTCCTGACCGCCGAGGTGATAGGTCCCGCTCGTCGGCGTGTCGAGACAACCCAGGATGTGCATCAGGGTCGACTTGCCCGACCCCGAGGGGCCCATAACTGCCACAAACGAACCGTCGTCGACCGAGAAGTCGACCCCCCGCAGCGCGTGCACGGCGAAATCGCCGGGGTGATAGGTCTTCCAAATCCCTTCGATCTCGATGACCGGTGATGGGGCCACCTAGAAGTTTCCTCCGCCTCCGCCGAAGGTCCTCGCTCCACCGCTGGGGGAGAAGTTGAAGCCACCGCCGCCCAGGCCGCCGAAGCCACCGCCACCGAACCTCGAGCTCGGGTTCGTCGAGCCGGACGAGATCGGCGTCGAGAGATTGGCGAGCACGATCTTGTCTCCGGATTTCAGCCCTGAGGTGATCTGGGTAAGGGTCGTGCCGACCGCGCCGACGGCGACCGGATGCTCGACCTCCTTGCCGTTCTTCAGCTCGTAGACGAAGCTCGCCGCCCCGACCGTGTGGACGGCACTCGACGGCACGGTCAGGACGCCGCTCCGATCCAGAATGATGATCGAGGTCTGGGCCGTCATGCCCGAGTACAGGCCCGACGGGGTTCCGGTGACGGCGATCGTGACCGGGAAGGTGGCAACCCCCGAGCTCACGGTGGCCACGATGCCAATCGAGCTCACGGTGCCGTACACCGGCGTGTTCGACCCCGACACAGTCAGCTGCGCCTGATCACCGACTTGGAGCTGGCTGACATCAGCGCTGGAAATGCTGGCCGTGGCGTCGAAGGCGGCGGTTCCGACAATCTCAATTGCGTAGGTTGGCGAGCTCCCCCCGCTGCCCGAGGACGAACTCGAACTCGAACTCGATGCTGCAGCCGATCCGATTTCCGAGCTCCCTGCGGTGGCTTCATTGCCGACGGCAACATTGACCTCGGTGACCGTGCCGGCCACCGGCGCCGTCAAGGTTGCCCCGGTCAGGTTGCTCTGTGCGGACTGCAACGTGACGTTCGCTGCTTCGAGCGAAGCCTCATCGGACTCGATCGCTGCGCTCTGGCTTCCCTGATCGTTCGGAATGTTGTTCTGATCGTTGATGACGGTCTGTTCGTCGTTCTGGAGCGTCACCTGGGCATTGGAGAGGGTTTGTTTGGCAGTGGTGATCGCCTGTTGGGCATTGGTGAGCGCTTGGGCGTTCTTGACCTGTTGGCTCTGTAGCGAAAGTTGATCTATCTGGAGCGCCTGCTGGTCCTGGGTATCGGTATTCGCGTCCGAGGTGACCTTGCTTGAGTCCGCATTCACCGTGTTCTGTGCGCCATTTACGGCGGTCCAATCGGAGGAGCACGGCGGCCCACTGGGCTGTGCGCTCGGGAAGGGCTCTGGGCACCCGTCCGCCTGGTATTGGCCTTGAGCTGTTTCCAAGTTGCCCTCGGCCGTCGAGAGCGTTCCCTCGTCGTTCGAGAGCGTCGTCTCATCGCTTGTTAGCTTCGTCTGGGCATTTGTCACCGCGTCTTGGGCCTGCAGGAGCGAGATCTGGTTGGAGTCGGTGGTCTCGGTCAGGTCCGTCTGGTCGTTGGTGATGGCGGTCTGATCGGCGGCGATCTGCTGTTGCTCCAAGATGACCTGTTGCTGAGCCGTAGAGAGCGCCTGCTGGGCGCTCGCGAGGCTCCCGCCCGACTCGTCGGTTTGGAGCTTGGATTCGTCGCCAGCAACGGCCGCTTCGTCCTGCGCCACCGTCGCCTCGAGGCTGGCGGGGTTCAAGGTCGCGAGCACCGCGCCGGCTGCTACCTGTTGACCAACGACGACGTTGACGGTTGCGACCTTGCCGGCGATAGCGAAGTCAAGGTCAGCCTGGTTGACGGCCTCGATGGTGCTCGTGGCCGAGTCGGACTGCTGCACCGTGCCGGTTCCCGCAGAGGCCAGGACATAGTTGGACCCGCTCGAGCGCGTGAGCAGCCAGGTACCCACACCGGCACCGGCGAGGAGAAGGACGACAACGGCAATGACGCGTACCAGGTGCCGACGCATTGCACCTGTGACTCGCCCCATCCGTGTGCGTGAGCGGCCACGTCCGTTGAGTCCGTCGAGCTGGTGCTCGTCGGTTACCGGCCCGAAATCCTCACCCATGACGGGTGGCGTGCGCGTCAGTGTCGGAGCGTCAGGACCGTTTGGTTCGGAGATCGGAGTCTCGGCCAACGTTGAACTCCTCGGTTCGGGTCTGCCTCTTCTCCGACCGTGGAGTTTCGGTTGCGAACCCGTGCCACGGCGTGGCGCTCGGTGCGCCCGGCACTTCGAAGGCCCGCCGGGGCCGGCCACCCTCCGGTCGTCGGTCGAGGAATGTAGACCTGGGACCTGTGGATTCCGGAAAGATTCTTGAAGAAGATCGTAAAGAATTGCTAAGAGTTCGTCCTGAACGGTCTACCCCTCTCAATCGGAGGATTGAGAGCCTGGTGGTGGTGTCGGACCGGGCAAGCGCCAAGCTCCGGCGGCGCCTCCGATATGGCTCTCGGCCCGACGATGAAACTGAGAAACCTCGGTGACGACGAAGCGTGAAATTCGCCGCCTTGTGCGCGAGAGCGAGCTCCGAGCTAGTCGGCTCAGCCGGATCTCCCGCGGCGGATGCCGGGTTCGTCGTCGTTATCTTGAGTGCGGTACACATGCAACCGACTCTCCGAATGACGCGTGCGGCGCCGATCGCCTTGTTGCTCAGCGGCTCATTGGTGAGTGTGATGATCCTCTCCCCCGCCGCTGGAGCGGCGAAGACCGACCGGTCCGAGGTTGTGGCGGTCCGATCGTGGATCAAGGCGCACGGAGCCATCTTCACGAGTCTGCAGACCGACATCAAGGCAGTCGCAGTGAGCATCGAGAACGGATCCATCACCAAGATCACATCGGATTGTGCACAGCTGGCGGCCGATGTCGGGACGGCTTCGCAGGTTCCGCGCATCCCTGATGTCGCAATCCAGGACCGTTGGTCTGCGGCGCTCCGCGACTTTGGTACAGCTGCCGACGATTGCACGCGCGGCGTGATCGAGGACAACAGCCATCTGACGGCCGAGTACCGGCCAGCGATATCGGCCGGGATCAAACGGACAAACGCGGTCCTCAAGTCCCTGGGGAGCCTGCGCTAGGGTCTCCGGACACCGACCTGACGGCCGAACGCCGAGCGGGAGCCGATCCGGTCGCCCCCCAGTCGTGACCTCAGCGCTGAAGATCAGCCAGGTGACAGGGGATGTCGGCGTTCTCGTCGATGTGGTAGCTGGCGCAGACCCGGTGGTATCCGTCGGCAACCGTGAGGGCGACATCGCGTGCCGCATCACCGCGCAGCAGGAGCACCGGAGAGAGGCGTTCGCCGTGCCGCACCTTGGCCAGATCGCTCGCAACGTGCGCGTCCTCCTCAGGCAGGAGCTCGAGCCGACTCGCCCGAAGGATGTCCTTCGCCTTGCGGTGGATGATGGTGGCGGCCCGAAGGGCCGCAAGGGCGCGCTCGACCTCGTCGTCTCGCAACACCAGGCTCAGGTAGTCGCCGGCGGCCGGGAAGTCGTGCTCATCGGGCTCGTCCTTCCAATGCTCGGCCGGCAGTTGCTTGGCCTTGGGCTTGTCCGACTTGGCCATGTCAGTGCTCCTCTGGCGCGGAGGAGTCGGCCGGGCCGTGGCCGGCCGACTTCAATCTCTTGGCGAGCATCGAGTCAAGCGTGCCCTGGGCGGCCCGGGCGGCCATGGCGTCCCCGCCCGGTCCGCGCAGGGCCTGGGCGATCACGACCGCGATCAACATCCCGGCCACCGGCCCGGCGAGGTACACCCAGTAGTGATCGAACTGCCCCGCGATCGCGGCGGGTGCGAACGACCGGACCGGGTTCATCGAGGCGCCACTCGTTGGGCTGGCCCACAGGCCGGCGAGCGCGATGTACCCGGCGACGGCCACCGCCGAGAGCGTGCCGACGTTCTGGGCGCCCGACGCCGTCCCGAGAATGGTGGTGATCAGACCGCAGGTGAGCACGGCTTCGATGAAGAACGCCCGCAGATCGGTCATGTGGGGCCCCGGGAGCGTCGCTCCGAGATGACCGACGGTCCCGAACATGGCCCGCAGGAAGAGGCACGCGAGCAGCCCGCCGATCAGCTGACCCACCACGTAGGCCGGGACCCGCCTCCAGGGGAACTCGCGACGCAGGGCGAACGCCACCGAAACCACCGGGTTGAAGTGCGCCCCCGATGCGGCCCCGGTCGCCAGGATCAGGGCCATGACCATCAGGGCCGGCGCGATCACCGAAGGGGCCCGTCCGACCGATCCGCCCGAGGTGGCATCGACGACGCCGGCCCCGGCGGCGACCAGCACCAGGAAGAAGGTGCCGACCGCCTCGGCGAAGATCCGCCGCCACTCATAGGAGCGGTTGGTGAAATCGTGCGCCCACCCGGGGGCCCGCTTCTCCGCGATGAGCGCCGTCGTGATGAACGCCTCTTCGGAGGTGGCGTGCCGGTTCGGTGGGCTGCTGGCCACGGCGGAACGGTAGTCAACCGCCGACAGCGGTGCGCCAGGCCCCGGTGCGGATGCCAGCGCGCTCAGTCGGGCGGCCCGGTGGCCTCGCGTCGCGCCCGGCTGGCCGCCTTCTTCTCCTCCCGCTTGGCCAGCTTGCCCTCGAGTCGTCCCACCTGTCCGTACAGGGACTCCATCCAGATCCAGTTCAGGGCGGCCTGGGTGCTGAGGACCCCGGTGACCTCGGCGTCGAACGCCGTCCGCGCCCCGGGCACGGCCATCCGCTCGAGCCATGCCTCGAGCTCGTCCCGGCGGCGTTCGGGTGGCCACGACGAGCGCTCGTCCATGTGCGAGGGGAACTGCACGGCCGTGACCCGCCGGGAGGTCGCGCCACGGAACCACGGCTCGGCCACGAACTGGCGGGCCAGGAAGTGGTCCGGTTCCATCCCGACCGGGGTGGTCTGCCACCCCAGCGCGAGCCGGCGGTAGGCCTCGACGGTGTGGGCGGTGCCGGTGATCGAGACGCAGTTCCAGAGCGGCTCGCCCAGCAACCGCCACCGGCACTCCGGGAGCGCCAGGTCCCCGAGGTACGCGTGCCACGCGCCCTGCGGATCGAGCCAGCCGTTCAGGCTCTGGGCGAGATCTACGTCGGCGAGCAGCCCGACCATCGACTCCACGTGGTCGGGGAAGAGCAGATCGTCGTCGCAGTGGTAGCAGACGATCGGAGCGTCGGTCGCCTCCACCACCGTCGCGCGGTAGATCTCGCCGTGGTTCGGGCCCTTGGGCAGGTCCTCGAATCGGACCCGCTCATCGGCGCGGCACAGCGACGACATCACCTCGCGGGTGTCGTCGCCGACCCCGTCGCCGATCACGACGACCTCGATGTCCTCGACCGTCTGCTCGAGCGCCGAGCCGACCGCGAGATCGAGGGTGGCCGCGTGATCGTGGGTCGGGATCAGCACGCACGCCGCGAGCGGGCTCATGTCGGGACCGAGACCTCCCTGTATCCCGCGGTCTCCCGCAGCACCTTGGCGGGGTTGCCGGCGACGACCGTCCCCGGCTCGACGTCCCTGACGACGGCCGACCCGGCGCCGACGATCGCGTTCGCACCGATCACCACCTCGGGCGCGCACGTCGCTCCGGCACCGATGAACGCACCGCGCCCGACCCGCACGTGGCCGGCGAGGACACTCCCGGGGCCAACCGTCGAGAACGCCCCGAGGAGATTGTCGTGGCCGATCGAGGCCGACCGGTTGACATGCACGAACAGCTCGAGTGCGCACTGCGCACCGAGCACCGCGGCGGCGTTCACGACCACCCCGTCCGCGAGAGACACGGTCGAGCCGATCACCGACGTCGGATCGAGGAGCGGAGGAAAGAGGGAGAAGCCGACGCCGCGGGCTTCGGCGACGACCGCATGGCGGTAGCCGGGAGTGAGCAGCGGCACGACCACCGGCAACTGCCGCGCCCGGTCATCGACCCCGGCGGGGCGAACCAGGCGGGCGCCGGCGAGCGCGTCGGGGATCGACGTCCCGTCGTCGGCGTCGAGGTTGTCGACCAGGAGCGCGATCCGCTCGCTGCGACGCCAGATGATCTCCGCGATCTCCGCCGTGTAGGAGGTCCGGCAGGCATAGACCACCCATCGACGACCCGTGAAGCGCCGGTGGTGGGGCCGGGGTCCGACCTGGTCTTCGGTCGCCACCAGGCAGGACTGTAGCGTCGGCCCGATCGCGGGCCGTCGGCCAGGGTGTTTGATAGAGGGCGTGACCGGCGGGACCGCTGGAGGAGGACGCGCAGCCGGCGAGCTCGACCTGCCGGTGCACACCGACGGCCGCGGTCGCCTTGTCGCGGCCGAGGTCCCCGAGATCCCGTTCGCCCCGAGTCGGTACTTCGTGATCCGTGACGTGCCCGAAGGGGCGTCGCGCGGCGGCCACGAGATCCCGGACGAAGAGTGGATCCACTGCGTCGCGGGATCGTGCACCGTCGAGGTCCGACGGGGCGGCGCGACCGACGTCTTCCGGCTCGAGAGCCCGACCAGCGTGCTCACGGTCACTGCCGGGAGCTGGATCGAGTGCCGCGACTTCTCCTCCGACGCGGTGCTCCTGGTCCTATGCCCCGACCTCTACGACCCGTCGACCGACCGGAAGGGAACGTGAGCAAGGCTTCGTTTCCCGAGCTCGACCGGCTCGCCGCCCGCCTCTCTTGGGAGGTCCCGGGCCTCCCGATCGGCCCCATCTCGAGGCGGACGACGCCGAGACGGTCATCGAGGCCCTCGGTTCGCTCCATGCGGGAGGGGCCGACGGACCGGCCCACTACGCTGCCGGCCCGTGAAGCACGCCGACCAGAAGACCTTGGAGCAGCTCGCCGACCTGCTCGAGGAGTTGCGGCGGATCCCCGGCCTCGTCGAGAAGAAGCCCGGGACCTTCTACCGGCGGTCGCGTTCGGTGCTCCACTTCCACGACGACCCGACCGGCCCGTACGCAGACGTCCGCCTCGACCCAACCGGTGACTTCGAGCGGGTGCGGGTGAGGACGCTCGCCGAGCGGCGGCGGCTCGTTCGCCAGGTCCGGGCCGGGTCCCCGCGCTAGGCCTCGCTTGGGGCACCGGGCCCTTTCACTCCTACAGTGGGCCGATGGCGGGCGGGGAACTGGAGGCGGCGGGCGGTCCCCTGGAGGGCTTCGACCTCGACCTCGCGGTGGCGTCCCTGGCCTCGAACTCGACCGACGTCCGGATCATGATGAAACTGCTGGTGGCCGAGCTCGCCTCCAGCCTCGGCGGCCGCCTGACCGTGGAGCGGCGCGGCGGCCTACTCCGGCGGTCCGAGGAGATCCAGACGGTCCAGGTCAACCTCGGCAACGACGTGCTCCGCGCCGAGGTCGACGGGGACTCGGTCCGGTGCACGATCGGGCACTCCTCGGCGGGGATCCGGATCCGGAGCGAACAGGTGGACATGGCGGTCTGGCTGAAGCGGCTGCTCGGCGCGCTGGAAGCCGAGGCGGCCCAGTCCGAGGCGACCCGCCAGGCGCTGGAGAAGATCATGATCGGAGGAGACCGATGACCGGACCGGCTGATCTGCCGAAGGATGCGGAGCACCGCCTCGAGGAGCTGCGCCACGGATTCTTCACCTCGGACCTCTCGGTGAACGAGTTCCTGCTCGTGAAGGAGACCGGCTTCCATCCGCTCGGGTTCGTGATGGGCTCGTCGATCTACCACACCGGGTTCCAGGGTCGTCGGTGGAACAAGAGCCAGGAACTCACCAAGCTCACCGAGGCGATGTACAACGCCCGCGAGCTCGCCATGACCCGCATGGAGGAGGAGGCCGAGGAACTCGACGCCGACGGCGTCGTCGGCGTCCGGCTGGACGTGAACTACTACGAGTGGGGCAGCGACGCGGCCGAATTCATCGCGCTGGGCACGGCGGTCAAGTCCGAGGACGGCAAGTCCTATCGCAACGCCCTCGGCAAGCCGTTCACCTCGGACCTCTCAGGACAGGACTTCTGGACGATCATGCAGACGGGGTACGTCCCGCAGGGTCTCGTGATGGGGACGTGTGTGTACCACATCGCCCACCGCGGGCTCGGCCAGACCCTCGGCTCGGTCGGGCAGAACGTCGAGCTCCCCAACTTCACCCAGGCGCTGTACGAGGCCCGCGAGCTCGCGATGACCCGGATGCAGGACGAGGGCAACCGGCTGGGGGCCTCCGGCGTCGTCGGGGTGCGCCTCGAGGAGAAGTCCCACCAGTGGGGCTCCCACACCATCGAGTTCCTGTCGATCGGCACCGCGGTGACGAAGGGTGACGGCGACGTCACCCTCCCGAGGCCGACGGTCATCATCTCGCTCGACAACTGATGTCGGGACCGGGCGACCTCCCGGAGGCGGCGCCCCGCCGGCTCGAGTCGGGTTCCTTCTCCTCGGGGCTCACCGTCCCGGACTTCGCGGCCTGCCTGCAGATGGGCCTTCGCCCGGTGGGCCTCGTGCAGGGGTTCTGCGCGATGCAGTGGGGGTGGTACGGGGCCGGGTCGCCGTATATGCGCGGGATGTCGCCGTATGCGGCGCCGGGCGGCCAGGGCACCTACCTCCAGAACTGGTACTGCCCGCACGGGTTCGTCAGCGCCGAGCACCGCTCGTGGGGCCAGAACTACGAGCAGACCTGGGTCGAGGACGCCTGGCTGGCCGGCTTCAACGCCGCGTTCGGCCGCATGGTCGAGGAGGCGAAGGAGGTCGGCGCCCACGGCATCATCGGGGTCACCGACACCTCCCGCCCGATGCCCGAGACGAACATCGCCGAGTTCCACGTGCTCGGCACCGCGGTCGTGGTCGAGGACGGGCCACCGCCCCCCGGCGGGGAGCCGTGGTCGACCTACCTGGCCGGCCAGCGACTGGCCAAGCTGCTCGAGGCCGGGTTCATGCCGATCTCGGTGATCGCGGTCATCGCCTCGGTGCGGGTGTGGGCCTACTGCATCACCGAGTGGCTCATGGAGGGGGGCGCACTCGGCTGGGGCCAGACCAACCAATCGACCCAGGAGATCGAGCAGGTCTCCGAGGCCCACCTCGCCGTCCGGGCGCTCGCCCGGGACCACGCCCGGCGCCAACTGGGCCACGACACGATGCACGGCACCACCGTGTGGACCTCCGAGCGAGAGGTCGGCTCGGGGGACCAGGTGCTCGAGTGCACGCTGCGCGGCACCAGGGTCCGGCGCTTCAAGGACTTCGACCCGATGCCGGCGCCCCGACCGACGGTCCGGCTCTCGTGACCGATTCCCCCGCGGCGTCTGCGGACCCCCGCGCCGAGCTGGCGGCCGCGGCGCGGTGGCTGGCCGGCGGCGGGCAGAGCCCGGACGAACGGGCCACGACCTCGGACCTCAGCATCGACGAGGCGCTGCTGCTCCACTCGATCGGCTGGGAGCCGGTGGAGCTCGTCTTCGGCGCGTCGGTGTGCTCGGTGCAGACCGGGGTCTGGACCTGGGGCCGCGGCGAGCTGCAGTCGCCCTCTGACGCGCACAACCTCGCCGTCGGTGACGCGGCGGCGCGGCTCGGCCGGGAGTGCGCGTCGGCCGGAGGCCACGGAGTGGTCGGGGTCCGGGTGGACATCGAGGTCCACCCCCGGCACGTCGACGTCGCCCTGGTCGGGACCGCGGTGCGGCCCGTGGCCACCGGCAAAAAGGTCGGGCACCCCTTCGTCTCGGACCTGTCGGCCCGCGACTTCGTGCTCCTGCACGGCTCGGGGTGGGCGCCGCTCGGGCTCGCCTTCGGGGCGAGCTTCGTCTACGCGCCGCGCCGCGACGCCGGGACCGCGCTCCGGCAGGCCAGCCAGAACGTGGAGCTCACCAACCTGACCGAGGCCCTCTATGCCGCCCGGGAGACGGCCATGGAGCGGATGCAGACCTCGGGTCTGCGCATGAAGGCGGGCGGCGTGGTCGGCGTCCAGGTCACCGAGGGCCCGATCCGCTTCGCCCGCCACGTCATCGGGTTCACCGCCTGGGGCACCGCGGTCCGGCTGGCCGCCGACGCCCACCGCCACGTGCGCCCCGAGGTCGTGCTCCCGCTCGACGACGCGGTCGTGCAGTTCGAGGCCGAGTCGCTGCGCGGGCGCTGATCCGGGCTACCCGGCCGGGCGGGGGCCGGCCGGCGCAACCGTGCGGGCCAGGATCCCGAGCGACGCCCGCAGCGCCAGCTCGGAGATGACCGGGAACACCCCGCTGTCCTTCCACTCCGGGCCGATCTGCGACCAGTCGTAGTAGGAGGTCACGAGCGAGCCGCCCTCGGCCGGCTCCAGCCGGTACCCGTAGACGTGGCCGATCGACGGGCGTCCCTCGCCCTGCACCTTCCACGCGATCTCCCGGTCCGGCTCGAACGCGGTGATGGTGACCGTGACGTCGTAGCGACCGAGCGGGTAGTCGTTCAGGGCCTCGCGGTCCATGTGCACGACGAAGGTGTCCCCCACCGCCCCGACCGGCTCGCCGGTCGCGTCCATGAGCATCCCGGAGCTGTCGATCGTGACGTGACCGTGGGGGTCGCGGAGCACCGCGAAGATGGCCGGCGGGTCGGCCTCGATCATGCGTTGGACCTCGAACCGTTCGATCACCATGTCGCCTCCCTCCCCGCCCATTTGGGCCCGGGACACTCCCACCCACGTACTCGGCCGCCCGCTCAGGTCGCGGTGGGGATCTCCTCCCACCACTGGCACCACCACCGCTCGCCGACGAGGATCCGGATCTTCGGGTGCCAGCAGTAGGAGAAGTCGGCGGTCTCGTCCAGGTAGTAGCGGCAGTTGTTGCACTGCTCGTCACCCGAGGGGTGGCCGCGGAGCACCGCGTTGGACGAGAGGATCTGGAGCTCCATGGAGAGCTTCTCGTCGATCGGCTTGGGCTCGGGCTCGGGGATGACGTAGTCGGACATTCCCGGCAGGGTACCGGGACGCCCGGGCGGGCACGTCGGTCCTATCCGGGACGGTCGGCGCCGAGGGCGGCGACCAGCTGCCCGCGGCTCGTCACGGCGAGCTTCGTGTAGACGCGCTGCAGGTGGTTCTCCACCGTGCGACGGGACAGCACGAGCTTGTCGGCGATCTCGCGGTTGGAGAGACCCTGCGCGGCCAGCTGCGCGATCTCCCGCTCGCGTCCGGACAGCTGCTCCTGGGGGCCCTCGACGGTCGCGATCGCCGGGGTGTGCGCGCCGTCGCAGCGGGCCGCCAGCCGTGTGGCCCGCCGGCCGGCCTCGGCGGCTCGGCGGCGGAGACCGGCCCGCTCGGCCAGGCGGTGCTCGAGGGCGGCCGCCTCGGCCGCGAAGAGGAGCGCGCCGCAGCGCTCGAACCCGTCGGCGGCCGCCCCGGCCAACTCGGCGTCGGCGCCCAGCTGCGCGACGGCGTAGGCGACCCGGGCGTCCATGAGCGGGCCCTCGACCCGGTCGGCCAGCCGCTCGAGGCGCACCGCCGCCTCCCGCTCGCCGCTCACCCGCAGGAGGTCGTGGAGCGCGGCGGCGAGCGGGCCGAGCTGGCCACCTTCCTCACAGAGCTCGACGAGCTCCCAGAGCGTGGCGGTCGCGGTGGCGAGGTCGCCGTCGGCGACCGCCGCCCACGCCCGACCGCGCCACTCGTACACGTCCATCATCGACCAGGCCGACGCGGGGACCGCCTCGAGTGCGTCGACCGCCTGGCGGGCCACCGTCGAGCGGCCCATCTGGCCGGCGACGAGGGCCACGCAGCCGAGCGCCCAGCGTTCGCCGGGGTGGTGCATCTCGGCGAAGAACGCGCTCGCCTCGCGCAGCTTGCCCTCGGCGCCCCGCAGGTCGCCCTGGAGGCCGAGCACGATCCCGAGGAAGATCCCGGCCCAGGCGAGCCCGGTGGCGTGCCCCCGGTCGAGCGCGAAGCCGTAGGCGGACTGCGCCTCGGTGTAGGCCTCGGCCAGCCCCCCGGTCTCGACGAGCGAGTAGACCCGGGCGAGGGTCCAGGTGTCGGCCCAGAACGCGGGGAGGTTGGTGCGGTCCATGCCGCCGGCGGCCAGCGCGTCGAGGTGCCGGATCGCCTCCTCGCCCCGGCCGGCGAGAGGCAGCGCGACCCCGAGGTTGAGGCTGGCCTGGAGGAAGGCGGCGTCGCCGGGGTCCGACACGAGCGGGGCCTCGAGCTCGATGGCCCGCACCACCTGCCCGGAGCGCAGGAACAACCCGCCGCGCTGCGCGTCGATGGTCCGCCGGCACGACGGGTCGGTGACGCGGGCCGCCGCCTCCAGCAGCACCCCGTCGGCCTCGTCGGTGCGGTCGACCCAGCGGTAGAGCGCCGAGGCGTAGCGCACCGCCAGGGCGGTGACCTCCGCGTCGGTGTTCGCCTTCGGGTAGGCGGCGCGGATCACCTGCTCGAGCTCCTCGCTCCGTCCGAGCCGGTCGAGGGAGTCCGCGAGCAGGATGGCGGCGGCCACCGCGCCGGAGGACTCCCAGGCCGCCCGGGCGAGACGCGCCGCGAGGGAGAAGTCCTCGAGGTCGAAGGCGGTGCCGGCGGCCGCGACCGTCCGGACCGGGTCGGCGCCGCCACACTCGAGCCGCCACACCGCGACGCGGAGCGACTGCTCGGAACCGGGGGACCCGGCCGCCTCCACCGCGTCGGCCAACAGCCCGTAGAGGTGGACCCGTCGGGCCGGGGACAGCTGGGAGCGGACCACCTCCGCGTACAGCGGGTGGGTCATCCGGACCTCGACGTCCCCCTTCTCGGACACCGACTCGACCACTCCCTCCCGCTCGAGCACCTCGACCGCGTCGCCGGGCACGAGGTCGCGCAGCCGGCCGAGCACCAGGGGCTCGCCGAGCGCGATCAGCTCGAGGGCCTGGCGCGACGCCTCGGGCACGGCCCGGAGCCGGTGGTCGATGAGGGCGGTGAGGCGGGGCGAGTCGGCGAGCGAGCCGTTGAGCCGCCAGATGCCGTGCTGGGAGGTGAGCACCCCCGACTCGAGTGAGCCCAAGATGAGCTCGCGCAGCATGAGGAGGTTGCCCCGGGAGGCGTCGCTCAGCGCCCGGAGGGTCGCCCCGTCGACCGGCCCGTCCAGCCCGACCTGCACCAGCGCCGAGAGGTCGTTCCAGCCGAGCTCGAAGATCCGCATCCTCGAGATGCGGTCGTCCTTCCACAGTCCGAGCCCGGTGGCGGCGTCGTCCAGCCCCTCGCGCGCCGTCAGGACGAGGAACACCCCCGGCGTGCCGACCAGCTGGTCGACGACCGCCCGGGACGAGCCGTCGAGGTCGGGCGCGTCGTCGATCACGAGCACGAGGTGCCGGCGGGGCCCGCTGCGTGCGATTGCGTCGGCAAGCGCGTGGACCGGCCATTCGGTGTGGGTGGGGTCGACCCGGAGCTCGAGGAAGAGCGGGGTCAGCGCGGCGAAGGGCAGCTCGGCCGCGGTCGGCGTCGCTCGGATCGTGACCGCCGTCATCCCCCGGCTCGACCCGAGCTCGGCGGCGGCGCGGGCGAGCCGGGTCTTGCCCACCCCGGCCGGCCCGACCAGGGCGAGCCCGTGGCACCCCGGGTCGTCGAGCGCCGAGGCGATCGACTGGAGCTCGTCGTCCCGGCCGACCAGCGGCCAGACGCGCAGCGCCGATGCCGAGGCCCCGTCTGCCACGGCGCCATTGTGACCCGTCGCCGGGACGCCACCGCCACGGGCGTCGCCGATGGTCGATCGCAGTCGGACGCCGGGCTCCCGCGGCCGGCCGACGGAGCGGGGCCCCGCCGCGCGTCGCTCAGTTGCCCGAGAGGTGGTCGAGGTGGCCGAACAGGCTCCGCAGCCGGGCCCGGTCCGCTTCGGGCAGCGGGGGGCCGTTGATCGAGGCGATGTTCTCCTCGAGATGGGCGGGGTCGCCGGTGCCCGACAGGACGACGTGGCAGCCCGGCTCGTGCCGAGCGAAGCGGTAGGCGGCCTCGACGACCGATCGAGCGCCGCCGTCGTGGATCAGGAAGCCGAGCGGGTCCTCGGGGTCGAGCACGCCCGCCGGCACCCGGCCCTCGGCGACGAGCTCGGCCACCACCCGCCGGAGCTCGTCGGGCCGGCTGAGGGCGCGGCGCACCGCGAACATCACCTCGACGCCGATGTCGCCGGCGGTCGTGCGCGGGAGGACGCGCTCTCGGGCGCTCGGGTTCAGCAGGTTGAAGCCGACCATGACGACGTCGAAATGCCCGTCGTCGACGGCCCGCCCGAGCGCTTCGTGCCCGGGGTCGGCCCCGAAGCGCTCGGAGGCGGCGAGGAACCGGAGGTGGCCCTCCTCACGGAGGCGCACCAGCTCGGGGACGAGCACCTCGGCGCAGTGCGGGTAGCTCTCCACCCCCACGCCGTGGAGGTGGAAGACGTCGATCACGTCGGTCCGGAGCCGGCGGAGCGACAGCTCGACCGAGGCCCGCAGCTCGGCCGCCGAGAGCGGGCCGTCGCCGCCCACCGGGTGGGCCTTCGTCGAGAGCACCACCCGGTCACGGCGGCCCTGGAGCGCCGTCCCGACGATCTCCTCGGTGCCATAGGCGCGAGCCGTGTCGATGTAGGTGACGCCGAGGTCGACGGCCCGTTGGACGAGGGCGACGGACTCGGCCTCGCTCCGCCCGGTCGCCTGCCCCAGCCGGCTGTGGCCGCCGCACCCGAGGCCGGCGACGGAGACCTCGAGACCGGTCCGGCCGAGGACGACGTTGTCCATCGCTAGCCCTCCGCGTCCGCGCCGCGCACCATGAGCACCGGGCCTCCGGCGTCGCGGCCCTCGACCCGGTCGAGGTCGATCACGACCGCCACGCCCCGGCGCTGCGGGTCCATGTTCCGCTCGAGCTCGGGGCTCTGCTCGTAGATGGCGTCCGCCTCCTCGGGGTCGGGCTCGGCCCGGGCCCGCCCGTGGAACTGATAGGTGGTGCGGGTCGCCGGGTCGCGGTACATGAGCGCGAGTCGGGGGTTCGTCTCGATGGCGGTGAGGAGCCCTCCCTTCGGGTCCCGGATCCACATGGCCAGCCGGCTCGGGCCGTGCGCCTGGGTGGTGCCGCGGAAGGACAGGTGCGGCTGCCCCTCGGCGTCCGCGTACGCCACCATCACCGGGGTCCGGTTGGCCAGGGCCCCGTTCACGGCGTCCCGCATCGCATCGGTGAGCGCGATCGGGACCGGGGTGGGGGGCGGGCCCGGGATCAGGGTGGTCTCGACCCTCGCGATGCGCCCCTCGCCGTCGAACCCGAGCCGGATCGAAACTCCGCCGACCGGGGCGCCCGCACCGAACCGAGCGGTCAGGACGGCCCCGGCGCCCTCGGAAACCGGCTCCGACCAGGTGGCCGCGGCGAGCTGGTCGGCCAGGAGCGAGGAGCCGACGCTGTGGAGCACCGCCTCGCGCCCCTCCTGGGCCCCGAGCGGGGACACTGCCACGACTCCTTCGGCGAGCACCGGGGCCAGCGCCTCCTTGTGCTCGTCGGTGGGGGCCCGCAGCGCGTCGGCCCATCGCTGTGCCGCCTCCCGGACGTCCATGGTCCTCCCTCGGTGGTACGCCTCGACGCTGGCCCATGGTAGGGGGACCTGCTCGGGCCGCTCTCGGTGAGCGGGATTGAGTTCGTATCCAATCTTGGCAAGCCGTTCGTCAGACTTCCGAATCGCAACGGAGAGCTCATCGAGCTGCCTGTGGGGGATCGGACTCGGCTTTACTCGCTGGATGCGCGGGCTCGACCAACTCGGTAGCCCGCGTACCGACCTTCGGCCCTAGTGACGTGGAACGCCCGCGCTCAGGATGGTCACCACGCGAGACGCGGGCTCGTCCATGGCAACACCAGCCGAGTGAGGCAGATCGTCGCGTTTCGCTGAGTACAGGAGACGACGGTGAAGAAGGCGAGAACAGCATCTTCGGCGACCACCACGAGCGCGCTTTTCGTCATCGCCGTCACACTGGCCGCGTGTAGCGGCGGCGCCACGGGAGGCGGAGGTGCGGGCGGCGGCGGCGGCTCGGGTGGTGGAGGTGGTGGTGGCGGCGGCATCAATGTCGCCACGGCAATCGTCGGGAGTTGGCTCGGACCCCAACTCTCCCCCGCTGGGAGCCCCAACCAATGCTCCAGTGTTGGTACCACCTCGTTCTCGTTCAACTCAGATGGCACCTGGAACTCCAACACGGTGACGACAGAGGCATGCGGGGGAAGCGTCGCGCTGGGCGGCAGATACTCAGTCAACGGAACGAGCCTCGGTCTCACGTTCACAGACTGCCCAGAGAGTTGCCCTTCGCCCATCACCGAGACGGTCAACTTTGTCGACAACGATCACTTCTCATTCAGCGATGAAAGTGGGACGTATACCCGCCAGTGACGAGTGCGGCATTCGGCGCGTTGTCGGTTCTGACGTGTGGCTGACCCCGATCCGGAGGGCTGCCTTGTTCGGGTGATGAGTCGACGCGCGGGTCCCTTCGATCGAAGCGTCCGTGTATAGAGTGACGTGGCGGGGCCTCGGAACCGTCAGCTCTCCGACCACTCTCTGAGCTTTTCCGCAGAGCCACGGGCGGTCTCCTTGTCGTACAAGCACACCCTGTGGTCGGAGGACGTGGGTCGACGGTGACTCCGAACACCGCCCGGGGAGGGACGATGGGCCACAACCACACCGAGGTGTTCAGGGCGACGGCCCGAGCGGTGCCCGAGCGCGACTGCGTCATTGCCGGCGACTACCGCCTCTCCTTCCGGTCGCTGGGCGAGCGGGTCAACCGCCTCGGGAACGTCCTCCTCGAGCACGGCATCGGGCTGCGGACCGAGCGCGACGGCCTCCACGGTTGGGAGGCGGGTCAGGACCTCGTCGGGCTGTACCTCTACAACGGCCACGAGTACCTGGAGGGCATGCTCGGAGCGGGGGCCGCCTGGGCCGCCTCGTTCAACGTCAACTACCGCTACGTCGACACCGAGCTGCGCTACCTCTTCGACGACGCGTCGGCCGCCGCCATCGTGTTCCACGCCGCGTTCGCGCCGACCCTCGCCCGGGTGCTCGACCGGCTCGGCCGGTCCCCCCTCCTCCTCCAGGTCGCCGACGGGAGCGGCCACGACCTTCTCCCGGGCGCCCTCGACTACGAGGAGGCGCTCGCCGCGGCCTCCCCGGAGCCCCCGCCGGTCGCGCTCTCCGGCGACGACCTCTACGTCCTCTACACCGGCGGCACCACCGGCAACCCGAAGGGCACGCTCTGGCGGCAGGCGGACATCTTCGACACCACGCTCGGCACGCTGATGGCGACCGGCGGCGTGGACCTCTCGAGCCTCGAGACGATCGAGCGCACGGTGGCGGCGACCGAGGAACGGCGGGCGCTCCCGGGGCCGCCGCTCATGCACGGCGCCGGGCAGTGGGTGGCGCTGGGCACCATCCTCGGAGGCGGCACGGTGGTGTTCCCCACCGTGGTGACCCAGCTCGACGCGCCCTCGATCCTCGACGCCATCGAGCGGGACAAGGTGCAGCTGCTCACGATCGTCGGCGATGCCTTCGCCCGCCCGATCTGCGACGAGTTGGACCGCCGGCCCCGCGACCTCAGCTCCCTCGTCGTGGTGCTGACCGGCGGCGCGGCGCTGAGCGTCGGGACCAAGGCCCGTCTGCTCGAGCTCCTTCCCTCCGTGCTGATCGTCGACTCGGGCGGGGCGTCGGAGACCGGGCCCCAGCTGAGCAACGTGAGCGCCGTCGGCGCCGAGCCGACGACCGGGGTGTTCCTCCCCAGCCCGTCCACGCTCGTGCTCGATGACGAGCGGCGGGTGGTCCTCCCCGCCGGGCACGACGGCATCGGGTGGCTGGCCCATGACGGGCCCATCCCGCTCGGCTACCTGAACGACGAGAAGAAGACCGCGTCCACCTTCCCGGTGGTCCAAGGGCGACGGATGGTGGTCCCGGGCGACCGGGCCCGGCTGCGCGCCGACGGGCTCATCGAGCTGCTCGGCCGGGAGTCCATGACCATCAACTCCGGCGGCGAGAAGATCTTCGCCGAGGAGGTCGAGCAGGCCCTGATGCGTCACCCCGACGTGCTCGACGTCCTGGTGGTCGGGCGGCCGAGCGAGCGCTGGGGCCAGGAGGTCGTGGCGGTCGTGCAGCTGGCACCGGGCTCGGAGGCCGACGACGAGGCGCTGCTCGCCGCGGCGCTCGAGCAGATCGCGCGCTACAAGGCACCGAAGGCGATCGTCCGCGTGGAGCGGGTGCAGCGAACCCCCACCGGGAAGCCCGACTACCCGTGGGCGCACGAGGTGGCCGTCCGACCCTGAGGCGCCGGCGGAGGGGCGCTCAGTGCCCGAGCGGCGCGCCCGCCAGCGCGGCGATGACACCCAGCGCGCCGGCCCCCACGATCGCAGGCACCACCCCTCGGCGTAGCCCGAGGAACCACCCGGCGGCGAGGAACAGCACGCCGAGCTGCCAGAGGTGGGCGAGGGCGAGGCCGAGCGGGATCGCCGAGCCGGCGATCGCCCCGATCGCGGCCGGGCCGGCCCCGGTGAGGAACGCCTGGATCGACCGGTTGGCCCGGAGCCGGTCGAAGCGCGGCCCGCCCACGAGCACGAACAGGAACGAAGGCGCGAACGCGACGGCCGCGGCCAGCAACCCCCCGCCGAGACGCCCGGACGCGTAGCCGACCACCGCGACGGTCTGGACGACCGGGCCGGGGGTCACCTGGCCGAGCGCGACCGCGCTCAGGAACTGCGCGTTCGACATCAGGTGGTAGGTGGTGACGGCGTCGTGCTGCATCAGCGGCACGATCACGAACCCCCCGCCGTAGGAGAGGGCGCCGACCTTGAACGCGATCCACGCCACCGCGCCGAGCCCGCCGATGGCCACCGCCGCGTGGCCGAGCACCGCCGGGAACAGGGCGCGGACGCCGTGGCCGCTGTCCCGTCGGGCCGCCGCCTCGAAGAGGCCGCAGGCGACGAGCACCAGCACAAGGAACGGGCCGATCGTCGCCGCCGCGACCCCGCCGGCGACGCCGTACGCGAACCAGCGGAACCGGCGAGCGGTCCCCGGCCCCATCCGGGTCCAGCTCGACCCGACCAGCATCGAGGCGGCGTTCACCGCCACGGCCGGGACGGCCGCGCCCGCCCCCGCTGCTGCCCCGAGGACCCAGGTCGGCGGGCGCTGCTCGAGGAACAACGCCGCCAGGGCCAGGATGACGACCAGCCCGGGCACGATGAAGCACAGCCCCCCGACGACGGCGCCGATCGCCCCGCGCAGCCGCCACGCGCAGAAGATGGCCAGCTGCGTCGACGCCGGCCCCGGCAGCAGGTTGGTGGCGGCGATGCCGTCCTCGAACTCGGGCGCCGCGATCCAGCCGCGGTCGGTCACACACAACCTCCGGAGCAGGGCGATGTGGGCCGGCGGGCCACCGAACCCGATGCAGCCGATCCGCGTCCACTCGCGGGCGATCGTCGCCAGCCCGACCCGCGCCCCGGTCGGGACGTCCCCCTCGCTCACCCCGATGTCCCGTCCCCGTGACCGTCCGGTCGGCTACCCGTAGACGATGTTCCCATAGCGGTGCAGGCTGCGGCTCACCGTCTGCTCGCGGAGCCAGCGGACGAGTTCGATGCGGCCGTGCGAGCACACCGGTTCGTCGAGCACGCTCAGGCCGAGTCCGGTCGCCGCCTCGAGGACCGCCGGCTCGACGGCGCCGAGGAGCCGGACCCGGGCGCCGGGCCGCCCGGCCAGGCGGTCGGCGAATCCTTCGGGCCCCTCGACGCTGACCTCGCAGTCGCCCCGAGACCCGGCGCGGCCTGACGCGCTGGAGATCTCGATCGGGGTGCCGGTCAACGCGGCCACCGCGGCCGCCTTGGAGAGGTCGTCGTCGGACGCGCCGTCGGCGGCGCGGACGATCACCCCCGGCGTGTACGGGCGGTAGCGCAGCACGTTCGACTCGGAGCGGAGCCCGGCCAGCTCGTGCTCGGCCAGGAAGTGGCTGTCCCACCACTGGCGGTAGGAGCGCTGTGCGTCGGCGACGGTGACCGGCCCGGCGTCGCGCCAGCGCCGGAGCCCGATGAGGTAGTGGGGGCCGCCCGCCTTGGCGGTCGGGCCGAGGCTGGAGGCCTTCCAGCCGCCGAAGGGCTGACGGCCGACGATCGCGCCGGTGGTCGGCCGGTTGATGTAGAGGTTGCCGGCCTCGACCGCGTCCGCCCAGCGGGCGTGCTCGCCGGGGTCGAGGGAGTGCAGGCCCGCGGTCAGCCCGAAGGCCACCGAGTTCTGCGCCCCGATCGCCTCGGCGAGGTCGTCGACCGCCATCACGGCCAGCACCGGACCGAACCACTCGGTGAGGTGCGCCCAGGACCCGGCGCGGACGCCCACCCGCACGCCCGGCCGCCACAGGCGCCGTCCGGCGTCGAGCACCTCGGGCTCGACCAGCCAGCGCTCGCCGTCGTCGAGCCGGGTGAGCGCCCGTTCGAGCGCGGGCGTCATCGGCCCCACGATCGGGCCGACCTCGGTGGCGGGATCGGTGGCCGGCCCCACTCGCAGGCTGCGCGTCGCGTCGGCCAGCTGCCGGAGGAACGGGGTCTTGTCGAGGATCGAGCGGTGCACGATGGCCACGCTGGCGGCCGAGCACTTCTGGCCGGCGTGGCCGAAGGCCGAGCGGACGAGGTCGGCGACCGCCTGGTCGACGTCGGCGGTCGCGCCGATCACCAGCGCGTTCTTCCCGCTCGTCTCGGCGAGCAATCGGCGGCCCGGCGCCCAGCGCGCGAAGAGCCGCGCCGTCTCGATCGATCCGGTGAGGACAACCCCGTTCACGTCGGGATGGGTCACCAGCCGGCGCCCCACCGGCCCGTCGGGCGCGGCCACCAGCTGCACCTGCTCCGCCCCGAAACCGGCCGACCACAGGGAGCGGACCAGCAGGTCGGAGGTCCCCGGGGCCTCCGGGCTCGGCTTGACGATGACCGTGTTGCCGGCCGCGAGCGCCGCGAGCATCCCGCCGGCCGGGATCGCGAACGGGAAGTTCCAGGGGGGCGTCACCACGACCACACCGAGGGGGACCGACCCGACCGTGTCGCCGACCGAGTCGGCCAGCACGGCATCCCGCGCGTACCAGCGTGCGTAGTCGACGGCTTCGGACACCTCGGTGTCGGCCTCGAGGAAGGTCTTGCCGGCCTCGGCCGCCATCACCGCGACGGCGTCCGCCCGTGCCGACGCCAACGACTCCGCGGCGGCGAGGAGCAGGCGACGACGCGCCTCGCCCGGCGTGTCCGACCAGTCCGGCGCCGCCCCCCGGGCCGCCGCCACCGCCCGTTCGACCTCTTCCTCGGTGGCCGGTGGCGGTGCCGAGGGCACGGCGGCCGTGAGCAGACGCACCGCCCAGCGCCGGTTGGCCGGCACCGTGAGATCGGTGTCCGGCTCGTTGTGCCAGCCGTCCCGGTCGCCGGCGCGAGGCCCGGCGGTCATCGAGCGGTCTTGGCGCTGGTGCGGGCGGGTGCCGACGAGCCCGCGCTCGGCATAGGCCCGCTCGAACCGGGCCGCCTGGTCTCGCCAGGGCTCGGTCCCGGGGCGGAGGCCGGACGCATGGCGGAGGAACCCCTCTGGCGTCGCATTCTCGTCGAGCCGGCGGGCCAGGTACGCGAGCGCGTTGCGGAAGTCCCGCCTGGAGGTGATCGGCAGGTAGAAGATCATCCGGCCCACCCGCTCTCCGACCGCTCGGGCCTCGGCGTCGGCCATCCCGGACAGCATCTCGACCTCGACGAGCACCGCCGCGTCCTCGGCCAGGACGAGGGCCAGCGCAACGTCGAACAGGTTGTGGGACGCGACACCGATCCGGACCGAGCCCTCCCGACCCGCCCCGATCAGTCGCTCGAGGAGCACCTTGTAGGAGGCGTCGGTCTCGGCCTTGCTGTCGTAGGGGGCGGGCGGCCACCCGTGCACCTCGGCCTCGACCCGCTCCATGGCCAGGTTGGCCCCCTTCACCAGGCGCACGCGGATCGGCGACCCTCCCGAGGCGACGCGCTCGGCGGCCCACTGCAGCAGCCGGTCGAGCGCACCGTGGGTGTCGGGCAGGTACGCCTGCAGCGCGATCCCCGCGCCGAGCGAGACGAACTCCGGCCGATCCAGCACCGACATGAAGACGCCGAGCGTGAGGTCGAGGTCCC
Organism: Acidimicrobiales bacterium; assembly: GCA_036844945.1. Taxonomy (GTDB): domain Bacteria; phylum Actinomycetota; class Acidimicrobiia; order Acidimicrobiales; family RAAP-2; genus Palsa-461. The sequence continues at coordinate 113,081 of DAIUEV010000002.1, forward strand.
GGTGCTCCTCCATGTCGAGATTGACGAGCTTCGGCGGGTTCGACTCGAGCGCGGCCCGGTAGAGCCCGACGAGGGGTTCGCGGATCCGGGCGACCGAACCGTCGAAGTCGACGAGCGAGAGCCCGGCGGCAATCGACGACGCCTTGACCGAGACGCAGTCGACATCGGGCCGTCGGAGCAGGGCCTCGACCGCCGCGGCGCGGCGCCGGGCCTCCTCCCAGCCGAGCACCGCCTCGCCGAGCAGGTTGAGGTTGGGTCGTCGGCCGGCCGACCATTGCCGGCCCAATCGACGGCCGAGCGCCGTCGGTGGCTCCGACCGGCCCACGAGCTCCCGGGTCTCACGACGCAGACGGGCGCCCGCCAGCCGCACGACCGGGGAAGGGGCGATCCGACCAGCCATCCCCCCGGCCTTGAGCAGCACCCGGTCGAGGGCGGAGGTCCCGGCGAGGTCACCCCGTGCGAGCACCGCCAACTGGCCCGCCGCCGCGACGGGGTCCTCGGGTCGCAGCACGCGGTCGGCGAGCGAGAACACGAACCGCGTCCCGCCGGGGTCGTCCAGCAAGCGCTGAAAGGCGGCCCGGCGCCGGCCCTCGCGCCTCGGCGTGAGCTCGGCCGCTCGGACGCTGAGCTCTCCGGCGAGCACCAGGGCTCGGGCGACGGGCGAGGTGTCGGTGGGAGGGACCTCGACCGGCGTCACACGACCCATTCCATCGCGCCCGACCGGCACCCGGGACCGGCCTCGACCTCGCTAGCGTCCCGCCGGTGCGGAGCCGCGGACCCGACCGGGGCGAGATCGCGGCGCGGCTCGCCGCCGCCGGTTGCGTCGCGCCGACCGAGGAGGCCGACGAGCTGGTCGCCGCAGCCGGGGCCGACGAGACGACGCTGCTCCGGCTCGTCGAGCGGCGCGAAGCCGGCGAGCCGCTGGCTTGGGTGACCGGATCGACGCGGTTCCTCGGCCACCCGGTGGTGGTCCGCCCCGGGGTCTACGTGCCCCGATGGCAGACCGAGGCGCTGGCCGAGCGGGCGATCGAGCTCCTTCCCCCCGACGGCGCGGCCGCCGACCTGTGCACTGGGTCGGGCGCGATCGCGGTGGCGCTCCGGCACGCTCGCCCGGCGGCGAGGGTGGTGGCCACCGAACTCGACCCGGGGGCGTGCCGGTGCGCCGTCGAGAACGGGGTCGAGGTCTACTGCGGGGACCTGGCCGGTCGGTTGCCCCCCGAGCTCCGCGGCCGCTTGGACGTGGTGGTCGCGGTCGTCCCGTACGTGCCGACCGACGCGATCGCCTACCTGCCCACCGACGCGCGTGACCACGAGCCGCCGCTCGCCCTGGACGGGGGCCCCGACGGCACTGCCGTCCTCCGCCGCGCGGTTGCCGCGGCCTCCGAGTGGCTCCGGCCCAAGGGGACGCTCCTGCTCGAGCTCGGCGGCGACCAGGACCGTCTGCTCGCGGAGTCCCTTGCCACCGCCGGGTTCGGCGCCTCGAGGTGTCACCACGACGACGAGGGCGACCTGCGGGGGCTCGAGGCCACGCTCGGCTGACCTCACCCGGTGCTCAGTCGGCGCCCTGGCCCCCGCTCTCCGGGTTGTCGCCGTCGCCCGCCAGCCAGGTGGTGATCCGGTCGAACACCGAGCCGATGCCGTCGCTCGCGCGCGAGAGGATCGAGCTGAACCGGGCGCGGTAGTGGGTGAAGGCCGCGTCGAACTCCGCCGAGGGAGGCGGTTCCTGGCCGCGACGCAGGTAGCTCCCCGACCGGATGCGGTCCAGCTCTCCGGCGCTGACCCAGGCGATGAGCTCTCGCACCCGTCGGACCGGGAACGGATGGGTCGTCGTGATCTCGGCGTAGAAGCGCGAGTACCGGGCCCACGGGTCCGGCTCGCCCTCGTACTCGGTGGCCTGGCGGATGAACGCGTCCAGGTTGAGGTCGCGCACCGGGCCGCCGGCCATCCGCATCAGCGTCCGGCATAGTGCGAGCGGCTCGCCCGTGACAATGGCGCTGGCCCGGTCGGCGGTCAGCTCCGCGGCCCGAGACCACTCGAGCAGCGCCAGGTAGAGGGCCATCAGCGGCACACCCGCCAGGGGCATCGTGCGCAACACCCCGCGCAGGATCATCTGCACCAGCTGAAAGGCGGTGGTCAGGCCGACGTGGTCGGCGAGCACGTGGCCCATCTCGTGCGCGAGCACCGCGGCCAGCTCGTCCTCCTCGTAGGACGAGAGCAGTCCCGAGCTGACGAGGGTGACCGGCGCGTTGGAGCCGATCGTGAGCCCGCTGCCGACCGGCTCCTGGGTCACGTACAGATTCGGGCACCGCTCGATGTCGAGCACATGGGCGCAACGGGTCTGCAACACCCACACCGCCGGCAGCTGATCGGTCCCGATCCTCACGCTCTGGCCGAGGAACAACTGGCGGAGCCGGCGCTCGTAGCCGTGCTCGGTGAGCATCTTGATCACTTTGTCGAGGCCCGGAACGGCGTGGATCGCGGCGGTGGCCGCACGGTCCGCCGGATGGGCGAATCCCTGGGCGCTGATCCCCGGGTACTGGGTGGCGAGCTCGATCGTCATGGACCGTCCCTGTCTAGCCCCAGCCGGGTCCGGACGGAAGGGGGGCCGGGCCTGAGCCTGGTCCGCGTCCCGCTCCCGGTCCGTCCGGGAGGCTGACGCCTACTTGATGGCGAGGGCGTTGGCCGACGACCCGATCCCGCCGCGCCCGTGCAGGGGCGCGCTCACGAGGAAGACCTCGTAGACCCCGTCCGCCGCGCAGTCGGCGGCCAGGTCCCGGGTCCACCACAGCTCGCCGAGCGCCATCCCGAACTGACCAATCAGCACCCGGTGCATGAAGCCGGTGGCGTCGGAGAAGCTCGGCGGGAACGACTCGACCGCGAAGGTGTCGGTCACGACGGCGGCCACATGGGCGTCCCAGAGGTAGCGGCACATCTCCTCACCGGCCTTGAGTCCCGGGGTGGTCATGGCCCGCACCAGCTCCGTCCGGGTCCGCATCGGCTGGTCGACGTACCAGGCGGCGAACCCGGTGTGCAGGATCAGGATGTCGCCGCTCCGGAACTCGACACCCGAGCGCTCCCGGGCCAGCTCGACGTCCTCGACGGTGAAGGTGGCGCTCGAGCCGATCTCGTAGGGCCGGCCCGCCTCCGCGAGGGCCCGCTCCATGTCGATCACGACCCCGCGGCCGGCGATGCCGTGCCGGGACCAGTGGTCGATCGTGTTGCGGCGACCGCCCGACACGTCGTCCTCGCTGGCCCCGTTGTAGAAGGCGTCGGCGGAGTAGCCGACGTGCCCGAGGGAGTCCCACTGGCTCGACGCCTGGGGGAAGAAGTTGTCGTAGACGTCGTCGAAGCCGATCGTGCCGGGAGTGTGCAGCACGCGGTGCCGCGGGACCCCGCGGGACCCGGCGATCGGGGGCGAGAACGCGTCGAGCGGGGCGTCGAGCGGGAACAGCGCGCCCCGGCGGACCAGCCGGGACGCCTCGAGCACCCTGGCCTCGGTGAGGAGGTTGACCAGGCCGAGGTTGTCGTCGGCGCCGAAGAGGCCCCAGGCGCTCCGGCCGCCCTCCGGCGCGGCCGGCAGCTCGTCGTAGCTCGGCAGTTCGCTCATCGGTCTCCCCCCTCGGGTCCTCGGCCGCCATGACAGCAGGCGGCGCGGGTGGCTGCACGTGGGCGCCGACCTTGGCGGCGACCCGGTCGCCCCGTCAAGATGGGTGGATGCTCGACCATCTCTCGATCCAGTGTGCCGACCTGGCCCGGAGCGCCGCCTTCTACGACGCCGTCCTCGCGCCCGTCGGTGGCGTCCGGGTCATGGAGTTCCCGACCGCCATCGGCTACGGCGTCCCGCCGAACCCGGACCTCTGGATCAGCGCCCAGGACAACGGCGACGGCTTCCGGGAGTCCCACATCGCGGTGGCGGCGCCCGACCGCGCCGCGGTCCGGGCGTTCTTCGAGGCGGCCAAGGCCGTCGGCGCCGAGGTGCTCCACGAGCCGCGGCTGTGGCCGGAGTACCACCCCAACTACTACGGAGCCTTCGTCCGCGACCCGGACGGCAACAACGTCGAAGCGGTCTGCCACTCCCCCGAGTAGCCCGCGAGCGCGCCGGCGCGCCCGCCGCTCCTCTCAGGAGGGCCCGCCGACCCCTCCGGTGACGTCCATCTGGAGCTGGACGAGTGTGAACCTCCGGTGGGCGATCTTCCAGCCGCCGGAGGTTCTCACGAGCCGGTCGTCGTAGTACCCGACCGCCCTCGTCCCGGTCACGTTGTCCGGCCCGAGGACGAGCGCGTCGACGTAGCTCCGGGCCCGTACCCCCTCGCGGTCCGCCTCCACCACCTGATTGGTGATCCGGTGCAACGACCGGCCGGCGGCGGCGTGGGACTGCGCCATCCACTCGGACAGGGCATCGGCCCCGATCCAGTGGCCGATGTCGCCGTAGTCGGCGTCGCAGTCGTCGGTGAAGCAGCTCCGCACGAGAGCCCAGTCGCGGGCATCGATTCCGGTCGCGTAGCGGACCAGCACGTCGGAGACGTCCATCCGAATGGCGAGGTTGACCTGCTCCGGCGTCATGTGGCCGGCGTGCGGTCGTTCTGCATGATGCCGCCGTTGCCCTGGACCATCAGGCGCACCGCCTCGTTCCGATCCACCGTCCGGAGGTACTGGGCGGTCGTCTTGAGCTGGTCACCCACGAACAAGGTGGGGCCGTCGGCGAGATTGTCGAGTGCCTCGGCCACCGTGTCCTCGACCGACATCACCCCGGCGACCGGCATCGGGTCGTCCGGATCCGCGAGGACGCCGCGCTGGGTGAGGATCTTGCGGAGCGACGGGGTGTCCGTCATGCCCAGCACCACCGCGAGCACGTCGATCCCCTTCGGGTGCAACTCGGCCCACAGGCCCTCGGCCATCACGATGTCGAACGCCTTCGAGGCGCCGTAGGCGACCATGTACGGGCCGCCGGCCAGGCCCGCTCCCGAGGCCACCAGCACAATCGCTCCGTGTCCGCGTTCGACCATCGGGACGGCGAAGTGGTGGCACAGCCGCATCGACACGACGCAGTTGCGTTGCACGAGCGCCAGCGCAACCTCGACGGGGTTGGCGAGGAACGGCTCGTAGACCGGATCCCCTCCCGCGCAGTACATGAGGGTCCCGACCTCGAGGTCGTCGGTGGCGGCCCGGATCGTTGCGAGGGCGTCCTCCGCCGTGAGGTCCACCGCGACCGGGCGGGCTTGCACGTTCTCGAAACGGCCGGTGATGTCCCGGGCGACCTCGGCGAGCTCGGCCGGCCGCCGGGCCAGCAGCACGACACTCACGCCCCGGGCCGCGACCGCCCGCGCGTACGCGGCGCCCACGCCGTCGGAGGCACCGGCCACGACCGCCCAGGGGCCGTAGCGCGCCTCGAACGACGTCCCACCCGCGTGTCCATCGCTCTCCGGGCCCGGCATCGGCACCAAGGTAGACAGGCCGGGAGCCGGAGGACAACGGGAGGACGCCGGG
>DAIUEV010000003.1:0-20568 GCA_036844945.1 Acidimicrobiales bacterium
GAGAGAGTCTCTCTCTCCCACGATCAGCTACAGTTCCCTCTGTGGCGAAGACCGAACCCGCTGCTGACCAGGGCGACGAGGGGCTGAGCCGGCGCCAGCTGGCGGTCGCCCGCTCCCTCGACTCGGCCCGTACCCGGGCCGAGAACCGGGTCCAACGGTTCCTCGACGCGGCGATGGAGCTGGTGAACGACGGCTCGGACAAGGAGTTCACCGTCCAGGAGGTCGTCGAGCGCTCCGGCCAATCGCTCCGCAGCTTCTACCAGTACTTCGATGGAAAGTACGAGTTGCTCCTCGCCCTTTTCGAGGAGTCGGTCCGCTCGACCGCCAGCTACCTGCGCGACGTCATCGCCGAAGAGGAAGACGACCTCGAGCGGCTGCACCGCTTCGTCGTCGAGTACTTCCGGGTCTGTGGCCCGGCGAAGTCCAAGCCGGGGAAGAAGGGCATCGCGCCGGTGATGGTCGACTTCGCGCAGCAGCTGCTGACGGCCCACCCGAAGGAGGCGGCCCGCGCCTTCACCCCGCTCGTGTCGCTGTTCGGCGAGCTCCTGGACCAGGCGGTCGCGGCGGGCGCGGTCCGGCCGGACCTCTGCCAGGAGACCGTGACCGGCGTGGTCCTCGAGGCGATCATGTTCAACGCGTTCTCCGCCACCATCGGCGGAGAGCCCATTCGCGAGGACGACGACCGACCCGAGCAGCTCTGGAAGCTCCTGTTCCACGGGATCGCCCCCGCGCGAACCGCTCGCTAATTCCCGGCGGGTCGGCGCCCGTCCGGAAGGCGGGGACTACCCGCCCGCCGCCTCCGCCAGCGCTCGGACGCTCTCGACCATGGCGTCGAGCGGGGTGCCGGTCGGGTAGACGGCGGCGGCGCCGGCCAGCTCCACCAGCGAGACGTCTCGTGGCGGGATGGTGCCGCCCACCACCAGGGAGGCGTCGGACCCGGCCGACCGAAGGGCGTTGGCCACCTTCCCAGTGAGCGCCACATGGGCGCCGCTCAGGATGCTGAGCCCCACGATCTCGGCGTCCTCTTGGACCGCGACGCTGGCGATCACCTCCGGCTTGCGGCGGATGCCCAGGTAGATGACCTCGAAGCCGGCGTCGCGGAGCGCTCGGGCAACCAGCTTCAGGCCGCGGTCATGTCCGTCGAGCCCGGGCTTGGCCAGCACCACCCGGGCCGGCATCAGAACGCGACCGGCTGCTCGAACTCGCCCCACTCCTCCTTCATGACGTCGACCATCTCGCCCACCGTGCAGTACGCGGTGGCGCACTCGATCAGATACGGCATGAGGTTCTCGTCGGTCTTCCCGGCGGCCGCCTGCAGGGCACCGAGCGTCCGACGGACCTCTTTGTCCGAACGGGTCCGCTTGACCTCGGCCAGGCGCTCGAGCTGGCGCAGACGGGCCTTGTCGTCCATCTCGTAGCTCTCGACATCGGGCGGGGCCTCGTCGGTCTCGAAGCAGTTCACCCCGACGACCGGACGCTCCCCGTTGGCGAGCTTGCGCTGCAGCTCGAAGGCCTCGTCGGCAATGAGGCGCTGGAGGTAGCCCTCCTCGACCGCCTTCACCATGCCCCCGTAGCGCTCGAGCTCGCCCATGATCGAGGCGATCCGGTCCTCCATCTCGTCGGTCAGGGCCTCCACGTAATAGGAGCCGCCGAGCGGGTCGGCCACCCGGGCGACCCCCGTCTCGTAGGCGAGGATCTGCTGGGTCCGCAGCGCGAGCGTCGCCGACTCCTCGCTCGGGAGCGCGAACGGCTCGTCCCAGGCTGCCGTGAACATCGACTGCACCCCACCCAGCACCGAGGCGAGCGCCTCGTAGGCGATCCGCACGATGTTGTTGTGGGCCTGCGGCGCGTACAGCGACGCCCCGCCGGCCACGCACCCCACCCGGAACATGCAGGACTTGTCCGAGCCGCCGTAGCGCTCCCGGACGATCCGGGCCCACCGGCGGCGGCCGGCCCGGTACTTTGCGATCTCCTCGAAGAAGTCGCCGTGGGTGTAGAAGAAGAACGACACCTGGGGGGCGAACTCGTCGATTGTCATGCGGCCCCGCGACAGCACCTCGTCGCAGTAGGTGACCCCGTCCATCAGCGTGAACGCCATCTCCTGGGCCGCGTTGGCCCCGGCGTCACGGAAGTGGGCGCCGGCGACGGAGATGGCGTTGAACCGGGGCACGTCGCGCGCGCAGAACTCGATGGTGTCGGCGATCAGGCGCAGCGACGGCCGGGGCGGCCAGATCCACGTGCCGCGGCTGGCGTACTCCTTCAAGATGTCGTTCTGGATGGTCCCCCGAAGCTTGGCCCGGTCGACCCCCTGCTTCTCCCCCACCGCGACGTAGAAGGCGAGCAGGATCGCGGCGGTGCCGTTGATGGTGAAGCTGGTCGAGATCGAATCGAGCGGGATCTGGTCGAACAGCACCTCGGCGTCGGCCAGCGAGTCGATCGCCACGCCGACCCGGCCGACCTCCTCCTCGACGTCGGGGTGGTCGGAGTCATAGCCGCACTGGGTCGGCAGGTCGAGGGCCACCGACAGACCGGTCCCGCCCTGGGCGAGGAGGTACCGGTAGCGCTCGTTGGACTCCTCGGCCGATCCGAAGCCCGAGTATTGGCGGATGGTCCAGGACCGGCCCCGGTACCCCTCGGGGAAGTTCCCCCGGGTGTAGGGGAAGGTCCCGGGGGGCGGGATCGCCTCGGGGGGCGGGAGGTCGGCCGGCCCGTAGACGGCCTTGACGGGCACCCCAGCGTCGGTGTGCTCGAGATCAACCACGAGGTCAGCTTACCGAAAATCCGATATCCGCTTCTGAGCGGCGGCAAGATCCAGAAGGGAGAGCGGTACTATCACCCCCTGCTCCGGACCGCCCCGGTCCGACGACACCGAGTGAAGGCGCTCCCATGACGCAGACAACGCCGGGTGGCGTCCGGGTCGAGATCGACGGCCCGGTCGCGGTCGTGACCATCGACCGGCCGGAGGTCCGCAACGCGATCGGCTTCGCCACCATGGACGAGCTCGGGACGGCGCTCGACGAGGTGGCGGCCTCGGAAGCGTCGGTGCTGGTGCTGCGCGGCGGCGGGGACCGCGCTTTTGTGTCGGGTGGGGACCTGAAGGAGCTCAACGCCGTCCGGAGCCACGAGGACGCGAGGAACATGGCGAGCCGGGCCCGCCGGCTCCTCGACCGCATCGCCGACTTCCCGGTACCTGTGATCGCGGCGCTGAACGGGCACGCGCTCGGTGGCGGCGCGGAGACCGCCGTCGCCGCCGACATCCGGATCGCGCCGGACGACATCTCGATCGGCTTCAACCAGGTGAGCCTCGGCATCATGCCGGCCTGGGGCGGGGTGGAGCGGCTCGCGCTCCTCATCGGGCGGGGACGGGCGATCCTCGCCATCACCTCCGGGCGTATCTACGACGCCTCCGCCGCCCTCGAGATCGGGCTGGTCGACATCGTGGTGCCGCGGGCGTCCTTCGAGGGCGAGTGGCGGAGCCTGGCGGAGCGGATCGGGGCCATCGCGCCGGGGGCGGGCCGGGCGGTCAAGTCGGTGGTCAACGCGGCCGTACCGGCGGCCCACCCGGACCTCGAGGCCGCTGCCACCGACGCGTTCGCGACCCTCTGGGCATCCGACGCGCATTGGGAGGCGGTCGAGGCGATGACGAAGGGCAGGAGCGGCCCGCCGCGGCCCTGAGTTCGCCAGGCCGCGCCGTCAGGCGGGTCCGGCGACCTCGATACTGTCGTCGACCTCGACGCGGACCCGGTGGTCGTAGAACGCGACGTGACCCCGCAGCCCGGCCACCTCGGGGAAGGGGTCGGGGTAGTACCAGAGGACGTTCTCCTCGTGCGCGCCCCCTCCGGTCAGGCTCCAGTACGAAGCCTGTCCCTTGAAAGGACACACGGTGTGGTGGTCCGAGCGGGTGAAGAGGTCGAACCGGACGTCGCTCTCGGGGAAGTAGATGACCAGCTTGTGGTCGGTCTCGGCCACGAGCAGCGCATGCGTGCTCTCGGCCAGCACGAGGTCGCAATGGGTCACGCGGACCGGATGCGGGTGCGGGGTGATGTCGATCCGGTAGTTGGGGTGGCGCGGCCACGCCGACTCGATTTTGGTCATCGCCCGATCATACGGCGGGGTCCCGCCGGCCGAGCCGGCGCAAGGCCGTGCGTAGGATGCGCTCCGACCCGTGGGCCGGGGCGCACGTCCTCCCGCCCCCGAACGCCGAGGTGCCATGACCGAGAGCCAACGCGCCGACAGTGACTTCTTCGCCGACGCCCACGCCCACTTCGTGTCGACGCTCGGACTGGAGCTCCCGCCCGAGCTGAGCGACTCGGCGGCGGAGGGATCCCTCCAGATCGACCCCTACCTCCAGGCCGACGGCCGGCCATGGCCGAACATGGCCGCGCTGCTGACGATGGCGGACATCCTCATGGGACGGCTGGCGGCCCAGCACACCGCGCCCCGGATCTCGGTCACCGCGGACCTCGGGGTGCGGCTGTTCCGGGCCGCCGTCGACGAGCGCATCGTGTTCCGGGTGCGGATGCTGAAGATGGGTCAGACGATGTCGGTCGGGGCCGCCGACCTCGTGTCCGGGCGCACGAACGAGCTGATCGGGACCTCGGTCGGGACGTTCCTGGCGTCACCGCGACCGGTCGACCAGCTCCCCGAGGGGCTGACGATGGACCGGCGTGCCGTCCGGTCGAGTGCGCCGACGCTGGCCGAGCACGTGGGGGTCTCGCTCCCGTCCCCCGGGGTCGCCGAGCTCCCCGAGCTCCGACCCGAGCATGGCAACGCGACCCAGAGCCTCCAAGGCGGGCTCGTCGCCCTCCTGGCCGAGGCTGCCACCTACGGCGCGATGTCGGGGATCGCCCATGTGGTCGACACCCTCACGGTCCACTACCTCGCGGCGGGCCGCGTCGGGCCGTTCCGGGCCACCGCCGAGCCTCTCGACGAGGGGGCGGAGCGCGCCGCCTTCCGGGTGGAGCTGCTCGATCTCGGGCGTGACCGGGTGATCGCGCTGGCGGAGACGACGGCCCGACCGCTTGGAGAGTGAGGGCGCCGGTCGGCGACCGGCTCAGTGTTGCGGCGCGCTCCGCGGGACGTCCCGGAAGGGGATGTCCGTGTCCCGGGACTGCTCGCGTGGCATCCCGAGTACCCGCTCGCTGATGACGTTGCGGCTCATCTCAGTGGTGCCGCCGCCGATGCAGGCCCGCTGACGGACCAGGTAGTTCATCCCGGGAAGGGACGAGTCGTCCTTGTCCCAGGCGATGGCCGCGGTCCCGGCGATCTCGAACTCGATGCTGATGCTGCGGACGGCGTTGGTCCCGGCGTAGAGGCGGATGATGCCCGCCGCCTGGTCCGAGAGCTCACCCGAGCGCATCCGGCGCGACACCCACGCATTCAGCGCATCACCGACCAGCTCCCCGGTATGGGCCTCCCCGATGAGCTCGCGTACCCGGGGCTCGTCGAGCCGTCCCAATCGCCGGGCCAGCTTGAGGGTCCGGTTCCCCGGCTCGAAGTCCCCGTACTCCGAACTGGCCCGGTTGGCCGGGCGGGTGACGTACGGCGAGCTCGTGAATGACCGCTCGTGGTACATCCACCGCGTCCCCACCGTCCAGCCCTGATCGACCTCGCCGATCCGGTCGGTGTCGGGGATCCGCACGTCGGTGATGAACTCCTGACAGAACTCGCGGGAGCCGTTCAGCATCTCGATCCGGTGGACCTCGATGCCGGGCTGGTGGATCTTCACCATGAAGACGCTCAGGCCTCGGTGCTTGGGCACGTCCCAGTTGGTCCGGGCGAGACACAGCCCCCAGTCGGACCACCAGGCGCCGGTCGTCCAGATCTTGGATCCGTTCAGGACCCACTCGTCGCCGTCGCGCACCGCGGTGGTCAGCGCGCCGGCGACGTCGGAGCCACCGCTCGGCTCGGAGAGGAACTGCATCCACAGCTCCTCCCCCTTCAAGATCCGCGGGACGTGCAGCTTCTTCTGTTCCTCGGTGCCGAAGTCGAGGATCACCGCCATGCACGGCGTGAACGTGGGGACCTGGGTTTGGGTGGGGTAGTCGTAGCCGACGATCGCCCGGTTGAGCCCAGCCTGGTGCGCCGGCGTGAGACCCTGGCCGCCGTACTCGCGCGGGACGCAGATCCCGGCGAGCCCGCCGTCGAACAGGAGGCGCTGGAGGTCCCGGCACCGCGCGATGCGGGCCAGCTCTTCTTCGTCGGAGCTCGAGCCCTCGAAGTTCCCGCTCGATTCGTCGGGGCGGGGAAGGTGCTCGACGATGTAGGCCCGGGCCCGGGCCTCAAAGCTCTCGACGCTCTCGATCTCGTCTCGCTCGGAGACCAGTTGGTCGGTCATGAACGCTTCTCCTTCGCCTCGAGGAGCCTCGAGATCCGCACCGCGTGCTGGGCCGGGCTGCCGTAGAGCGGAATGTCGGTGGTGTGCCGCCTCAGGTACAGGTGGATGTCGTGGTCGAAGGTCAGGCCGATCCCGCCGTGCAGCTGGATGCAGTCCTGGATCATCTCGGCGCCGTTGCGCCCCACGTAGGACTTGCCGGCGCTCACCAGGGCTCCGCGGTTGCGGGCGTCGTTCGCGAGCGCCTGGGCCGCGGACGCGCTGATCGCGAAACTCGCCTCGAGCCACATCTTCATGTCGGCGAACCGGTGTTTGATCTCCTGGTAGGACGCGAGCGGGCGGCCGAAGGTGTAGCGGTTGAACGCCCAGTCGAGGGTCGTGTCGAAGGCCCACTGCATCGCCCCGACCATCTCGCCGAGCTGCATGACCACCGCGAGGTCGAGGAGCCAATCCATCGCCGGGCCGCCGGCGCCGGGCTCGCCGACCACCGCGTCGGCCGGGACACGCGCGTGATCGAACTGCACCAGGGCGAACCGGCGGGTGAGGTCGACACCCGTGAGCGGGACGACGGTGACGCCCGGCGTCTCCTTGGCCACGAGGAAGTGGCTGATCCCGTCCCGGTGCCGGGCGGTGACGAGGAGCAGGCCGGCCTGATCGGCCGACTCGACGGCCGCCTTCGTCCCGGTGAGCACGACGTCGGACCCGTCGTCCTCGGCGCGCAGCTCGACCTGGCCCAACCCGTCCTCGGGCGGCGGCCCGGTCAGCGCCCAGCTCGCGATCGTTTCGCCCGCCAGGATCTCGGCGAGGGGTCCGGCCCGCTGCTCGTCGCTCCCCCACCGCCCGAGCGCGGCCGCAACCAGGTTGGTCGGCTGCAGCGGCCCCGGAGCGGCATGGTGACCGAACTCGTAGGCGAGCAGGAGGAGGTCGGCGACGCCGCTGTCGCTCACGCTCCCGCCCCCCGCCTCCTCGGGCACCACGAGTGAGGTCCAGCCGAGGTCAGCCCCCCGTCGCCACAGGTCGGGCTCGAACCCTGAATCGGTCCGCCCCAGCTCGCGCAGCTTCGTCGGTGGGCACTCGCTCTCCAGGAACTTGCGAGTCGTCTGGGCGAAGAGATCCTGGTCAGGACTTCTTTCGAACATGGGCTCCGCTCTCGGGACACCGGACCAACGTGCCGGGCGGGGGGCCACGGCACCAGCGGTTGTGCTTGCTCAAACTAGACCGCGCGGCACATTCCGGCGATCCCGCCAGGCCGCTGGAGGGGTCAGCGGAACTGGCCGATGACCTCCTCGGCCAAGAGGGCCAGGGTCTCCCGCTCGCCCCGGTCGTGCACGAAGAACACGAACTGACTGACCCCCTGGTCGGCAAAGGTGCCGATCCGGTCGATCACCGCGGCGGGTGTCCCGATGAACCCGCCCTCCTCGAGCCCCCACCCCGGGCCGCCGTAGCGGCGCCCGACCCACTCGCGGGCCCGGGTGAGGGCGGGTTGGTCGGGGCAGAGCACCAGCACCGCCTCGATCGACCGGCGGAGGGACGCCGGGTCCCGGCCGACCCGCTCGCATTCAGCGGCGAGCACCGGGACGGCCTCGGTGAAGCGGGCGAGCCCGTAGGTCGGGACGTTCCACACGTCGGCGTACCGGGCGACGAGGGGGAGGGTGAACCGCGCCCCAATGCCGCCGATGTGGATCGGCGGCCCCGGCTGCTGCACCGGTCGCGGGCGGTTCGGGATGCCGGCGACCTGGAAATGCGTGCCCGCGAACGTGGTCTCGTCGTTTCGGAACATCGAGGTGAGGATCTCGAGCGTCTCGCCGAGCCGGGCCGACCGCTCGGAGAGCCTGCCCCAGGGGAAGCCCCCCTGCCGGTGCTCGGCCTCGTAGGAACCGCTGCCGATCCCGATGTCGAGGCGGCCGTTCGAGATGACGTCGAGAGTGGTGGCCATCTTGCCGAGCAGGACCGGGTGCCGCAGGTTGTTGTCGAGCACGAGGTGGCCGACCCGGAGTGCGGTCGTCCGGCTGAGGACGGCGGTCGCGAGCGTCCACCCCTCGAAGGAGTCCTGGCCCGGCATCCCCGGGCCGTAGAGGTGGTCGAACAGCCAGAACGACCCGATCCCGAGCTCTTCGCAGAGCATGGCCCGAGCGAGGACCTCGTCGAAGGAGAACGCGACCTGTGGGATGTAGACACCGAACTCGAGCTGCCCGCCCACTGAAGCTCCCTCCGTCCGCCGATGCGACCCGGGACCTCGCCCGAGGGGCGAATTAGACTCGGTGTCGCACCGGATCACCAGCACGATCCCCGTTTCTCAAGGAGTGAGGCGATGGCCCGCACGCTGCCATTCCCGGTCTTCGACGCAGACAACCACCTCTACGAGACCACCGACGCCTTCATCAAGTACCTCCCGGAGCAGTTCTCGGGCGTCATCAAGTACGTCGAGGTCAACGGCCGGACGAAGATTGCGATCAAGAACAAGATCAGCGAGTACATCCCCAACCCGACCTTCAACGTGGTCGCGGCCCCAGGAGCCCAGGAGCTCGAGTTCCGGCTCAAGAACCCGTCGTCGAAGACCAAAGCCAAGCCCGGCGACAAAACGCTCGAGGCACCGCCCCGCTACATCCACTCGGTGCCCGCCTTCTTCGACCCCGAGCCGCGGCTCGAGCTCATGGACGAGCTCGGCATCGAGCGGGCCATGATGTGGCCCACGCTGGCCAGCCTGCTCGAGGAGCGGCTGTGGGACGACCCAAAGGCGACCCATGCGGTCGTCCATGCGTTCAACCAGTGGATGCTTGAGCACTGGACCTACAACTTCGACGAGCGGATGTTCCCGACGCCCATCGTGACCTTGCCGATCGTCGACGAGGCGCTGCGCGAGCTCGACTTCGTGGTGGAGCACGGTGCCCGGGCCATCCTGATCCGGCCGGCACCGGTCCCTGACTACAACGGTCGTCGGCGGTCGTTCGCCCTCCCCGAGTTCGACCCCTTCTGGCAGCGGGTCCAAGAGTCCGGGGTGGTCGTCGGCATGCATGCCTCGGACAGCGGCTTCCAGCGCTACATGAACGAGTGGGATGGCAACGACCTCGAGACCCTGCCCTTCGCCCGCCGCCCGTCCGCCTTCGGGGCGCTCGTCCACGCCGACAACCGCACCATCTCCGACGTCGTCGCTTCGATCGTCGGGCACGGTCTCGCCACCCGATTCCCCGAGCTCCGGTTCATGCCGGTCGAGAACGGCAGCGCGTGGGTGCGCCCTCTGCTCGCCAAATTCGAGATGGTCTACGAGCGGTCGCCGAACCTGTTCGACGAGGACCCGCTCGTGACGTTCCGGCGCTCCATCTTCGTCCACCCGTTCCACGAGGAGGACACGATCGGCCTGGTGAAGCTGGTCGGGCCGGACAACGTGCTCTTCGGCTCGGACTATCCCCACCCCGAAGGAATGTTCGACCCGGTGACCTTCGTCGACGAGCTCGAGGAGCTGCCTCTCGACGACCAGGCGAAGATCATGGGCGGGAACCTGGCCAGGCTGATGAAGGTGGCCGCCTAGCCCAAGCGGTGGCCGCTCCGGTCGTTTCGGCAGGAGCGACACGCAGGCCTCTGCCCGACCGGCGACCGGCCGTGCCCCACCGGCGGGTCACCGAAGTGGCGGATAACATCGCCGTTCCCATCGCTCGGAAGGATCGGACCAACCCGTGAACACGCTGAAGGATCGCGTCGCTGTCATCACCGGGGCAGGACGGGGAATCGGTCGGGAGCATGCCCTCTTGTTCGCCCGAGAGGGGGCGAAGGTCGTGGTCAACGACCTCGGTGGCGGCACCGACGGCACCGGCGCCGACACAACCCCCGCCCAGCAGGTCGTCGACGAGATCACGGCCGCCGGCGGTGAGGCCATCGCCAACTACGACGACGTCTCTTCGTGGGAGGGTGCCGAGCGGCTCATCAACCAGGCGATCGAGACGTTCGGTGACCTCCACGTGCTCGTGAACAACGCCGGCATCCTGCGCGACCGGATGCTCACGAACATGAGTGAGGAGGAGTGGGACGCGATCATGCGCGTCCACCTGAAGGGCCACTTCTGCCCGACTCGTTGGGCCGCGGCCTACTGGCGCGAGCAGTCCAAGAAGGGCGTCGAGGTCCCCCGGGCGGTGGTGAACACGAGCTCGACCTCCGGGCTCTTCGGCAACCAGGGGCAGACCAACTACGGGGCTGCGAAGACCGGGATCGCCACGTTCTCGATCATCGCCGACGCCGAGCTCGGCCGGTACGGGGTGCGGGTGAACGCGATCGCGCCGGCTGCGGCGACCCGTCTCATCGCGACGATCACCGGCGACACGTTCACCGAACCCGCTGCCGACGAGTGGACCCCGATGCACCCGGCGAACATCTCGCCGTTCGTGGCCTATTTGTCCACCGAGTCCTGCCCGATTCACGGGCGGGTCTTCTTCGTCCAGGGCGGCGAGATCTGCCTGTTCCAGCCGTTCACGGTGGTCGACAAGATCTCGAAGGAAGGGTTCTGGACGGTCGAGGAGCTGCAGACCGAGGCGGCCCGGTTCGGCGAGGTCGAGTTCGACCTCGGCCACCCGATGGCGGCCCTGCTCCGGCGGTAGCGGATCTCCGGTGGCCATCGACCGGGACGAGCTCCCGAGCCAACTGCAGCTCCACCAGGTCGGCGAGCACGGCTGGGAGGC
Organism: Acidimicrobiales bacterium; assembly: GCA_036844945.1. Classification (GTDB taxonomy): domain Bacteria; phylum Actinomycetota; class Acidimicrobiia; order Acidimicrobiales; family RAAP-2; genus Palsa-461. The sequence continues at coordinate 11,005 of DAIUEV010000003.1, forward strand.
CGAGCCCGAGCCCCACGCCGACGACATCGCCCGCAACGTCGTCTTCGGGGGCCAGATCCTGGCTCAGATGATCATGGCGGCACACTGGGACCGAGAAGTGGCGGGGCCGCAGACGAAGGACGTGAAGTCGATCCATGCGATCTTCGCCCGGGCCGGCGACTACCGCGCCCCGATCGTCTACGAGGTCGAGCGCATGCACGACGGCCGGACGATGGGCAGCGACTCGGTGAGCTTCTCCCAAGGCGGCCGGGTCATGGCGCGGGGGCTCATCCTCTGGAGCAACGACGAGCCGGATCTCATCCGCCACACCCTGGGGGTGGAGATGCCGGACGCACCGCGTCCCGTCACGGTGCCCCCCGAGAGCGGCCTCGTCTTCCCGGGAGCGACAGCGCTCGTGGTGGAGGGCACGGCGACCGACGCGCACGAGGCGCGGGTCAACCTGTGGACGCGATTCGGCGAAACCTTCCACCCGGTCGCCAACCAGGCCATCCTGTCGTGGGCAACCGACGGGTACCTGATCGGAGCGGCCCTGGCCCCCCACGCCGAATACAGCGAGGCGGATGCCCACCGGACCATCTCGACCGGGGTGCTGTCCCACACCGTCAACTTCCACGACCGGTTCGAGGCGAACGACTGGCTGCTGCTCGCCCACGAGGGCATCTGGGCAGGCCGCGGCCGCAGCTACGGGCGGTGCAACGTCTGGGCCGAGGACGGCCGGCTGGTCGCGACCTATACCCAGGACAGCATGGTCCGGGCGATGCCTGCCGCGAGCGGCGGCCCCGACCGAGCCATGTGAGGGCGCGCCCGTTCGATCAGGCGTGAAGTCTGTGGGAGGCCCCGCCTCGACGGAGCCAAGGGTCGCAGCGGATCCCCGCCGCGACGATCAGGTCAGGCGGCCTTCTCCAGGATGTGCACGCCGCAGGCGCTGCCGAGGCCGATGACGTGGGCGAGCCCGACCTTGGCTCCCTCGATCTGCCTTGGGCCCGCTTCCCCGCGCAGGTGGGTGCAGAGCTCCCAGACGTTCGCGACGCCGGTGGCCGCGATCGGGTGGCCCTTGGACTCCAGGCCACCTGACACGTTGACCGGGGTGGTCCCGTCCCGCCAGGTCGCCCCGCTGTTGAAGAAGTCGACCGCGCCGCCCACCTCGCACAGCATGAGGTTGTCGTAGTGCACGAGCTCGGCAGTCGCGAAGCAGTCGTGCAGCTCCACGAGGTCGAGGTCCTCCGGACCGATGCCCGCCTGCTCGTAGGCCTGCGTGGCCGCGTTGCGGGTCAGGGTGTTCACGTTGGGGAGGATCTGGCAGGCCTCCTCCCACGGGTCGGTCGTGAGGACCGAGGCGGAGATCTTGACGGCCCGCCGGCGCTGCTCAGCCGACAACGTCTTGAGCTTCGAGTCCGAGACGACCACGGCGGCGGCAGCCCCGTCACAGTTCGCCGAGCACATCGGGCGAGTGTTCGGGTAGGCGATCATCACGTCGTTCATGATCTCGTCGACCGACATCTTCTTCTGGTACGAGGCCAGCGGGTTGAGGGTCGAATGGGAGTGGTTCTTCTCGCTGATGCGAGCGAACAACTCGAAGTTCGCCCCCCCGTACTTGTGGCCGTACTCCTGGCCGATCTGTGCGAACACGCCGGGCATGGTCGATGTGCCGATCCGCCCGTCGAGCGGGGCCACCGCGCCGTCGCGCCCACGGGGGGTCCAGGTGTTCGCGTCGGCGGCCCGGCTTCCGCCGGCGAGCAGTCCGGCGCCGGCGAGCTTCTCGACACCGACGGCCAGGCCCATGTCGACCTCGCCCGCCTTGACCGCCATGATCGCCACTCGGAGGGCCGTGGCCCCGGTCGCGCAGGCGTTGGCGACGTTGTACACCGGGATGCCGGTCTGCCCGATCTGCTTCTGGAGGGGCTGGCCGATCCCGCCCCCACCCATGAGGTTGCCGGCCCCCATAACACCGATGTCCTTCATGGTGACGCCACCGTCGGACAGCGCGCCCATGACGGCCTCGGATGCCAGATCGAGTAGGTCCTTGTCCGGGTGCTTCCCGAACTTGGTCATGTGGATCCCGAGGACCCAGACGTCTTCGCTCATCGCTCCTCCTCTAAGGAAACCGTCAGCCAACCGGCTCGAAGGCGAAGCCGACGGCCTCGGTCCCCTCCGAGTCGGTGCCGATGGGAAAGGTGGTCAGCCGGACCTTCATCCCGAGATTGACCTTCTCGGGGGTCGGGTCGACATTGACGACATTGCCGGCCACCGACGTCCCGTCGACGTCGATGACGCCGGCCACGAACGGAACCGGGATGCCCGGGGCTGCCTGGGCCACGATGGTGAACGTCATGAGCGTCCCCTCGCTGCCGATCGGCACCGTCTTGAACTCGGTGGCGAAGCACGCCGCACAGGCATTGTGGCGCCCGAAGTACCGGGCCCCGCACGCGGTGCACTCGTGAGCCACGAGGTGCGGCGGATCGCCGAGCACCAGGTAGTCCACCAGCGGGATTTGCTTCGTCATCAAAACTCCCCTGGGTCGCCACACGGTCGATCGAGCACGGCTCGACGGGTCCCGACGCGCGGCGCGCGCTCGGAGCCCGGCGAGCACTATACCCACCGACGCCTCGATCGGGCCTCTCGGGCGCGGCCCGGACCAGCCTGGTCTGCACCCTGACCCGGGACCGTCCTGACCGGAACGTCGGAGAGGGACCTCCCCCTATGGCCCTTCTTCGCGCTCTTCGGCGAGCCGCGTCCGGTTGACCTTGCCGGCGGCGCTCCGGGGCAGCGCATCGACGAACTCGAAGGTCTTCGGCACCTTTGGACCCGAGAGTCGGGCCTTGCAGTGGGCCCGAAGCGCCTCCTCGGTCGGGGGGCTTGCGGGGTCGGCCGGCTGGATCACGGCATGGATCCGGCGACCCCACTCGGGATCCCGCAGCCCGATGACCACGACGTCGGCCACCTCGGGGTGCTCGGACAGCGCCGCCTCGACCTCGGCCGGGAAGACGTTGACCCCTCCCGTCACGATCATGTCCTGGCGCCGGTCGGCGATGTAGAGGAAGCCGTCCTGGTCGAGCCACCCCATGTCGCCGAAGGTGCGGAACCCGCCGAGGATCGGCTCGGGTGTGTCGATCCCCACATAGCGGTACGACTCGGCACCCGAGGCGTTCTTCATCCAGATCTCGCCGATCTCCCCCACTCCGAGTTTGCGACGGTCCTCATCGAGGATGATCAACTCGCACCCGAGCGGCTGGCCGGTGGTGCCGGGGTGGGTCAGCCATTCGACGCCGGTGCAGCCGCAGTATCCGATCCCCTCGCTGCCGCCGTAGGCGAACACGAACCGCTCGGGCGGGATGAGCTCGAGCCATGCCCGGACCACCCATTCGGCGATCGTGGCACCGCCGTAGATGAGACGCTCGACGCTCGAAAGGTCGCGCTCGCCCACCCCCTCGAGCCTGGCGATCCGTTGCAGCATCGTCGGCACGAAAACGGTCGTCGTCACCCGATACTTCTCGATGAGGTCCACGGCCCGAGCTGCATCGAACCTCTCCATCAAGACGACCTTGTTGCCGTTGAGGATGGCCGGGTAGCAGTACGCGGATCCGTTCGCGTGGTACAGGGGTGAGGAAGCCATCGCGATCGTGCGCCCCGACGCCTCGGTCCCGAACAGCGTCGGCTCCTCGGTGTAGAGGCCGGGAGCCGGCGAGACGATGAGCTTCGGCACGCCTGTCGACCCCGACGTGGCCAAGAGCCGAGCGTGTGGAGGAACGTGGTCTTCGTCTGGTGGCTCCGAGGAGAGCCCGGTGGTTGCGTCGACGTCGGCGAGCGACAGGACGCCATCGCTGCCGGCCCCCTCCCAGTCGCCGATGACGATCCGGGCACCGGCGATCCTGAGCAGCCGTTCGCGTTCCCACTCGGGAAGCGCCGCCCGGAGGGGAAGCACCGCGGCCCCGAGCTTCCAGGCGCCGAACGTGCAGAACAGGTGCTGGGGCACGTTGCGCAGCCCGACGACGACGAGGTCACCCTCGACCACCCCGTCGTCGGCCAGACGTCGGGCCATCTGGTTCGACCGGCGTTCGAGCTCGGTCCAGGAGATCTCTTGATCGGCACCGTGTTCGGGCGCGAACACGACCGCCGTCTCGGCGCCCCGCACGGCGGCGAGGTCGCTCAGCCTTCGGCCAAAGGAGACCGAGACCGGCTCCGTCATCGGCCCACCCGAGCAGCCACGACGGCCCGCACGGGGCCCGTCCGCTCGTCCTTCACCCGGTGCGGCGCACCTGACCCACGTCATGGGTCTCCGCCCCCGGTTCGGGGACCGCTGGGCACACCGGGGTCGGGGACCGCTTCGTCGTCACCAGCGCCACAAGCTAGTTTCTGCCCGATCGACCCCGTCCCGGGGGTTCGACGTCGGTCCCTCAGGAGGACACCGTGGGTGACCCCCGCATGCTGGTCGGAGGCAAGCTCGTCGAGGCCGAAGGCGGCAAGCTCTTCGACAACGTCAATCCCGCCACCGAGGAGGTCCTCGGTCAGGTCGCGGACGGCTCGAAGGCCGACATGGCCCGGGCCGTCGAGGCCGCCCGCACCGCGTTCGACACGACGGACTGGTCGTCGGACCGGTCCGGCCGCCAGGCCGCACTTCGGCAGCTGCAGGCCGCCATCGAGAGCGAGAAGGAGGAGCTGCGGGCCGAGCTCGTCGCCGAGGTGGGGTGCCCGATTCTCTCCACCTACGGCCCCCAGCTGGACGCCCCGCTCCGCGAAGCGCTGCTCTGGCCGGCCGAAATGATCGACAAGTTCCAGTGGTCCCGGAACATCGGGGACAAGGACCCCTTCGGGATGGGGGCCGCCCACCGCGAGGTCTGGAAGGAGCCGATCGGCGTGGTCGGGGTCGTCGTCCCGTGGAACTTCCCGATCGAGATCATCCTCAACAAGCTCGGGCCGATCCTCGCGATGGGCAACACCTGCGTACTCAAGCCGGCTCCCGACACTCCTTGGAACGCAACCCGCCTCGGACGCCTCATCGCCGAACACACCGACATCCCACCTGGGGTGGTGAACATCGTCACCTCCTCCGACCACCTCGTCGGCGAGGTGCTGTCCACGTCACCGCTCGTGGACATGGTCGCCTTCACCGGTTCCACCGCGACGGGACGCCGCATCATGGAGGCGGCGTCGGCGACGGTGAAGCCGGTCTTCCTGGAGCTCGGCGGCAAATCGGTCAACCTGGTGCTCGACGACGCAGACTTCGCCTCGACGATCCCGATGGCCGCCATGATCTGCATGCACGCCGGACAGGGCTGTGCCATGGCGACTCGCCTGCTCGTCCCGCGCTCTCGGTACGACGAGGCGGTCGAGATCGCCAAGGCCGGATTCGAGGGCGTCAGCTACGGGGACCCGACCGATCCCTCGAACATCCAGGGCCCGCAGATCTCGAAGCGCCAGCAGGAGCGGGTGCTCGGCTACATCGAGAAGGGGCGGGCGCAGGGGGCCAAGGTCGTCGTCGGAGGCGGTGTCCCGGCCCACCTCGAAAAGGGCTTCTACGTCGAACCGACGCTCTTCGTGGACGTCGAGAACTCGATGACGATCGCCCAGGAGGAGATCTTCGGACCAGTGCTGGTCGTGATCCCCTTCGATGACGACGACGACGCCGTCCGCATCGCCAACGACTCCATCTACGGACTGTCCGGGATGATCAGCTCTGGCGACCTCGAGCGGGCGAAGGCCGTCGCCGGGCGGATCCGCGCCGGCACCCTGACCGTCAACGGAGGCGTCTGGTACGGGGCGGACGCGCCATTCGGTGGTTACAAGCAGTCCGGGATCGCCCGCCAGTGCGGCATCGAGGGGCTCGAGATCTTCACCGAGACCAAGACGGTGGCCTGGCCGGCGGGCTGACCCTCCGCTTCGGCTTGCCGACCCCGGCCGGGCCGTTCAGCGCAACCCGAGCAGCGAGCCGCTCGAGGCGACCGCGTCGACGACCGTGACGCCGGGGCTCCGGCGCTCGATCGCCCGGGCGATGAGATCCGCCTGGCGGTCATAGGCCCGGCGCGCCGCCACCCGGCGGCCGGCCCGCACGTGACGGACGACGGTGCGCCACTCCGAGGTGATGTACCGCTCGGCGTCGACCGCCTCGCTCACATTCACCACCTCCCTCGTCACGGCGTCCAGCTCCGCCGCGATGATGTGGCGGAGCGCGACGACGAGCACGTGCTCGGTGGTGTTGCCGGCGAGCTGCACCGCTCTCTCCGCGACCTCGATCAGCTGGTGGTAGTACGCGTCGAAGTCCCCGATGACCGAGCCAAGCACCTCAACCGAGTCCTCGAGCGCCGCTGCGGTCGGCGGGCGTTGTTCGCCGGCAAGCCGCTCGACGGCACCGCCGATGATCCGGTCACGGGCCGTCCAGGCGTCGAGGACGGGGACGTCGCCGATCTGGAGGTAGACCCCGACCCCCTGGGCGGCGTCGGAGATCGAGGGGTGGCGGACCCTCGGCCCGCCACCGAGTCCGCGGCGCACCTCGAGAAGTCCCTCCCCCTCCAGGATCCGGAGGGCCTCGCGCACCACGCTCTTCGACGCACCGAGCTGACCGACCAGCTCGCTCTCGACCGGGAGCGGATCGCCGTCCTTCAGCTCGCCGCTCGCGATGCGTTGTCGCAGGTCGGCTGCGATGCCGAGCGAGGCCTTCATGATCGCCTCACGGTAGCGTCGAAGCGCCAAAATCGCATACCATTTTGCGCCGACCGACGAGAGTTGAGGAGCAGGTAGGTGACCCAGACTTCCGCCGACATCTACTACGACCCCTACGACTTCGACATCGACGACGATCCGTACCCGGTCTGGAAGCGGATGCGCGACGAGGTCCCGCTCTACTACAACGACCGGTACGACTTCTTCGCGGTGACCCGATTCGAGGACGTCGAGCGCGGGCTCGTCGACTGGAAGACCTACATCTCGAGCAAGGGCTCGGTCCTCGAGATCATCAAGGCGAACATCGAGATCCCGTCCGGGAGCATCATCTTCGAGGACCCGCCGACCCACGACGTGCACCGGGGGATCCTCTCCCGGGTGTTCACGCCGAAGCGGATGAACGCCATCGAGCCCAAGGTCCGGGAGTTCTGCGCACGGTCCCTCGACCCGCTGGTGGGGAGCGGCGGGTTCGACTTCATCGCCGACCTCGGGGCCCAGATGCCCATGCGGACGATCGGCATGCTGCTCGGGATCCCCGAGGAGGACCAGGAGCGGATCCGCGACCGGATCGACGCCGGCCTGCGCATCGAAGAAGGGGTGCCTTCCGAGCGCGACTACTCGGAGTTCATGCACAGCGACTTCGCGGACTACATCGACTGGCGGGCGGAACACCCGTCGGACGACCTGATGACCGAGCTGCTGAACGCCGAGTACGAGGACACCGACGGGACGATCCGCACCCTCACCAGGGACGAGATCCTGAACTACATCGGCCTCCTCGCCGGCGCCGGCAACGAGACGACCACGCGGCTCATCGGGTGGATGGGCAAGGTACTGGCGGAGAACCCGGACCAGCGCAAGGAGATCGTCGAGGACCGGTCGCTCGTGAACAACACGATCGAGGAGCTCCTCCGGTACGAGGCCCCCTCACCGATCCAGGCGCGCTATGTGACCCACGACGTCGAGATCCAGGGTCACACGGTCAGGGAGGGAAGCGTGATCCTCCTCGTCAACGGCTCGGCCAACCGGGACGAGCGGGCCTTCCCGGATCCCGACCGCTTCGACATCCACCGCGAGATCGCCCACCACCTCAGCTTCGGCTACGGGATCCACTTCTGCCTCGGGAGCCACCTCGCCCGCCTCGAGGGCCGCATCGCGCTCGACGAGGTCCTGAGCCGGTTCCCCTCCTGGGAGGTCGACTGGGACAACGCCAAGCGGGCCCACACCTCGACCGTCCGGGGCTGGGAGCACCTGCCCGTCGTGACCGGCTGAGCCGATCCCCCTCGCATCCCGGTTCGTGATCGCACGCGAAGTCCCACTTCACGCCGCGACGTCCCCATGGTGCGTGAACGTGTCCACGTTCCTGCACCCGTGAGCCCCGAAGTCCACAGTCCGCGAGTCGCAAAGGAGGCGCCATGCAGCAGCCCATGAAGGGCGTGAAGATGGTCGAGGTCGCCCAGTTCACGTTCACCCCCGCGGCCGGCGCGGTGCTCACGGACTGGGGTGCCGATGTGATCAAGGTCGAGCACGCGGTGATGGGTGACGCCCAGCGCGGCCTCCGGCTCGGCACCGGCGGGGTGGCGGCCGGATCGTTCCAACCGCTGATGGAGCACCCGAACCGAGGCAAGCGCAGCATCGGCCTGGCGCTCGATCACCCGGACGCCCACGCGGTGCTCCTCGACCTCTGCAAGGACGCGGACGTCTTCCTCACCAACTTCCTTCCCGACGCCCGCCGGCGTCTCCACATCGAGGTGGAGGACATCCGCGCCGCCAACCCGAAGATCATCTACGTCCGGGGCAGCGGCCACGGGCAGCGGGGCCACGACGCCGTGAAGGGGGGCTACGACGGCTCCACGTTCTGGTGCCGGATGGGGAGCGCCTGGGCCGTCACGCCGTCCGACAGCCCGCGAATCATCCACCAGCCCGGTGGCGCCTACGGCGACTCGATGGGAGGCATGACGATCGCGGGCGGGATCGCCGCAGCGCTGTTCGCCCGAGAACGGACCGGGGAGACCTCGGTCGTCGACGTCTCGCTGATGAGCGTGGGTGCGTGGGCCTTTGCGCTGTCGATCAACAACGCCATGCTGTCGGGCGAGGAGATGCAACCCGGCCCACTGGCCGGCCCGGCCACCCTGGCCGTGAATCCCACCATGGGGACGTTCCGGACCTCAGACGACCGGTGGATCAACTTCACGATGCTCCAGCCCGGCCGGTACTTCGCCGACGTCTGCCGGCATCTGGGCCTCGAGCACCTGATCGACGACGAGCGGTTCGACACTGCCGAGAAGCTCATGGCCAACTCCCTCGAGGCCGGCCGCTACGTGGCCGAAGTCTTCGCATCCAAGCCGTATGCCTATTGGAAGGAACACCTGAAGACGATGGAGGGCCAGTGGGCGCCGGTCCAGGGGCCGCTCGAGATCGCCGCGGACCCCCAGATGGATGCGAACGGCTACATCCTCCCGGTCACCGACGCGGAGGGGAATGAACGCCGGCTCGTGGCTAGCCCTGTCCAGTTCGACGAGCGCCCGCCGGTGCTGACCCGGGCCCCGCAGTTCGCCGAGCACACCGACGACCTCTTGCGCGAGCTCGGACGGACCCAGGACGAGATCCTCCAGCTGAAAATCGACGGTGCGGTCACGTAGCGGCGCCTCAGGACTCGAGCCGCGGGACCACCCGTTCCTCGAAGAGGTGCAGGCTCTCCCAGGCGAGCGCCGGCGGGATGCCCCCGGCCATCGGCTGGAAGTACGAGAAGGCCATCGCCCCGCGCGCCCGCAACTCCTCCGTATGAGCCTCGGGAGTGATGATGCGGTACGGGCCGCTCCGTCGGAGCTCCTCGTCGGTCATCGTCGAGTAGGGCCCTTCGAGCTTCGCGGCGTCGAGCAGGGACGCGTACTGCGCGTTCTCGTG
>DAIUEV010000003.1:20668-115763 GCA_036844945.1 Acidimicrobiales bacterium
AGGGCCCTTCGAGCTTCGCGGCGTCGAGCAGGGACGCGTACTGCGCGTTCTCGTGCCGGAGATAGGGAAGGAGGATCGGCCAGGCCGATTCGGGATCCTCGGAGAGAAACGTCGTGGCCGACGCCGTCTCGACCCGGGGACCGGGGTCCGGCTTCCCCACGCGCCCCAGCTCTTCCCGGTAGGCGTCCCAGCACGACCCGTCCACGGGCACGAAGCCATCCGCGATGCGGGCCGCCCGCCGGGCGGCGGCGGCCGTCGATCCACCGAGCACGATCCTCGGCCCGCCGGGCTGACTGGGCGTCGGCGTGACCCGCACCCGGCGGCCCCGGAACTCGAACGGTTCCCCCGTCCAGGCCTGCCGGAGCAACCGCACCGTCTCCTCGAGGCGCTCCCCGCGGCTCGAGCTCGGCACCCCGAACATGGCGAACTCCTCGGCCACGTACCCCCCGGCGAGGATGACGTCGAGCCGCCCGCCGGCCACGGCGTCGAGCACCGCGAGGTCCTCGGCAAGCCGGAGGGGGTCGTAGAAGGGGGCGGGAAGGGCCGCGAGCATGATCCGGGCGGTGCGGGTCCGGGCCGCCAGCGCCGAGGCGAAGACGATGGGTGCCGGGAGGTAGCCGTCGTCTTGCCCGTGGTGCTCGGAGACGGCGACCATGACCCCGCCCCGGGTGTCCGCCCACTCGGCCATGTCAAGCGCAGCCTGGACGCGCTCGGTCGAGGTGACTCCGGCAAAGGACGGATTGCGCAGGTCGAATCGAAGTCCAAACATCGCCACGGCCGTGCAATGCTACGGCACGACATGACCGAATCACCAAGAGTGCCGGACGACGCCGGCGTGAAACGAGGGGAACGACTGTGAGCGACTTCCAAGCCTTCCGTTACGACGGAAAGCGGGTACTGGTCGTCGGTGCCGCGACCGGGATGGGGGCCGCGGCGGCCAAGACCGCCGGTGCGCTCGGTGCAGAGGTCATCGCGATGGACTTTGCGCCGATCGAGTTCGACGTGGCCCAGGCCATCTCCATCGACCTGCGCGATCTCACCGCATTGAACGGCGTCCTCGCACAGATCAAGGGCCCGATACATGCCGTGTTCTCGGCCGCCGGGGTTGCCGACGGCACACCGGGACTGATGAAGATCAACTTCATCGGGCACCGTCACATCATCGACACCCTGATCGGCGACGGTCGTCTGGGTCGGGGTGGCGCCATCTGCGCGATCTCGTCGGTCGCCGGGATCGGGTGGCCCAACAACATCCCTATCCTGAGTGAGTTCCTCGCGACGCCGGACTACGAGAGCGCGGCCGCGTGGATCGACTCCCACGAGGGCCGCGACAACTACATGTTCAGCAAGCAGGTCCTTGGCTGTTACATCGCCGGACGCGCGTACCCCCTCGCCAAGAAGGGAATCCGCATCAACGGCATCCTCCCCGGTCCGACCGACACGCCGCTCGCCCGCGCCAACGCGGAGACCTGGCTGACCTTCGCGCAGGACTACCGCGACGAGACCGGGCAGGCGCAGCTGGTGCCGGACCAGATGGGGAACGTCATGGCCTTCTTGAACAGCGACGCCGCCAACGGCATCAGCGGTGTGACGCTTCTCGTCGACGGCGGCTATGTGATGGCCTCGACGGCCGGCTCGTTCGAACCGGGCACCCAGGTGGTGCAGTTCCTGTCGACGATCGGCTGATCCGGGCCGCACGCTCAAAAGAGGAGGTCAGGTTCAGGTGGGACAACTCGAGGGGAAGGTCGCCGCGGTCACCGGGGCTTCGAGCGGCTCTGGAGTCGGCATCTCGAAGCGGCTGTTGGAAGAGGGGGCGTCGGTCGTGATGCTCGCCCGCGGGAAGGACCGGCTCGAGGAGGTGGCGACGGGCCTCGGCCCCAACGCGGTGCCGATGGTCACCGACGTCGGTGACCCCGACAGCGTCCGAGCGGCGTTCGATGCGATCGAGAAGCGTTTCGACAAGCTCGACATCCTGATCAACAACGCCGCCGTCTACCGGCCCTGTGCGGTCGAGCACCTGACCGACCGCGACATCCAGGGCCAGGTGGCCACCAACTTCCTCGGTCCGGTCTACACCTCGAGGGCGGCGATCCCCCTCATGCGCAAGGCCGGCGCCGGCGACATCGTGAACACGTCGAGCGAGTCGACATTGAACCCGTGGCCGATGCTGTCGATGTACGTCTCGACCAAGGCCGCGCTCGAGGTGTTCAGCCGTGTGCTCGCCGACGAGCTCCGCGACGACGACATCAGGGTGACCACGGTCGTGCAGGGCACGGCCGCCGGGGCGGGGATGGGCTCGCCGGACTGGGCGTGGGAGCCCGAACATGCGATGGCGGCTCACGCGCTGTGGAACGAACGCGGTTTGATCGCCGGGGTGCTGGGCCGCTCGACGGGCCAGCTGGTGGAGGAGATCGGCGACGTCCACGTCTTCATCGTGACGAGGCCGAGGACGCAGAAGCTCGACACGGTCCATTGCCGGAGCTTCTGACGTCGTCTCGTCTCGCCCCGTGGAGCACTGGAAACACCCGGTGCTACCGTGCCCGGTGAGTCCGAAAGTGGCGCAGGAGGCGGGATGCGGGTGGTCGTGGATCTCACGCAGTGCGAGAGCAATGCGCTGTGCATGGGCATCGCACCCGAAGTCTTCTTCCTCGATGACGACGACGAGTTGCACCTGCTCATGGAGCATCCGGGAGAGGAGCTCCGAGACAAGGTCGTGCAGGCGGTCAGGACCTGCCCGAAGCAGGCCATCTCGATCGAGGAGGACTGAGCGCCGCCCGACGGCTCCGGGTTCCCGTCTGATGGAGATCGCCGCGGAGCACGACCTCACATGAGCCCCCCGGTCGATGCCGCCCCGCCGGTCGATCCGACATTCGACCGGCCGCTCCCGGCCCTCGACGAACAGAACCGCTACTTCTGGACGGCCGGTGCCGACGGCGTCCTGCGCTTCCAGCAGTGCCACTCGTGCGGTGCGTTGCTGCACCCGCACCAGCCGGTGTGCCGGTACTGCCGTTCCGAGGACATCGGCGTGACCGAGGTCTCCGGGTTCGGGGTCATCATCGGAGTGACCGTCAACCACCAGATGTGGGATCCCGGGTTCCCCCCGCCCTTCGTGATCGCGTCGGTGGCGATCGAGGAGGACTCGCGGGTCCGGCTGCTCACCAACATCGTCGGACCCGATGCCGAGTCGGCGGTGGTCGGGGCCCGCGTTCGGGTCCGCTTCGAGCACCGGGAGGACGTCTGGCTCCCGGTGTTCGAGGTGGTGGCCGGCGAGGTCGACGAGCTCCCGAACGACGAGATCCCGCCCGAGGAACATCACCGATGGATCCGGCCCATGGTCCGGGCCGAGAAGTTCGAGGACAAGGTGGCGATCACCGGCATCGGGATGTCCGAGATCGGTCGGCGCCTCATGGTGCAGCCGCTCTCGCTCACGGTGCATGCCGCCAAGGCCGCGATCGCGGACGCCGGGCTCGAGTTCGCCGACATCGACGGGCTCTCGACCTACCCGGGGGGTATGGGCGGGGCCGGCGGCTTCTCCGAGGGCGGCGTCACCGCCCTCGAGGACGCGCTCGGGATCCGACCCAGTTGGTACAACGGCGGGATGGAGACCTTCGGCCCAGCGGGGTCGTTGATCGCCGCGATGATTGCGGTGGCGAGCGGTCTCGCCCGCCACGTGTTGTGCTTCCGCACCGTGTGGCAGGCGACCTTCGCCGCCCAGATGCGGGCGCTGAGCTCCGACGGCCGGAACCCCTATGGCATGGGCGGCGCGCGGGGCCGGGTGACCAGCTCCACTGCCCCCTACGGCGTGGGCTCGGCCGCCAACCACCTGGCCATCTACGCATCGAACCACTTCGCCCGCTACGGGACCACCCGGGAGACCCTCGGGTGGATCGCCCTCAACCAGCGCAAGAACGCGGCGGTCAACCCCCGCGCGATCTACCGGGACCCCCTCACCATGGACGACTACCTGGGGGCGCGTCTCATCTCCACCCCCTTCGGCCTCTACGACTGCGACGTCCCCGCCGACGCGAGCATCGCGGTCATCGTCTCGGCGGTGGAGACCGCGGCGGACCTGGCCAAGCCGCCGGTGTTCGTGGAGGCGGTCGGGACCCAGATGACCGAACGGGTGGCCTGGGACCAGACCACCATGACCCACGAGCCCCAGGTGCTCGGGCCCTCGGCCCACCTGTGGACCAGGACGACACTCCGGCCCTCCGACGTCCAGGTCGCCCAGCTCTACGACGGGTTCACCTTCACCTGTCTGTCGTGGATCGAGGGGCTCGGGTTCTGCGGGATCGGGGAGGCCAAGGACTTCCTCGACGGCGGGCACAACATCGCCCGCGAGGGCGGCGTGGTCGCCCTCAACACCCACGGCGGGCAGCTCTCGGCCGGCCGCACCCACGGCATGGGGCTGGTCCACGAGGCGATCGTGCAACTGCGGGGCGAAGGCGGCGACCGTCAGGTGCCCGGCGCCTCGGTGGCGGTCGTGAGCAGCGGCGGGTTGACCCCCTCGGGGGCGATCCTCTTCCGCGCCTCCTGACCCGAACCGGGCCGGCGCTCGAGAGGGACCGGAGGAGTGAGCCCGTGAAGGCCTACGCCACCTACCGGATCCCCGGCGACGGGCTGGCCCGGCTGGGTGCGATCGCCGAGTTGGCGGTGTGGGAGCGACCCGACCCGGTGCCCCGCGATGCGCTGCTCGCCGGTGTGGCGGGGGCGGCGGCCCTGGTGAGCACGCTCAACGACCGGATCGACGCCGAGGTGCTCGACGCCGGATCGCAGCTGCGGGTCGTGAGCGTGATGGCCGTCGGACACGACAGCATCGACGTCGCCGCCTGCACCGAGCGCGGCGTCGTGGTCACGAACACCCCGGGCGTGCTCACCGACGCGACCGCCGACCTCGCGTTCGCGCTCATCCTCGCGGTGGCGCGTCGGCTCCCCGAGGCCGCCGACGCGGCACGCACGGGCGGCTGGGGGCGCTGGCAACCGACGTGGATGTGCGGGATGGACCTCGCCGGAGCGACGATCGGCATCGTCGGCTACGGGGCGATCGGACGGGCCGTCGGGCGGCGGGCGGCCGCCTTCGGGATGGACATCGTCCATCACTCACGGCACAGCGGCATCCCCCTCGACGACCTGCTCGCGGTCTCCGACGTCGTGACCCTGCACACCCCGCTGACCGAGCAGACCCGCGGGCTGATCGGACGCGAGCAGCTCCGGAGGATGAAGCCCAGCGCGATCCTGGTCAACACCGCCCGGGGCGCCGTCGTCGACCAGGTCGCGCTCGCCGAGGCGCTGGGCGACGGCACGATCGCCGGGGCGGGGATCGACGTGATGGTCGCCGAGCCGATCCCGACCGACGACCCGCTGCTCGCCCTCCCCAACTGCCTCGTCACCCCGCACATCGGTTCGGCGACGTTGCGGACCCGGACGGAGATGGCCGATCTGGCGGTGCAGGGGGCGATCGACGTGCTGACCGGAGTGCGACCGGCACACATCGTGAACCCGGCCGTGCTCGGGTAGCGGCCGACCCTCGAGCGCGGTCGGCGGGAGCCTCAGGCCCCGGTGTCGGAGGGTCCGGGCACGAGCACCGCCTCAGCGACCGCGAGGAAGCAGTGCTCGGCCACGAGATCGTCCTCGGTGCCACCGCCGAGCGACTGCGCGAACCAGTCCACCCGCCGGCGGAGGCCGTCGAGGTCCTCGAAGTACACCTCGTTCACCGCGTCGTAGGCGGGCTCGACCGGGGCCTGGTGCGGGTGGTTCTGGACGTAGGCCAGCCCTCGGACGTCGTCGGGGATCCGGACCGGCGCGGCATCGCCCGGCCCCCGCAGCGTTCCGGCCCGGCGCTTCCAGGCGTCGGAGAACTCGCTCGGGCTGAGCCCGGCGGCCCGGTGGGCGAGCGCCATGTGCTTGAGCTTCTGGGCTCCCTCCCGCCACCGCCGATCGAGCCAGTCCTGCCCGCGCAGGACCACCTCGTCGACCACCACCGAGGGGCCGGGGGCCGACACCGCGCTCGGGGCCCGGAGCCGGGCCGCCCCGCTCCACGCCTCGAACCGGGCCAGGTGGTCGGGATCTGCGAACCACTCGATCAGCACCCCGTCATAGCGCTGGTCGGGGATCACCGACGGCATGGCGACGCCGAGGGTGACCCTCGCGGGCCGCAGCTCCACCGGGGTCCCCTCGGCCGCCCGGGCCACCTCGTCCCGCCACCCCCGGGCGAAGGCGTCGGCGTCGACCCCGGTCCGCCTCGTCACGAACCGGATCCGCTTCACCGGGCGAGCGAGCCCTCGACGACCCGGTCGGCCTCCTGGCCGAGCTGCGCGCGCCAGCGCCGCACCGCCTCCTCCTTCACCGGCCCGTAGCCCTTGATCGACATGGGCGAGCGGGCCAGTTCGACCTTCGCCTCGTAGGAGGGACCCGCCGCGTCGAGGGCATTCTTGACCAGCTCCCGGTACTGCGCGATGAGGGTCCGCTCGAGGCGCCGGTCCCGGTCCCAGCCGAAGGGGTCGAACGGGGTGCCGCGCACCCTCTTCATCCGCCGGAGCACCCCGAACATGAGTTGGTAGGGCCGGCCGAGCGGCAACTTCTTCGAGAGGCCGAGCCGCCGGAGGGTCGGCGGGTGGAGGTGGAACCGGATCCGGTACCGGCCCTCGATGCCGAGCTCGCGGGCGACGGCGCCGTAGTCGGCGGCGTGGTGGAGCCGGGCCACCTCGTACTCGTCCTTGTAGGTGAGCAGCTTGAACCACGCCTCCGCCACCGCCAGGGTGAGCGCCCATCCGTGCGCGGCATCGTCGGCACGGGCCGCCCGCTCCACGAGGTCGAGGTAGCGGGCCGCCAGTCGGCCGTCCTGGTAGTCGAGGACCTGGGCGGTCCGTCGCTCGACGAGGTCGACCACCTCGGGCGGGACGGCCCGACCGGCCACCGCGGCCCCGGCCCGCCCGAGGGCGGCGGGCGACGGCGCGAACGGGTCGCGACGTGACGCCAGCGGCGCGGTGTCGAGCCGGGCGGTGACCGCCGCCCGGTCATGGGCCGCCCAGCGCCCCCACTCGAACGCCTCCCTCGTGTCGTCGGCCGTCGCGCCGAGGCGTCCGATCGCGGCGTCGATCGCGTGGAGCGGCAGGGGCAGTCCGCCCCGCTGGTAGGCGGCCCCGAGGAGGACGATGTTGGCGAGCAGGTGGTTGGCGAAGACCGCCTCGGCCACCCGGGTCGAGTCCACGAAAAGGACGCGCTCGAAGCCCACCCGCTCGCGCACCACTTCTTCGAGCGCGCCGGGCTCCGGCACCGCCACCTCGGCCTGGAGCATCGCGGCGGTCGGGGTGACGGCGCGGTCCACCACCGCGATCGTCCGGCCGGCCCGCACCCGGGCGAGATGGGGCGCGGCGGCGGCCTGGAAGATGTCCCCGGAGAGGTAGAGGTCGGCGCCCCCCGTGCCGACGGCGGCGGTGCCTGGACCGGCCCCCGGCGCCACGAGGTGAAGGTGCGAGACGACGGCGCCCGCCTTCTGGGACAGGCCGGTCTGGTCCATCCCGTCGACCCCGAGGCCGGCCTCCTCGGCGGCGGCGGCGATGATCCGGTTGGCGGTGACCACGCCGGTGCCCCCGATGCCGGTGAAGTAGATCCCGAACCCGCCCTCGACGGGACGGTCGGGCACCGGCGGCAGGGAGCCGGCCGGCAGGCCCGGCCGCGCGTCGCGGCGCCGGGACCCCGAGACGGCCCGCCGGCCCCGCGCCGGGCGAAGGGTCACGAACGACGGGCAGTCCCCCTCGAGGCAGGTGTAGTCCCGGTTGCACGACGGGTCGTGGATGACCCGCTTCTCGCCGAACTCGGTCGCAAGCGGGAGCACCGAGAGGCAGTTGCTCTTGACGTTGCAGTCGCCGCAGCCCTCGCACACCGCCTCGTTGATGTGGACGCGGTCGGGGGGCTCCTCGAGCCGGCCCTGTCGGCGGAGCCGGCGGGCCTCGGCCGCGCAGCGCTGGTCGTAGACGAGGACGGTCACCCCCGGCACGGCACGCAGTCGGTCCTGGGCCTCGGGCAGCCGATCGCGGCCCAGCACCTCGACGCCGGGACCCCAGCCGGCCCGGCGGCCGTAGCGGTGCGGGTCCTCGGCGCAGACGACGATCTTGGCGACCCCCTCGGCGGCGAGCGCGCGGGTGAGCGCGGGGACCTCGAGCAGTCCGGTCGCGTCCTGGCCCCCGGTCATGGCGACGGCCCGGTTGTAGAGGATCTTGAAGGTGACGTTGACCCCGGCGGCGACACACGACCGGATGGCGAGCGTGCCGGAGTGGCTGAGCGTGCCGTCGCCCAGGTTCTGGATCAGGTGCGGCTCGTCGACGAACGGGGCGAGCCCGATCCACGGGACGCCCTCCGCACCCATCGGGGTCGGCGGCAGGCTCGTCATCCCCGCGTGGCGCGGCTCGAAGTACATGATCCCGTGGCACCCCACTCCCCCGCCGACGAGCGCGCCGGCCGGGAACACCGTCGAGCGGTTGTGCGGGCAGCCACTGCAGAAGGCGGGGGGCCGGGCCGGCGGCTCGACGAGGGGCAGCCTCGTCGGGGCGGGCCGCGCCGGCGGGGTCAGCTCGGGCAGGACACGGACCAGCGCGGCGGCGATCGCCGCCGGGTCCAGCTCCCCGACGAGCGAGGTGAGCGGGCGACCCGACCGGTCGTGCTTGCCCGAGACCGGCACCGGGGAGCCGTGCTCGTGCAGGATGCTCCGCAGCTGGGTTTCGACGAACGGGCGCTTCTCCTCGATGACCACGAGTTCCTCGACCGAGGCCGCGAACTCGAGCACCGTCTCGGGCACGAGCGGGTACGTCATCGCGAGCTTGAGGACGCGCACGCCCGGCACCCCGAGGTCGGCGAGGGCCTGGACCACGTCGAAGAAGGTCTTGCCGGAGCACACGATCCCGAGGCGGGCCCCGGGATCCGCGCCGAGCACCCGGTCGAGCCCGTGGTGGCGCACGTACGCCCGGGCAGCGTGGAGCCGGTCGTGGACGATCAGCCGCTCCTGGTCGGCGACGGCGTGGGAGCCGACCGAGCTGAGCGGCCGGTGGTGCCAGGGCTTCCCGTCCACGACCGCCTCGACGGGGCCGCCGACGACATGGCGGTCGAGGCCCTCGTCGACCGAGGCGATGCCGTCGGCCACGGCGGTGACGATCTTGAGCGCCGCCCAGCATCCGGCGAAGCGGGAGAGCCCGAACGCGTGCACGCCGAGGTCGATGACCTCCTGGGGGTTGCCCGGATAGAGGACCGGGATGGCGGCGTCCTCGAGGGTGTACTGACAGTCGCACGGCAGCGTCGAGGACTTGGCCGTCGGGTCGTCGCCACAGAACAGGACGACGCCGCCGTTGGGGCCCGACCCCATGGCGTTGCCGTGCTTCAGCGCGTCGCCGGCCCGGTCGAGCCCCGGGCCCTTGCCGTACCAGGCGCCGGCCACCCCGTCGACGTCCCGGTACGGGACGACGCTGCCCATCTGGCTCCCCCAGACCGTCGCGGCGGCGAGCTCCTCGTTGACCGCCGGGCGGTGGACGACCAGGTGCTCGGCGAGCTCGTCGTGGGCCGCCTCCACCGCGAGGTCGAAGGCGCCGAGCGGCGAGCCCGGGTACCCGGACACCATCGTCGCGGTCGTGAGCCCGGCCCGCTCGTCGAGCTGGTGGCGGACGACCAGCAGCCGGACCAGCGCGTCGACTCCCGAGAGGGCCCGACCGGGGGCCGGCCGCCCGGGCGTGCTCAAGGGAAGGACTCGGGGTTCACGTAGACGAACTGGCCGTCCTTCATGACGGCCCGCCGGCGGGCCGGGTCGAGGAGCACCCCGATGTCGACGCTCGGGTCGCCGTCCACGACGAGGAGGTCGGCGAGCGACCCCTCGGCGACCGTCCCGGTGTCGAGGCCGACGAGCGGCCCGGTGTTGCGGGTCGCGGTGTGCAGCGCCTCGACCGGGGTCATGCCGACCAGCTCCACGTAGCGCTGGAGCTCCCTCGCATAGGTGCCGTGGTGCGTCCACTGGTGGCCGAAGTCGCCGCCGGCGAGGATCCGGATGCCCGCGGCGTGCAGCCGCTTCAGGCTCTCGACCAGACAGGTGAGCTCGTGCGCGTACCCCGACCGCTCGAGTCGTTCGGGGGTCATTCCCCACGGCTCGGCGTCCCCGTGGACCATCGCGTAGACGTAGTGGAGCCCGGGGCACACCCACACGTCGTCGCGGCGGGCCTCGAGCGCCGTCATGGCCTCGTCGTCGACGAAGCAGGCGTGGTGGATGACCCGCACGCCGGTCCGCGCCGCCATGGCGACGCTGGCGGCGCTTCGGGCGTGGGCGGTGACGATGGCGCCGTACCGGTCGGCCTCGTCGACCGCGGCGAGGAGCATCTCGTCGTTCATGTAGGTGTCCTCGGAGGGGAACTCCGGCATGATCCCGTCCCCCGAGATGAAGAGCTTGATCGCCCGCACCCCCGAGTCGCACTGCCGGGCCACGATCTCCCGCATCGCCTTCGCATCGGGCGCGACGTCCATGAGCGCGCCGTCGGCACCGATCGCGCCGGGCTCGGTGACCATCGCCCCGCTCGGGATGATCCGGGGACCGGGGAGGAGGCCGCGGTCGATGAAGTCCTTGGCCAGGACGTCGTCGAGCGGCTGGAGGACGCCGGCCCCGACGATCAGCGTGTAGCCGCTCTCGAGGAACGTCCGGGCCACCGCGGCGACGTCGAGGATGTGGCGTTCCGGCGGGGACGCCGCCACCCCGTCATGGTCGAAGACGAAGTCGAGCGGCCAGCTGATGTGGGTGTGGGCGTCGCTCAGGCCCGGGAGCAGCGTCGCCCCGTGCAGGTCGACCACCCGGGTCCCGGCCTCGTCGACCTCGGCGCGGCCGGGGACGACCCGGGCGATCCGGTTCCCCTCGATGAGGACGTCGCCGTCGGCGGGCACCTCGTCGGGTCCGGCGGCGCAGCTCAGCACCCGGGCGTTCCTCAACAGTGTCCGGTCGGCCATCCGTCCTCCCGATCCGGCGGGCCTGCGGGCGCGCCGACCGGCCGCTCATTGGTGAGCGAGTGCTTACTCCTAGGCAAGGCTACTCCGGGGCCGCGCCCCGCTCACCGAGGTAACGCCGGGCGACTCGGCGGCGGTGCGCGCCCGGCGAGCCGAACAGCGACCGGTTGAGGATCGCCCGCTTCAGGTAGACGTGGACCCCGCTCTCCCACGTGTAGCCGATCCCGCCGTGCAGCTGCATGGCCTTCCCGACCACGTCCACCGCCGCCGCGCCCACGTGCGCCTTCGCCATCGAGACCGTGCGGGCCGCGTCGGGCTCGCCGGCGGCGAGCCCCGCCACCGCCGCCGCCACCAGCTCTCTCCCCACCGCCACCTGCACGAGCATGTCGGCACAGGCGTGCTGCACCGCCTGGAAGGAGCCGATGGGGCGGTCGAACTGGTGGCGGACCCCGGCGTAGGCGACGGTCGCCTCGAGCATCGCCTCGGCGAGGCCCAGGCTGTCGCATGCGACCGCGAGCGCGCCGCGGTCGACCAGACCGGCCGGGTCGGCGGCGAGGGGCCAGAGGTCGGCCGCATCCACCTCGACCCCTGCCGCGGTGATGCGGCCGAGCGACCGGGTCTCGTCGACGACCGGCTGGGGGGCGACCTGCAGGCCCGCCGCGCCGGGGGAGGTCGCGACGACCACGGTCGACCGGCCGTCCCGGGCGAGCAGGAGGAGCCGGTCGGCGCCGACGGCGTCGGGGACGAAGCCGGCCTCGCCGTGCACCACTCCGTGGCCGCCGCGCCGCTCGAGCGCGAAGGGCGCCGCGCCGAGCGGCGCGCCCTCCCCGGTGGCGAGGCCGACCGCCGGTCGGATGGCGCCCGACGCCAGACCGGCGAACAGCTCGTCGCGCCCTGCGTGGGGCTCGAGGAGGGCGAGGAGCCCGGCGCCCAGCACCGCGCCACCGAGGTACGCGCACGACTGCGGGGCCCGTCCCATCTCGTGGAGGACGACGGCGGCCTCGGCCAGGGTGGCCCCGGCGCCGCCGAGGGCCTCGGGAACCTCGAGCCCGAGCCAGCCCGTCTCGGCGAGGCGCTCCCACGAGAGGCCGTCGGGCCCAGGTGCGCCTTCGCCCGGCGGCCGACGCGCGAGCACCGCCCGCGCGACCCCTCGGAGCTCCGCGTGGAACTCGGTGAGGTCGGCGCTCATCGCTCGGGACCCCGCGGCATGCCGAGCCCCCGCTCGGCGATGATCGTCCGCTGGATCTCGCTCGTCCCGCCCGGGATCGTCCACTCCCACGAGCCGATGAAGTCGAGGACCCACGCGCCGGACTCCCAGCCGCTCGAGGCGGGCTTGCGCAGCTCGGTCTGCGCGGGCAGCCCGGCGACCTCGGCTCCGAAGTCGGTCATCCGCTGCAGCAGCTCGCTGTAGTACAGCTTCACGATCGACGCGTCGGCCGGGCCGACCGCACCGGTCTCGTGGCGCTCGGCGAGACCCCGGCACAACGCCCGCAGTCCTTGGATCTCGGTCTCGAAGCCGGCCAGGCGCTCCTGCACGGCCGGGTCGTCGAGTGGCCTGCCGCCGGCGACCGGGCGACAGCAGGCGTCGAGGAGCCACCGGAACCCGGCGTGGCCCAGCCGCTCGGCCAGCTCGAGCATCGTCATGCCGCGCTCGGCCCCGAGCGTCGCCTGCGCGACCCGCCAGCCGTCGTTCTCGGTCCCGACGAGCTGGGTCGCGGGGATCGCCACGTCGTCGAGGAAGATCTCGGCGAAGTGCCACTCACCGGTGGCCTGGCGGATCGGGCGCACGTCGACCCCGGCCGATCGCATGTCCATCAGGAAGTAGGAGATCCCGCGCCGCTTGGGCGCGCCGGGATCGGTGCGGGCGAGCAGCAGGCACCAGTCGGAGTGCGTCGCCCCGCTCGACCACAGCTTCTGGCCGTTCACGACGTAGTGGTCACCGTCCCGGCGGGCGGTGGTGCGGAGGCTGGCGAGGTCGGAGCCGGCCTCCGGCTCCGAGAAACCCTGGACCCAGATCTCCCCCTCCAAGATGGCGGGCAGGTGCCGGGCCCGCTGCTCGTCGGTCCCGGCGGCGAGCAGCGTCGAGGCGGCGTGGTGGATCGCCACGAACGCGAGGACGAGACGAGGGGCGTCGTGGGCCGCGAGCTCCTGGTAGAGGACGATCTGCTCGGCCACCGACAGCCCGCCGCCCCATTCGGCCGGCCAGTGGGGCACCGCGTAGCCGGCCCGGCGGAGCTCCTGGAACCAGTCCTTCTGGAAGGCGACGTGCTCGTCCTCGCCGACCCCGGTCTGGGCGGTCCGCCAGTCGGCCGGCACGTGCGAGCGGCACCAGTCGCGGACCGAGTCCCGGAACGCCTCGAGCTCGGCCGGAGTCGCGACGCTCATCGAGCGCCCGAGCGGAAGGGCATCAGCGCTCGGCGCGGCCCGTCATGACCCGCCCCCGAAGATGCCGACCAGGCCGCTCCGGCCGAGGCGGCGCATGAGGAGGTCGCCCGTCTCGGCCGGTCCGAACGGCAGCCGGCGCAGCGGGCCGCTGTAGCGGGAGAGCCACGACAGGGTGGTCTCGTCGCAGAAGCCGATGGCCCCGTGGAGCTGGTGGGCGACCCGGAACACGATGTCGGCCGCCTCGATGGCGGCGAGCCGGAGCGCCAGCGCGTCGTCGGCCGCCTCGGGGCGGCCGACCTCGATGCTCCACAGCGCGTACTTCGCCAGCTCCTCCAGGCCGGCCCGTTCGACCTCGGCGTCGGTCAGCTGGAACTGGACCCCCTGGAAGGCGGCGATCGGCTGCCCGAACTGCTGGCGGTCGAGCACGTAGGCCCGCACGAGCTCGAGGGCACGGTCGAGCATCCCGAGCAGCGTCCAGCAGGGCAGTACGACGGCCAGCGCGAGGTCGCCGGCGCCGCGGTCGTCGAGGGGCTCGAGCTCGAGGCGGCCGACGAAACTCGACGTCCTGGCCGGCCCGGTGGGGACGCACGCGGTGACGGCGCTCCGGCGCCCCTCCGCGTCCAGCGCGGTCCAGCGCAGCGCCGAGCCCGCGATCGGCGCGGCGGGATTGGCGTCCGAGACGACGATCAGCCCGTCGGCATCGAGGTCGGAGGACCGGGAGAGCCGCTCGGCGACCGGGTAGGGAAGCGCGACGGAGCCGGCCGAGCGGCACAGGGCGGCGGCGGCCTCCAGCTCCTCGGGGTGCTCGCGGGGGGTGAGCTCCCAGGCCCCGAGAGCGGCGAGCAACGACCCGATCACGTCGTCGCGGCGCTCCGGCTCGCGTTCGGCGGTGCGCAGCAGCTCGTCACCGCCGGCGGCCTCGAGCGCCCGCCGGGCCGTGGCGCCGTACTCGAGCGCCTCGGGGCCGAGATCGAGGTTCACGGCGCCGCCAGCAGCGACCGGGACAGGAGGATCCGCTGCATCTCGATGCTCCCCGACGCCACCGTCGAGGCCTGGGCGTAGCGCCAGTGGTCCTCGACCGCGCGGACGAACCGGCGAGCGTTCTCGTCGCGCCCTCGCAGCCGCCCGGCGATCTCCATCAGCACCGACGCGCTCTCCTGGTCGAGCCGGGTCACCGCGATCCGGTAGGCGGCGGCGTCGCCGGGCCGGACCCGGCCCTGGCCCTGGAGGTCGACCACCCGGTAGGCGAGCAGACGGGCCCGGCGGGCGTGCACGAGCATGCGGGCCCACCGGCTGCGGAGCTCGGCCGGGACCGAGTCCCACTCGTCACCCAGAGCCCCGGGCGCCCATGCCAGCAGACGTTCGCAGCGGGCATACCGCGCGATGCCCACCCGCTCGAACGCCAGCACCTCCTGGACGACGCTCCATCCCTCGTCGAGGCGGCCGAGGACCTCGTCGGGCGTCACCCACACGTCGTCGAAGAAGACCTCGTTCAGGTGGTGGGGTCCGAGCATGTTGGCGATCGGCCGGACCTCGATGCCCTCGCGCGACATCGGGACCAGGAAGATGGTGAGCCCCTGCTGCTTGCGCTCCCCGGTCGAGGTGCGGGCGAGGAGGAAGCACCACTGCGCCATGGTGGCGTAGGACGTCCAGATCTTCTGGCCGGTGACCCGCCAGCCGTCGCCGTCGCGTACCGCCGCCATCCGCAACGACGCGAGGTCCGAGCCCGAGTCGGGCTCGCTGAACCCCTGGCACCAGATCGCCGCGCCGCTCGAGATGGTGGGCAGATGGAGCTGCTGCTGCGCCGGGGTGCCGTGCCTCAGGATGGTCGGCCCCACCCAGTTCACCCCCATGTACTGCGCGCCGCGCGGCTCGTGGTGGGCCCACATCTCCTCGCGCAACGCGGTCTGCTCCCAGAGGGAGGCGTCCCGGCCGCCCCACTCCGTCGGCCAGGCCATGCACAAGAGCCCCCGCTCGGCGAGGGTCCGGCAGAAGGCCTGGGCGGTGGCGAGGTCGGCCGGGTCGTCGGTGAAGGCGCCGAGGAAGTCGGCCGGGACGTGGTCGGCGATGAGCCCGCGCAGCTCGCGTCGCAGCGCGGCCACCTCCTCGCCCATGTCGAAGTCCACCGGTTAACGGGCCGTCCACCCGCCGTCGACGACGATGGTCTGGCCGGTGACGTACCGGCCCGCGTCGCCGACCAGCCACAGCACCGCGCCGGTCAAGTCTTCCACCGAGCCGTCGTAGGGCAACGGGGTGTTCCGCTCGAGCCAGGCCCGGCCGCGCTCGGTGGTGTAGAGCTCCTCGGTGATCTCGCTGCGGAAGAACCCGGGCGCGACCGTGTTCACCCGGATGGACTTCGACGCCCACTGCACCGCCAACTCCTTGGTGAGGCCGCTCAGGGCCAACTTGCTGGCCGCGTAGGAGGCCTGGGGGATGGAGGGGACCCCCACGTGGCCGCTGATCGACGAGATGTTGACGATCGCACCTCTGCCGATCCCGACCATGTGCGGGAACACCGCCTGGGCCAGCCGGAACGGGGTGACCAGGTGCAGCTGCAGGGTCTGGAGGATCGCCTCGAGCGGCTCGTCCTCGGCCCGCTCATGGGTGAACATGCTCCCGGCCGCGTTCACCAGGATCTCGGGCGCCCCGAGCGCCTCGGCCACCTCGGGGATCACGCCATCGACCCGGTCCGGCACGAGCAGGTCGCAGCCGATCGCGTGCCCCCCGATGTCGGCAGCCAACGGCGCGAGCCGCTCGGAGCGGCGGGCGACGACCGCCACCCGGGCACCGGCTGCGGCCAGGGTCCGGGCGACCGCCTCCCCCAGCCCCGACGACGCGCCGGTGACGACCGCGACCCGGTTGCTCAGATCGAAGGGTCCGGGCGCGACGGTATCCATCCCGACCGGCTCCTTCCCGACCGGCTCTTCTGTGCCGGGGTCAGCGAGCGCCCAGCCGGGCGCCGGGCGTGAAGCTTATCGGGACGCTAAGCGGCGAGCGGTTGAGCGCGGAGTGAAACGGCAGGCTCTCCTCGGGCTCGAGGAGCACCGGGTCCGCAAGCCGCTGCACGACCTCGTGCACCGCGACCTTGAGGTTCAGGCGGGCGAGGTTCGACCCGGCACAACGGTGCGGGCCGGCGCCGAAGGCGATGTGCCGGTTCGAGGCCCGGTCGAGGTCGAAGGTGTCGGCGTCCTTGAACTCGGCCTCGTCGCGGTTCGCCGACGCCCAGTAGATGAGGACCTTCTCGCCCTCCTTGATCGGGTGCCCGGCGATCTCGGCGTCGTGGCGGGCCGTGCGGCCGATGGCGATGAACGAGCCCTCGAGGCGGAGGAGCTCCTCGACCGCCGCCGGGACGAGCTCCGGCCTCTCGCGGAGCAGCGCCGGGATGTGCGGTTCGCGGCAGAACCGGATCATGAAGTGCCCGAGCGCACCGGCGGTGGTCTCGAGCCCGCCGAGGATCAAGAGCAGGATCATCCCGAGCACCTCGGTATCGGTGATCGGCCGGCCCTCGATCTCGGCGGTGAGGATGGCGTCAACGACGTCCCCGTGGGGCGGCTGCCGCCGCCGCTGCTCGACGAAGTCCCCGATCCACTTGTGCAGGGCCGCCCAACACTCCCGCGCGTCGGGGTTGTTCGGGACCGATGCCTTCGTGGCGAGGTCGTTAAGCTCCGCCAGCTGGTCGGATGGTGCGTTGAGCACCAGGTCGAAGAACGCGAGGCCGGGGAACGGCCGGGCGAACTCGGTCAGGAAGTCGCACCTCCCAGCCTCGACGAATCCGTCGATGAGGTCGGTGACGATCGCCCGGGTCGGCTCCTCGTAGGGGGCGACCGCGGCCGGGGTGAAGTACGCGTTGATGAGGCGCTTGTAGGCCCGGTGCAGCGGCGGGTCGACGTGCTCGGGGATGGCCTGCACGGTCATCTGGGTCGCCGGCACCGAGACGCCGAGCTCGGAGCTGAACGTCTCCCAATCCTGGGCCACCCGGAGCACGTCCTCGTAACGGGTGGCGATCCAGTAGCCCTGGAGCTGGTCGCTGTGGGCGACCGGGCAGAGCGCCCGCATGCGCTTCAGCGTCGGATGGAGATCCCGGGCGAAGTCGGGCGAGAGGTAGTCGAAGTGCTCGACGCACCAGTCGTCGGTGATCGGCCCAGTCGGTCCGCCCTCCATCACCCTCCCCTCACGGGATCGGCACCACGACCCGGCCGCAGGGTAGCAGGGGTGAGCGATCGCTCACTATCTTCGGTGGACGGCCGGACCATGCGGGCGAGGCGTCAGGGATCGACCCGTCCGGCGCGGTGGGCCTCCAGCGCGGCGAGAAAGCCGCGGTGGAGGTGCTGGGGCGCCGGCTCGTTGCGGCCGAACACGACCGTGTCGATGAGGCCGGTGCGGATCCCGGGCTCGGTTCGCGCCGCGACCCAGAAGTCCTCGCCGTCGACCACCGTCTCGCAGATCCACGGGGCCATGTCGACGGCCTTCGCCCGTTCCTCGTCGGAGAGGCCCGGCTTCAGGAAGGCGGTGTGCACCACCTCGGAGGTCCGCTCGTCGACCGGGAGGATCTGCCACAGCTCGATGTGCCGGACGTCGAAGGTGAGGGCGGTGTTCGGGAACAGCTGGTACTGGTAGCTGAAGTACGGCATCACGTCGGTCCACTGCTCGTCGGGGACGTCGCGCAGCTCGTCGATGGTCCGGATCGCCGAGCAGTTGCGCAGGTGGGGCCCGAACGCGTCGAAGGTCAGCACCCCGCCGTAGGCGTACTCCCGGAGCGTGTTCCGGTGGAGATGGTCGAAGTGGTAGTTCTCCCGGAAGGTGTCGAGTGTCACCTTCCAGTTGGCCTGCACCGGGTGAATGTGCGGCTCGCTGTAGGGCTCCCAATCGGCGAAGTCGAGCGCCGCCAGCTCGTCGGCGAGCCCCGGCCCGAGGTACTCGTCGACGTCGATCGGAGGGCCCGGGCGGAGCCGCCCGACGACCAGTCCGTACTTCTCGGCGACCTCGAGGCGGACGAGGCACTTGTCGTCCCGGCACATGCCCTCGAACCCCTCGGCCGTCGGCACCCCGACGAGCTTGCCCTCGAGGTCGTAGACCCAGGCGTGGAACGGGCAGGTGAGCCGCCGGGTCTGGCCCCCACCGTCGGCGACCCGGACACCGCGGTGGCGGCAGGCATTCAGCATCGCCCGCACCCGGCCGTCGGCGCCGCGGGTCACGAGCACCGGCGTGCCGCACATGTCGACGGTGCGGTAGGCGCCGGGCCCGGGCAGCGATCCGGAGAGGCACAGGATGAGCGGGGCGCCGAGGAAGAGTGCCTCGAGCTCCTGCTCGAAGTGGGCCCGAGAGGTGTAGGCGTCGGCCGGCACCTCGTACACGGCGTCGGCCATGTCGGTGGTGTGGTGCTCGATGTGGTCGAGCAGGCGACGGACGAGACCGTGCTCGAGCGCTTCCCGGTCCACCGGACCCCCTTCGTTGCTTTACTGAGCGTACGCTCACTTTCAGGATACCGTTGTCGGACCTTGATCGTGAGCGAGGACGAGAAGAAGATGCGACGAGTGCACGCCCGCGGACCGGCCCTCCTGAGCGCCGCGACCCGATCCCGGCAGTCGGCACAATGAGGGTCACCGTCGACGCCGAGACCTGCCAGGGGCACGCCCGTTGCTGGCAGATCTGCCCGCAGGTCTTCGACCTCGACGACGAGGGTCACTCTTTCGTCCCGGATCCCGAGGTGCCGCCCGAACTCGAGGCCAAGGTTCACGAGGCCGTCGACAACTGCCCCGAGCGCGCGATCACGCTTCACTGACCGGGGAGTGAACCGGGCAACGTTGACGTCGGCCCCGAAGCGGTGCACCGAGTGCGGCTTCGACTGGTCGTTGTCCGCCCCGGCGACCGTTGTCCAGATCGCCTCGGCGCCGGCGGGATACCGGCGGCTCGTCGAGCGGTGGCCGGTCAGCGACGCGGCCTGGCGCTCCCGGCCGGCACCGACGGTGTGGTCGGGGCTCGAATACCTCGCGCACACGGCCGATGCCCTCGACTGGTACCGCGGCCGGATCACCGAGGTGCTCGCGCGCGACGGCGCCCGTCTCGAGGCGTTCGACTGGGACGCGGCCTGCGAGGAGCGCCGCTACTGCGATCGCGACGTGGCGGCCACGCTGAGGGACCTCGAGCGTGCGTGTGCCGTCCTCGTGGTCCAGCTCCGGGGACTCGACGCCGGGTCGTGGGAGAAGGCGGGCGTCGGAAGCTCCGACGGCGGTCCGCGCACGGTGCTCTCTCTCAGCCGCCGAGCCGCGCACGAACTCAGTCACCACCGCGGCGATATCGGACAGATGTCGCAGTCGTCGGGCGACGGCACCTAGCGCCGGCGGTCCGCGACGACCGGCGCCGTCAACCGGCGGTCGGCTCCAGCTGACGGGCCGAGCCGCCGGCCAGCAGCGCGTCGATCTCGTCGGCGGCGAACCCGAGGTCGGAGAGGACCGATGCGGTGTGCTCGCCGACTCCCGGCAGTATGAGCCGCGGCCCCCGGCCCGGGGTCGGCCCGAGGCGCAGGAGTGGGCCGATCTGCTCGAACTCGCCCCAATCCGCCGTGGGGTAGCACGCGACCCGCTCGAGCTGCCGATTGACGGGGTCGTCGAGGATCGCGCGCCGGAACTGGTCGCGGTCGAGCGACTCGAGCACCGCGCACGCGACACCGAGCGATCCGAGCACCGCCCTCCAGACGGCCGCCGGCCCGGACGCGAACGCCTTCTCCAGCACCGCCTCCGCCTCCAGGGCAAGGGCGTGTTCCGGACCGTCGCGGCGCGGGACATAGGCCTCGGGGAGCGCGTCGAAACCAGGATGGGAACGCAGGCGCGCCCACGACTCGCGCGACTCAAGCACGAGGGCCAGCCACCCCCCGTCCCCGGCCCGGTAGAGGCGGTACCCCGGGCCATACCCGGTCTGCTCGGAGTCGAGCGAGGGCCCCCGGACGCATGCGCCGTCGCGCAGGTAGCTCCCGCTCTGTAACACCATGCCGGCCCCGAGCAGGCTGGTCGTGACCCGCTGCCCGCGGCCGGTCACCTCGGCCCGGTAGAGCCCGGCGAGGACGCCGATCGCGGCCATCCACCCGCCGCACATGTCGATGGGGATCCAGGTGGCGGCGATCGGGTCGTTCGACTCGCCTCCGATCGCCCGCTCGAGCCCGGTCAGGGCCTGCATCAACGCGTCGTTCCCCGGGGCGTTCGCCCGGGGCCCGGCGGACCCGAACGCGCTGGCATGGCAGTACACGGCTCTCGGGTTGAGCCGGCCGACCACCTCCGCGCCGATCCCGATGCGCTCGGCCACCCCGAGCCGGAAGTTGTGCATGACGATGTCGGCCCCGGCGAGCAGCCGCTCGACCACCTCGGTGGCATTGGGCGAGCTGAGATCGAGCGCGATGCTCCGCTTGCCGCGCTGGGCCGCCGCAACCGCGTAGGCGGCGGCCCGCATCGCCTCGCCTTCCAGCGGCTCGACCTTGACCACGTCGGCCCCGAGGTCGGCGAGCACCTGGGCGCCGAGCGGGCCCGCGACGAACGCGGAGAAGTCCACGACCTTGAGCCCTTCGAGTGGACCACCTTCCCCAGATCCGCGGGCCAGCCGTGCTTCCGGCTCGCCGGTGGCGACGGGGACGAGCGGGGTGACCGAGATCGGGGTGGTGACCATGACGTCGTCGTGCCCGTCCTCCCGGCAGGTGACGGAGAGCCCCGCCTCGGCGAGGTGGGGGTCGGTCAACGCTTCGCCCGGCCCGAGGACCGGCTCGCAGGGGATGCCGGCCTCCCGGAGCTGCGCCAGCCAATGGTTGCGGGGCTGGCGCTCGAACAGCGCGCCCCACCGCTCGGCCCGGGCCCGGAGCGCGCCGGTCGCCTGGTCCCGGTAGTACCCCTCGGCGCTCGGTTCGTCGCCCAGGACCTCGATCAGGGTGCCGTACATTCCCTTGCCCCCGAACCAGACCTGGAGCAGCTCGCCGTCGGCGCACCGGTACATGAAGTTGGGGAACGTCGAGCCCTTCTCCCAATAGCGCTCAACCTCGGCTGGCGCGCGCTCGGAGCGGCCGATCATGCAACCGAGCGTGGAAAGCATCCCGTCGTAGAGCGACGTCTCGGCCCAACCACCGGTTCCGGCCCGGGCCCGCCCGACGAGGAGGGCGAGGACCGACGCGCTCAGCACCATGGCGGCGCCGGCGCCGGTCGCCCGCACGTCGACGAAGATCGGTCCGGCCCGATGACCGGCGAGCTGGGTGCAGAACCCGGTCTCGGCCTCGACCAGCAGCCCGAAGTCCTCCACGGTGCCCCCCGACGTCCGGCTCGGGCGGCACCGTCCATAGACGAGGGACGGGTTCGCGGCCGCGATGTCGGCGTACCCGAGTCCCCTGCCCTCGACCAGCTCCTCCGATCCGTAGACGAGCCCGACGTCGGCACCGAGCAGCGCCGCACGCACCTCCGCCGGATCGTCGGTGCGCAGGATCCGCTTGTCGCGGTGCCACACCCGGGACCACGACAGGTGCTCGTCGATGGCGACCTCGCTGGTCCCGACCACCCGCACGACGCTCGCACCCAGATCGGCGAGGAACATGCCGGGGAGCCCGCCCGCCAGTCCGAGCCCGAGATCGCTGCAGCCGACCGCGACCTCGACGACGGACAGCCCGTCGAGCGGGACGCCGGTCGACGCCAGCGCCACGTCAGCCGCCCGTGGGCGGGAGCGCCAGCGCCGGGAGGACCTCCTCCGCCGCGAGCGTGACCACCTCCAAGGTGTCCCCATCGGTCGCCGGGGCGATCACGAAGTGGCGCACGCCCGCGTCGACGTAGTCCTGCAGTCGCGCCGCCACCTCCGCGGGCGTGCCCGACGGCGCGATCCGATCGAGCATGGCTTCGGACTGGACCCCGTAGGCCCGGCCGAGGAAGGTGGCGGCCTCGTCGCGGGCCTGGGCGCCGTCACGGCGGATCGACGTGTACAGATACAGCATCCACTCGAAGCGCTCGAGGTCCCGACCGGCCTTCGCCGCCTCTTCGCGAACCGCCTGCACCGACCGCCGGTACGCGTCCGCCGAGAACAGGTAGGGCATCCAGCCATCCCCGAGTCGGGCGGCTCGGCGCATGGCGGGCGGCTTGCGCCCGGACACGAGGATCGGCGGGCCGCCGACCCGCCCTCTGGCGGTCGGAGCCGCGACGGACCACATCCGGGCGTCCTCGAGGTGGAAGAAACGGCCCCGGTGGGTGGCCGGCCCGCCGGACCAGAGCGCCCGCAGGACCTCGATGCCTTCGTCGGTCCGGGCGCCGCGCTCTTCGAGCGGCACCCCGACGGCGGCGAACTCCTGGGCGAACTCCCCGCCCACCCCCACTCCCACCGAGACGCGCCCGCCCGAGCGGGCGTCGAGGTCGAGGAGCTGCTTGGCCACCACCACCGGGTGGTAGAGCGGGAGGAGCAGGATGGCGGTGCCGATCCGCACCCGCTCGGTCCAGGCCGTCAGCAGCGCGAGGCGCGTGATCGCCTCGCCGCTCGGCCCGGGCGGTAGGACGTGGCCGCCCTGCCAGACCGAGTCGATGGGGAGCCGCTCGACTGCCGCCAGCCAGTTCCGCTCGGGCTCGGGGAGCGCGGCGGCCCCGAAGGCGATCCGGTCCTCAGGCGGCACGGAGCCTGCTCGCGACCGGAGGGACGATCGAGGCCAGACGATGCCGCGGGCGGACGGTGTGGCCCGGGGCCGAGGGTAGGGTCACGTGATGCGCCGCAGCTTGTTCGCGGAGGAGCACGAGTTGTTCCGAAGCTCGTTCCGGCGCTTCCTCGACAAGCACGTGGTCCCCCACCTCGACGCGTGGTCCGCGAACGGGATCATGGACCACGGGGTGTTCGAGGAGGCTGGCCGAGCCGGGTTCCTCGGGTTCGCGGTGCCCACCGAGTACGGCGGCGGGGGCGTCCGCGACTTCCGCTACAACCTCATACTGAACGAGGAGATCGAGGACGCGGTGGTCGCCGGGCCCGGCCTCGGCCTCACCCTCCACACCGACATCTGCCTCCCCTACCTCCTCGACCTCACCGACGACGAGCAGAAGGCCCGCTGGTTGCCGGGGGTCGGCGCCGGCGAGCTGGTCACTGCGATCGCCATGACCGAGCCCGGCGCCGGATCCGATCTCGCCAGCATCGCCACCACCGCACGGCGCGACGGCGACACCTACGTGGTCAACGGCTCGAAGACCTTCATCACCAACGGGATCAACGCCGACCTCGTGATCCTGGCGGTGAAGACCGACCCGACCGAGCGACACCGGGGGATCTCGCTGCTCGTGGTCGAGCGCGGGATGGAGGGCTTCGAGCGCGGTCGCAACCTCGAGAAGATCGGGATGCACGCCCAGGACACCGCCGAACTGTTCTTCCACGATGTGCGGGTGCCGGTGGCGAACCGGCTCGGGGAGGAAGGGGAGGGCTACCGCTATCTGGTGAAGAATCTCGCCCAGGAGCGGCTCTCGATCGCGGTGTCCGGGCTCGCGGCGGCCCGCGCCGCCCTCGACATGACCGTGGGCTACTGCAACGAGCGGAAGGCCTTCGGCCGGCCCGTGGGGTCGTTCCAGAACACCCGCTTCCGGTTGGCCGAGCTCGCCACCGAGGTGGAGGTCGGCCAGGCCTTCATCGACCAGTGCACCCTCGCGCTCAACGACGGGGAGCTCAGCTCCGAGGAGGCCGCGATGGCCAAGTTCTGGTGCACGGAGCTGCAGGGGCGGGCCGTCGATCTCGGGGTCCAGCTGCACGGCGGGTACGGCTACATGGCCGAGTTCCCGATCAGCCGAGCGTATGTCGACGCCCGCATCACCCGGATCTACGGCGGGACCAACGAGATCATGCTGGAGATCATCGGCCGCACCCTCGGGACGTAGCCATCCCGCCGACATGACGAGCGAGGCGCGCCCGCGACTGCGCACGTGCGATCGCCGGCTCGTCGATCGGCCTGTCCTCGGCGCCACCTTCACTACTGGGTCGTCGGGAAGCCGAGGTTGACCTTGCTCGCCGTGGTGTCGCTCCACCGGGTGGTGACGACCTTCGGCCGGGTGTAGAAGCGGATGCCCTCGGGCCCGTAGATCGAGCTGTCGCCGAACAGGGAGGCCTTCCAGCCCCCGAACGAGTGGAAGGCCACCGGCACCGGGATCGGGACGTTGATCCCGATCATCCCGACCGAGACCTCGCGCTCGAAGCGGCGGGCGGCACCCCCGTCGTTCGTGAACAGCGCCACGCCGTTGCCGTAGGGGCTCGCGTTCACCGTGGCGACGGCCTCGTCGAAGTCACCCACCCGGACCACGCCGAGGACCGGGCCGAAGATCTCGTCGTCGTAGACCCGCATGCCCGGCTTCACCTCGTCGACGAGCGAGCACCCGAGGAAGAACCCGTCGTCTCGGCCCGGCCGGGTGCCGTCGACGACGACCCGCGCGCCCTCGTGCGCCGCCTCCTCGACGTAGGACCGGACCCGGTCCCGGTGGGCACCGGTGATGAGCGGACCCATCATCGATGCCGGGTCGTGGCCCGGGCCGATGACCACGCCGGGGATCCGCTCGGCGATGGCGTCGACGAGCCGGTCCGCGGCGTTGCCGACCGCGACGACGACCGAGATGGCCATGCACCTCTCCCCCGCCGACCCGTAGGCCGCCGATACCGCCGCATCGGCGGCGGCGTCGAGGTCGGCGTCGGGCAGGACCACCATGTGGTTCTTCGCGCCACCGAGCGCCTGGACCCGCTTGCCGTGGCTGGTCCCGGTCTCGTAGACGTGCCGGGCCACCGGCGTGCTCCCGACGAAGGAGACCGCGTTGACCTCGGGGTGGCCGAGCAGTCCGTCGACCGCGTCGGCCTCGCCCTGGACGACATTCAGGACGCCGTCGGGGAAGCCGGCCCGGTGGAGGAGCTCGGCGAGCAGCAGCGACGCGGAGGGGTCCTTCTCGGAGGGCTTGAGCACGAAGGTGTTCCCGCATGCGATCGCGTTGGCGAGCATCCACAGGGGCACCATGACCGGGAAGTTGAACGGCGTGATGCCCGCGACCACGCCGACCGGATGGAGCACCGTGTGGACGTCCACGCCGCTCGAGACCTCGGAGCTGAACGAGCCCTTCATGAGGTGGGGGACGCCGCAGGCGAAGTCGACGCACTCGAGCCCTCTCGCGACCTCGCCCTCCGCGTCAGCGATGACCTTGCCGTGCTCGGTCGTCACGATCGAGGCCAGATCACTGCGGTGCTGGAGGACGAGCTCGCGGAAGCGGAACATGAGGTTCGCGCGCCGGGTGAGCGGGGAGGCGCCCCATTCCCGGGCCGCTTCCACCGCCGACGCAACCGCTGCGTCGACCTGGGCGGGCGACGAGAAGTGGACCTGCGCGATCTGCTCGCCCCGGGCGGGATCGAACACCGGGCCGGTGCGACCCGAGTCGCCCAGCTCGGAATGGCCCCCGACCCAGTTCCCGACGGACTTCACGTGGGCGACCGGCTCAGACCCGGTAGAGCTTCCGGCCGTTCTCGCCCAGGATCTTGGCTCGGGCCTCGGGGGACACGGCAGCCAGTTTGGGCTCGACCGAATCGAGCGGTCCGGGGTACAGGCAGGTCGGGTGCGGGAAGTCCGTCTCGAACAGGATCCGGTCCTCGCCGACCGCCTCGATCATCTGAGACAGCCTGTTGTGGTTGGTCTCGAACCAGAACGTGGCGTAGAGGTTGGTCCTGAAGTACTCCGATGGCTTCTTCTTGAGCTGGGCGGTCTCCTCCGGCGCGTTCTCGCTCATCTCGTAGTCGAGGGCCTCCAGGATGAAGGGGATCCATCCGCAGCCGCTCTCCACCGAAACCATCTGGAGGTCGGGGTGCCGGTCGAACATCCCGGTGACGATGAGGTTGGCCACCACCCGGGCGTTGCCAATGAACAGGAGCGTGCCGCCGAGGGCGAGGCGGGTGTTGGGATGGTGCGACGGCCACGCGTACTTCTCGTACATCGACATGCCCGTCACGCTGGCCCCGATATGGAAGTGCACCGGCATCCGCAGCTCGCTGCAGGCCTCCCAGAACGGGTCCCAGGCGAGGTTGGCGAGGTCGGGTGCCCCCAGGTCCTGGGGATCGGTGGTCATGTTGACGCCCCTCGCCCCGAGGGCGGCCACCCTTTTCACCTCGGCGACGCAGCTGTCGATGTTCCAGGCCGGCATCACCGGCAAGGGGAGCAGACGGTTGCCCGACTCCGCCTGGATCTCGGCCATCCCGTCGTTGTAGATCTCGACCGTCAAGCGAGAGAGTGCCTCGTCCCCCACCATGGCCAGGCTCTGGCCCCCCAGGCCGATCGAGCTCGGGTAGATGATCTGGGCGTCGATGCCGCACTCGTCCATGACGCCGAGCCGGACCTTCGGGTTGTACGCACCCTCATGGATCTTCTCGAACGGCCAGTGCATCAGCGCGATGTCGGCGGACTCCTTGGCGCCGTCCCGGCCGATCACGCCGCCCGAGCCGTGCCGCCCGACCGGATGCCCGTCGAACACCCACATCGGCTTGCCGTCCACCCGTTCGACCCTCGGCACCCGGTCCTTGACAGCGGCGGGAGCACGGCTCGTGAACAGATCCGGAGGCTCGGACCAATGCGAGTCGGCGTCGAAAACGAAGAGGCCGTCCGAAGTCGCCATCATTCCTCCCTTGCCGGCCGCGCGCGCCGGCGCCGAGGGCCGGACTGTACCACCCGAAGAGAGCGTTCACTCACCCGGGAGTGGCTCATCTTGAATTCATTGGCTTGGCCGCCTGACCGCCGGATCGGCCTGTCCACAACGACTGTTCTCTGCCCGCTGCCACCCTCAGATTCGGCCGGAAATGAAGACGACGACGTGCGACATGTCATGATCGGGCAACGGGCCGAACGAGCCCTTTGTCTGAGAGGCCAAGTATGAGTCAGACCGACGGCACGTCCAACCGCGAGGACCAGCTCGCGGTGGTGGAGGTCGAAACTGAAGGTGTCGACGAACACGGGAACATTGTGGTTGATGACGTGGTCGCCGTGGTGGGTGGTGACGGAAGCGTCATTGCCACCGATGAGACCGTCGTTGAGGTGAGGGCCGGCGGCGAAATTGTCATCGACGAAACGTTCTCGGTTGTAGGTGACGATGCCGAGATGCACGTCATCGAGGAAGACGTCACGGTGCTGGAACCTTCCAAGGCGGCCAAGAGCGCGCCGACCAAGAAGGCTGCGAAGCGCGCCCCGGCGAAGAAGGCTGCCAAGCGGGCCCCGGCCAAGAAGGCAGTCAAGAGGACCGTGAAGAAGGCCGCAGCGAGGCGGGCGCCGGCCAAGAAGGCGGCCAAGCGCGCCCCGGCCAAGAAGGCGGCCAAGCGGGCCCCGGCCAAGAAGGCTGCGAAGCGCGCCCCGGCGAAGAAGGCAGTCAAGAGGACCGTGAAGAAAGCGGCCAAGCGTGCGCCGGCCCGGAAGGCAGTCAAGAGGACCGTGAAGAAAGCGACCAAGCGTGCGCCGGCCCGGAAGGCAGTCAAGAGGACCGTGAAGAAGGCCGCCAAGCGTGCGCCGGCCCGGAAGGCAGTCAAGAGGACCGTGAAGAAGGCCGCCAAGCGTGCGCCGGCCCGGAAGGCAGTCAAGAGGACCGTGAAGAAGGCCGCAACGAGGCGGGCGCCGGCCAAGAAGGCCGCGAAGCGCCCGGCCCGCAAGGCCATGGCGAAGCGAGCTCCGGCGAAGAAGGCTGCCAAGCGGACCGCTCGCCGCTGACGACCTGTCCCAAACCCGGGGTGTCTACCGGGTCGCAGAAGGAGATGTGAACGACCGCCTGACAGGTTCGGGGATTGCCGGAACCTCCAGGTCGATCGGTGTGCCGGGGTCGGCGACCGGACAGATGTCCTCTCGCGGGGTCGCCGGCGGGAGAGACCGCTCAGGCCCCATTGAGGGGCCGAAGCCATAGTCCGGCTTCCGTGAGGCTTGGGGCAAAGGTCACCCATCTGAGGACGTCAACTGCCCTCGCAGGACCCACCAATTGACGAGGACGAGATAAGGCGTAAGACGACGCCGCGTGGCCGCCTATTCGAGCTCTGGTGTTGTTGATGTCCGGTGACTGCCTCCGTCACCGATGACGACGGTCCGGACCCCCTCAACACGATTGAGCGCGTCAAGCCCGTTGTTGATGGAGTCGAGGCCGATGCGGTTCGACACGAGCGACCCGAGGTCCACCTTGCCGGCTTCGGCGAGCCCGATGAAGCGGGGGAAGTCACGGAGAATCTGGGCGTCCCCGAGGACCGAACCCACGATCCGCTTCCCCGAGAAGACCGTCCGGAACGCGGACAGGGTGAGCGTCGCGTCCATCGGGGGCATCCCCACGAGTGTCACCGTGCCGCCCCGCCGCGCCATGTCGATCGCCTGGGCTATCAGCTCGGCGCTGCCCACCACCTCGAAGCTGTAGTCGACGCCGCGGCCGTGGGTGAGCTCGCGCACCTGCTCGACGGGATCGCTGGCGACGGGATCGAGGACGTGGGTGGCGCCGATGGCCGTGCTGGCGTCCCGGCGCTCCGCGGACGGGTCGATGCCGACGATCGTCTTGGCGCCGGCGATGCGGGCCCCCTGGATCACTGACTGACCGACCCCTCCGCACCCGATCACGGCCACGCTTGAACCGGGTTGCACCTCCGCGGTGTTGAGCGCGGCGCCGAGGCCGGTCGTCACCCCGCAACCGAGCAGCGCCAGCTGCTCGTCGGCGAGGTCGGTCTCCACGCCGACGACCGATGCCTCGTGGACGACCATCACCTCTGCAAAGGTCCCGCACCCGCACAAGGCGGTGGCGACCCGGCCGTCCCCGAGCGCCCAGCGTGGCGTCGTCCGAACGGTGGCGCCGACGTCGCACATGTTCGACTTCGAGTGGAGGCACCACCAGCACGAGCCGCAGGCGGGCGAGACGGAGGCGAGGACGCGCCCGCCCGCCCGGACACGTCGCACGTCGGAGCCCACCGCCTCGACGAGGCCGCAGCCCTCGTGACCGGGCACGAACGGGAAGGGTGTCGGCGTCAGGCCCTCGATTGCCGCGAGGTCGGTGTGGCAGATCCCGCTGGCGGCCACCCGGACCAGGACGTCGTTCGGCCCGACCGCCGGAACGGGGAGCTCCTCGAGGACGAGGGGGCCTCCGACGTCGTACGCGACGGCGACCCTCATCGGGCCCGGGGAGCTCGCTCGCAGGTCGCCGACGGCCCTCCGTGGCGGAGTGTCACCCCGTCGACATGAGCAAGCACTCGCTCATCTTAGGGAGTTGTCCGGCGGTGTTCCGAGGCGGTCCGCGGTGCTCGGTGGGTACCTCGAGGCAATGCGAAGCGCGCGAGCACTCACTATGTCCGCAGGCGGGATGCCCTATCCTTCCGGGCACCATTCCTTGCCGACGCATCGAGGACGGCCCATGCCCAAGCAGTCGACGCGGACTCGCCCACTGGTCGACCGCGCGACCCCGCGCCCCCGGAGGCTCACCGCCGAAGCCCGGAAAAGCTCCATCCTGAAAGCGGCCCGGAAGGCCTTCAGCGAGACCGGCGACGTGAACGGCACGACGATCAAGGTCATCGCCGAGAAGGGCGGGATCAGCGAAGGGGTCATCTACCGGCATTTCGAGAGCAAGGAGCAGCTCTTCTACGAGGCGGTCGTCGACCCGCTCCGCGAGGCCGTGGACAAGCTGGTCGCGGCGAGCGAGGTGGTCGACCGGGACGAGCCGCTCAACCCCGAGCGCCAGCTCGAGACCCTGAACGGCCTCTACCGCCAGCTGATCTCGACCCTGGAGGAGGTCCTGCCCCTCCTCGGGCTGGTCCTGTTTGGCGACCCGCAGGTCGCCCGTCGGTTCTACAAGGAGAACCTCGTCGTGGCGATGGACCGTCTGGCCGACGCGTGGCGGGACGTGGAGCGCCGCTACGGGCTCGATTTCGAGGCCTCCGACATCTCGGCCCGGGCCGTGATGGGGATCGCGCTGACCCTCGCGCTCGAGAGCCACCACAACCCCCGCTTCGACCGCGACCGGGCGGTCCGGCTGGCCACCGAGGGAACGATCAAGGGGTTCTTCCCCCCGTTCTCGCCCGGGACCCGCTGAGGAGCGCGGTCGTCCTCGTCGGCTGGGACAACGGGTTCGGGGCTGATCAGTGGGCGGCAACTTCGATGTCGTGGAGGAGCTGCAGCGACGCTTCCGCGCCGGTGACTGGGACGGCGCCTTCGCGCTGTTCCATCCCGAGTTCTCCATCGAGCAACCCGAGTCGTTGCCCCACGGCGGCCGGCACCGCGGACCAGAGGGCATGCGGGAGATGACCGCGACGTTCGCATCGCACTGGACACGGACGATCTCCGAGCCGGTGGTCCGGGGTTGCGACGACGCGGTGGTGCAGCTGACCACCCAGACATGGACGTCCATCCAGA
This sequence comes from Acidimicrobiales bacterium, assembly GCA_036844945.1. Lineage (GTDB taxonomy): Bacteria > Actinomycetota > Acidimicrobiia > Acidimicrobiales > RAAP-2 > Palsa-461. Next base: position 51,381 of record DAIUEV010000003.1, read on the forward strand.
CGGATCGCTCGGCGACCGTCGACGTCTTCGAGCTCTTCACCTTCGAGGACGGTCTCATCCGCGAGATCCGGGTGTTCCAGCAGGACACCCACGCCCTGCTCGGGACCCTCGGGCCCAAGATGGATGGTGGTGGTACCGGTGGCTGAACGCGCGGGGCGGGTCGAGGGCAAGGTCGCCATCGTCACCGGGGCGGGGTCGACGCCGGGCCCGGGGGTAGGCACCGGAAAGGCCACCGCTGTCGTCCTCGCCCGGGAGGGAGCACAGGTGCTGCTCGTGGACCTGCACGGGGAGCGGGCCGAGGAGACAAAGGAGATGGTGCTCGCCGAGGGCGGGACCGCCGAGGTGTTCGTTGCGGACGTGACCAAGGCCCCGGAGTGCGAGTCCATGGTCCGGGCAGCGCTCGACCGCTTCGGCTCCCTCGACATCCTGGTCAACAACATCGGCCTCGCGTCGCTCGGCACGGTGGTCGACACGACCGAGGAGGCCTGGGACCGGGCGTTGGACATCAACCTCAGGACCGCCTTCCTCGCCTCCAAGTACGCGGTCCCGGTCATGGCCGAGAAGGGCGCGGGGTCGATCGTCAACATCTCGTCGATCTCGGCCGTACGCGGCGACGGGACGCTGGCCTACTCGGCGGCCAAGGGCGGCCTCCTCGCCATGACGGTCGACATGGCCTACTCGCACGGCCGCCAGGGGATCCGGGTCAACGCCGTCGCGCCGGGCCACATCACCACCCCGATGGTCCTTTCCGTCTCGGCGCCCGGGCCCATGGCGGAGTACATGAACTCCCTGCGGGCCGAGGCAGGGTTGCTCGGGACGCCGGGAACGGGATGGGACGTCGGGTGGGCGGCCACGTTCCTGGCCAGCGACGAGGCCCGGTGGATCACGGGCGCCGTGCTCCCGGTCGAGTCCGGGGTCCTGAGCGTCACGCCGCTCATGATGGCGAGCTACCTGCGGGCGGTCCCGGAGCCCTAGCGCCGGTCAGGCGCGGATGAGCGAACCGGGGGCCACGCCCTCGAGGTCGATGCCGCCCCGCCGGATCGCGACGCCGTTGACCCAGGTGTGCTCGACGCCGGTGCTCCGCACGAGGAGCCGGTCGGCCTTGGCCGGCTGGTCATAGGCCCGCTCGACCGGGGTCGTTCCCACGGTGTCGGGATCGAACGCGACGAGGTCGGCGTGGAACCCCGCCCGGACGAGTCCGCGGTCCGTCAGCCGGAACGCCCGGTGGGGATGACCGGTGAGCCTCCAGACGGCCTCCTCGAGCGAGAGGGCGCGCCGTTCCCGCACCCAGTGGCCCAGGAGGTGCGTGGAGAAGCAGGCATCGCAGAGCTGGCTGGCGTGGGCCCCGGCGTCGGAGAGCCCGAGCAGAGTGCGGTCGTCGGCCAGGAGATCGCCGATCTCGTCGTCGCCATCGTTGTCCAACACCACCCGGAACCGCGTCGCCAGGTCGTCGGACAGCGCGAGGTCGAGCATGAGATCGAAGGGCGTGGTCCCTTTGGACTTCGCCAGCGCGTCGAGCGGGACACCGACGGCGTCGGGATGCGTTCGGGTCTCCTCAACGTCGATCTTCCCCCAGCGATGGCTCCAGGAGGTGAGGGTGCTGGCGCGGGCGCGGTCCCGCCATGCCGGGTCCCGGAAAAGCGCGGCTCGCTCGTCGCGCGGCCGGGCGAGGACCTCCTTCCACTCGTCGATCTCGGCCAGCGGGAACGGATCGGTCAGGGAGATCTGCATCACGATGGGACGGCAGGCGATCTGGGGATAGACCTCGCCCGGGAGCTCCGCCCCCCGCTCCACGGTCCGCATGGCGGCTCCCGGGCGGTCGGCCCGCGCGACCAGCGCGGTCCAGGTGACCGGGATGCCGAATCGGACGGCGATGTCCGAGAACTCTTGGACGAAGAGCCCGGGGCCGATCGAGATCTGCACGATGCCCTTCCCCATCTCGCCGAGCACGGACGCCATCTCGAAGACCTCGTCGACCTCGGCGAACCGGCTGGGGACCGGCCGGCCGTAGGCGCCCTGGTGCGCGGGCTGTCGCGAGGTGGAGAAACCGATCGCGCCGGCCTCCATCGCCTCGCGGACGACGGCGCGCATCGCGTCGAGCTCGGCGGGAGTGGCGGGGCGCTCCTCCGCGCCGACCACGTAGAGCCGGAGCGGCGAGTGGCCGATGAACGCGCCGACGTTGAGCCGCTTCGCGGACCGCTCGAGCGTCGCCAGGTACTCGGGAAAGGTCTCGAAGGACCAGTCGATGCCGGCGTTCAGCGCCTCCATCGACATGCCCTCGACGTTCTCGAGGAGCCGCACGATGGTGTCCCGGTGCTCCTCGCGCGTGGGCGCGATCCCGAACCCGCAGTTCCCCATGACCACGCTCGTGACCCCGTGCCACGAGGAGGGGGTGAGGTCGCCGTCCCAGAGGATCTGGGCGTCGTAGTGGGTGTGGATGTCGATGAACCCCGGCGCGAGCGTCAGGCCCTCGAGGTCCACGACCTCGGTCGTTCCCTCGGGCTCGAGCTCCCCCGGCGGCGCCACGGCGACGATCCGGTCCCCGGTCACCGCGACGTCAGCCGGCCGGGCGGGGCTCCCGGTCCCGTCGATCAGCGCGGCGTCGCGGAGCAGCAGGTCCATCGGTTCTCCGATCGGTCACGGGGCGTCCGCCGGCCAAGGTAGCAAACGCTCGCTCACTTCAGCTCCGATCCGGAGCGCGCCGCGCTGGGTTATTCGACCAGCTCGTAGACCGTCACGACCGGTGCGGGCGACATCTGCACCGCCTCCGGAGGGTGCATCTCACCGCTGGCGTTGCGCTTCCCCAGCTCGGCCAGCGGGGCGTTGAGGTCCTCCGCCTCGAGCTCGTAGATCGCCACGTAGGTCGGCTGGTCCCGCAGCTTGAAGCGCCGCGCCGAGACGAATCCGTCGATCGCGCAGATCTCGGGGATGTGCGTCCCGCTGTACCACTGGTTGTACTCGGCCTCGCGCTCGGCGCTCACCGGCGAGGTCTGCACGATCATGATCCCTTTGGCCACCGGCCCTCCCCAGATGAGTGAGTGTTCGCGGGACAGTAGTGTCGGCCCGATGGCGACAGCAACGGTGCGCGGCCTCTCCATCGGTTACGAGGTCATCGGCGAAGGACGGCCGTGGGCCCTCACCCCGGGCGGGCGGTTCAGCCGGGAGTCGCCGGGCGTACGCGAGCTGGCGGTCGCCCTGGCCGAACGGGGCAACCGGGTGCTCATCTGGGACCGCCCGAACACCGGGGAGTCCGATGTCTGCTTCGAAGGCTCCTCGGAGTCGGCGATGCAGGCCGACACGCTCGGCGCGCTCCTCGAGGAGCTGGACATGGCGCCCGCGGTGATCATCGGCGGCTCCGGCGGGGCCCGGGTGTCGCTCCTCACCGCGGCTCGCCACCGTGCGCTCACCTCGGGGCTCGCGATGTGGTGGATCAGCGGCGGCGTCTACGGGCTCATGAGCCTGGCCACCCACTACTGCAGCGGGTCCGTCGTGGCCGCGTGGAGGAGCGGCATGGAGGCCGTCGCCGACCTCCCCGAGTGGGCCGAGGTGCTGGAGCGCAATCCTTCCAACCGGGAGCGGTTCCTAGCCCAGGACCCGAAGGAGTTCGTCGCCGTCCTCGAGCGGTGGATGGCGGTGTACTGCCCGCGCGAGGACCAGCTCATCCCGGGCCTCCTCGACGCCGACGCCAGCGCGCTCGACGTCCCGACCCTCGTCTTCCGCAGCGGCACCACCGACCTGAGCCATCGGCGCGAGACCTCCGAGCAACTCGCGGCCCTCCTCCCGAACACCCGGCTGGTCGAGCCCCCTTGGGGCGATAACGAGTGGAACGAGCGCTCCTCGGCCCGGGCCGGCGGGCGCGGCGAGGGGCTGTTCTCCGGCTGGCCCGCGCTGGCGCCGATCCTCGACGACTGGGCCGCCGAGACCCTGGGCTGAGCCCGAGCCCGGCAACGGCTGCGGGCCGCCCGGATTGCGGGGTTTTCCCGAAGAGACAGAGACTCACGGCTCAGACCTGCGGCAGCCCCGAAGTGAGCGGATCGTCGATGAGCCCACTCACGGATCCCTTGGTTCAACTCCCCCGATCGGGAACCCGTCCGTTCCTCGAACTGCGTGAGGTCGCGGCCGTCCGGGCCGGCGGGGCTTGCACGGCGCCGAAGTACGCCGCCACTTGGTCGGGCGGCAGCGGACGAGCGAACAAGAACCCCTGGCCGCTGTCACAGCCCTGGGCCTTCAGCATCGAGAGCTGGTCGGCGTCCTCGATCCCTTCGGCGACCGTGTGCACGTGCAGGAGCTGGCCGAGGTGGACGAGCGTGTGCACCAAGGCTTCGGCCGCCGCCGACTTGGTCATCTCGGAAACGAAAGAGCGGTCGATCTTGATCGAGTCCACCGCGAAACGGCTCAGGTAGCTGAGCGAGGAGTAGCCGGTGCCGAAGTCGTCGATCGCCAGGCGGATCCCGAGGGCACGCAGCTTGTCGAACTGGGCGAGCGCCTTGTCGGTGTCGGCCATGACGCTCGTCTCGGTGATCTCGATGATGAGTGCGCTCGGCTCGAGGCGAGACGACCGCAAGGCGCTGCGGACGTCGTCAACCAGGCGCTCATCCTGCAGCGTGCGGCCCGAGACGTTGACCGAGACGCTGATCAGATGGCCGGCGTCGCGCCACCGACGGGTCTGCCGGCACGCCTCCATGAGGACGAAGCGGCCGACTTCGCCGATCAGGCTCGATTCCTCGAGCGTCGAGATGAACTCGACTGGGCCGACGACGCCGCGTTCGGGATGGCGCCACCGCAGGAGCGCCTCGACGCCCACGACGTCCATCGTCTCGAGCTCGAAGATCGGCTGGTACACGAGGAAGAACTGATCGGCCTCGACGGCGTTGCGCAGCTCGGTCTCGAGCGCATGGTGATCGCGCACCGCCACCTGCATCTCGGGCTGGAAGACGACGAATCGGTTCTTCCCGGCCGCCTTGGCCTCGTAGAGGGCGATGTCCCCGTCTCGAAGGAGCTCGCTGGCATCGAGCCGTTGCCCGACCGCGACCCCGATGCTGGCCGAGATCTTCGTCGTATGGCACTGCTCGCCGATCCACAGCCGGAAGGGCTCACTCAAGACGTCGAGCAGGCGCTGGGCAACCAGCACGGGACCCTCGACCATGGTGAGCCCCTCGGAGAGGACGACGAACTCGTCACCACCGAGGCGTCCGACCGTGTCGGTCTCCCGGACCGCCTCGACGAAGCGCGCCGCGACCGCCTTCAGGAGCTCGTCGCCGACCTGATGGCCGTAGGTGTCGTTCACCTGCTTGAACGAGTCCAGGTCCACGAAGAGCAGACCGGCGCCCGAGTTGTTGCGGCGGTCCCTCACGAGCATCCGGTCGATCCGGTCGAGAATGAGCGTGCGGTTGGGCAGTCCGGTCAGTGCGTCGTGCTGGGACTGGTGGCGGAGCTCCTGGTGGAGCTGGGCGTTGCGCAGTCCGACGGCGGCGTAGCCGGCCAGGCCCTGCAGCCGCTCTTCCAGGTCGGGCAGATCCTGCAGCCGCGACGGTCGGTCGATGACGTCGGCCGCGATCGTGCCGATGTGCTGGTCGCCCGCATACATGGGAAGGCTGACCGACAGCGCGGAGCCGATGGCCGACGACGTCGAGGCAGAGGGCGACTCGGTGTCGTGGGGGTCGTGCCAGACGAGCGTCCGCTCCCCCCTCTCCCGCGCGATCCGGGGCGAGTCGCCGATCGCCTCCTTGACGCGGGCCGCGTCCGCCGGCGTGTACCCGCTCATCGCGACCGTTGCGGCGGCAGCCGCCGAGCCCTGGCGAATGATGACGATGGCCCGGTCACAGCCGATCACCGAGGGGACGGCGTCGGCCAGCCGTTGCGCCACCTCCTCGACCGTCCCCGGCTCGACGAGCGAGGCGGACAGGTCGAAGAGCGTCCGGTTGACCGCGGCCTCCCGCCGGGCCTCGTCGAGTGCCGTCGCGGAGTCGAGTGCCGCCGCGGCCAGGCTCGCGTACGTCTCGAGGATGGCCTGCTCGCCGTGGTTGAAGGCCTGCCCGGGATGCCGGAACACGATCAGGCGCCCGTAGCGGGCCCGGGCCGAGGTGACCTCGCGCACGAGGACGTGGGGACGCCGGCTCGCTGCCTCCTCGTCCAGGCTGGCGACGTAGTGGCGGGCGGTGGCCTCGTCGGTGCCTCGCCAGAACAGGTCGGTGCTCTCGGTCGGCTCGAGTTCGATCGAGAGGATGTGCACCGGGGCCAAGACCGCTCGAGCGGCGGCGCGCACGATCTTCGGCAACACCAATCGGTGGCCCTCGCCCGACACGAGCTCGGTCACGGTGCGCTGCAGGGAGGAGAGGCCGCCCTCGAAGCTCTTTCGGTCCGCGGCCGCCTGCACCTCGGCATCCACTTCGTCGACCCAGCTGAGTCGGAACCGGCACCACGGCGACCCCGTGAACTGGCAGGTCTCCTCGACGACCTCGCTCTGGACGAACCCGAAGAGCCTCGGTGCGAGGGAGAAGATGCCGATCATGAAGGCGCAGAGCTCCGGGAACGGTTCGTAGCCGTCGAACAGACGAAACATGATCCGCCACTCGTCGGGACCGATCTCTTCGGTCTGGTACTCCATGATCGGGAACATGGCCGAGGCGAGGTCCGGCGACCGCAGCACGGCGGCGGGCGAGCCCAGCGAGAGCGTCGTCGTGCCGGTCTCGGGCGACAGGCCCCACTGCTCGAGCGCCGCCTCGCCGATGCTCCGAAGGACGCCGGGGCCACCGAGGGCGGCTGCGGTGGCCTCCAGGAGACGCCGAATCTGCGTATAGGAGCTCGAGCCGGCCGCGTCCTCGAGATCCTCGAGGGAGCGGGTCTCTCCGGCTGCGCTCAGGATCCCCCCCAGCGTGCCGGGCGCGTGCCCCTTCAGGTAGCCGATGACGAGCGCCGTCAGGATCCCGCTGAAGTCGTATTCGGCCCGCGGTGGTGTCCCGGAGGGCACAGCCGGGGGCTGGCTCGAGTCAGAGGCCGGTCCGTCGTCGCTCGGGACGGGCTGGAGCGGCGTGGGTGGAGCCTCCGTCGTGACGGACGGGTGCTCCTGGGCCTCGACCCACGAATGCTCGTCCAGAGTGTCCATCGAGGCTCCCGGGAAGTGCCCAATGATCCCACCTGGTCTCTCAGGAACCGGGTATGCCGGGCGACCGTCGATGCCCGGCCGACCGACGACCCTCGACAAACTCCCTGCTCAGGGGGCCAGGCCAGAGCGTGGTCTTGGGCCGAGCCTGGCGCCCCCGGGCGGGGCGTGCCGGTACCGCAGGCCGCCGCGCTCCGCGGCGCCTGGATGGACGAGGTGTCTCAGCCGCCGGGCAGGACGAGGACCTTGCCGATCGCCCGGCGGTGGGCCAGCTCGGCCAGGGCGTCGGCGGCCCGGGACAGCGGGTACCGGCCGCCGATGTGGGGCGACACCCGCCCCGAACTCAACAGCCCGGCCAGCTCGTCCGCATCGGTGGCCACGTCCTCCGGTTGGTTCCGGGCCAGGCCCTCCATCGTGAACCCGGTCGCCCACACCCCCTTCAGCAGGAGGAGGTTCAGCGGGATCCTGGGGATCTCGCCGGAGGCGAAGCCGACCGACACGAACCGCCCGCCCCACCGGGTCGCCCGGATCGCCGCCTCGGCCGCCGGTCCGCCGGCCGGGTCGACGACGACGTCGGCGCCGTCCCTGGTCGCCTCCTTCAGGAGGTCCTTCAGATCGGGCGCGGTGGAGTCCACCTCGACCGAGGAGCCCTTGGCGTGGCAGGCGGCCCGCTTCTCCTCGGTGGAGGCGGCCGCGACCACCCGGCCGCCCAGCACCGCGGCGAGCTCGACGGTGGCGAGGCCGACCCCGCCCGCGGCCCCGAGGACCACCACGCAGTCACCGGGCTCCATCTTCCCGACGGCCCGCAACGCGTGGTAGGCGGTGCGGTAGGTCACCCCGGCCGCCGCGGCGGTCTCGAACGACAGCGCGTCGGGCACCGGTTGCAGCGCCCTCGCCGGCACCACGATCTGCTCGGCGAAGCACCCGATCATGGCCGTCCCCATGACCCGGTCCCCGACCGCGAACCCCTCGACGTCCGGCCCGACCGAGCGGACCGTGCCGGCGAACTCGCTGCCCGGGGTGAAGGGCACGTCGACGTGGATCTGGTAGCGGTCGGCCGCCAGCAGGACATCGGGGTAGTTCACGGCCGCCGCGGCCACGTCGGTGACTACGAGGCCGGGTCCCGCGACCGGATCGGGGACCTCCTCGACGCTGATCTCCTCGGGCGGCCCGTAGTGGGTGCAGCGCGCCGCCAGCACGCTCAGGCGTTTCCGACGACGTGCTCGAGGTGCTCGGCCAGCTTGCGCCGCGCCTCCTCCCTCTGCGCGGGCAGGTGCGCGGTCGGCCACAGGCCGGGGGCGGGCGAGTACCCCTTCAGGACCTCGCGGGCCACCGTGACCTTGTGCACCTCGGTCGGCCCGTCCACGACGCTCATCACCGGCGCCGCCATCCACATCCCGGCGAGCGGCATCTCGTTGGAGACCCCGAGCGCCCCGTGGGCGTGCATGGACCGGAGCACCGCATCGTGGATCACCTTGGGGGTGAGCACCTTGATGGCCGCGATGTTCTTCCGGGTCCGCCGGTAGTCCTGGTACTGGTCGATCTCCCACGCCGTGTAGAGCACGAGCAGACGGAACTGCTGGAGCTCGACGTAGGAGTCGGCGATGTCGCCCTGGATGAACTCCTTCTGGGCGAGGACGCCGTCGTTGGTCTGGCGACTGAGGACCCGCTCGCACATGAGGTCGAGCGCCTTCTGACAGGTCGCCACGGCCCGCATCGCGTGGTGGACCCGCCCGCCGCCGAGCCGGGTCTGGGCGATCGCGAACGCCTTGCCCTCCCCGCCGAGGAGGCTCTCGGCCGGCACCCGCACATCGTTGTAGTGGATGAGGGCGTGCATGCCCTCGTCCTCCCGCTCGCCGGCCAGGCCGGTGTGCCGCACCATGTCGACGCCGGGGGTGTCGGTCGGCACGAGGAACATCGAGGCGCCCTCATACACGCTCACGTCGGGGTTGGTGATGGCCATCACGATGAGGAACGCGGCGGTGCGGGCGTTGGAGGAGAAGTACTTCCAGCCGTTGATGACCCACTCGTCGCCGTCGCGCTCGGCCCGGGTGGTGAACAGCCGGGGGTCGGACCCCCCCTGCGGCTCGGTCATCGAGTAGCAGGAGAACACCTCGCCGTTCAGGAGCGGTTGCAGGTACTTCTTCTTCTGCTCGTCGGTCCCGTAGTGGGCGATGATCTCGGCGTTTCCGGTGTCGGGGGCTTGGGTCCCAAAGACGATTGGTGCCCAGGCGGAGGTGCCGAGGATCTCGTTCAGGAGGGCCAGCTTCAGCTGGCCGTAGCCGGCCCCACCGAGCTCGGGTCCGAGGTGGGTCCCCCACAGGCCGGCGTCGCGCACCTCCTGCTTCATGGGGTCGACGATGGGCCGCAGCTCATCGTCGAGCGGATAGAACTGCCGGTGCGGGTACAGCAGGTCGAGCGGCTGGACCTTCGCCTCGACGAACTCCCTCGCCCAATCGAGCTTCTTTTGATACTCGGGCTCAGTGGTGAAGTCCCAGGCCATGTCTCCGCCTCCGCTGTCCGACGAGAATGCGATTCCTCAGGGTGGGAGCGACAGTACCGCCGCTGGGGCGGGGCCCGCCCGCTGGGCACGCTCGGGCGGGTTCGTGCCTCGCGAATGGCACACTCTCGTACCCGCCGTGGGGCGGGATGGAAGGTAGGCAACGGTGGAGATTCAAGGGAAGAAGGCCGTCATCGTCGGCGGGGCGTCGGGGATGGCGCGGGCGACCGCCGAGATGCTCCACGCCAAGGGCGCCTCGATCGCGATCCTCGACCTGCCCACCTCGGCGGGCGCCGAGGTGGCCGCCGGGTTGGACGGGACGTTCCACCCGGTGAACGTCATGGACGAGGAAGCCACCGAGTCGGCGCTCGCCGACGCCGTCGGCCAGCTGGGCGGGCTCCACATCGCGGTGAACACGGCCGGCGGGGCGACGGCCCGGCGGACCCTCACCAAGGACGGACCCCACCCGCTCGACGAGTTCCGCCGCGTCATCGAGCTGAACCTCATCGCCACGTTCAACTTGAACCGGCTCCAGGCCTTGCACATGTCGACCAACGAGCCGGACGACGGCGAACGTGGGGTGATCATCGACACCTCGTCGATCGCGGCCTTCGAGGGCCAGATCGGACAGGTGGCCTACACGGCCGCCAAGGCCGGCATCGCCGGGATGACCTTCACGATGGCGCGGGACCTCGGCAGCCTCGGCATCCGGGTGGTGTCGATCGCGCCGAGCCTGTTCGCCACCGGGCTCACCAAGGGCATCCCCGACCAGTTCGCCGAGGCCCTGGTGAAGGACGCCGCCTTCCCGAGGCGGATGGGACGGCCCGAGGAGTTCGCCCGCCTGGCCGTCGCCATCGTGGAGAACCCCATGCTGAACGGCGGGTGCATCCGCCTCGACGCCGGCCAGCGGTTCGCCCCGAAGTAGGCGCTCCGACGATCCGGGTGCACCGGTGACCAAACCCGGGATCTTCGAGCTCGGCGGGTTGCGCACGGTCCCCGCCGGGCACCGTCCCGACCTGGTCGGCGCGACGACCCGGAGCGCGCTCGAGGAATGGGGTCTCCTCGGGGTGGTCGGCGTGGTCGAGATCGACCCGTCGGTGTCGGACACGGCGGCGACCCGACGCGAGTTCGGGCTGCCTTCGGACTCCCTCGCCAACTGCGTGGTGGTGGCGGGCCGCCGCGAGGGCGAGGAGCGCTTCGCGGCCTGCATGGTGCTCGCCGACACCCGGGCCGACGTGAACGGCACCGTCCGTCGGCACCTGGACGTGCGCAAGGCCTCCTTCCTGCCGATGGAGCGGGCCGTCGAGATGACGGCGATGGAGTACGGCGGGATCACCCCGATCGGGCTGCCGCCCAGCTGGCCGGTGCTGGTCGACCGGCGCGTCGCCCACCGGGAGGTGGTCGTCATCGGGTCGGGGGTCCGCCGGTCGAAGATCCTGCTCCCGGGAGCGGTTCTGGCGGACCTGCCGACGGCGCTCGTGCTCGACGGCCTCGGGATCGCGCTCGCCGAGGGCTGACCGTCCGGATCGATCGGCCTCCGGGCGGTGGCCCCGAGGTGGGCGGGACCCGGGTCCTCTACGCTCTCCAATCCGGGGAACGGATCCAGGAGCCTCCCGACGCCCTGCGTCGCACCGGGCGCCACCGCCGGATCCTCTCGCCGCGAATAAAGGGGACAGTTGCCATGTCGATCGCCATCTCCGACGACCACGCCGCTCTGGCCAAGACGGCCTCGGAGTTCCTGAGCCGGCGCGAGTCGCGCAAAGCGGCCCGCGAGCTCCTCGAAGCCGACAGCGAAGGGCTGCCGCCGTTCTGGGGCGAGCTGTGCAAGCTCGGGTGGCTCGGACTGCATCTCCCTGAGGAGCACGGAGGCTCCGGCTACGGATTGCCCGAGCTCGTGGTCGTGGTGGAGGAGCTCGGCCGGGCGGTGGCCCCCGGGCCCTTCGTGCCGACGGTGGTCGCGAGCGCGGTGCTGGCCGCGGCCGGCGATGCGGAGGTCCAAGCGGCCCTTCTCCCCGGGCTGGCCGACGGCTCGGTCATCGGCGCAGCCGCCCTCGGCGGCGACGTCGAGGTGCACGACGGCGTGGCGAACGGCTCGGCCGGGGTCGTCCTCGGCGGCGGACTGGCGGAGGTCTTCCTCGTCCCGGCCGGCGACGACGTGGCCGTGGTCACCCGCTCGGGCGGCGGGGTCCAGGTGGAGGTGCCGAAGAACCTCGACCCGACGCGGCGCGCCGCCCGGGTGACGCTCAAGAAGGCGCCGGCCCGGGTGCTGCCGGGGGCCCGGCAGGTCCTCGTCGACTACGCCCGGCTGCTCTACGCGGCCGAGGCGGTCGGGGTGGCCCGGGAGTGCACCGAGCTCGCCGCCGCCTACGCCAAGGTCCGGATGCAGTTCGGCCGGCCGATCGCCACCTTCCAGGCGGTCAAGCACCACTGCGCCAACATGGCGGTCGCGGTCGAGCTCGCGACCTCGCTCGTGTGGGACGCCGCCCGGGCCGCCGAGCACGGCGGCGACCAGTTCTCGTTCACCGCGGCCATGGCCGCCGCGTTGGCCCTCCCCGCCGCCGACCTCGACGCCAACCTCAACACCCAGGTGCACGGCGGGATCGGGTTCACCTGGGAGCACGACGCCCACCTCTACCTGCGCCGGGCCACCGCCATCGAGGCGGTGGTGGGGGCCGAGGACGCGGCGGTGGCGGTGACCGACTTCGCCCGACGCGGCGTGACCCGAGGTCGCACGATCGACCTGCCGCCCGAGGCCGAGGAGCTCCGTCCGGCCGTGCGCGAGTTCGCCCTGAAGGTGAAGGGCCTCGACGAGGCGGCCCAGCGGGCGGCCATGATCGAGGAGGGCTACGCGATGCCCCACTGGCCGCGGCCCTGGGGCCGCGACGCCGGCGCGATCGAGCAGCTGGTCATCGAGCAGGAGTTCGCGGCCGCCGGCGTGTCGCGCCCCGGCTACGGCATCACCGGCTGGGTCATCCTCACCCTGATCCAGTACGCGACCGAGGACCAGGTCGCCCGGTGGGTCCGCCCCGCGCTCAACCAGGAGCTGATCTGGTGCCAGCTGTTCAGCGAGCCCAACGCCGGCTCCGACGCGGCGGGGATCCAGACCAAGGGGACCCGCGTGCACGGCGGCTGGCTGGTCAACGGCCAGAAGGTCTGGACGAGCGGCGCGAAGGAGGCCAAGTACGGCCTGGCCACCGTCCGGACCAACCCGGATGCCCCCAAGCACGACGGCATCACGATGATGGTCATCGACATGAAGGGCGAGGGGGTCGAGGTCCGGCCGCTCAAGCAGGCCACCGGCGGCGCCAACTTCAACGAGGTGTTCTTCACCGACGTGCACGTGCCCGACGACGACGTGGTCGGGCCGATCGACCACGGGTGGGCCGTGGCCCGGGCCACCCTCGGCAACGAGAGCGTCAGCATCGGGGGCGGCGGGTACGCGGGCGGGATGCCCGCGGGCGCGGTCATCACCATGCACGACGCCCATCCCGACCGGCTGTCGGGCGGGGCCGGCCGGATCGGCCGCTACGTGGCCACCGGGCAGGCGATGGACGCGCTCAACCTGCGCAGCGCCCACCGGGCGGTGGCCGGGGCCGGACCGGGGCCCGAGGGCAACATCACCAAGCTCGTGCTCTCCGAGAACGGCCACGAGATGGCGGCGATGCTGTCCGCGCTCACCGGCCCGGACACCGCGTTCTTGGACGGCCCGTCCGCCCTCGCCGGCTCCCTGGTCCTCTCGCACCGGGCGATGTCGATCGCCGGGGGGACCTCGGAGATCAAGCGCAACCAGATCGGCGAGCGGATCCTGGGGCTCCCCCGCGACCCCTTGATCAACTGAGGTCGGGCCGGCCGACGGCCTCCCCCCACCGGCGCACGAAGGACTCCTGCGCCGCCGTCTCCACGGCGCCGGGACAGTAGGCCTGCCGGACCCACCGGACCGCGTCGTCGGCCGGGTGGCCGGCGAGCACCGCGAGACACGCGAGCGCCGTGCCGGTCCGGCCGTGTCCGCCGAGGCAGCCGAGCTCGACCGACTCGCCCCGGTGCGCCCGGTCCCACAGGGTGCCGAGCCCGTGCTGCAGCTCGGTGGGGTCCTCGGGCACGCCGAAGTCGGGCCATGCGACGTGCTCGTGGGGCCACGGGGGCGCCCACGCGGCGTCGAGGTAGAGGCCGAAGTGGGGCGGATGCTCGCGGGCGTAGGGGGCGAGGGGATCGAAGGACACCGCGGTCACCCTGGTGCCGTCGGGGAGCACCACCGGGGTGCGGTGGAGGTGCACTTCGAAGTCCTGCAGCTCGTGCGCTGGATCGGTGCACTTCGCCCGCTCCCGATCCGGCGACCAGCTGACCTGACAGGCCGTGCAGGCACGCACCGTCCTGATCTCGGTCACGGCCGATCAGCTCCCGGCCGGACCCACCGTGCTCCTCAGCGTCCCGTCCACACCGGATCGCGCTTCTCGATGAACGCCCGCGCCCCCTCCTTGGCGTCCTCGCTGCCGAAGACCTTCGGCATCCACTCGGCCTGGAGTTCGTAGGCCTTCTCCACGTCGACTGCGGCCATCCGCACCAGCTCCTTGGTCGCCTGGAGCCCGAGCGGCCCGTTCCGCGCGATCCGCTCGGCCATCGCGAACGCGGCGTCGAGGACCTGGTCGGCCGGGACCACCTGGTTCACCAGGCCGAGCGAGAGCGCCCTCGATGCGTCGACGAGATCCCCGGTGAGCGTCAGCTCGAGGGCGACGGCGAGCGGGATCCGGGTCCCGATGAAGACCCCGCCGCCCGCCGCGAAGAGGCCGCGCTTCACCTCGGGGAGCCCGAAGGTCGCCGTCTCCGCGGCCACCACCACGTCGCAGCCGAGCAGCAGCTCGAAACCGCCGGCGACCGCGGTGGCGTTGGCGGCCCCGACCACGGGGACCGACACCCCGTTGCGCACGAACCGGCCGAACACCGGCGCGCCCTCGCCGCTCGGGTTGGACCCGGTGGTGCCTTCGGAGAACCCCCGCAGGTCCATCCCGGCGCAGAAGGCGCGGTCACCGGTGCCGGTGAGCACGACGCAGCGCACCTCGGGGTCCTCCTCGGCCTCCTTCAGGCCGAGGCCGATCTCGTTGATCAGCTCCGCATTGAGCGAGTTCCGGGCCTCGGGCCGATTGAGCCTGAGCAGCTGCACCGCCCCACGCCGTTCCCTCACCAGCACCGGTTCGCTCATCGAGTCGCTCCCTCCGCCATCGGGTCTCGGGTCCGTTCTTGCCTCGTCATAGCCGAGCCGGCCCCGGCGCGCCTTTCGGATCGGGCCGCCCGCGCCCCGGTCCGAACCGCTCCTCCGTGGCAGAGTGAACGCGCCGGCGAGTGCGAGGGTGGGGTGGCGCCAACAGTGAGCGGGGCAGGACCACGGATCGCGGCGTCCGACGGAGCGTGAGATGACCGTCCCGTCCACCACTCGCACCCTGCTCGGCCACGAGATCCGCCGCTCGGAGGACCCCGAGCTGCTCACCGGCGCGGCCCGGTTCGTCGCCGACCTCCCGGCGCCGGGGGTGCTCGACGCGGTGTTCGTCCGCTCGTCGATCGCCCACGGGGTGCTCCGCTCGGTCGACGTGACCGACGCGTCCAGCTTCCCCGGGGTGCACTCGGTCTGGACCGCCACCGACCTGGCCGCCCCGCCCATGGGCGGAGATCCCGCGCTGGTCCGACCGCTCCTGGCGGTGGGCCGGGTGCGGTTCGTCGGCGAGCCGGTGGCGGTGGTCCTCGCCGAGGGCCAGGCGGTCGGCATGGATGCCGCCGAGCTCGTCGCGGTCGACATCGACCCCCTCCCCGCGGTCGTCGACCCCGTGGCGGCCGCGGGTGCCGACGCTCCGATCCTGTTCCCCAACCACGGCACCAACGTGGTCGGAGGGCGTCACCACGACGCCGAGGCCGACTTCTTCGGCGCGGCCGACGCCGTGGCGACGGCGCGGTTCCGGCACAACCGCGTCGCGCCGGTGACCATGGAGCCGAACGGCGTGCTCGTGCTCCCGGAGGAGGACGGTTCGCTCACGGTGTGGATCTCCACGCAGAGCGTCTTCGGCGTCCAGGGCGAGATGGCCCGCACGCTCGGCGTCGACCGGTCCTCGGTCCGGGTCCGCGCCCCGTGGGTGGGCGGCGGCTTCGGCGCGAAGGGGGGCGTGTACTCCGACGCGCTGGTGGCGGCGGTCCTCGCCCATCGCCTGCGACGGCCGGTGCGCTGGATCGAGACCCGGTCCGAGAACATGGTCAACATGACCCACGGGCGCGGCATGGTCCAGGACGTCGAGGTCGGCGTCACCACCGAGGGGCTGCTCGCCGGGCTGCGGGTCCGGGCGTTCGCCGACGTCGGGGCGTACGCGTCGCGGGGCACGTTCATCCCGATGGTGACGCGGATGATGTCCGGTGGCGTGTACCGGTGGCCGAGACACGACTTCTCGGCGGTCACGGTGGTGACCAACACCACGCCCACCGGTCCCTACCGCGGCGCCGGGCGTCCGGAGGCCGCCGCGCTGGTCGAGCGGGCCGTCGACATGGCGGCGGCATCGATCGGGATGGATCCGGTCGAGCTACGCCGGAAGAACCTGCCCGGTCCGACCGAGTTCCCCTTCACGTCGGCCACCGGTGTCGTCTACGACAGCGGCAACTACGAGGGAGCCCTGGACGCGGCGCTCGAGATGGCCGGCTACGACGCCCTTCGCGTGGAGCAGCGCGAGCGGCTCGAGGCCGGCGGCCCGCTCCTCGGAATCGGGGTGGCCTGCTACGTCGAGACGTCCGGCCGCGGCTCGGAGTTCGGATCGGTCACCGTCGAGGACGACGGCAGCGTGACCGTCGTCACCGGCAGCGTCCCCCACGGCCAGGGCCACGAGACGACGTGGGCGCAGATCGCGGCATCCGTCCTCGGCGTGCCGCTCGAGGTGATCCGGGTCGTGCACTCGGACACCGCCCTCGTCGACCACGGCGTCGGCACGTTCGGGTCACGGAGCCTCCAGCTGGCCGGATCGGCGGTCCACGACGCGGCGGTCGACGTCCTCGATCGGGCCCGGCGGGTCGCCGCCGACCTGCTCGAGGCCAACCCCGACGACGTGGTCGCGCAGCCCGACGGCAGCCTGGGCGTGGCCGGGGTCCCGTCCTCGGCGCTGTCCTGGAGCCGGTTGGCCGTCGAGGCCCGCTCGCGGGGCGAGGAGCTGGCCCGACGGCTCGACTTCGAGTCGGCCGGCTCCTTCCCGTTCGGCTGCCACATCGCCGTCGTCGAGATCGACCGGGAGACCGGGATGGTGACCCTGCGGGACATGGTGGCCGTCGACGACTGCGGCGTGGTGGTGAACCCGCTCCTGGCCGAGGGTCAGGTCCACGGTGGCCTCGCCCAGGGCATCGCCCAGGCCCTGTTCGAAGAGGTGCTCTACGCCGAGGACGGCACCCCGCGCACGACCAACCTGGCGGACTACGCCGTGCCCTCGGCGGCCGACCTCCCGGGGTTCCGGACGGCCCACACGGTGACCCCGTCGCCCAACAACCCCCTCGGCGCGAAGGGCATCGGCGAGTCCGGGACCACCGGGTCGGTCTCGGCCGTGTGGAACGCGGTGGTCGACGCGCTGCGCCCACTCGGGGTGCTGCACCTCGATCCCCCGTTCACGCCGGAGAAGGTGTGGCGGGCCATCACCACGGCGACCGGAAGCCGCCCCTGAGCGCTCGGTCGCTGCGCCAGGACCTCGCCGCGCGTTTGTGGGTTCGGTGAAGCCCGGTCAGGAGCGGGCCAGCGAGATCAGCCGGTCGAGGACCCGGCCGCCGTCGGCACGGAGCCCGTTGTGCTCGTACTCGTTGGTCAGCCAGACCCGCATGCTCGGGATCAGCGACGCCGTCTCCTCGGAGAAGGCCCGCTCGACGTACATGTCCTCCGCGTAGACCACCGCGGCCGAGGGGACCGTGCAGTCGCGCAGGTGGTCGGCGTCGTAGAGGCGCGGCCACTCGTGGTGGGCCAGCGTCTCGGCGGCCCCCCGGAGCGGGCGCAGCGCCCGGTAGTCCTCGAACATCCAGGGGAACACGTGCTCGCCGGTGAAGAGCTCGGGGTCGTCCCCGTAGGCGTCGGGTTGGACCCGGGCGGCCGACCAGCCGGTGATCGCGCCGTTCGAGTACGAGGACTCGTGAACGGCCGCATAGAGCGGGTTGCGGGAGAACGGCGGGAGCGCAGCTTCGAGATCGTGCAAGAACGCGGGCGAGCCCGGTGGAAGCTCGAGGACGCCGTGCACGTGCTCGGCCCCGTCGCTCATGCCGAATCCCCAGCCGAGCTGTCGGAACATCCGCCCGGTGAGCCGGTCGCCGCCCGGGAGCAGCACCTCCTCGTCCTCGATCCAGGCGTGGATCCTCCGCACCCGCTCCCGGTCCTCGGGATAGCGCACGTAGTAGCGGCGGCACCGCTCGAGCGTCCTCTTATAGGTCGCCCGATACACATCGTCGGGATGCCGGTCGACCGGCGCGAGCCCACCGGTGAGGTAGGCCTCGGCCAGCGATCCGGGGGCCGAGGACAGGTAGTGCAGGACGCAGAAGCCGCCGAAGGACTGTCCGAGCACGCTCCACCGCTCGACCCCGAGCTGGGCCCGGATGGCCTCGGCGTCGAGCACGATCGAGTCCGCCCGAAGGCAGGCCAGGTACTCGGCCTGCGCCGCCGCGTCCAGGCCGGGGAGGGTGCCGACCGGGGTGGAACGGCCGGTCCCGCGCTGGTCGAGGAGGAGGACCCGGTAGTCCCGGAGCGCCCGTTCGAGCCAGCCGGGCGCCCACGGCTGGACCGTCGGACGCGGCGCCTCCATTCCCGGCCCACCCTGCAGGAACACGAGGAAGGGCCGGTCCGTTCCGTCCGTGGTGGCGACCTCCCGGGCGAAGACGCAGATCCGGGCGCCGTCGGGGTCCGAATGGCGGAGCGGCAGGTCGAACTCGTGCTCGGTGACCACCAGTCCCCCGAAGCGCACCGTCGACATCGCCCGATTCTGGCAAGGGAGGTTCCCGCTCGCCCAACGGAGCCGGCGAACACGCACCGACGGTCGGGCGACGATCCCATATCGTGAGGCCATGGCGCGTGTCGGGGTCCCGAGGTGACGTCGACGGGCGCGCCGCCCCGCGACCCCATCCCCGTTCCCCCGCCCCGTCGGCCCGGATCGGTCCGGCGCACCTCGACCGTGGTGATGTCGTGGCCGGAGGGTTTCGGCCGGGCGCTTCTGCTCGAGGGGCGTGCCCGTGACCTGCTGACGGCGGCCGACGGAGAGGCCCGGGTCCTCGCGCAGAGCACGCTGCGGACCCTGGCGGCCCGAGACCGCACGATCGAGGCCATCGAGAGTGACCCGCCGTCGCCGGGGCTCGAGCGCCTCGTCGGCCAGCAGGGCGGCGGCAGGCTGCGGGCCGCGATCGCCGACGTCCTGCCCGAGGAGGTCGAACGGGGAACCCCGCTTCACCTCCTTCTCGACGATCTGGCCGGTTCGACCCTGATCGCCGGCTTCGCCTACCTCCGGTGGGCGGGCGACGTGCCCCGGACCGACCAACCATCCGACGCCCGGCGCCATCCGATGGAGGGCGTGTGCGCGGGCTACCGGCCCGGCGCGAGCTCGCTGCTCCCCGAAGCCACGCCGTCGGTGATCGCCGGCAACGTCACCCCGGTGCCGCCGCTCGACGACCCGGCCGACCCGTCCGGATGGCACGACATCGCCGACCACCCGGCCATGGCGATGCGGCGGGCCCGGCGCATCGACCTCTGGGAGGAACCCGACGGCGCCCTCGGCATCGACTCGATGTTCCGCGACAGCTGCTGGGATCCCGACGGCTCCGAAGTGGCCGTGCACGAGTACGAGCTGTCGGCGACGGCCGATCGTGACGGCGTCCTGACGTCGGTGACCGCCCGGCCGCGGGTCCTCCCGTGGGCCGAGTGCCCGACGGCGGCCGACAACGCGCGGTGGCTAGTCGGGAGCCCGCTCCGCTCGCTCCGGCGCGAGGTGCTGCAGCGGTTGCGCGGGATCGACTGCTGCACACACCTGAACGACGCGCTGCGCGCGCTCGCCGAGGTCCCGGTGTTGGCCGCACACCTCGGGACCCGCCCCTCCGCCTCCTAGCAGGAACAACCTGAACGTCTACGACGTAGTCGTGGTGCTGGTGGTGCGCATTGGAGTTCCGAGACCGGGAGTCGTGGTGGGGACGCCCGTCACCTCGTAACAGTTGCCATAAGTGCCGAGGAGAGTGAACTGTCCAGCTCGCACAGCCACGTGCAATATCGATCCGTCATGCGCCGATCGGATCGTGTACCTGCCCGGCTTGAGGATGATCTGGAATCGTTGCGGAGCTTTGGAGCTGGCAGCGATGATCACCCCGCCAGCGACAGATGAGCCTGACAATGCCTGTACCTGGACGAACGGACCGATGGCGGGGTGAACTTTGGCTGACCGCTTGCAGGCCGGAACCCGTCCGACCACCTCACCGCTCGGAAACGTGCCGTTGAATCCGATTACCAAGGGATGCACATAAAGGCCCGAACAGCTTCCAGTCTCACGATTGATGTGGACGACATCGGCTATCCCCGGAAGTGTGATCGTATAGTCGTGAAAAGAAGCGCAGGTGGTGGCCTCACCGGTCGGGGCATCGGTTCCTTCCATGATGGCTGATGCAACCTCTCCCTTGCGAAGCTCGACGCTTGGTATGGGTGCGCCTGTCGGAAGCCCTCCCGCGAACCCGGTGGGTGTTTCGATAGCCTCCGCTGCCTCGGTCCCCCGGGCATTGAAGAGACGGACCTCGGGATAGCCCTTCAAGTGGCAGGCACTCGGACCGTTGTTACGCACCAAGATCACCGAACTGAAGTGCCCGGCTCCACCTAATCCGTCAGTGACGCTTACCGTGAGCTGACGCGACGAACAGGTCGTCCCGGACCGTCGAACCGCCGCCGAACTCGTCGTGGTTCCCCCGACGAGAACGCCTGCGATCATCACGACTCCGATGATCACTCGTACTCGGATCATGACACGGACTTTCGCTCCGTCTGTTGTGGAAGGTGCCACCACAGATCGTTGATGGGGTAACGATGGCCAAATCGCGGGGTACGACCGTATGACCCGATCAAGAACCGACCCCTGACCTGGGGGTCCAAAGTTTTCGCAGAAGCCTCCTACCGGTCCCCCTCCGCCGTCCCGATCGCGTCGACCAGCCCCCACTCGAGGGCGCGGTCGGCCGGGACACCGCAGCCCGAGAGGGCCATGTAGGCGGCGCGATGGCGTCCGATCCGCCTGGCGATGCTGGCCGTGCCGCCGGCGCCGGGGACGAGGCCGAAACCGAGCTCGGGCAGCATGAAGACCGCGTCGGGGGCGGTGGCGATCCGGGGGCTGAAAGCCGGGAACTCGATCCCGGCCCCGACGCACGCGCCGTGGACCTCGACCGACACCCGCTCGCCCAACCCGGCGAGCGTGAGCCCGATGGAGCGACCGACCCGGACGGCGTGGGCGCTCGCAGGGTCGTCGGCCAGTCCGAACTCGGCGAGGTCCCCGCCGCTGCAGAACGACGCGCCGCGCCCGCGGATCGTCACGGTCTCGATCGACTCATCGGCCATCGCGACGTGCAGGGCCGACAGCAGCCCGTCGCGCATCGCGGCGTTGAGCGCGTTGTGGACCTGCGGTCGGTTCAACTCGATCTGCAGCGCCGATCCGGTCCTGGACACGGCGACCGGATCGGCCCCCGCATCGGTTGGCGGAGGCTCGGCGGGGGACCGCACCGAAAGCCACCGTCCGAACTCGGGACCGGCCTGGAGCATCGAGTACACGAAGGACTCGGCGACGACCGCGTCGTGCAACGAAAGACCCGGTCCCATGCGGAGGAGCTGGACAAGTGCGAGCGCGGCGAGCGGTGACGCGACGACGCGCTCGCTCAGGCCGACGACGAGCGAACCGAGATCTTGGGAGACGACCCATCCGGGACCCGGTTGGGCCGCGTCGGAGACGAGGACGTCGAAGCGGGTCGGCGGCTCCGGACACCACCCGGACGCGACCGCCACCAGGACACAGGGCACCGACGGGGCGAGCTCGTCGAGGATCGAGAGCTCGCGGGACGCCCGCGACGCGTCGATGGCGAGGAACGGGAGCTCGGTGGGGCGGCTCGGCAGCCCCAAACGGAACTCTCCCTGGACGACGTCGAGCGCCTCGGCCGGCGTGAGCACCGCCGACGGGCCGGGACGACCCTTCACGCCCCCACAGTAATGTCGCCACATGCTGGGCCGACTCGACCGGCCCCTGCCTCCGGAGGCGGGCTTGGCCGCCACGATCGAGCACCTCGTGGCGACGGCCGGTCTCCAGGTCGACCCGGAAACGATCGGCGACCGGGCCCCGGGGTGTCCCGCGCTCGAGCTCGCCCGCACCGGCGTCCTCTGGTTGACGGGTCCGTCGGACGGCCCTCCGGTCCCGGTGGACCTACCACTGGGTGACCACCTGCGGGTACTGGCCGCGGGCATCGCGACGCTGTCGGCCGGCTTCGGGCACGAAGTCGAGCTGGAGCCGGCCCAGCTCGTCGCCGAACGGGCCGCCGCTCGCGCCTTCCACCGGCGGGGCTCGGTGTCGGCGAACGGGTCGTGCCGGCTGGTGCGGTGCGCAGACGACTGGGCCGCCTGGAACCTCCCGCGACACAGCGACCTCGACCTCTTGCCGGCGGTGCTCGGGACACCGGTCTCCGGTGAGCCGTGGGACGCGGTGGAAGCGGTCTGCGCCGGTCACCCGGCCGAGGAGCTGGTGGGGCGGGCGCAGCAGGTCGGAATCGCCGCGGCGGTCGTCGGCGGCTCGGCAGGATGCGGGCCACCCGTCACGCTCGTGCCGCTCGGCGACCCGACGTCCGGCCGTGACCACCGCCCCCGGGTCGTCGACTTCTCGGCGATGTGGGCGGGCCCGTTGTGCGCCCACATCCTCGGTCGCGCCGGCGCATCGGTGTGCACCGTCGAGGACCCCGACCGACCCGACGGGGCGCGGTTCGGCGACCCCGCGCTGTACACGCGGCTGCACGAGGGCCACGCCCTCGCGAAGATCTCGTTCGGCAGCGCAGAGGGGCGGGCCCGCCTCCACCGGTTGGTGAAGCGCGCCGACATCGTGATCGAGTCCTCACGGCCGCGCGCCCTGCACCACCTGGGGCTCGACCCCGACGCCTTTCTGTCCGCGCGGCCCGGCCGGTCCTGGATCAGCATCACCGGCTACGGGCGCCGCGCCTATGGCGACCGCGTGGCGTTCGGTGACGACGCCGCGGCCGCCGGGGGTCTGGTCGCCTGGTCCGACGAGCAGTCGCCGGTGTTCGTCGGGGACGCGATCGCCGACCCGATCAGCGGGCTGGTCGCCGCATTGGGCGGCCTGGCCAGCCAGGCCGTCGGCGGCGGACACCTGGTCGAGGTGTCCATGAGCGCGGCCAGCGCGGCAGCCACCGTGGGGAGGAGGTGCCAGGGTCCCCACGTGGTCGAGGCGGACGGCCGAGGCGGCTGGGTGGTGCGCTACGAGGGGCGGACCGAGCGGCTCCGGACGCCGGCCGAGGTCATCGCCGAGACCGATGCCTGACCTCCTCGTCACCCGAGCCGATGTCGGTGGCGACGCCCTGGTCGACATCCGGGTCACGGACGGCCGCGTCGCCGGGGTGGGTCCCGACCTCGAGGTCCGGGCCGGCGACCGGCGCCTGGATGCGGCCGGCGGCGCGGTGCTCCCCGGGCTCCACGACCACCACCTGCACCTCTGTTCGCTGGCCGCGGTCTCCCGGTCGATTCGGCTTGGTCCGCCCGAGGTGAAGCGACCCGACGAGTTCGCCACCGCCTTGCGCTCGGCGGACCGGTCGCTCCCCGAAGGGGCGTGGATCCGAGCCGTCGCCTACGACGAGCGGGTGGCCGGGGACCTCGACCGCCACCGGGTCGACGCGGTCGTCCCCGACCGGCCCGTCCGCATCCAGCACCGCACCGGGGCCCGGTGGGTGCTCAACAGCGCCGCGCTGGACTGCCTGCAGCCGTCCCTCACCGGACATCCGGGGGTGGAGCGAGATGGCTCCGGCGCTCCGACCGGCCGGCTGACCCGCATGGACGAGCGGCTCGGCGACTCGCTCGATCCGTTGCCCCTCTGCCTCGCCGGTCTCGGGGCGGCGGCGGCCCGCCACGGAGTGACAGGGTTCACCGACGCGACCCCCGCGGCGCGGGCGGACCAACTCGCCCGGCTCGCGACCGCGGCCGAGAGCGAGATCCCCCAGCGGGTCACCGCGATGACCGCGCCGGGCTTCGACGGTGCCGTCCCCGCCGTCCTCACCGCCGGACCGGTCAAGGTCCTGCTCGACGACGACACGCTGCCCCGCCTCGACGAGCTCGTCTCCTGGGTGCAAGAGGCGCACCGGGCGGGGCGGGGGGTGGCGTTCCACTGCGTCACCCGGGTGCAGCTCGCCTTCTCCATCGCGGCGCTCGACACGGCGGGGGCGGCACCGGGCGACCGGGTCGAGCACGGATCGGTGATCCCGCCCGAGGCCGTCCCGAGCCTCCGCCGGCTCGGCGTCACCGTGGTGACGAACCCGGGGTTCCTGTTCGACCGGGGCGACGACTACCTCGAGCGCGTCGAGGCGTGCGACCGCGGCGACCTCTACCGCTGCGGCTCCCTCCTCGCCGCCGGGGTGTCCATGGCCGCCGGCACCGACGCGCCCTTCGGCCCGTCCGACCCGTGGGCGGCGATGCGGGCGTGCGTCACTCGCACGAGCCGCGGCGGCCAGGTGGTCGGCCCCGGCGAGGGGGTCGACCCTCGGACCGCCCTCTCCCTGTTCCTCGGTCCGCCCGAGTCCCCGGGCCGGCCGCGCCGCCTGCGGACGGGCACCGCCGGCGACCTCTGCGTCCTGTTCACCCCCATGGAGGAGACGCTGCGGACCCTCGACGCTGCCAACGTGGCCGTCACCGTGGTCGGGGGGGAGGTGGTGGCCGACAACCGGTGAACCGACCTCGCGATCGGCGGTACCGTGCCCACGCGGACGGCGTGTCGGCTTCGGGCACCTCCGCCGCCCACGAGCACCGAGGAGGGACCGATGAGCGACCCCACGATGACCTACCGCCGTCTCGGCCGGACGGGACTGCGGGTGAGCCCGCTGTGCCTCGGCACGATGAACTTCGGGATGACGACCGAGGAGGCCGACGCGCACGCGGTGATGGACCGGGCGCTCGAGCACGGCATCAACTTCTTCGACACCGCCAACGTCTACGGGGGCAGGGGCAAGACCGAGGAGATCGTCGGGCGGTGGTTCGAGGGCGAGGAGGGCCGCCGGGACAAGGTGGTCCTCGCCACCAAGGTCTTCGGCGGGCGGGACTCGTGGCCCAACACCAGCCGGCTGTCGGCCCGCCACATCCGGGAGGCCTGCGAGGCCAGCCTGCGCCGGCTCCGGACCGACCGGATCGACCTGTACCAGATGCACCACGTCGACCGGGACACCCCGTGGGAGGAGATCTGGCAGGCGATGGACCTGCTGGTCGCCCAGGGCAAGGTCCTCTACGTCGGGAGTTCCAACTTCGCCGGCTGGCACATCGCCAAGGCGAACGAGCACGCCCGCGCCCGTGGCTCGCTCGGCCTCGTCTCCGAGCAGAGCCTCTACAACCTGAACGCCCGGACGGTCGAGCTTGAGGTCCTGCCGGCCTGCCTCGACTACGGGCTGGGGGTGATCCCCTGGAGCCCGCTCGCCGGCGGGTTGCTCGGCGGGGCGCTCCAGAAGGCCGAGGTGGGCCGGCGGTCCAACCAGCGGATGCAGGAGACGATCGAGAACAACCGCCCGAAGCTCGAGGCCTGGGAGAAGCTGTGCGCCGCGATGGGCAACCCGCCGGCCGACGTCGCCCTCGCGTGGCTGTTGCACAACCCGGCGGTGACGGCCCCGATCATCGGCCCGCGGACCGTCGAGCAGCTCGACGGCGCCCTCGGTGCGCTCGCCGTCGAGCTGGATACCGAGGTGCTCGGCGAGCTCGACCGCATCTTCCCCGGCCCCGGCGGCGCCGCCCCCGAGGCCTACGCCTGGTAGGGGTCGGGGTCGCCGCAGAGCGCGCGCGGGGAGTGGGTCAACTCGACCCTCGGCGAACGTCAGGGCGGGTCCGGAGACCAGGGTCTCCCGGCCCCCACCGGGGAACCGGCGGCTCACGCCGTGTCATCCGCGCTCACCGGGGCTGGAACCGATCCACTCCGGATACTCTGCGCCATGACCGAGACGAGGGCCGGGGGTCCCGGCACGCCCGCCGAGCGGCTCGACCGGGCGATCGCCCTCTTGTTCGGCGGGCCCGACCCGGTCTTCGAGGCCCCCATCGACCGTGAGGGGATCGCGGCGCGGCGGGCCGAGCCGCGGCTCTTCGACATCCCCCTTTCGGACCAGGTGACCCGGGAGGACCGGGACATCGAGGGCGACCCCCCGGTCCGGGTCCGGGTCCACCGGCCGGTCGGCGTCGACGGCCCCCTCCCCTGCGTCGTGTCGGTCCACCCGGGCGGTTACATCCTCGGAAGCTACGAGGACGACGACTTCCGCCACGACCGGCTGTGCCCGAAGCTCGGCTACGTGGGTGTGGCAGTCGACTACCGCCTCGCCCCCGAGACCCCGTACCCCGGGCCGCTCGAGGACTGCTACCGCGCGCTCAAGTGGGCCCACGACCACGCCGACGAGCTCGGCGTGGACCGTGAGCGGATCGGGATCGTCGGCTCGAGCGCGGGCGGGGGCCTGGCCGCCGCGCTGGCGCTGCTGGCCCGGGACCGCGGCGAGGTCCCCGTCGCCTTCCAGCAGCTCATCTACCCCATGCTCGACGACCGCCGGACCACCACCACGAGCGGGTGGGACGCGCTCGTCTGGACGCCGGCCAACAACGAGCTCGGCTGGTCCTGCTACCTGGGCGACCTCTTCGGCACCGACGACGTCCCCGCCTACGCGGCCGCGTCCCGGGCCACCGACCTCTCGGGGCTCCCCCCGACGTTCCTGTGCGTGGGCACGCTCGACATCTTCTGCGACGAGGACCTCGAGTACGCGAAGCGCCTCAACCACGCCGGGGTGCCGGTCGAGCTGCACGTGTATCCCGGCTCCCCGCACGGCTTCGACATGCTCATGGAGCTCTCCGACCCCTCCCGGCGGTGCGTGCGGGACCAGGAGGAGTGGCTCGCGATCCAGCTCGGATAGCGAGGGGAACCGGACCCGAGCCAGGGGCCGACGCCCTCCTCGACGGCAACGGGACCGATCCGGCGTGCCCGGACCGCACGGGTCGCGCCGTAGGCTCCGTCCATGCCACTCGAAGGTGAGTACGAGCCGAGCGCATTCAAGTGGGTGCGCGAGCAGGTCGAGGAGTACGAGCGGTCCGGGGGGACGCGGGCGAACACCCTGAGGGACACCGGGCTGCCGATCATCGTGGTCACGACCCGGGGCAACAAGAGCGGGAAGATCCGCAAGTTCGCGCTCATGCGGGTCGAGCACGACGGCCAGTACGCACTGGTCGCCTCGTTGGGGGGCGCCCCGAAGCACCCGGTCTGGTACCACAACCTGACCGCGGACCCGACCGCCGTCACCATCCAGGACGGCCCCGAGCCCCACGACTACGAGGTGCGCGAGATCAGCGGCGACGAGAAGGCGGAGTGGTGGGAGCGGGCGGTCGCCGCCTATCCGCCCTACGCCGAGTACCAGGCCCGCACCGAGCGTCAGATCCCCGTGCTGGTCGCCACCCGCCGATAGCTGCTGCCCGGGAACGTTTGCAGGATCGCCCGCACGGCCCCAGAATCGGGCGTCGGATCGGCGCGCCGGGGCGCGCCCTGCCGGGAGGGGGCACACCATGGGGGATCTGCTGGCGGGCCGGGTCGCCGTCGTCACCGGGGCCGGCCGGGGGATCGGCGCCGGCATCGCCCGGCTGCTCGCCGGGGAGGGCGCCCGGGTCGTCGTGAACGACCTCGGCGCCTCGCTGGACGGGACCGGGGCGGACCGCTCCCCCGCCCAACAGGTGGTCGATGCGATCACGGGGGCGGGCGGCCAAGCGGTGGTCAACGCCGACGACGTGTCGGACCACCGGGCGGCCGGGTCCATCGTCGCGCAGGCCATCGACACCTACGGCCGGCTCGACGTCCTCGTCAACGTGGCCGGGATCCTGCGCGACCGCATGGTCTTCAACATGTCCGAGGAGGACTGGGACGCCGTCATCGCGGTGCACCTCAAGGGGACGTTCAACACCTCGCACTACGCCGCCGCCTACTGGCGGAAGGAACGGGACAGCGGCGGGCACTTCCGGCTGATCAACTTCACCTCGGGGTCGGGACTGCACGGCGCGCCGGGCCAGCCGAACTACGCGGCGGCCAAGATGGGGATCGTCGGCTTCACCTACTCGTGCGCCAACGCGCTGCGCCCCTACGGCGTCACCGCGAACGCGATCTCCCCGGGCGCCGCGACCCGCATGACCGAGTCGGTGCCCGAGGGCCGCCGGCGGGCGCCGGCGCCGGCCGACGCCAACGACGAGCGCTCGCCGGACAACGTCGCCCCGGCCGTCGCCTTCCTCGCGAGCGAGCGCTCCGACTGGTGCACCGGGCAGGTCATCTCGGCGCGCGGCTACCAGATCGGCCTCTACAACGTCCCCCAGGTGATCCGTCAGATCGCCTCGCCGGGCCCGTGGGAGCTCGACACCGCGTTCCGCATGATCGAGGAGTCGTTCCGCCCGGCCGTCGAGGCGACCCCGCGGCGCGGCGGTTGACGGTCGGGACGGCGGTGGACACAATCGGGGCCACCAGGGCTCCGGACGACCTCTCGAGTGGTCGTCCGCGCCCGGGCGCAGCCCGCTGACCGGGCGGCCGGAGCGAGGCGGGGAAGGGGAGGACGTGTCGATCCGAGGCAAGGCGTTCGTCGCGGGGATCTACGAGCACCCCCGGCGCGAGATCCCCGACCTGACGAACAGCCAGATCCACGCCGAGGTGGCGGCCGGCGCGCTGGCCGACGCCGGCCTCTCGTTCTCCGACGTGGACGGCTTCTTCTGCGACGGGACGGCCGGATTCGGGCCGATGTCGATGGCCGACTACCTCGGGCTGCGGCTGACCCACATCGACTCGACCGAGACCGGTGGGTCGTCCTATGTGGTCCACGTCGGGCATGCGGCGGAGGCCATCGCGGCGAGCAAGTGCTCGGTGGCGCTGATCACGCTGGCCGGCAAGCCCCGCACCGGGGCCATGGGCGGCCGCCCCGGAGGGGGCGGGGCCACCCCCGACATGATCTTCGAGGGCCTGTGGGGGATGGCCGGGGCGGTCACCGGCTACGCGCTGGCGGCCCAGCGCCACATGCACGAGTTCGGCACCACCAGCGAGCAGCTGGCCGAGGTCAAGGTGGCGGCGTCACTGCACGCCCAGTACAACCCGCACGCCTTCCTCCGACACGTGTTCAGCGTCGAGGAGGTCCTCGAGTCGCCGATGATCGCCTCGCCGCTGCACCGGGACGACTGCTGCGTGGTGACCGACGGGGGCGGCGCGCTCATCGTGGTCAGCCCCGAGGTGGCCCGGGACCTCGGCCGGACCTCGGCCAAGATCCTCGGGCACGGCGAGACCGTGAAGCACGCCCAGAACGGAAAGCTGGACCTCACCTACACCGGGGCGGTCGTCTCGGGCCCCCGGGCCTTCGCGGAGGCGGGCGTCTCGCAAGGGGACATCGACTACGTCTCGATCTACGACTCGTTCACCATCACCGTGATCGAGACGTTGGAGGACCTCGGGTTCTGCGAGAAGGGCCAGGGTGGCCGGTTCGTCCTCGACGGCACGCTCGTCGCCCCGCACGGGAAGCTGCCGTTCAACACCGACGGCGGCGGGCTCTGCAACAACCACCCCTCGAACCGGGGCGGCATCACCAAGGTCATCGAGGCCGTCCGTCAGCTCCGGGGCGAGGCCAACCCCGAGGTCCAGGTGCCCGACTGCACGATCGCGCTGGCCCACGGGACGGGCGGGTCGATCGGTGCCCGGATGGGCAGCTCGACCGTGATCATGGGAACCGAGGACGCATGAACGAGCTGCCGAATCCCGCCCCGACGGTCACGCCGGACACCGAGGAGTTCTGGGCGGCCACCGCCCGGGGCACCCTCCTCTTGCGGCGGTGCGACCGGTGCGGTTCGGTCATCTGGTATCCCCGGCCGTTCTGCCCCGAGTGCGGCAGCCTCGAGACCAGCTGGATCGAGGCCTCGGGCCGGGGCACCCTGTACACGTTCACGGTCGTCCACCGGAGCGGCATCCCCGGCTACCGGGAGGCCCGGCCGTACGTCGTGGCGTACGTGGAGCTGACCGAGGGTCCGAGGGTCATGACCAACATCGTCGGCTGCGAACCCGACGAGATCGAGGTCGGCATGCCGGTGCGGGTCGTCTTCCACGACACCGGCCAGGGCAACGCCCTCTACCGGTTCGAGCCGGACCCCTCCCCCGCCGGCGGAGGCTGACACGGCCACCACCGCCTCGTCGCGCGCCCTCGAGGGGGTCCGGGTCCTCGACCTGTCGACCGGCGTCGCCGGGCCGCTGGCAGCCATGCTGCTCGCCGATTTCGGCGCCGAGACCTGGCGCGCGGAACCCCCGGGTGCCGAACCCGAGCGGTCGAGCCCCGGGGCCGCCATGTGGCACCGGAACAAGCGCTCGATGGCGATCGACACCGCGTCTCCCGACGGCCGGCGCGTCCTCACCGACCTGCTCGCCGGTGCCGATGTCTGCGTCATCGGGGGCGGGCCCGCGGTGCTCGAACCCGACGAGCTCGCCGCGGCCCACCCGGCGCTCGTCGTCCTCTCCGTCACTCCCTTCCTCGGCCCGGCGCCGTGGGCGGGCGGCCACGAGTCGTGCGGGCTGTTGTGGGCACTGGTCGGCATGGCCCTGCGGCAGAGCTCCTTCGAGGGCGGCCCGATCGACCCCTCCTTCCCCTACGTCCTGTACCTGCAGGCGGCCTGGGCGGCGGCGGCGGCCGTGGCCGCCCTGATCGAGCGGGAGGCCTCCGGCCACGGCCAGGTCGTCACGGTCGGCGGGGTGCACGCCGCCATGGTCGGCTCGAGCGCGTCGCTCGTGATCGACCCGGAGGTCAACGAGGTCCCGGCCAGCTTCGGGCCCGGTGGACCCCATCCGATGTACACGCGCTACCAGTGCGCCGACGGGCGCTGGGTCTTCCTGGCCACGCTGACCCAGAAGTTCCAGGAGCGGGCGGTGGTCGCGCTCGGGCTCTCCGACGTGCTCGAGGACGAACGGGTCGGGGGCCGGCTCGACGCGCTCCTCCTGCCGCCCAACCGGCGCTGGGTCCGCGAGCGCTTCGTCGAGGTCTTCGCCTCCCGGGACAGCGAGGAGTGGCTCACCATCCTGCGGGAGGCGGACGTTCCGGTCGGACCGCTCCTGCGGCGTGACGAGTGGATGGACTCGCCGGTCCTCGAGTCGATCGGCATGCGTCAGGAGCTGGCGGACCCGGTGCTCGGGACGGTGACCGTGCCGGGCAACCCGGTGAACCTCGTCGCGACCCCCGCCACGACCGACCGACCGGCACCGGCCGCCGGCGAGGCACCGCCCGAGTGGACGCCGCGCCCCGAACCGCAGACCGAGGCACCCTCGGGACGCGCCCCGCTCGCCGGCGTGCGCGTCCTCGACCTCGGCACGATCCTGGCCGGCCCCTACACGGGGACCCTGCTGGCCGAGCTGGGCGCCGACGTGATCAAGGTCGAGATCCCGGCCGGCGACAGCTGGCGCGAGCGGGGCATGGCCTACATCCGCGGGCAACGGGGCCTCGGGGTCGACCTGCAGTCCGAGGAGGGCCGGGAGGCGTTCCTCGCGCTCGTTCGCTCGGCCGACATCGTCGTCGACAACTACCGCGCCGGGGTGCTCCAGAGATTGCGGATCGACTATCAGGATCTCGCGATGGTCAAGCCGGACATCGTCTCGGTCTCCATCACCGGCTTCGGCGAGGGCGGGCCGTTCTCCGCCTTGCCGGCCTTCGACCCCCTGCTGCAAGCCCGCAGCGGGATGATGATCGCCCAGGGCGGCGACAGTGAGCCCGTCCTCATGACAGTCGCGGTCAACGACGTGACCACCGCCGCCCTGGCGGCCTTCGGCTCGGTGCTGGCGCACTTCCACCGGGTCCGCTCGGGCGCCGGGCAGAAGGTGTGGTTGTCGCTCGCCGGCACCTCGGCCTTCGCGCAGTGCGACGAGCTCGTGCGGTCGCCCGGCCGCGAGGCACCGAGGGTCGGAGGACGGGACTTCCGGGGCCCCGGCCCGCTCGACCGCTTCTACCCGGTGAGCGACGGCTGGGTCCGCATCCAGGCCGGGCCCTCGACCGACGGGTTGCGGGTGGCCGGACTCCTCGACGGCCCGGCGCCGGCCAGCGACGAGGAGCTGACGGAACGGATCGGTGCCGCCTGCGCGGGGATGACCCGGGACGACGCGGTGGCGCGGCTCGCCGAGGCGGGCGTGCCCGCCGCCCCGGCCCGGCGGCTGTCCGAGCTCGTCCACGACCCGCGCTACGCGGAGTGGGAGATCTTCAACATCCTCGATCGTCCGGGGATGAGCTCGGTGCACGCGCCGGGGCGCTACGCCCACTTCTCGCGTAGCCAGCACCACCAGGTGCTCCGGCCGCCCGGGGTCGGCGAGCACACCGCCGAGGTCCTGGCCGAGGTGGGGTACAGCGAAGCGGAGGTGGACCGGCTCGCCGAGGCGGGGGTGGTCAGACTCGGCGACCCGATGGTCTTCCGCTCGCTCGTCGCCTACCGCTGAGTCGGCCGAACGGCCCTCACCGGTTCGCCGGGTTGTCCAGCCATCGCCCCACCACCGTCGAGAGGAACTCCGGCTGGGGCGCGAAACCGAGCGTGCGGTAGAAGTCGCCGGCGTCGTCGGTCTGGAGGCCGATGTGCTGTCCGGGGACCGACTCCATCAGCGCCCGGACCATCACCGTGGCCACCCCGCGTCGACGGTGCGAGGAACGGGTCCACACGTCGAGCAGGTAGGCGTTGCACACGCCGTCGGACAACAGACGCGCCATCCCGACCACCGTGTCCCCGTCGCGGGCGAACACGACGTGCTGGGACCGCTCGAAGGACCGCCGCAGCGCGTCTGCCGAACGCCCGTTGTCGAAGTGATCGTCCACCAGGTCGGCCTTGGCCGCCTCCCAATCGATGCCGTCGTTCGTCAGGTCGATGCGGATGTCCACCCGGGCAGTATGGCCGCGACGACTCGGGTGCCCGGGCGCTGGCCCCGGACGGTTCGCCCATGCGATGTTCAGGGGATGGCGGTGCGGATCCGTCCCTACGAGCCGGTCGACGTGCTCCCGTTGCTCGACCTCGCGGTCCGGGCCTGGGAGCCGGTGTTCCGTTCGCTCAAGGCCGAGCTCGGGCCGACCGTGTTCCTGCGCCTGCACCCGGATTGGCGCCTCGACCAGCGGGCGGCGGTCGAGGCGACCCTTGCCGACCCGGTCATGACGGCATGGGTCGCGGAGAGCGAGACCGAGCTGGCCGGATTCACGGCCGCCCGGCTCCACGTCGAGCGCGGAATCGGCGAGATCTCCATGCTGGCCGTCGAACCCATCTTCCAGAGCCAGGGCATCGGATCACGGCTGACCGGCGTCGCCCTCGAGTGGATCGCGGCTCGCGGAATGGCGGTCGCGATGGTCGAGACGGGCGGCGACCCCGGCCACGCCCCGGCCCGGCGGACCTACGAGAGGGCAGGCTTCGGACCGCTGGGGGTGGTCCGCTACTACATGGCGCTGTAGGTCCACCGGCTCGCCCGGCGACGGCAGCCGCTCCACCCCGAACCGGGCCGTCTCCACGAACCGAGATGTGGCCCCGACTCAAACCGAAGCCGCCTTGGTGACGTCGACGTTGGAGGGCGGCGCCGGGAGGAGAAGCACGGGAAGCGCGGAGGCGCTGAGCACCTCGCGGACGACCCGTGCCCGCTCGGCGGAGATGTCTTGGGACCAGCTCAAGACGATGAGGTCGATCGATTGCTCTTGGGACACCTCGGCCACCCGCATGGCCACCGGGCCCGGTCGAAACTCGATGCCGGCCGCGTGGGGATAGTGGCGCGTGAGGAATTCTCTCCCCATCATCTGAAGGTCTCGCAGTGGACGATCGAGCATCGCCGGTTGGGTGACGTCGGTGAACACGTGGAGCACAACGACCTCGACATCGCTGCGGAGGAGGGGACCGAGGCGATCGAGTACCGGCTGCGAGGACTCTTCGGTGCCTTCGAGGGGGACCAACAGTCGTCGGAATGAACCCGGTGCGATCAGGTCAGGGGGCACCACCACGACCGGCTTGTTCATGCGCGCGATGACGTGGAGGGTGGTTCGGCCGACCGGACGTCGACCACCGGTCGTGGATCGGGCGCCGATGACCCCCACGAGTACGTCGGCCCTGTCCATCGTGCGGAGGATTTCCGGTTCCACCGTGCCATCGAGCACTTGGAACGGGACCTCGTTTCGCGCCGCCAGCGACTCGGGTGTCTCGACCGATTTGAGCGGATCGCTGCGGACGTGGACCGCCTCCACCGGAGATTCGGTCATCTCGCCAATCCGCTGGGCAACCTCCAGCACCGGTCGGGCGGCTGCGGAGGAGTCGAGGACGGCCACGACGATGCTCATCGCTCCCGGCGCTCCTTCACCGACGGCACCAGTGCGAAGGTGGTGTTCGGCGGCTCGCAGAGTTGCGTTCGATCGGAGATCTGCACGCGAAGCGGCGCCACGCAGGCGATCGTGACCCGGTCGTGGTCGGCACGAATGGCGACCGGATGGCCCTCGAAGCGGAACCGCAGGCCAAGTGCCCGCCACGCCTCGGGCAAACATGGGCGCACTGCGAGTGAGCCGCCCCTCGCGCGTAAGCCGAGGAATCCGAAGGCCAGCGCCTGCCACACCCCGCCCATCGTGGCCAGGTGCAGCCCCCCAGCGGTGGTTCCGGTGAGATCGTCGAGGTCGAGGCGGGCAGCCATGCGGAAGAGCTCGAGCGCCCGCTCTGCCTGTCCGGCACGAGCCAGTAGTGAGGCGGAGATGGCCGGAGACAACGAGCTGCCGTGGGCAGTCCTGGGTTCGTAGAAGGCGAGGCCCGGGGCAAGGGACCCTGGCCGCACTTCGTCTGGAACCAGGTGATGAAGCATCATCATGTCGGCTTGCTTGATGAGCTGGGAGCCCGCCACTCGGTCGTGCCCGAGCAACACGTCGACGGCGGCCGGCGGTGAAACGACTTCGGACATGAGAAGGGGTTCCAGGTCGAAGTAGCCGGCGAACTGCTCATAGAGACCTCGCTCGGGGTTCCACCCATCGACCAGCCCTTCGGCCAGAGCTCTCCAGCCGCTGGCCTCGGCGTTGTCTTTGGTCCGGGCGAGGAGCTCTGCACCACGGCGCAGGTTCCATCGGGCCATCACGTTGGTGTACGCGTTGTCATCCACTACCTCGTGATACTCATCGGGGCCCATCACGCCGTAGATGTGGCCTTTGCGGTTGGCGTCCGTCCGAATCCTGCTGGCCCAGAAGCGGGCAGTGTCGATGACCAGGTCGCCCCCAGCTCCCGTGAGAAACCCGACGTCCCCCGACCACGCCGCGTAGTGGTCGGCGGCCCATGCCACGTCGGCCACGATGTGTTGTTCATGGGCGCCGGTCGCAATCGCAACGGGCTGGCCGCTCGGACCCCGCACGGTGCGCGGCGTGACGTCGCTCCCGTCAGCGGCGGACTCCCAGGGAAAGCGGGCCCCGCGAAGGCCAAGGGACCGGGCCGCGGCCCGGGCGGCTGGGAGCCGCCGGATCCGGTACTCGAGCATTGCACGAGCTGCCCGGGGTCGGATGGCCGTCAGCGCCGGCAGGATGAACACGTCCGCGTCCCAGAAGACGTGCCCTCCGTAGGCGTCACCGGTCAGCCCACGAGCCCCAATCGCCGATTCGTCGGCATCAGTCGCGGCGCACAGAAGGTGGAAGACGGCGAAACGCGCCGCAAGCTCGGACTCGGGATCACCTTCGATTACCACCTCGGCATCCGCCCAGCGCTGGGCCCATCTCTCGCGATGATCGGCGAGTAGTCCGTCGAAGCCCAGGGTGTTCATCTCGGCGAGCCGGTCACACGCTTCGTCGAAGCTGGCCGAGCTGGCGGAAGCGGATACCCAAGCCGTCAGCCGCTCGATCGTGCGCGTGTCTCCGTGGGTTCGCGCGTCATCGTGGGCCGCCAGAGCGATCCCACCGTTGCTTGTGCCGACCCGGGCCAGATGGACCTCGCCGCGATGTTCTCGTTCGAAGTTCTGGGCGTCTTGAGGGGGCTGAAATGGCTCTCCCGCCCCGAGCAGCGTTCCTGGTGCTTCGGCCCGAAGTGCCATCGCGTGAGGCGAAGCGGCAGAGACGAACCGCATCGACCGCAGCCCACCACCTTGCTTAGCGATGCGCATCAGCGTGCCGGTGCGTAGGTCGATCAGGCGACGGTCGGATTCCCAATGGTGGGCGGTGGACAGCTCCAGACCAATCCAGATTGGCCCCGCAAGGAGGTCATCGTGGTCGTCGTAAATGCCGTTCACGAGAAAGAGGGGGGAGGTGCCCTGGCCGTCTTCTTCTCTGGATCCTCGCGTCCCGACCAAGCCGTTCCCGAGCGCGCCGAGAGTCTCGGCGACCCGATCTCGTCGGTATGTGGTGGGCAGGGGAACGACCCAAGCCGGATCGAGGTCGATCCGTGGCACACGGTGTGCGGCGCGGCGAGCGAGTTGGGAGTCGAGCAACTCCAAGAAACGAGCCGAACCTCCCTTTTGGTGCATCACACCCTCGGGTACACCCTCAGGTTCGACTCCGACCGAGACGACCACCGCACGCTTCAGGGCGTCGACCATCATGAGAGAGTCGCTGCCAGCGACGCCGCCGATGGGGCCGAACTCGTCACCGCCGACCAGCACCAGCCCACCGGTGATGCCCCGTTGCCCCAGCCAGCCCGCGGCCATTCGCGCCGAATCAGACTTGTCGGTCAGCCCGATTTCGATGTGCTTCACATCGCTGGTGATGCGCGGGTCGGCGAGGCCGGCTGCTCTGGAGATATCGCTGGCCAGATTTACCACCTCGGCGAGGCTCGCAACTCCGGCCGACGTCAGGCGCGATTTCACCGCTTCGGCAAGGATGGCAATGTCTGCCTTCTTGGGGTTGGCCCACTTTGGCAGGGGAATGAGGTCGATCTTGCGGCGATTAAGCCGTTCGGACACGACGTTCGCCTCGAGGCCGATCGCCTTGAGGCGGTCGACTGTCGACGTCGCCGCTCTGGAGAGGGCGGCGTCTTCCTCGCTTGTAGCCGTCCTCCGGGACACCAACGTCGGCCCGTCGGCCGTCACCTCGAAGACCTCCGAGCCTCGATTGCAGCAAAGGAACAGCCGTCCGCGACCCTTTGGTCGGGCGCCAAGCTGATCGTCGACGTTGCCGACGTGGGTACCAGTCACGATGAACATGTGGACTCCGGCTCGGGAGAGCGCCTCGACGCGTTCACGGACGCCACTGGCGTCGGATTCACGGTCAGGAACTGCGGTGCCGTCCCAATCGAAGACGAGTGCCTCAAAGGTCTCGTCGGGGACCATCGGCCCACGATGTCTGGTTTGGGCCTTGGCCGGTGTGCTCATCCGTCAGACGATCGGGCTGCGAGTACACCCGATTCGCCGGCTCTGGCCATCGTTTCATCTTCAGTGCGCCGAACCGGGCCCGGTAGGGTCGATAGTCACAGCACCGCGAATCGGGCGCTGCCGGTGTGGGCAATCGGCCAGAGCGAAGCGCGCGCCGACACCGCTGAGACGACCCGTCGGCTTTCGACGCCGTGTCAGTGACCCTTGCCGGGGCCCACGGATCGCCGGGCCAGGTCCGGGACCTGGAGGGGAACACCTCGGACGATGGGTGTCACCTCAGCCCAATGCCCGACGCCCGGTCAAGCGACGTTCGGACCGGTTGGCCGCAACGGCGGAATGGCGGCCGTGATGGGCTGGCGGGCCGAACGCTCGAGATCGATGCCTTCGGGCAGTCCGTCGACGTGCCAACCGTCGCTTGAGATGTCGATCGTCACCTTGGCTCCGGCGAGGTGAAGTCCGTCGATCCGGAGCGGGAGCAGGCTTTCGGGCACGGCGGGGTCGCACCAGACCCTGCCGAAGGGCACCCACGGGTCGAAGCGCAGGAGCGTTCGCAGAAGGTAGAGGGGTGCGGCGGCCGACCAGGCCTGGGGTGAGCAGGCGGTGGGATAGCCAATGGGAGCGGGAAATTCGTCTCGGTCGAACCCACAGAACAGTTCGGGAAGTCGGCTACCCAGTTGCTCGGAGACGTCGAGGAGCGCAAGCGCGATGCGCTGGGCCTCGGCGACGAACCCGTAGCGCATCAGTCCAGACGCCACGATGGCGTTGTCGTGCGGCCATACCGAGCCATTGTGATAGCTCATCGGGTTGTAGGCACCCATTGTCGTTCCGAGGGTCCGCACCCCGAAACCAGTGAACATCGCTGGACTTAAGAGGTGATGGGCGACGGAGGCCGCCTTGTCCTCGTCGACGATGCCAGTCCAGAGGCAGTGGCCCATATTGGATGCCATTGAGTCAACCGGTCGCTTCTGGGCATCCAGCGCCACTGCGAAATAGCCGCGATCAGCAAGCCAGAATGCTTCGTTGAAGCGTCGCTTGAGCGTCGTCGCTCGGTCCGACCAGTATCGGGAGACGTCGGGATCGCCCGATTCTCGAGCGAAGTGCGCTCGGGCGAGAAATGCGGCGTATACGTAGCCCTGAACCTCGGCCAGGGCGATCGGAGGTTCGGGGAGGCCCCCGGTGGCGAAGCTGATGCCATCAAAGGAGTCCTTCCAGCCCTGATTAATCAGACCACGATCGGTAGCACGCTGATACTCAACGAAGCCGTCCTCGTCGCGATCGCCGTATCGCTGGATCCACTCCAACGCGCGGTCCGCGTGTGGAAGCAGCGCGTCCACGTCGGAAGTGGCCAGTCCCCAGCGCCGTAACTCGCCAAGCAACATCACGAACAGGGGCGTTGCGTCGATACTGCCGTAGTAGACGTTGCTACCTCCGAGGGTCATCTCGGCGTCTAAGCCCGACCGTACCTCGTGGAGGATGCGGCCAGGTTCTTCCTCTGTGAGCGGATCGATTCGACTTCCTTGCAACTGAGCCAGAGTCTGGAGAGTCCCGAGGGCAACACTCGGGTCGACGGGGAGAAGCATCCAACTCGTCAAGAGCGAGTCACGGCCGAACAGGGTCATGAACCATGGGACTCCGGCGGCGACCACAACCCGCTCAGGGTGATCGGGATCAAAGATTCGAAGTGCGCCAAGATCCTCGGCACTCGTTGCCAGCA
The DNA here is from genome assembly GCA_036844945.1 of Acidimicrobiales bacterium. GTDB lineage: Bacteria > Actinomycetota > Acidimicrobiia > Acidimicrobiales > RAAP-2 > Palsa-461. The sequence continues at coordinate 90,245 of DAIUEV010000003.1, forward strand.
GGGAGCTCAGGCGTTCCTCTGGGGTGCTCACCGACGGTGCTGTTTGGCGCCAGGCAGCGTGCCGAGTGGCAGGTTGACTGGTTTCTATGGGTTGTCCCGGTCGGTAACGGGGTGGTATCTCCACGCCGTTGAGCACCGGAACTACCTGAACGCTCACGGTTGCGTCCGACCGTGGTGCGACGACCAGTTGCCATGTGATCTGGTTCCCGGTGGCGTTCGCCTCGGCATCTCCGCACACGTTGACACCGCGACCATCGGACCCCTTGTCGTAGCCCATCGTCACGGTTGAACCGCCCGTGCTGTGCGTGAATCCCTCCCGGCTTCGGACCCTGCCCTCCTTCACCTCGAACAAACCAGCGAAGTCCGCTTCGACCTCCAGAATCAGGCCGACGCCAGCCGTCTCGGTGCCCAGGTTGCGCACCGTGATGTCTTCGCGCATTCCGTTGCCCACGTATCGATTTCGAACCACGAGCAACGTGCTGTCGCCGATACCAGCCCTCGGGGGCCGCCGAGTGACGAAGATGCCGGCATACGGCGCCGGACTCAGTGCAGCCAACGGGTCCAACAAGAAACTCTCGACCGTGAGTTCAAAGCGACTAAGAAACCTAGTGTCGCGAAAGAACAGACCCTGTTCTGCCCCCGGCCGGATGTCCCCTGTCGGCTCGCAGATACAGAACGTCAGGCCTTCGACAAGTGTCACCGTCCCGTTCGAAGCAACGCTGGGCGTTCCGCTAAAGGCCCACCCTTGTGTCAACGTTCAGCCAACTTCCTCGGGACAATCACTATCCGGCTCTCAGTATTCGAGTTTCTTGTGAGGGCCTGATTGATCGAGGATGTCGGTAATCATCTCCTCGGGGCCCCACGTCTCTTGCCGGCATGGTAACGCCATCGATGTTGATCGCCGCGTCTCGGCCCAATTCCTCATCGTCCTGGCACTCTCTGACCCCCTTTTGGGGGATCCCGGTGGGCGGCGATCCAGAGTCCTGGGCCTAGTTGGTTCCGTCGATCAGACGGCGATAGACAGCACGGTGTTCCCTGACCATTCGGCCCGCCGAGAAACGATCTTCAGCCGTCGCCCGGCAACGGGAGCGGTCGATTCGATGAACTTGTCGAACACCTCGCTCGAGTGACCCGAGATCGTGACACACGAAACCCGTCTCGCCATCATCGACGATCTCGGAAGCCGCGCCCCAATCGCTGGCCACTATAGGAGTGCCGCACGCTAGGGCTTCGATCATGACCATTCCGAATGGTTCGGCCCAACGGATGGGATTGAGCAGGCAGACGGCGTCCTTCAGAAAATCATACTTGTCGCTGCGGCTCAGTTCACCGATGAACTCGATGTCAGCGCCAAGGCCGGGTGCTATATGAGAGGTGAAGTACTCGCGCTCGCTTGGCTCGGACATCTTTGCCGCGATTCGCAATGGCATTCCGGCTTGCCGAGCCACCGCGATCGCGGTGTCGATGCCCTTGTCTGGATGCATTCGCCCGAGAACCGCCGCATATCCACCACCGCCCGAGCCAAACGGGATTCGCTCGACATCAATGCCGTGGTGAATCACCGAGGCAATCGAAACTCCGGTTGCAGTCGAGGCTTGGTGTCTGGAGATGGCGATCACGGGCGTCCGCTCGGAGATGGTCCGGTAGATCGGCGTCAGGATGTCATTGAACGGTCCGTGATTGGTGGTCACGACGGGAGGACTGACGATCCCTTGGGCATACAGCGGGCCCACCAATGTGTGGTCATGGATGACGTCCACATCCTTCAACATCTCGTATGCCCCGATCACGTGACAAGCCTCTTCGGCGACACCACCGCTCCCCACGCCAAGCGCTTTGGCGAATACCCACTTCCGGTTCACCGGACAGGTGGCGTCGCCCGTCGTCACGAGCACGACGTCAACTCCGGCGGCGACCAGGCCCCTAGCGAGGATGTCCAGCACGTTCTCGGTGCCTCCGTACCTGGTTGGGGGCACCGGCAACCATGGAGGAGAGATGATGCCGACGGCGAGCGGGGCTGAGTCGCGCTCAGGTTGGGACGCAGACCGGGCAGGTACTGCCATCGGGCCATGGTGCCATGCCGAGCCACCGAGGCCCAGGGCCGTAGGTCACTGCTCCCCACCCCGGGCGATGACTTTCGGCCCTTGTGACAACCGCTTCTTGCGCCAATCATCGTTCTATGTGGATCGATGAACGGGGATCCGAGGTGCTGGCGCTCGGTGAGTGCCATCGCCTGCTGGCCGTCGGCGCTCAAGAGCACCGGCACGGTCACCTCGGCGTCGCCCAGTTGGGTGCACCTTTGGTACTGCCACTCGATTACGCCGTTCACGGCCCTGACGTGGTGGTGCGGATCGGGGACGGGTTGTTCCAACGCGTAAACGGTCGCCTCGTGGCGTTCCAGGTGGACGGCGTGACCGTCTCATCGGAGGGGCTCGGGAGTCAGCGACTGTGGAGCGTGCTCTTGCGGGGTCTCGCGATTGAGGAACACGGCGCCATTGCCAGCAGTCATATTCCGGACCCCCGAGTGCCCGAACCGGGCGAACGAGTGGTCCGCCTCCGTGCCGACGTCGTGACTGGTCGACGGTTTCCCGTTCCGTCAGCCTCAGTTCAGGCCGATCGTGCCGCAGTATTGAAATCGTCGTGAAATGCGTGTCACATGACCTGCCCAGATACCACAACGGCCCGGTTTGGCCCCATAACAGCGCGATGTGCCGCCGGGCTCGCACGGTACGGGTATCTCAAACAAGCACACGGAATGACGGTGTGACTGTTCGAGGCAGCACGTGCCTTCGGCGATCGACTTCGCGAGCTTTTTCTGCGGCTTTGACCGGCAAACGTTTCCGAGTTCAATCCCCGTACCCTGTTTCGTGTTCGCCACAAGTGTGGGCTTCTACCTCGCCGTTTTGGTTGCTCCGGACGTGGCTACTTGGCCTAGAACCGTGCATTCCCGGTGGAGTGGTCGTTTGCCCTCCGTCAATCCCCGACCCGATTAGCAGTCATGTTGAGAACCTCCGTTTGGCTGGTGCCCGCGTCGACATCGAAGCAACGGCGAGCACCGTAAAGGCGCGGAGACTCCCTCACGGCTTTCAACCCATTGAACTGAGGCGCGTCCCGCATTCGAACACATGACATCACCACAACGTTTCCAGGACGGTTCGCGAGAAGTCGAGGAGAACCCAGCACACCGTGTAGGTCGCTCCCGAGCAAGAGCGCGGCATCGGGCACCAGGACCGGAGACGTCTGCGTTCTGGCTACGGCCGGGCTCCCTTACTGAAGCTGAATGCGCACCTCGAAAACGGTCACCGGTTCCGGGAACCCCTTGAGGGAAAGCTCGCCTCTGGAGTCGAAGTCAAACCGCTTGCCAATGCAGAGATCGCGAACGGCCGATGAAACGACGATGCAACCGGGGGATGCGGCGTCGCACAGCCGTGCTGAGAGCTGGACTGCAGCTCCGAACAAGTCTCCGTGTTCGGTCACTGGCTCACCAGCACTGATGCCAACACGGACGTGAATGGGCCGATCAGTTCCCGCGTTCCGGTGATGCAATGAACCCTGGATGTCGATGCCAGCTTCAACCGCGGCGGCAACGGAGTTGAACGAAGCCATGATTCCATCGCCGGTGTGCTTGACCTCGCGGCCATCTCGCTCGCTGATTGCAGTCCGCACGATCTGGTCGTGCTCGTGAATCACAGTCATGAAGGCCTCGTCGCCGAGTTCCTGGGTCTGCTGTGTTGAGCCACAAAGATCCGTGAACATGATCGCTCGGACCGCAGAATCGACGTACGCCTCGCCTGGAGGGTGTCGGGGTGGAGTACCGAGAAACGCATTTATCGGTCCTTCGCCCACTTCAATGATGTTGTCTGCCACCAGGCCGTGAGCCTCTCGGTGGACGGCCTCCAGAGACTCACGATTAGGACCTTCGGCGAGACAGAAGACGGTCCCGTCGTTGTCATCGAACCAATAGGTGACGTAACGGACCCCGTATCGCTCCTGAATGGTCAGATCGAGCTCGTGGGCCGCTGCGATGTCGGTGGCTGTTGCGCCAGGGGCATCGTGCCGATCCAAGAAGAGCGCCACACAAGCAGGCTAGCCACCCCGACAAGTCGCTGCTCGACCCGTCACCCTCGATGACTTGGATCGGGCGTACACCCCGGGGACCATGCCGCCTACTGTGTCGGCTTCGATTCCGCCGGGCAGCACATCGGATTGGTGCCGGGCGGGGGGGCGCAGGCAATGACGTCGCCAGTGACGTACTGGCATGTATCGGACATCGAGGCAACGCTGGCCGAGGTGACCGCCGCGGGTGGCATCCTGAAGGAGCAGCCGCGCGACGTCGGTGGTGGCCGCCTGGTGGCCACCTTCACCGATCCTGACGGGAACGTCCTCGGTCTGCTGCAAGATCCGTGAGTGAAGAGACGCGATCTGGAGCCGAGCGCCGCCGTGACACCGAGAAACGGCTCGAGCACGACGCCGACGTCTGGGTGGCCAGTGCTTCTGCGGACGGTGCGCCCTATCTCGTCCCGCTGTCGTTCGATTGGGATGGCCAGGCCGTGCTGGTCGCAACGCCGGCGAACAGCACCACTGCCAGGAACCTCGCTGCCACTCGGACGGTGCGGTTGGGGCTGGGCCACACTCGCGACGTGTTGATGATCGACGGCCAAGTCGAGGTGCTCGACACCGAAGGGCTCTCGCCGGAGTGGCGTTCCCGGTTTGCCACGCGGACCGGCTGGGATCCGGGTATGGAGACCAGGCCGCATCGCTGGTTTCGCATCTCCCCACGGCGCATCCAGGCGTGGCGCGAGGTGAACGAGTTGTCCGGCCGGGAGCTCATGCGGGATGGCTGCTGGCTGCTTTGAGCGTCGCCGAAGTGGCAGGACCCTCGGAGCCAACCCGAGTCGGAGGACGTGGATCCGGCGATCCGTCCCATCCTGGGTATCGTAAGAACGTTCATTTTCTGAAAGCTCTCTTGGGGGAAGCGTGAAGACTGAAGCAGCCGTCCTCTGGCCGGACGCCACCGAGTGGAATGTCGAGGAGATCGAGATCGACCCGCCGAAGCACGCTGACGAGGTCCTGGTCAGCTATGCCGCGTCGGGCATGTGCCACTCCGATGAGCACGTGCTCACCGGTGACCTACCGGTGGGCCGACCCCTCGTCGGCGGGCACGAGGGCGCGGGCATCGTTGAGGAGGTTGGCCCCGGCTGCACTGACCTCCAGCCCGGGGATCACGTCGTCATGGGTTTCATCCCGGCGTGCGGTCGATGCCCCTCGTGCTCGCGGGGCCAGTCCAACCTTTGTGACGTCGGCGCCACCATCCTGGGCGGCCTGCAGACCGACGGAACCTCCCGCCACCACGCACGAGGTCAGGACCTCGGCATCTTCCTCGGCCTCGGCACATTCAGCAAGAAGTCGGTCGTGAACGTCGCCTCGTGCGTGAAGGTCGATGAGAACATCCCCCTCGACCGCGCGTGCCTGCTCGGATGCGGAGTCACCACGGGGTGGGGTTGCTCGGTCTATGCGGCCGAGGTCAAGCCCGGCGACAATGTCGCGGTCATCGGCGTCGGTGGGATCGGAGCATCCGCGATCCAGGGAGCACGCCTTGCGGGGGCAGAGCGGATCTTCGCGATCGACCCTTCGGAGTTCAAGCGAGACCAGGCCAAGCGATTCGGAGCAACGCACGTCGCCGCCAGCATCCAGGATGCCTTCCCGCTCGTCCAAGAGGTGACCTGGGGACGCATGGCCAACAAGGTCATCTGCGCGATGGGCGTCGGACGTGGCGAACTGATGGCCGACATCATGGCGCTCTGTGCGAAGCGCGGCACTGTGGTGATCGCGAACATCCATCCCGCGTTCGAGACCGAGGTACGTCTTTCGATGGTCGACCTCACCCTTCAGGAGAAGCGGATCGTCGGCTCGATCTTCGGCTCGGCCAACATGCGTTATGACATCCCGAAGCTCTGCGAGCTCTACCGAGAGGGTCAACTCGACCTCGATGGGATGGTCACTCGCACCTATCCACTCGAAGGTGTGAACCAGGGGTATCAGGACATGCGCGACGCTGCAAATGTTCGAGGCGTGCTCGTCTACTAATTGAGTCCGAGGACTGGGAACTCGCTCACCAATGCCCCGGTCAGACCTCTTCGGCTAGCCAAACAAGGGCCGGAACAAGATGGGCCACCCACCCGATGCCCGCATGGTCCCGTGATCCGCCTAGTGGCCACAGACCTCGACGGCACATTCTGGGGCTCGGATTTCACCCCACCACAGTCGCACCTTAAGGCCGCCCGCGAGCTGATCGATGCCGGAGTGACAGTGCTCGCCGCAACGTCGCGAAGACCTCGAGTAACCGGTCGGCGACTCGCTGAGGCTGGCCTCGTGCTGCCAGCGGTGCTGATTGACGGGGCGCTCGGAATGGATTTTCGCTCGGGTGAGCGATTTCACCAAGCATGTTTCGCTCCAGCGGCGGCACTCGAGGCACTTGCGACGTTTCAAGCTCATGGACTCGACCCCTGCATCTACGTAGAGCATCCCGAGTTCGACATTGTTATATCCGAAGCTCCCTCAACGTGTGCTGAGCACCTCACCAATTTGGGATCGGCTGCCGCCGTCGGTGACCTCTTCGACACGGCAGCGAGTCTCGAGGTCTATGCCTTTTCAGTACTGGGTCTAAGCAAACAGCGGCTTGGAGCGGTTGCCGATGCCCTGGCCCTTGTCGCTGGGTCAACCGCTGTTCTGTACCCAGAGCCGGACTACGGTCAGTTCGGCCTCATCGTGAACTCCCCTGGAGTCACCAAGTGGACGGGCGTGCTCGCTTATTGCCGACAGGAAGGGATTGGACGCGAGGAAGTCCTCGCAGTCGGCGACGGGCTGAATGACATTGCAATGCTGAGACACGCTGGTGTGGCCGTAGCGGTCCGAGGCGGAGCTCCGGAGGCGATCGCGGAGTCTGAGCATTTGATCGATGATCCAGGGGCGGAAGGCTGGGCTCGCATCGTCGATCTTGTCAATTTCATCCCGTTTGTCTGATGCCGGAATTCGCGTCTGGCCGCTCCTTGCCGCACGAGCCAAATGGCCCCTTCTCGACCCACCGAAGAACCCGGGGACTGTTACTAGAACCTGCCATCGGCCCGTACAGGAGGCAACAAAAGGGGTCCTGATCGGTTCTCACGATGCGGTGACCAAGGGCTCTATCGATTTGCGACGGGCCGGCCCCAAGCTGGTCTCGGTGCTTCGGCGAATGCTCCTTGTTACCGGGCTGCTCCTGGGAGGGCTGACGGCCGGGTGCGGCACCTCACCGTCCAATGTGGTGTTCCGGCTTGGCACTGCTCATCGGAATCTCACCTATTGCAACTCACAAACGTTGGATCTTTACATCCCAGGCGCCGCTGTCATCCGCCCGCTTCCCATCGCAATGTACGTCCACGGAGGAGGTATGACCGCAGGCGACAAATCGGACCTGAGCCCGGTGTTCCTCGAAGCATTGGCTTCGGCTGGCTATGCAGTCGTCAGTGTGAACTACCGGCTTGCTCCGCAGTTCAAGTTTCCCGCTCAGATCGAGGACGTCAAATGCGCAATCAGGTATTTGCGAGCCAAGGCATCTAGCTACGACCTGAATGGCAGCGAGATGTTCGCGTTCGGTACCAGTGTTGGAGGAGAGCTTGTGGCACTCGCTGCCCTCACCGGTCCGCATTCGGCATTCGATGTCGGGCCATATGCGACGGAACCGAGCAACCTGACTGCAGTAGCGGACCTATTCGGCCCAGCTAACCTCACTCAGGGAGCATCAGGGTTCTCTTCTCCCTCCGACATACAGCAAGTCTTCGGCACGAATGATCATCGGAACTTGGTTCTTGCCAGCCCCACGCATTTCGTTGCTCCGAACTCGCCGCCCATCCTTCTTATTCAGGGTGTCGACGACACCCTGGTTCTCAAGTCGCAATCGATTGAGCTCTATAGGGACCTCAAGGCTGCGGGGGATCAAACTCAACTTGTCTTGGTTCAGAACATGGGCCACATGTTCGTGCAAGTTGGCTCTAATCCGCTTTCCCCTAGCCTTCCACAGATCGCGAAAGACATCGTGAGCTTCTTCGACAATGAACGAAAGGTGTGAGGTCGCGTGATCCTGATTGGCACAAACCCACATGAAAAATGAGCCGGAAGCTCTCGCCCCGCCGCCCGTCCGCCTCCGGCTGGCCCCCGTCGTCCCAGTTCCGCCGTCGTGCCCTGTGCTGCGTCCCCGCCTTTGACGTCGCCGTTCGCTCGCTGGCTGGTTGGCCCCCAGCGTCCCGCTCCGGCCCACCCGGCTAGCCAGGCTGGTTCATGATGGTCCAGTGGAGAGTGTCGCTCGGGTCGTCGCAAACGAGTTGCGTCATGAAGCAACACCAGTCGAAGAGAGCATCTTTGGAACTAGCGATCCTGATGAGATCGGCGAACTTGTCAGCGGATTCTGCGAAGACCATCTGGGGAGCAGGCCACGAGAAGGCGTGTTCTATCGAGCCTCGGCTGGTTGTGTCATCGGCGTGCGCCCTGATACCGGACCGGCTGCCGTCGTCAAGGCCTATCAAGAGCGCTGGTCAAAGCGATTCCTGAACGCAACTCAGGCGGTCCAGCTCCACCTCGCCCAACGAGGGTTCCCATGCGCCACACCCCTGTTGTCGGCTCGGCCCCTGACATCGGAGCGTCCCAACCTCGCCGTGGCCGAAACGTGGCTTCCTGACCCCGGGATGTGTGCGCCAACTGACGTTGGAGCAAGGGCTGTTTCCGCTGCAGGCCTGGCTCGCCAAATCGACTGGTGCCGCGATCTCCCCGAGCTGTCGGGGCTCGAAGATCACCCACTCCGGCGTCCAGCGAAAGGGCTATACCCCGAGCCTCACAGCCCGATCTTCGATTTCGACGCCACTGCCGAGTCGGCAGAGTGGATCGATGATTTCGCTGCCAAGGCCGCCGAGCAGCGAGAACGAGACCAGGGGCCACTGTTGGTCGCTCACACCGATTGGTCTGCCCGCAATGTCCGACTGAGTGATGAAGCCGTCGTTGCCGTCTATGACTGGGACAGTGTGTCCCTTGTCCCTGAGAGCACCGCCGTCGGTCAAGCGGCCATGACTTGGTCGGTCACCTCCGAGCCGGGCGGATCGGACTTTCCCTGGGCATCTCAGATGATCGCTTTCATTCGTGACTACGAGGTGGCCGTGGGTCGTCAGTTGACCGATAGACAGTGGGCAGCCGCTGGTGCTTCGGCAACATGGCTGTTGGCCTACACCGCACGCTGTGAGCACGCCCTCGCCATGACCGGCCGAGCACACCCGCGGGGAGCTCGGGGCCGCCTCTTGCTTGATGGCGGGGTGCTCTTGGGGTTACCTACGCGCTAACGAGTTCTTGAGTCCGCTGCCCGCCCCGCTTTGCGGGTGGCCCTCCCGGGTGCCCCTGCCGTCGCTCCCCGCGCGGCGGTTTGGCGCCACCGCGACCAGCATTCGCTGCAGAGCATTAGGCAGGATGAGGGTTCAAAGCCTGGCTCGGACAGGTAAGTGAAGTAGAGGCATCCTCGTTCGGTTCGATACGAGAACACCCGGCACCTGTCGGGAGTACCACACCCGTCACACTGCCAAGGCTCCCCAAAGGGCCGAGGAGGGAAGCTGCAAGTCTCACGATCAATACGTGCCTGCGTGACAATTGGTGGCGGCATTGCTCCCGAGACGATACGGCGTAGGGTCCCGGGTGATCGCTTCCGCCCCACCGCCAATCGATGAGCGCCTGAAACCAGTCATCGCGAGACGTTTGTCGGGCTTGGCTTCCTGCCTCAGTCCCGCTACGGACGGGGTCGCCCGCCGCCCGCTGGCTGGCTGGCCCCCGTGGTCCCTGGGCTCCGCTAACGAAGCAGCGTATGGGCCGAGGCGCCCGCTCACATGCTCCCGGAATAGGCGTCAACGACGAAGGTCACGCCATCGATAGGCAGACCGTGTGGGTACTCGGCAAGGATTGTCAAGTGCGGATCGAGATCAGACCAGGGAACCTCTCCGATCTCGATCGTGCCTCTGCAGTGCTTGGCGAAGCGTTCGCCGACTACGCGTGGACCAGATGGACGGTCGACCGGGATGATCATCTGCACAGAGTCACTGAGCTGCAGCGGATAGCGATGCAGTCGTATGGATTTGCGTTCGGACAGGTGTGGGTCGGCGTTGTGGATGACATCGTGCAGTCGGTGGCCGTGTGGATGGACAGCACCATCGCCGTGCCTTCCGGTGTCTATGAAAAGCTGCGCCCGATCACGGCCGAGCTCGAAGGCGTCCGTCACGAGGCGTCGTTAGTGGCCGAGCGAGAGATCAGTGGGTGGCGGCCGGTGAACCGTCACTTCTACCTCGCTACCGTCGGCACCACGCCTGCCATGCAAGGCCAGGGGCTCGCTAGCGCGGTTCTTCAACCTGGGCTGAAAGTAGCCGACGACGAGGGTATTGGCTCGTTTCTCGAGACTTCGTCGGCGTCGAACGTTGCGTTCTACTCCAAGCTCGGCTTTCACGTAGTTAGCCATTGGCGGATCAACGGAGGCGGCCCCGATGTCTGGGCAATGCTCCGCCAGCCCCGTTTGGAATCATCCCATCGAGGTGGATGACTCCAAGACCCGCCCCCTCCCGCGCGCCCTCCCCGCTTTGCGGGTGGCCCTCTGCGTGTCGGTCTCGGTGCCCCGCCCAGCCCTTGCGCGGTGGTTTGGTGCCGCCGCGTGTGCTGGTCCTTGCTTTCTCGAGGTTCCCGAGTGGGCGCTGAGGGACTCGAACCCCCGACCTGCTGGTTGTAAGCCAACTGCTCTAACCAACTGAGCTAAGCGCCCTCGTTTTATGGTATCTAACTGGTGGTTTAGTCCTCACTCGCGATGCTCAGCACCCTGCAAACGCTCTGAGCGCTGCTAGTTCTGCTCCGGCAAAGGGACCTTTGCCTCTGTGGCACGCGACGATCAACCTTTACGTTGACGCGATGGACGCAAGTGAGTCGGAACCCTCGGCGCCGCGGAGGCCGCCGATCTTTGTCGAGGATTTCACGGACGTTGCGTGCCCATTAGCCACAGTGAGAGGCCGCTTTACCGGGGACGACAGTTGGTTGGCTCCCTTGGCGAGTGGTGCCGCTGAGGACGGCGAAGCGCTCCAGGTGAGGATTGGGCCCTCGTGGGCCAAGGGACGCCTGACCCGCGACGTACGGGTGCTCACGGGGCCACCCCGGGACCGTGCAGATGCCCTTGTCATCTCCATGATCTGGGAGCCCAGCAAGCTCCAAGCCCTCTTTCCAGTGCTCAACGGCGACATGGAGGTTGCACCCATCGGGCCAGGCCGTTGCCGCCTCACACTCTCGGCTTCCTACGTGGCGCCCCTCGGCGAGTTGGGAACTCACCTCGATCACGCACTGCTCCACCATGTTGCACAGTCGACGGTGCGCTCGTTTCTGGCTCGGGTGGCGACGAACCTCCAAGCCGGGCAGCGCCCTGTCCGCGTTCCGGCCACCGACTAGGCCTCTAGGTACCTGGCCCCACCCTGGTTAATGGGCGTGACGGACTCGAACCCCAGACCACCGACGTGTGAAGACCATCAGCGCCACCGAGTGATCCTCGAAGCCATTTCGTGTGACGGCCACCGACGTTACCTCCGGCGTCCGCATTCGACAGCAACTAGTTCTGCCGTTTTCGCTCCGCGACGACCTGCGTTTTCCCATGTAAGTACAGCGCTCATCCCGGTGTGGTTGTAAGCCAACTGCGCTAACCAACTGAGCTAAGCGCCCTCACTTTTCCTCAATCTAACTGGTGCTTTGATCCTCGTTTTCCCAATGCTCGGTCTGTACAACGCTCTGACCCTGCCAGTTCGACGCCTAGTGAGAAGGGCCCTGGCATCGCGCGAATCACGCGGGGCCATCGAGTCTCGTCGCTCAGCCATCCTCACCCGACGCGGTCAAGCAAGCTGGAAGATGACGATCGGTCTGCCGCGTTCGTTGGTCACGGATGGACAAGGCGGAACGCTTAGCCGACGAGTCGTCGAAGTGTGATGCCTCGTGCGGATGCCCGAGGCCGGTCACGCATCCAATCTGAGCTATCGCGACGAAGTCAATGGCCCGCTACGCGATTTCTTCCTTCGACACTCCTGCGGGTGGCCGCTCCTGACGACGGAGTGACCTGGGCGATCGCGTCGAGGGCATATGCGACCGCTCGGTCGTAGCCCATTGCCTCCCCCTCGGCCCGCAGGGTCCCGAGGCGGGCCTCGCCAAGGGTGTCATGGAGCGCCTGGGTCGTCGACTGGTTGAGCTCCGTGAGGAACCCGGTGGTCGTGTGAGGGCCGCCGGCTTGACGGGGGGTCGGTCCTGGCGACCCCGGAACGTGGGCCGACGAGTCGACCGCCGCGATGGACGCGGCGGCCAGCCGTTCGGCGGCCCCTTTGACCACGGCCGCTGCTTCGGCGGCGTTGGGAAGAAGCGCCCGCGCGACCAGATTCAAGATAGTGCAGAGGAGGACCCGGTTGCCGACCCAGTGGAGGTGCCGGATGGAGGGGGCTGCGAGCTCGAGGACCTGTTCCCAATCCTCGAGGCGGGCGCTGACCACCACGGCGCGGGCGAGCTCCACCCAGGCCTCGTAGTCGAGGGAGGCCCGCAGCTCCCGGCTCTCCCGCAAGAGCGCCCTCGCCCGCTCGGGGTCGCGCGATGCGAGCGCACCGGCCAGCGCGGTGAGGTTCAACGCGACCGCAGTTGGCATTCCGATCTGGCGGGCCAGCGCCAGCCCCTCGGTGGCCAGCAGGATTGCCGGCTCGACACGGCCGGCCGTCGTGTGCGCGTCCGATGCCGACCCGAGAAGCGCCGCGGCCACGCCCAGCTGGCCGCCCGCCCGGGCCAGCTGGGCCGCCCTCTCGAAGTGGGTGGCCGACTCGTCGTGCGCACCGACCGTTCGAGCGCCGATTCCGCGGGCCACCGACACGGTCATTTCGACGTGATCGGGGTCCGAGCCCCTCCGTTTCAGGACCGCGAGGGCCTCCTCGCAGCGCGTCTCGGTCAGATCCGAGTCGCCCTGTTCTGCCGCCCGGTAGGCGATCGTGGCCAGCGCGTACGGGTAGAGGCGATGCTCTGGCGCCCCGGTGAGTTCGAGGACCGGTTCGACCGGGAGGCGCAGCACGTAGCCGACCTGGAACGCCGACGGCGTGTGGAACAGGAGTCGCAAGGCCAGGTCGACGTTGTCGGTCGCGATCGCGTGGTTCATCGCGGCCAGCAGGTTCTCGGACTCCGAGCTGAGGCGCCTACCCACCTCGATCTGGTGAGAACCGGTGAGGTCGGCTGACACGACTCGGGCCAGCTCGACGTAGCACTCGGCGTGGCGCGCCCGCAGGGCAACGGTTTCGCCGTTCTCGGCGAGGCGTTCCTCCCCGTACTCGCGGATGGTCTCCAAGAGCCGGTACCGGGTCTCCGGGCCGGCTCGCTCGGCCACGACCAACGACTTGGCCACCAGAGCGCGCAGGAGCCCGAACAGCGCACTTCGTTCAACCACGCCATCGGCGCAGGTCGTCTCGGCACCGTCGCGCGTGCACCCGCCGGCGAACACCGACAGCCTGGCCAGCAGCCGCCGTTCGGGTTCCGAGCACAGCTCGTAGGACCAGTCGATGGCGGCCCGCAACGTCTGGTGGCGCTGCACCGCCCGGCGCCGGCCGCCGGCCAGCGTGTCGAACCGCCGGTCGAGCCCGCGGGCCAGCTCGGCCAGGTTCATCGCGCCGGTCTGGGCCGCCGCGAGCTCGATCGCGAGGGGCACCCCGTCGAGACGCCGACAGACCTGGGCCACCGCTCCGGCGTTCTCCGCGGTCAGGACGAAGTCGGCATCGACGCTCTGGGCCCGCTCGACGAACAGGGACACGGCGTCGCTCTGGGCCAACGTGTCGAGATCGGCGTCGGGGGCCGGAGCACCGAGGGACGGCACCGCGAACATGCGCTCCCCGTCGAGGGCCAGACCCTCCCGGCTGGTCGCCAGGACGACCAGTCCCGGGCACGACTGCACCAACAGCTCGACCAGCTCAGCCGCCGGCTCGAGCAGATGTTCGCAGTTGTCGACCAACAACAGCAGCTTCTTGGTCCGCAGGAACTCGACCAGCATCCGCTCGAGGCGCTGGTCGGGCCCTGGGTTCAGCCCGAAGACGGACGCGAACGCGCTAAGCACCCCGTCGGGATCACGCACCGGGGCCAGTTCGACTATCCACGCGCCCTCCGGGAAGCGGGGGAGCACATCGGCCGCGACCTGCAGGGCCAGACGCGTCTTGCCGACCCCGCCCATGCCGGTCAGTGTCACCGCCCGTTCCTCCTGCAACGCGGCTGCGATGCGGGAGAGCTCGCGAGTGCGGCCGATGAACGAGCTCACCTGCAGCGGCAGGTTGCCGGGATACGCGTTGAGCGAGCGAAGCGGCGGGAAGGTTGCCCGGAGCTTGGGATGGCGCACCTCGAACACCCGGAGCGGTTCGGAGAGGTCTCGCAACCGGTGCTCGCCCTGGTCAATCAGTTCGATTGCTTCCGGCAGGCCCTTGCGCACGAGGGCTGCCGTCGCACCAGACAACAAGACCTGCCCGCCGTGGCCGATCGCCATTAGGCGAGCGCAGCGGTTCAAGGGTTGGTTGAGGTAGTGCCCGTCGACGAGCACGCCCTCCCCGGTGTGGATCCCCATGCGGGCCCGGAGTGGTCCGACGGCCAGTGGCCACGCCTCGGCGGCCAGACCCAGCTGGGCCTGAACCGCCGCCCGGACGACGTTCGCGGGCGAGGCGAATGCAGCCGCCATACCGTCGCCCATGTTGGAGAACACGACCCCGCCACAGGTCGCGATGGCGCCCTCCACGATGGCGTCGTGACGCGCCAAGGCCACCTGCATGGCCTCGGGGTGCTCCTCCCACAGCCGGGTCGAGCCCTCGAGGTCGGTGAAGAGGAAGGTGACGATCCCCGAGGGCAGCTCAGCCATCGCCTCCATCTTCCTCCCTGGGCTTGCCTGCAAGAAGTAAACCAGCCGAACCGGAACCCAGCCGCGGTCCCTTGTTCCGTCCGTGCCCGTCAAAGGGGTCGCAACCGCGGAGCGCCGACTGGCACGCCCGCCGCGAGGGCCTGGACGAGCCGTCTAGGCCGACTCGGCCGCCGCCGCGAGGCCACGGGCGAAACGATGCAGCATCCGCCGGAGGAGGCGCTGCATCAGCCATCCGGTCCCCGGCACCAGGGCCACCACGACACCCGTCCACTCGATGCGCGTGGCCGGCGCCCGGTCGGCCGGGCCCTCGAGCTCGACCAGGCGGACATCGCCACGGTAGGAGCGCACCGGTTGCCCGCTCACCATCTGGTAACCGTGATGAAAGGGCGGTTCGGCCACCACGATCTCCTCTCGCACCATGAACGGCGGGCGGCCGAGGCAGCGGACGCCACCGGCCCCGTCGGGGCGAGGCATCACCTCCCACCGGGCCCGGGTGATCAGTGGCCCGGCCCAGCCGGTCCACGACGGCGCGTCGGCGAGGAGCCGGTACACGGTCCCGGGTGGGGCGGCGCTGGTCGCATGCACCGAGAAATGGCGCGGAGTCGGCATCCCTCGGACTTCCGGCCGATCAGGCGTTCACGCGCTCGAGGTGGTCGAGCACGACGGGAAACGCGTCGCGGGCCGCCTCGGCGCCGATGAAGACGTCCTGGTGGCCGTACCCCTCGATGACGACCCGACGGAAAAGATCGCCCCCGAGCTGATCGACCAACATTGAATAGGTGCGCTCGGTCGAAACGGGCACCCAGACCCGGTTCTCGCTTCCCGACACGAGCGTGACGGGCCGCCGAAGCCGCTCGAGGTTGGGGAGGTAGCTGTCGGCGCCGTCAGCGGTGACCAGCCTCTCCGCTCGGGCCATCCGGGAGAGGTGGACCATCATCGTCATGTCGGTGGGCCCGAAGAGCTCGTGCATCGTGGCGTGCGTGAGCTCGCTCATATTGGGGTGGTGCACGGCCACGCCGTAGATGAAGGACAGGCGACGGCAGACCGCCTGGTCACACCGCTCGCCCTTTGGGATCGGGTAGACCCGCAGAGCGAGATCCATCGCGCGAGCTCCGTTGGACTCGTCAGTGAAGGAATCCGATGTAAGCATGCCCACCCCGAGCCGACGGATCAGCTCTCCCAGATGGAGCCCGACCTTGATCCTCGTGATCGCCGGCCCGATCGGGTGCAGACCTACAGAGGAACAAAGCAGGGAGGTCGGTTCCACCGTTCCTCCCAACGTGGCCATCATCCAGGTGAGGCTGCCGACGCAGTGAGCGATCACGTGGAGGTCGGGCCGACCGGTGTGCTGGCGGACCGCCGCCTCGGCGGCGGGGTGATCGTGGCGGGCCACGGTGTCCGCGTTGAACTGGCTGTAGGCGGACGGCAGGAGGGTGGAGGCCCGCCACTCCTGGAGCCACACGTCGAAACCCTGCTGGACCAGGCGCTCGACCAGGTTGACCTCGACGGTGTCCAGCATGAACGTCAGAGGGTTGGCCCCCATCCCGTGCACCAACAGCACGGGTCCCCGGCTGCCACCCCGGTATCGAGAGAGCCGGAGAGCAACGCCGTCGTCGGTGAGGTACTCCAACTGCTGGCGCGCCGGCAGGTCGAGCGGGCGTCGGCGGCGGGGCGGCGCATGCCGGTTGAACCGCGTCGCTCGGTGGACCACCGACCCGTAGTCGTCGTAGAGCCGGCCAGCGAACGCCCGCCCGAATCGGGCCTCCAGTTCGAGCCGCTCGAGCTCACTCGACGGCCCGGTTACCGCCATCGTGCGCAACTGGGTGACGAAGTCCTTCGGCTCGATCCGGAGCACCCCGCGCCCGATCACCGCGCCACCTGCGTCCTCTTGGCGGAGGGTCACGTACAAGGTGGTGGTGGCCGGCCACACGTCGGACAGGTCACCGGGGGCCAACGCCTTGAACCCCGAGAAGTGGAACCGACGCCCATCGGAGGCCGTCAGGGGGAGGCGGTACCACATGTGCTCGACCGCGGTGTCGGCCCGATCGTCCGCCACCAACAGCTGGAAGGTGCCGCCGTCCGCCATGAGCGGATCGCTCGAGAGCGCCGGTGCCTCCACTGTGCCGGTGGCGGCCATCGGGCGGGCAAGATCGGCGATCACGGCGGGCAGGTCCTCCGTCGAGAGCGTCAGCTCGAAGGCCAAGGTGGACCCCGTCGCAACACCCGCGTCCGCTGCTCGCTCGTACTCCGCAGGGTCGCCGGCGTCAGGGGCGGCACTGGGCGCCCAGTTGCCGGCCATCCGCTCGGTGAAGCGAAGGCCGGGTACTCCCGCGGGTGCGGTCGGGAGATCGTCGGGCGGTGGGCGGCGGCGGCCCGGCGTCTCATCGATCGCCCACCCCTTCGCCGTCGCCAACGCCGCCACAGCCCGCTCGGTCAACGCCGAGATGGTGAGCAACGGGTTGACGCCCAGGGGCCGAGGGATCACCGAGCCATCCCACACCACCAAGCCGTCGTGCACCGCGTCGCCGGTCGAGCCGGCGAAGACCCGCCCCCGGTCGTCCACCACCCCGTGCTCGGCCCGGTCGGCCATGACACAACCGCCCAAGGGATGCACGGTGATGAGGTCGTGCCCGAGCGCGCCGGACCACACCGGGTTGCGAAGGAAGGTGCCGCCGTTCGCCGAGGCGGCCGTGCCGACGACCCGGTTGGCCAGCTCGTAGTACGCGCCGGTGCCGGCCCCGGGCCAGGTCACCCGCACCCGGTCACCATCGAGCACGAGCTCGCCCTCGTCGTCGTCGTTGCCCATTGCCAGCAGTGTCTGCAGGTGCGCGGTCAGGCCGTGTCGGCCGCCGGTGAACAGGGCCACCAACGCGGCGAGCGGGCCGCCCCCGTGGAGCCGTCGTCGGGCCCAGTCGGGGGCTTCCTGGCCCAGCAGCCCGAGGGGCAGGAGGTCCGCCACCGGCCCCGGCACCACCGCATCCTCGATGATGACCCCCTCGTCCAAGGGCCGACCCGATCGCCCGTCGATGAAGGCGGTGATGCAGGGCCCGGCGGGGTGCTCCGGGTCCGGGCGCCGGTGACCGGCGCCGACCGCGCGCACCGACCGGCCCTTTCGGTAGGAGAAGCCCAGGACGTCGCCGTTGCCGGTGAAGTGTTGACCCAGCTGGCTCGACACCGCGAGGCCGTGCGCGCGCGATTGGAAGAGCACCCTGGCCGTGCCCAGGGTCCCCGCGGCGAGTACGACAGTGTCCGCCGCGATGGCCAGGGGTGGTGCGTCGAAACGGTCCCGACCGATCCCGAGCGGCTGCGCACGCACGACCCAACCGATCGGTGCGTCGGGGGTGGTCGGGACCTCTCGTTCCACCCACCGCACGTCGACCTCGCTGAATATCTCGGCGTCGTGGGCGACCGCGTCGGGGAGGTAGTTCATGAGCAGCGTGTTCTTGGCGCCGTAGTTGCAGCCGGTGACGCAATCCCCGCAACCCGTGCAGGCCTCCTGGTGGATCCCGGCGGCATTGGGACCGGCACGGAAGGTGACGTTGATTGGTACGAGCGAGAACGGTGTCCCGCCAGCGGCCTGGCGTAACGCTTCCACCTTGGCGAGCGGGGGGTACGACTGCGGGTAGGTGGTTGGCGTGAGCATCGCCTTGGCTCGTTCGAAGCCGGCGTCGAGCCCGGTCCGGTCGGCCCGTAGGGCGCGGGGCCATCGTTCGTCCTCGAAGATCCGGGGGTCAGGCCGCAGCGCCACATTGGCGTTGACGAGCGAGGTGCCACCCAGCCCACACCCGGAGAACACATTCATCTCGCCGCCGACGTGGAGCCAGTACAGACCACGCGGGTCACCGGTGTTCCCGAGGGGGCTGGAGGTCTGGAAATGCCGGGCCGCGGCCCCCATGGTCGCCGGGTACTCACCCGGAAGCATCTCGCGACCTCGCTCGAGAAGAGCGACCTTTATGCCGGTTCGGGCGAGTCGGCAGGCCGCGATGCTCCCGCCGTACCCGGATCCCACCACCACGACGTCGTAGCGAGGCCGGAGCTTGGTCAAGGGCAGGGAGAGCCGATCCATCACCGCTCTCCATCAGAGGTCGCCGGAGCCTGCACCGGATCAGGTGTGCTGGTCGGCGTCTCAACTGTCGCCGTTGTGGGCGGGTCGGTCCTGGCGCCGCGACGCCAACGGTGTCGCCGGTTCTTGTCGCCGAGGAGGACGGTCTCGGCTTGGAGGCGGTCTTCGAGCTGACCTCGCCGGGCCCGTTCGGTGGTGGTGGCCGCCTCGGCCAGGGCCCTCCAGGGATCACGCGATGGGTCGATGCGAGCCCGGAGGTCGGCGACCAGCGCGTTGTCCGGGTCGTGAGGCGGACCTTCAACTTCGACGTCGTGACCGAGGTCGGCACCCTGGGTGTAGCAGCGCAACGAGGCGATGTTGAGGTCCTCGTCGATCAGGATTACCGAGGCCCCCTTGTTCGATTGGGCGTCTGGGGTGTCGACCACCCATCCGCCGGTGTTGATCACCGGCACGGGACCGGCGAGGCCGGTGGGCTGCCGGAGGTCGGCGAATGGCTTGTGGGTGTGCCCGAACACGAACGCCACCTCGACGGGAACTCCGATCTCCTGGGCAACCTGCGTGGCCACCGGCCCGGACAGGAACGAGTTCAGGCCGGTCTGCGCGTTTGGGCTCAGCACCTCGGGCTGGTGCCGCTCACGCCGCAGCGACCCGCTGACTGCATGGGCCAGGCTCTCTTCGGCCAGGAGGCCCTCGACGTGGTTGCGTATTCGCGAGCCCGGACGATCGGCGATGGCCCGCCCGATTGCCTCGATCTCAACGTGGATCGCCGACTCGCTCTGCAGCGACTCGTACATGTCTCGGACCCATCCAGACATGTCACCGCTGTCTCCCATGGACGACCAGAAGAAGTCGATCCAGGCACCGTTCTCGGCCTCGAGGTGGTGCACCGGGGGAAGGCCCTGCTGGCGCCGTTGGAAGATGTCGCCGAGCACCGATACGGCTCGGTAGAGCGGCTCGATGAAGTGGCCATGGGAAAGCACCACAGCTCGCTGTCCCGAGGTGGTCACCAGGCCGAGGTTGGGGTAACTCTGCTCGACCGTGACCGCCGTCGTCGGATCGGCCCGGGCCGCCAACAGCTCGATGAAGCGATCCCGCACCGGAAGGGTCTCGTTGCTCGGGAGCAGGTGGGTGGCGTGCGCCTCTGGCGCCAACGGCTGCGTGCTCGGGGTCTGTTGGATGTACTCGAGGTAGCGGCTGCTCCGCGCGCGGGTCCAGAGGTGATGGTCATGGTTCCCCGGCACGAATCGGATCGCGGGCGCCACCGCGGCTCCTGCCGCCCCCGGGCGAAGGGCGGAGACGAACTGGGCGAAGCTGGTCGACGCGTCCTCGGGAGAGCCGAGCGCCATCTCGAATAGGTCCCCCAACACGAGCAGCTGCGGTGGGTCGTGACCCTGGCTGAGGGTCCGCAATCCATCGCACAGCGCCACCAACACCGGAGAGACGAACGCCGGGTCGACGCGTTCGCCGTCCGGAGCAACCGGCGTGAGGACGCTGTTCAGCGCGCCGAGATGCAGGTCCGAAACGCAGACCCACCTGATCCGGGCCACCGTCAGGCGCCCGGGACCAACGCGGGCCGCTTGGGGTCGGAGCAGCGTGGCGGGACCGGCAGGGCCGGTTGGCCGCACCGGGCCGATGAGCGCCCCTCGAAGGCGCCCTCGAGCGCAGCATCTCTGTGCCCGTCGACCAACCGCTCCAACATGGCTGTCTCCTGATCCCGCGCCCGGTCGGCAAACGTTACTCTCGAGGACCCGAGATGATCTCGCCCGCGCCACCCCGGTCGAACAGATCGGACAACCCGCGACGATCAAACGGGTGGGACACAGGTGCCGGAGCCACTGTCGCCCAAGAGCCGAAGCTGAAGCCGGGCTGAGGAGTGGGACACGGGTGCCGGAGCCACAGTGGGACAGACGAGCCGGACTCTTTCAGTTGTCGTTTGGACAACGCGGTGGGAGCCGAAGCACAGGCGCCCTCAACCGAGCGGGTCGTGTCCTCCCGTCATCGGGTAAGTGCCCACCGGGCCCTGACGCCCCGTCCTAACGGCACGAGTGTGGAGTGAGCCTCGAGCGGTCGGTCTGCATCCTTCTCTTGGCGTTCGGCCACCGTTCAGCGGCCATAATGTCGCTGACTGACCGAACGGCCAAGGGATTGGAAACAACATGACCAGCATGACTGACCAGTCGTGGAGAGGGCCATCGCCCTGGGAGCGGAAACTGTGGGCCCATCTCACCGACCATGTGCAAGCGGAGCGTGGGCTCTTGGAGGAATACTCGGCGATAGCCGAAAAGTCTCCTTCAAAGGCATTTCGCTACCTCGTCAACCTGCTCATCGAGGACGAGATTCGCCATCACCGGATCTTTACTGAGCTCGCGAAGTCCTTGGAGAGTGACGCGCTGCTCACCGGCGAAGAGCCGATCATTCCATATCCGGATTTTGAAAAGGCCGACCGCGCCGTGCTCCTTGAGGCCACGACACAACTCCTGCAGAAGGAGAAGGACGATGCCGCCGACCTCAAACGGCTCCAGCATGAACTGCGAGAGGGGAAGGTCACTTTGCTGTGGACCGTCCTGGTTGAATTGATGCAACGCGATACCGAAAAGCACATCGCGCTCCTTCGATTCGTGAAGAAGAGCTTGCCTAGAGGCGCCCGCCACACGAAATCCGTCCAATGATTTGGAAACCTGCCTGAGGGTTAACTAATAGGGAGGATTCTGCTCTCTGGAAGTCCCAGAGGCTCCCCTCCCTCCCTAGCCAAAGGGCTCGAAAAGGAGGAGGGTTTAGCCGGATTCCACCTGCGTTTCTCCAGACAGCAGATAGTTTCGGTAGCGTCGCTGACTTGTACCTGGTCGAACGCCGCTAAGTGCAGCGCTCATGCCCGACGGGTCGTAGGCCAACTGCTCAATCCAACAAAGCTAAGGGCCTGACTTTCTTCGGTCTGGCTGCTCTCGCGTCTCCACTCCTCCGGCTGATGTCCCCTGTGCCTCGTTGCGGGCGCTGCCGATCGGTGCCACCCACTCAAGGTGTAAGCGAGCCAGATCTCGGGGCTTCCCCCCTGGCGCGGTTGCTCCCGATCAGCGCGATGAGAAGGTGCTCAGCACCTGCCTGAACGCTTCAAACTCTTCGAGGCATTGGCCTCCGCCGATGGCCACGCAGTTCAGTGGGGCTTGGGCGATGCCGAAAGGAATGCCGGTCTCGTGCGCCAATCTGGAATCGAGCCCGTGCAGCAGCGCTCCCCCACCAGTGAGGACGACTCCCGCGTCCATCAGGTCGGCGGCCAGCTCGGGAGGGGTCTTGTCCAACGTGGCCCTGATGGCGTCGACGATGGCCGTCACGGGTTCCTCGATGGCTCGTCGTATGTCCTCAGTCGAGATCACGATCGTCTTCGGGAGCCCGCTCAGCAGATCGCGTCCGCGGATCTCGGCAGAAAACTCCTCTTCGAGCGGATAGGCGGAGCCAAGGTTGATCTTGATCTCCTCAGCAGTTCGCTCTCCCAGGGCCAGGCTGAACTCCTTCTTCACGAACGAGATGATGGCCGCGTCCATTTCGTCACCCCCGATGCGCCGCGACTGGCCGGTGACGATTCCCCCGAGCGAGATGACGGCCACCTCGGTGGTGCCACCTCCGATGTCGACCACCATGGTTCCGGTTGGCTCGTCAATCGGGAGCCCGGCCCCGATCGCCGCCGCCATGGGCTCCTCAATGAGGTAGGCCTTGCTGGCCCCAGCGAACTCGGCCGCCTCGATGACCGCGCGCTGCTCGACGCCGGTGATCCCCGACGGGACACAGATCACCATCCGGGGCTTGGCCAAGCGGCCCGGGTGAACTCGGCGGATGAAGTAGCGGAGCATCATCTCGCAGACCTCGAAGTCGGCAATGACCCCGTCCTTCAGGGGCCGGATCGCCTGGATGTTGCTTGGGGTCCGGCCGATCATGGCCTTGGCCTGGGCACCGACGGCCAACGGACGTCCGGTCTTCACATCGACAGCAACGACCGACGGTTCGCTCAAGACAATGCCGCGCCCACGGACGTATACCACCGTGTTCGCGGTCCCGAGGTCGACCGCCATGGCCCGGCTGGAACGCAACACTCGGTTTTTGGGCAAGTGGCCCCGTTTCGATGTGAGGCCGAAGAGGCGAACACAACAGAGCGGCTCCAGAAGGAGCCGCTCTGTTGGCTAAACGAACCGAGCCTTCACGCGGCGACCGAAGCCGTGTTTAGAGCCTGCACGCCGGCCGCGTGAGTGATCTCGACCTTGCGGGGCTTGGCCTGCTCCGCAACGGGAATGGTGATCGTGAGGACGCCATCCTCGTAGCTGGCCGCCACATGGTCACGATCCAGGCCCTCTCCAAGCAAGAGCTGGCGCTTGAACTCGCCCTGGCCCCGCTCCTGCACCGTGACCTGATCGCCCTCGGTTGGCATCCAGGTGCGTGTCGCCTGAACCGTGAGGACGTCTTTCTCCACAGTCAGCTCGACGGAACCCGGGTCGGCACCAGGTAGGTCGAGATGAATTATGAAGTCGTTGCCTCGACGGTAGGCGTCCACGGGGATCTGCCGAACACGGCGTCCGCTGAATAGTTCCTCGGAAATCCGGTCAAGTTCCCGGAATGGTTCGTATCGCATCAACATGGCTCAATCCTTTCGCTGACCCTCGAGCTGCTCGGCGTCGGCGATGGTCGGGCCTCGATGTCTGGGCTTCACCGTACCGCAGTTTTCAAGAATTAGCAAATTACTTCTAGAAGATTATGTATAATTGTCGGTGATGGCGGACTGGAGCTTCCTCACCAAACATGGTCGGGTCCTGGTCTGCGTCGCCCACGACCCCGGCATGCGTCTGCGAGAAATCGCGTCCGCGCTCGACGTCACGGAACGCAGCGCCTTCAGCATTGTCTCGGACCTCGTCAAGGCCGGCTATCTGGTGAAAGACAAGGACGGCAATCGCAATCGGTACCAGGTCCAAGTCCATCTACCTCTGCGAGAAGCCATAGGCCGAGAACCGACGATCGGCGAGGTGCTGGAGCTCCTTGTCGACACCAAGATCTCTAAGCGAGCCAAGGGAAAGCCGTAGGTGATTTGGCGGAAGTAGGCCTCGGTATCACCACTTAGCGAGCTTCGACGCCGAGGCTGGGCAGTCGCCACCCGCCTCAGCCGAGTCAAGGCCGTAGGTGCCGCCCGCTGGTCCTTGCATGCGACGGAACGATCCAAGACGCTACCGAGACACCCCTGATCCACAGGCGACGGTAACGAGTGTTGCCATTTCGTTCCGCATCGACCTGCACTCTCCCAAGCAAGTGCAACGCTCAGTCGGGATTGGTTGTAGAGCACTTGCACTGAGACGCAGAGAAACACCGTGATTGTGCTGGTTTTGTGTGTCGCTATCCGTTCGGGAGTACATCGCTTCCACAATCTGCTGCACTCGTGAACGCGCGCGGGGCGCACGGCAGTAGGTGTGCCGGGGCTCCGGCGGGCGCTCGCGCTCTTTGGGGGCGCCGTCGCTAATGGTGGCGACGAGCGAGCCTTCTTTGTCCGGTGAGCCGGTGGCGGAGCTGCCAGATTCTCAGAGAGGCAACAACGCCTGCCAACAAGAGGCCGCCGATCGCAGCGAGCAAGAGCGCCACACCGAGCGGCAGTGTCCCATTGGCCGTGAAGAATGAAATCTTCACCGACCTGGTGTTTTGGAGGATAAAGACGAGAAGGAGAGCGAGAACTACCGCTCCAGCAAGTACCCAGATCCATACAGCCGAAACGCGCGTTCGTCCGGTGCCATGTGGCGAAAGAGTCCCTTGAGCGACGGGCTCGGTGGTGGGCACCTCGGAATCAGGAACCGCTCCAGGCGGCGCGTCGGTCATGGGTGTTGGAATACTACCCCGGGGGGCCATTCGAAGAATGGGTGCTAGGGCTTCTACTCACTTCTTCATTAGTTGGCCCCCGAGGACCTGATCTGCAGCGAAGGCGACGAACCCCGCGGACACCCATACCGACCAAATGGTACTGAGGAACGTCTGGGTGGATCGGGCCGCAGCAATGAGGGCGAAGATGAACATGACGAGTGCTGCGAGGACGAATAGACGCCGCATCTAAGTCTCCCTTCCTAGAGTGCTCCAGATCATGAGGTTACGGCATGGGTACTTTCGGCGCCCGGGAGCTGCCACTCCACCGCGCGGGGCACTGCACGACCGCCCACACTGGAGGACCGTGGTCCGCATCAAAACGTGATGGTCAGAGTGAGAGACGGTTGACAGGGTCACCCCTCGATGTCTCTAAGTGCAGCGCTCATGCCCGAAGGGTGCCAGCTGGTCTAGCCAGCTGAGCTAAGCGTCCAGACTTTATCCCGTTTGAGGGGGTTTCCTTACAACCGCGACCAGGCCAAGCCCATGCAACAGCCCGACTGGTGGTCACTCGCACCTCGGGATTGCGATACCCAGTGCGCGCTACTTTCTGTTTGTGACCACGGCTTTGAGTTCCGACACTTGGGTCGGCAATAGTGCACGAGGCTACGAACGCACCCCGGAGC
>DAIUEV010000004.1:0-22080 GCA_036844945.1 Acidimicrobiales bacterium
CCCACCATTGGGTCTTCGACCAGCCTTCACACCACCATGGGAACGGGGGCCTTAGTCTCCTACAAGCTCATTGAAGGCAGGGGCTCGAGCGGATACAACCCGAACGTGATCCTCGTGCGGCTGCGAGGAGCGGGAGCGAGCTTCTCTACTGCGCTCCATACGCTCGACGGGGTCGCGGCAGCGCTCAGTTCGGGGGCGAACAACAACGGCCCCGTGTCGGTCTTGCCAGCGCAACGTCCCGCAGAGATCGTCAACTACCGGTCGATGGGGGACACGCCAGCGATTCTGGGAGTGGCATTGGCCGCTGGCGCTGCTCTCTCACTTGGGTTGACACTGCTCTCAGCGGTTCGTCAGCGTCGGCGTGATCTCGCGCTTCTAAAGGCGCTGGGCTTCACCGGTCGTCAGTTGGCATCGATTGTCGCCTGGCAGTCAAGCGTCGCTGTCGGCATCGGAACCGTCGTCGGCGTACCGCTCGGTATCGTCCTCGGGCGGACATTGTGGGATCTGTTTGCCCATGCGATCAACGTTGTACCGGCTCCGAGCGTGCCAGTCCTGACGATCGTTCTTATCGCCGTCGGGGCGCTTGTGCTCGCGAACGTCATCGCGACCGTTCCGGGGCGTATCGCGGCGCACACGCCGACGGCTCTGCTGCTGCGGTCCGAGTAGGGCCAGCGAGCCTTCGCCCCCTCCTGTCTCCACTTCCGGTTGCTGAGCCCCGTCCCGCTTCCCGGTCCTTCCGGTCTCGGTCCTCCCTTTCCCGGTCCGTCCTTGCCTGATCCGTCCTGGCGTTGGCTCCCGCCCTCCCTGAGTGGGTGGGCGCGAAGAGCCTCGAACGAGACCAGGACCGAGGGTGCCGGGGTACGGGCGAACGGGCAACTGATTTGAGGGGATTGCTCCAGAACATCAGCCTTGCGATCCGGGTGGGGCGGAACACATAATCCGGGCTCCGGCGTCTCGGCGCCAAGGCTTGAAGGAGTCCAGACATGGCGGGGTCAGATACGGCAGCCGAGGTTCATTTCGACTCTCCTGGGCCAGGGACCTGGGAACTTGACCCTGTGCATTTTCCCCGCCCTGTGACCCGCTACTGGACAGAGATCCATCCCGAAGCCGCCGGCCGGGGTACCCGCGAGTTCGCGCAGTATTACGGGATGCTCTTCGGCGGTCTGGAAATGGCGTATGTGAACGGCTTCTGCTACCACACCTTGGCGCCCGTGGCCGAGGAAGAGATCCCTCAACGCTTCCAGCGAGCCGAAGAGGTCTTCCAAGGAAAGCTATGGCGGGAGCAGCTTCGGGAATGGGACGACGTCTGCAAGCCGTCCTCGATCGCAACGCACCGGGAGATCCAGGCGATCGATCCCGACGCACTCTCCGACCAGGCATTGGTTGACTATCTGATCCGGTGCCGAGATCACCACGCGGCGATGCTGACGCAGCACATGCGTTTTACGGCCGCAGCCATGCTCCCGACCGGGGACTTTCTTGCGCACGTCGGGGCCTGGACCGGACTCTCCCCGGCCGAACTGCTCGGTCTCATGCGCGGCGCAGCCTCGGTGTCTGCAGGCGGGTCCGACGAGCTCGAGCGGCTGATCACCACGATTACTCAGGACTCCTCCGCTCGGGAATTGCTCAACTCCGAGGACGACCCCGCCCAAGTGCTCGCGGCCTTGCGCGCTCTTGGGGGCGACGCAGGATCGGCCGTTTCGGGTTACCTCGACTTGATCGGATACCGGCCCCTCGACGGTTTCGACATTTCAGAGCCGTCGGCGCTCGAGTTGCCCGATGTGCTGATCCGGGCGATCCGGGTGGCCGTCAACGGGAGAGACCTCGGTACCTCCGAGACAGAGGATCGGATCGCCGACGTGCGCAACCAGGTACCCGAGCAGCATCGGAGCGAGTTCGACGAGTTGCTCGGAGAGGCGCGGTTGACGTACAGGCTCCGGGATGAGCGCGGCGTCTACAGCGACATATGGGCGTCGGGACTGATGCGACGCGCCGTGCTGTCCGCCGGACGACGCCTTGAGAGTAGAGGCGCCGTCCACGCAGCAGCGCATCTCATTGACGCCGGCTTCGAGGAGATGCGTTCGCTGCTCTTGGGGTCAGGAGGGCCTTCCGCAGACGAGCTGGAGGCGCGGCTCGAATACCGTGAGACTCATAGGGCCAAGGACGCGCCGGCCGTCATAGGAGAGCCTGCCGCTCCGCCACCGGACCCCTCTGGGCTCCCCCCGGCCGTGGCACGGCTGATGATCGCCACCGGGATCGCGATGGGCTCGGTGTTCGGGAGCTCCGAACAGCAGCACGAAGCGGATCTTCTCCGTGGGTTAGCAGCGAGCCGGGGCCTCTATGAAGGGCCGGCTCGGCGAGTTTCTGGTCCCTCGGAGTTCCACCGGATCGTCCAAGGCGATGTCCTTGTGACAGAGGCGACAACGGAGGCATTTAACATTCTCTTGCCGCTCCTAGGGGCGATCGTGACAGACAACGGCGGCCTTCTCTCCCACTCGGCGATCGTCGCCCGTGAGTACGGCATCCCTGGCGTCGTCGGGACGCGTGACGCGACCGAGCGCATTGCCGACGGTATGCGCGTTCGAGTCGACGGAGATGCCGGCGAAGTGTCCGTGCTGGCGTGAAGGAGGTCGTTCCCCTCGCGAAGGCGAGCGATACCGCTATCTTCGGCTCGAAGGCGGTCGGATTGGGGGACGCCGCGCGAAAGGGTCTCTCGGTCCCACCCGGCGTCGCACTCTCCGGATCGATCGTTGAGGCCGTCGCTTCGGGCGAGGAAGATGCCATTGAGAGGGTCGTGGAGTCCGTTCGACCCTTGCCAGCGCCGCTGGCCGTCCGTTCATCGGCCGTCGATGAAGACGGCGCCGAAGCCAGTTTTGCCGGTCAACACCTCACGCTCCTCAACGTCCCTTCGGTCGCCGAGGTGAGCTCGGCAGTGAGGGACATCTGGTGGTCAGCGAACTCGGATTCGGCCATCACCTACCGACAGCGTGTCGGCCTGTTCACCCGTCCGAGCGTCGGGGTGGTCGTCCAGACGCTGCTGGACTCCGATGTCGCCGGGGTGATGTTCACGCTGAACCCGATGAACGGTGCGGACGAGTGCATGATCGAGGCCAGCTGGGGGCTCGGCGAGGCGGTCGTCGCCGGCCTCGTGATTCCGGACCACTACCGGATCGACCGTTCGGGTCAGGTGCTCGAGCGCACGCCGGGGCTCAAGAAGCGTGCCGTGCGCCCCCTCGCGACCGGCGATACCGTCGAAGAGGAGGTCCCTCCCGATCTGGTTGAGCAGCTCTGCCTCGACGACGATCAGCTCGCGGAGCTGCACCGGCTCGCGCTTCGTTGCGAGGAGGTCTATGGCCCTGCACGCGACATTGAATGGGCGTTCGCCGGGGGAAGCCTCTACCTGCTCCAGTGTCGTGCGGTTACCCGCGTGGGGAACTAGGGCAACCTGATGGCAGGTGCTCCGGTCGAAGCCCTTCAACGCGTTCCGCTCTTCGCCGAACTCGACCGCCACGAGGTCGAGCAGATCGCGCGGCTGTTCAAGGAGCGGCGCTTTGCGAAGGGAGAAACGGTCGTCAGAGAAGGTTCGGGTGGCGCCGCTTTCTTCTTGATCGACTCCGGGGAGGCGACGGTCTCGGTCGGTGCCGCGCCGCGGACGACCCTGGGGCCGGGGGATTACTTTGGCGAGATTGCGCTGATCGACGAGGGAACGCGCTCGGCGACCATCACGGCTGTGAGTGAACTCGCCTGTTACGGACTCACATTGTGGGATTTCCGACCGCTTGTGGAAGAGAATGGTGCGATCGGCTGGAAGCTGTTGCAGTCGATGGTGAAGAAGCTCCGCGAGGCCGAGCAGGGCCACCGACCGGCCGCCAGCACATAACTCTTGCGCCTACCGGGTCCAGGTGAAGCACCGCCCGGTGGCCAAGCCTGGCGCACCCTTGTGCATTTCTGGGTGACCCGGAACGACGCGAGCTTCGCTGAAGTCCGATGGGCTGGCCATCCCCTGCTGTGGTGGAATTGACCAAATGGGGGGAGATTCAGTGAGTGGAAGGCACGTCCCCGCGCAGCCGCTCACCCGCCAACCAACCGTTTCAGTGGTGATTCCTTGCTACAACTACGGGCGGTTCCTCGTTTCCGCGACCGAAAGTGTCATTTCGCAGAACGAGGTCGACGTTGAAGTGCTCATCATCGACGACTGCTCGAACGACGGCAGCCGGCTCGTGGCCGAGGGTCTCGCAGAGCTGGATTCACGGATCCGAATCGTTCTCCACGAGCGCAACTTGGGGCACATCGCCACATTCAATGAGGGCATCAAGGCGGTAGAGGGGGACTACCTGGTCTTGCTCTCAGCGGATGACCTTCTCGCGCCCGGATCATTGGCGAGGGCGGCGGCTTTCCTCGAAGCGCACCCTTCAGTGGGCTTCGTCTACGGGGACCCTGTCGTGTTCCAGACAGAACCGAGGCCGACTGCTCGGGAGACGGTTGACGGATGGACTATCTGGCACGGCTGGGACTGGATCGCGGAGCGATGCAGACTCGGGGCGAACGTCGCTTGTTCGCCGGAGGTCGTCATGCGCACCTCGGTTCAGCGTGAGATCGGTGGGTACCTCGGCGAGCTGCCGCATACTGCCGACATGGAGATGTGGTTACGAGCGGCGACGGTTGCTGATGTTGGGCGTATCGAGGGCGCTCATCAGGCGTTCTATCGGAAACACGGTGAAAGCATGAGCGACTCATTCTGTGTGGGTCCCACCGCTGACCTGCGAGCGCGCCACGATGCCTTCGCGTCGGTGCTCGCTTCGTCAACGGTGCCGGAGGCCGGTCGCTTGTACAGGCAGGCATGTCGGGCCGTCGCGATCTCAGCCTTGAAGGAGGCGTTCGACATCCTCCGACAAGCGCACTATGGGAACTCGATCAGCAGTTCCGCTTGCGAGGCATCCGACGAGCTGGAGTCGTTCGCTCTCGAGACATTTCCGGAAGCCCGCAGCGTCCCGAAGTGGCGCCACCTTCGGGACAGGTGGACTTGGTGGTTTCAAGGCCTTCAGTCGCCGCTCATTAGGCGGGGTTACAGGATCCATGCCCTCCTGGATCGCTGCATGCAGGGGGACGAATAGTTGGCCGAAGAACTCGGCGCGGCGATCATCGGTGGCGGCTATTGGGGCTCCAACCTCATCCGCAACTTTGTGCATTCCGAAGGCTGGGATCTTCGTTGGGTGTGCGATCTCAATGAAGACGTCGCACGTCGAGCTCTCGGGAAGAGGAGCTCCGTCGCGATCACAACTTCACTGGATGAGGCAATTGGTGATCCTCGTGTCGTCGCGGTGGTGGTGGCCACGCCTGCCGAAACCCACGCGGAACTGGCCATGCGGGCCCTTGCCGCGGGAAAGCACGTCATGGTCGAGAAGCCTCTGGCGTCTTCGTTCCAGGAAGGCGAAGCGATGGTCGCTCTGGCCCGAGAGCGGAACCTGGTGCTCATGTGTGATCACACCTATTGCTATACGTCAGCTGCCCGACACATTCGATCGCTGGTTCGAGAGGGGGCGATCGGTCAGGTGCACTACGTGGATTCGGTACGCATCAACCTCGGCTTGGTCCAGCCGGACGTCGATGTCTTCTGGGATCTTGCCCCCCACGACTTGGCCATTCTGGATTACATCCTTCCGGACGACACGTTTCCGACAGGGGTCGCAGCCCATGGCGCCGATCCGATCGGCGCCGGCCGGGCCTGCATCGGGTATGTCACATTGCCACTCACCGGTGGTGGCATCGCTCACGCTCATGTGAACTGGCTCAGCCCGACCAAGATGAGGCGAACCATCATCGGGGGATCGGACGGCATGATCGTTTGGGACGACCTCAACCCCTCCGAGCGGGTCAGCGTCTACGACAAGAGCGTTTCACTCGAAGCCCCTGCGACCGCCGATCTGCGACGCGACGCACGGATCTCGTACCGACTCGGAGACATGGTGTCGCCCGCACTCCCAGAGGAGGAGGCGCTGAGCGTGGTCATCGAAGAGTTCCGCAGCGCGGTCGTAGAGCAACGGCCGCCGATCACCGCCGGCGACGCCGGTCTCCGTCTGCTGAAAGTGCTCGAGATGGTGACCACCAGCTTGGACAACGGGGGCCGATTGATACCGTTGGAGCCCTACCGGTGACCGGCGCAATTGCTCTCGGCTCCCAACTAGGAAGGCGGCAGTGGCTCCAAGCCGGACCCACCGCTGCGCGTACGGTAGCGACAACCGCATACGCAGCGAAGACCGGCGTCCAGCCGTTCGCCGCATGCGCAGACCCAGCCAACACGGGAGGCTGGGTTCCCCGCCACGAGCTCGTGAGGGGCGACATCGTGGACGACTACGGCACCCGCAGCGACGAAGGCGTTGCAACCGATCTCCAGGCCACAGAGAATCGTCGCATTCGCCCCGATCGTCGCGTTCCTTCTGACCATTGTCTCCAGCAGGTCGGACTCAGCCTTCCTGGCCTTCGAGCGGGGTCTCAGGTCGTTCGTGAACACGCAATTGGGTCCAAGGAAGACGTCATCCTCGATGGTCACCCCCCGCCATACCAAGACGGCGTTCTTTACCGTCACGTTGGCTCCGAGCGTGGCCCCGGACTCAATGAAGGCATGATCACCGATGTTGCATCCGGCACCGACCCGTGCCCCCTGCATGACATGCGCGAAGGCCCAGATCCGGGTATTTGGACCGATCTCGGTGCTTTCGCAGAGACCGTTGGGATGGACGAAAACCGTGTGATTTGGGTCCACGCTCAGTCCTCTTCGGGTATCTGGCGACGGCGAGCCTACCAGCCGGACCCCGTGTTCGAGGCTCGCTGAATGCGGGGAAGTCGCGTGCTCGTGACCGGCGGAGCCGGGATGATCGGCTCGACCGTCGTCGACCAACTCCTGGATCGAGATGTCGCCGAGATTGTCGTCGTCGACAACTTCGAACGAGGCCTGAAGGCCAATCTCGATAGCGCCCTCGAGAGCGGCAAGGTCACTCTTGTCGAAGGGGACATCTGTGATCGCGATGCGGTGCAGCAGGTCGTTGTCGGTGTCGATGTCGTGTTTCATTTGGCGGCATTGCGCATCACCCAGTGCGTCGCCGAACCCCGGCGGGCCGTCGAGGTTCTCGTCAATGGGACCTTCAATGTCCTGGAGGCTGCGGTGAACGCAGAGGTCAGGCGAGTCGTCGCGGCCTCGTCCGCCTCTGTGTACGGCCTTGCGGAGGCGTTCCCGACGGTTGAGACCCACCATCCCTATGGAAACCGAACCCTGTATGGAGCGGCAAAGGCCTTCAATGAGGGCCTTCTCCGGAGCTTCAACGAGATGTATGGCCTACAGTACGTCGCGCTTCGTTACTTCAATGTCTACGGCCCACGCATGGACGTACACAGCGCATACACAGAGGTGTTGATCCGCTGGATGAATGATATCGACTCGGGTCGGTCCCCGCTGATCATCGGCGATGGGACGCAGACGATGGACTTTGTGTTCGTCGACGATGCCGCCCGGGCCAGCGTCCTGGCGGCAGAGAGCGAAGTCAGCGACGAAGTCTTCAACGTGGGGAGCGGAACGGAGACCAGCTTGAACGAGTTGGCAATCGCCGTTCTGGCCGCGATGGGCTCCGACCTGCAACCGCAGTACACCAGCGAGCGCCCCACGAATCCGGTGACGCGTCGGCTGGCCGATACTTCGCGGGCGCGAAGCCTGCTCGGCTATCGAGCCAACATGGGCCTTGACCAGGGTCTACGCCAATTGGTCGAGTGGTGGCGGAGCCAGCGGGGCAATCGGGTTGGGGAGTGACGCCGTGACTATTCCACTGATGAAGCCCTGGATTGGCGCGGAGGAGGCCCAAGCGGCCGCCGAGACGGTGCGTTCTGGCTGGCTCGCGCAGGGACCCAAGGTTGAAGCCTTCGAAACGGCTCTTGCATCACGCGTTGGCGCTGACTATGGCGTGGCGGTGAGTTCGGGAACGGCCGCTCTGCACCTCGGCCTTCTCCTCTTGGGTGTCGGACCAGGTGATGAGGTGATCGTCCCATCGTTGTCCTACATTGCAACGGCCAGTGTCGTCACCTATGTGGGAGCGACCCCGGTCTTCGCTGATGTCGAAGCGACGACGCAGAATGTCAGCGTCGAGACGATCTCGGCGGCCGTCAGTGGTCGGACGAAGGTCGTGATCCCCGTCCATCAGGCTGGCATCCCCGCCGACATCGAACCGATCCGGGCCGCGTTTCGTTCGACCGACGTCGTGGTGTTCGAGGACGCTGCGTGCGCGCTGGGGTCCGTGTACAAGGACCGTGCCATCGGTTCGCATTCCGACCTTGTCGCCGTCTCCTTCCACCCACGCAAGATCATCACCACCGGTGAGGGTGGGATGCTCTTCGTCTCCGGCGCGCGAGCTGACGAGCGAAGCGAGCGAGCCCGTCGCCTCCGCGAGCACGGCGTGAGTGTCAGTGCCTGGGCCCGCCACCGCGAGTCGGTCCCGGTGTGCGAGAGCTTCCCCGAAGTCGGCTTCAACTTCCGCATGTCCGACGTACACGCTGCCGTCGGGCTCATCCAGCTCGGTCGGCTCGATCGCATCCTCGCCCGCCGGCGCAAGCTGGCCGCCAACTACCACAGACTGCTTGGCGACCTCCCCGGTCTTCTCATGGCTGACGATCCGGAGTACGGACAATCGAACTACCAGTCGTTCTGGGTCGTCCTGCCGGACGACTTTCCCGTGAGCCGCGATCAGGTACTCCATGCGATGAGCGAAGTAGGGATTTCGTGTCGGAGGGGAATCATGGCGGCCCACCGCGAGATGGCTTTCAGTGTGTTTCCACACGCCGATCTTCCGAACACCGAGAGACTGTCGGCTCAGTCGCTCATCCTGCCTCTCTTCCACGAGATGACCGACCGAGACCAGATTTCGGTGGTCAAGGTCCTCCGCCAGCAGGCAGAAGGATCACGGACGTGAGCGGGCCAAGCTCACCGCTCTCCGTCCACGAGGTCGGATGGGATCTCGACGTGCCGTCGACGCCGAGCCGGCACGCCCGTCCATACTTCAGCACGGGGGACCGTTCGGGTGACGACAGCACCCATCCCCACCATGGACCAGGCGCCGACCGTCAGGCCCTCGCGCACCAGGGACCCAGCACCGAGGTATGCCCCTTCTTCGACCAGAACGCCGCCCCCCAAGCGGACCCCCGAAGCCAATGTCGCGAAATCGCCGATCTGATCGTCGTGCGTGATCGAAACTCCGGCCATGACCGCGACGTGATTGCCAATCGAACACTGTGCAGTAGTAACGGTGCCCGCAAGCACCACGGAGCCATGTCCAATGACGGTGGTCGCCGCCATCGATGTCGCCGGGTGGACGATCGTGGCGTAGCGATCGGGCGGGAGCCGCAGACGCCGCACGATTGCCATCCGTGTGAAGTAGTTGCCGGGCCCCCCCGTGCACACCACCACCTTCGCCGCCGGCCGAGCGGTGATCTCTTCCTCTATGGGACCGAGGACCGTCGCGCCTTCAAGCTGCTGCCCCACGAGGGTCGGATCGTCATCGACGAAGCCGAGCAGAGTCCACTGGGGTCGAATGGCGTTGATTGCGTGCACTGCGGCCGCAGTTTCCCGGCCAAATCCGCCTGCTCCGACGACGAGAAGCGGTCGCCTATCTGGGTCCGCCGGACTCATCTCCCGCGCCCATTCGTCTCCTCACGGGAGTGCACCCCACCCATCGTACGGTTATCGGGTCTCGCTCGTGGTGGTCGTGGCTAGTCGTGGAGCAACACGGCGAGCCTTCGAAGCGGCGTTCTCGGACCGCCAAAACCAGTAGCCCATGGCCGCATGGCCATCGGGCCGCGCTCAGCTTTTCGTTCGATGATGCACGCCCATCTCAACTGAGCTGTGGTCTTCCGACATTCGATCGTCTGGGAATCTCCGTGACATTCTTCGTCCTCCCAGGCCTCGTTGAGTCAGCACTCGCCGGATGGCGGGAGGCCACGGAACGCGACCATGAGATCGGCAATCATTCGCTGACCCACCCATGTAGCGGGAACTTTGCATGGACCCGAGACAATCCGCTCGAGCGCCTGACCCTCAAGGAATACAAGTCGGAGCTATCCGAAGCGAATCGGAGATTGCGATACCTCCTCGGCATTAGCCCCAGAGTTTTCGCTTACCCGTGCGGTCATACTTCTGTTGGACGAGGCCACGAGACTCGAAGTGTGGTCCCTCTGGTCAGTGAGATGTTCGATGCCGGCAGGACATTCAATGACCTCGTTGCCAACTCGCCCCGCTTCTTTGATCCATTTCAGATTGCGTGTGTGAATTCCGACGAGAAGACGTTCGCAGAACTCCTTCCGCACCTTGAAGCCGCGCGTGCTGACCGCGCCTGGCTTGTCCTTGGTGGCCATGAGATCGGCCATGACAGCGGGGTTGGGAGACGCGAGACGACACAGGTGGAAACCATCGAAGCCGTGGTCGGCTGGTGCCAAACGAACCGTATCTGGATCGATACGGTCGGCAACGTGGCACGAGTCGGAGTCGCGCATCAACACACACTGATCGAGAAGCAGACGCGTGAACAGGGAGCACCCGTAGAGGTCGCCCGTTCCAAGTCGCGAGAAGCTCAGAGCACCTAATACCGGCACCTCGGAGACTGAGCTGGTGATGATCTACAAGATCCTTCTGCCATCCGAGTGGGTCGAGTTCGAGAAGTCCGGACGATTCGACGGTTCGGCATTCGACCGCATTAGCGGGTTCATCCACTGCTCATCCCGGACAGAGCTGCCTGCGACGGCACTCCGGATATTCGGGGAGGAACCGACCCTCGTTGTGGTCGCGCTTGATCCCCAGTGCCTCGGTGACGCCGTGCGTTGGGAACAGGGCCCCAATGCAGTTCTGTTTCCTCATGTCTATGAGGCCCTTCCGCGACGTGCGGTCGTTGCCGTTCACCACGTCGCGGGTGCGTCCGTCCTAGATCAGCTCGTTCCACAGGAGGAGTAGACAGCCCGGACGACCGCACCCGCGTACGGTGCGGAAGCGGGCAGCGCGGCGTCTTGCCGGCCGTAGACCGCCGCTCAAGCCGGAATGGCTGGCCAGCAGCGGACAGGCACTTGCGGGGATCTGGGTCTTGTCCCGGTTTCGCTTGTGCCGATCTCGCTCGTGTGTGCTGTGGTCGCGGGCGTGGTCGCTAACCTCATCGCCGTGACTCCTGCACTGTGGCGGCGAGGTCCTGGACAAGTGAGTGTTGCGAGCTCTTAGGTAACAACAATTGAGGAACGACAGGTAGGCGACCGTGACACAGGACATGCCCCAACCGTCGACGCCATCGAAACATCCGACATGGACAGCATTGCCATATGACGAGTGGAGTGCCACCTGTGACACCCTTCATGCGCACACTCAGGTGCTCGGCAAGCTGGCTGTGGCCCTGGCGCCTCCCGAGCCTCAGCTCCAGCACGCTGCGCTCCGTCTGACCGCCCGGGGCTGGGAGACCGCCCCGCTACCCGCACCGGACCACTCCGGAGTGCTGGTGACCGCGCTCGACCTCCAGGTCCACGAGGTCGTGGTCGAACACAGCGACGGCAGAGTCCGCCGGATCCCGCTGACGCCGAATCGCCCGGTCGCCGAGGTTACCCGTGAGGTTCTCAACGTGGTCGACGCGTTCGTCGGAGAGTTCCACATCGGCTTGCTCCCACAGGAAGTGCCATGGACAGCGCCGCTCGATGAAGACCACGAACACCACACGTACGATCCGGAGCAAGTGACGGCGTATTTCTCCGCCGCGACGCGCGCCGCCATGGTGCTCGCGGCCGTCCGCGCCCCCTACCGGGGCCGCTCCAGTCCTGTAAACGCCTGGTGGGGAAGCTTCGACTTGGCGGTGAGCTTGTTCTCCGGACGGTCGGCAGAACCCGGAACCGACGACTTCATCGTGCGCAACTCGGCCGACGCACAACAGGTCGAGGTCGGCTGGTGGCCGGGAGACGCCCGCTACACCCGGGCGGCGTTCTTCGGATTTGCTTCGCCGGCTCCCGACAGCTTCGCCAACGGAGATCTCGCTTCGTCGGGCGGTCGCTGGAGCTCCGAGCTGGGCGAGTATCTGTTGGACTGGGATGCTGTGATCGCCACCGCTGACCCATTCCGTACCGCCCTCGAATTCGGCCGGTCCGTTGTCGCTCACGCCTGCACTGTCTGCGATTGGGACCCGGCACTCGCGGCCAGTGCCCAAGGCCATCCGTCACCGGTGAACTGAAAGCGAGGACCAATGGCGGAGAGCTGTAGTCACCTCGACAACCTGGTGGATGTGACACCGTCGAGCAACGGCTGCGAAGACTGCGAACGCATCGGGGGGCAGTGGGTCCACCTCCGGCTGTGCATGCACTGTGGACACGTCGGTTGCTGCGACAACTCGCCACATCGGCATGCCACCGCCCATTGGCGGTCAAGTCCAGACCACCCGCTCATCCGTTCTTACGAGCCGGGCGAGGACTGGTGGTGGTGCTATGCCGACGAACTGTTTTTCGAGGTCGAGGGCGCGCCGCCCGCACCATCGCATTCCTGAGCGGCGATCCTCCCAAGTCGCCGGTCGACACGGCGATCAGTCCGTGCCTCCGGCAAGAGAAGCCGCGGGTTCGGGTCGCGTCGCCGTGTGCGTCAGGGTCGTGCACCGAACGACCACTTCCCGTCGTCGGAACGGTTGCCGCCCGAGCCTGGTGCATCTCACGTCAAGTCCAGTCCCCCTCGTAGGGTGAGGGAGGTGATCGGGCGAGGGGAAGCTCGGGGGCGCACCACCATCGATCACCCAGGGGGGAACTCTTCACGGCGTTCGACCCCGGTCCTTGCCCTCGGTCGGCCGCCGGCGGCCAGCTGCCGGTAGCGGCCCATGCAGAACCGCACCGAGGAGGGGCTCCGCCGTGACGTCGGCTTCTTCGGCCTGCTCTGGATCTCGGCCGGCACGACACTCGGTTCGGGCTGGCTCTTTGGGGCCTTCGTTGCGGTCACGATCGCCGGGCCTGCTGCGCTCATCGGCTGGTTGCTGGCCGCGCTCTTCATGTCACCTCTCGCCCTCGTCTATGCCGAGCTGGGGGCCATGTTCCCCGAGAGCGGAGGTCCTGGCCGCTTCGCCAACCACGCTTTCGGGAGCCTGGCCGGAGCGACCTTCGGCTGGTTCTCCTACGTGCAGGCCGCGACGATCACACCGATCGAGGTGCTCGCGGCCATCGAGTACCTGTCGACCAATTCCTGGGCGACTGGCCTCTACAACGCGAGGAGCGGGACGCTCAGCGCCTCGGGCTACGTCGTGGCTGTCGTCCTCATGGGCGTCTTCGTCACGCTGAACCTCCTGGGGATCCGCCTGCTCTCTCGGGCCAACTCGGCCATCACGGTGTTCAAGCTCGCCATCCCCGTACTCGTCGCCGTGGCCCTGGTCGCAGCGGGCTTCCACCTTCACAACTTCACGGCCGTTGGAGGCTTCTTCGTGCGCGGCGGCCTCGGGCCCACCCACTCGATCCTCCGCGCGATCACGGCCGGTGGCATCGCCTTCGCTCTTCTGGGTTTCGAGGGGGCGCTGGAAGTCGGCGGCGAGAGCACGAAGCCGCAGCGGGA
The DNA here is from genome assembly GCA_036844945.1 of Acidimicrobiales bacterium. Taxonomy (GTDB): domain Bacteria; phylum Actinomycetota; class Acidimicrobiia; order Acidimicrobiales; family RAAP-2; genus Palsa-461. The sequence continues at coordinate 13,586 of DAIUEV010000004.1, forward strand.
CCTCCCCCGCGCGGTGTTCGGAGCCTTCGTCGTCTGCACGCTGATCTACATCGCGGTCCAGGTCGCTTTCATCGGCGCCCTCCCGCCCTCGCTGTTGTCGCACTACGCCAGCTGGACGGGGCTGGCGGGCAACGCGCATCTCTCGAGGGCGCCGTTCTTCGTCCTGGCCAGCTTGGTCGGCCTGGTCTGGCTGGCCTGGATCATGCGCGTCGATGCGGTGGTCTCACCGAGCGGGACCGGACTCCTCTATTTGACCGGGGCATCCAGGCTCAGCTTCGGGCTGAGCAGGGACGGCTACGTCCCGAAGATCTTCCTGGTCGAGAACGAGCGCACCGATGTCCCGTTCTGGGGAGTGGTCATGTCGGGGGCAATCGGCCTGCTCTTCCTCCTGCCCTTCCCGAGCTGGGGAAGGCTCGTGAGCGTCGTGACTGGCGCCGTGGTGCTCATGTACGCCGGAGCGCCTCTGGCGCTCGGCCGATTGCGGCGCTCCCGGCCCGAGATGGACCGGCCCTACCGGCTCCCCGCGGCCCGACTCCTCACTCCGGCGTCCTTCGTCTTCGCCACCTTCATCGCCTATTGGTCGGGCTGGCAGACCATCTCGACCCTGATGATCGCCCTGCTCCTCGGCTACGGCCTCATGGCCGTTGCCCGGACGCTCCACCTGGACCTTGACCCGCCGCGGATCGAGTGGACATCGGCCTGGTGGCTCTTCCCGTACCTCATCGGGCTCTCGGTCGTCTCCTATCTCGGCAATTTCGGCCAGGGGGGCATCCTCGGCGGCGTCGGACCCTTCAAGCATGTGCTCGTTGGGGCCCGCGGGGTGATCCCGCTGTGGTTGGACATGGCCTGCCTGGCTGCGCTGAGCCTGGCGATCTACATGGGCGCCATGGCTCAGACGAACACGATGCGTTCGCCGTCGACCCCGATCACCCAGTCAGGGACCCGAATCGACGGCACATGACGTACGGCGCCTTGTTGAGCTGCGACTTCGTCCTCCCGGTTGCGGACGGTGGAGTCAGAACCCCGCCCGGAGAAGGCCGCGGCGCCCACCGATCTGACGCGGATCATCACCGTTCTCGCGCGCGCTGGCCGCTGCCGTTGTGCTGAGGTAGAAATCGGCAACCAGCGTCGAGGTGGCCATTCAACCGCAGTTCTCAGCGCCGACCCGCAGGGCCAACCCGTCGGAGTACTTGGGGGGCGAGGAGATTGGTCTCAACACGATGCTTGCGATAACCCTGCAAGATCTCCGGTTTCGAGCGCGTCAGTTCCTGATTGCGGTGGGGGGAGCCAGCCCTCGTATTCGCAATGTCGCTCCTTTTGACCGGCATGGCCAACGGGTTCAGCACCGAGATCGACGGAACCGTGCAGGGCATGGGGGCACAATCCTGGGTCTTGGCGGCCGGCACGACTGGTCGGATCGTCGGTCTGCCATCGATCGCGTCGTCGGCAGTGAGCCGCGTGGCCCACGAGAGCGGGGTCACTGTCGCCGCCCCGGCGATCGTGGCGCCCCAGACGGCGACGGATGCCGGGACGACGAGCAACATCTTTATCATCGGGTATCGGCCTGGGGACCTTGGGACGCCACGACTGAGCACGGGTCGACAGGTGGAGTCGAACGGTCAGGCGACCGTCGACTCATCGCTTGGTCTTGCCATCGGACAGCGGTTTCGTGTCGCCGGAGAGAGCTTCGTGGTCGTCGGAACGGTCACGGGGAGAACTCTGGCCGGGGGGAGTCCCGACGTGTACGTGACGCTCCGAGATGCCCAACGGGCCGTATACGGCGGGCGACCTCTCATCTCGGCGGTCCTGACGCGCGGTGTCCCCGCTCAAGTGCCGAAGGGCCTGGCCTTGTACTCGAACGCTCGAATCGAGCAAGAGAGCCTCGACCAGCAGTCCGCGGGGGTCTCCTCGATCGACAACACGCGGTACTTCATGTGGTTGATCGCCGCGGTGATCGTGGCCGCGCTCGTGTACGTCACCGCGCTCGAACGCGTCCGCGACTTCGCGGTGCTGAAGGCACTCGGCGCATCGTCCCGCCTCCTGTTCGCGGGCCTCGCGTTCCAGGCGGTGTTGGTCGCGCTCTTGGCAGCGGCCATAGCCGCGGTCATCTCGAACTTCATGACGGGGCTGTTCGCCCAACCGGTCGACGTCCCGCCGAGCGCGTTCGTCGTGCTGCCGATCTCGGCGCTGGTGGTCGGCCTCCTGGCCAGCCTGGCGGCGCTCCGGCGGGCCGTCTCGGCCGACCCCGCCATGGCCTTCCAGGGGGCGTAGTGGCCGAACTCGAAGTGCGCGACCTGACGGTGGAGTTCGCGTCGGGGGGATATGTCGTCCGGCCGTTGAGCGGGCTCTCCTTCGATGCCGACGACGGCGAGTTGGTGGTGGTCCTTGGCCCGAGCGGGTGCGGCAAGACGACGCTCCTGTCCTGCCTGGCCGGGCTGCTGACGGTCACCTCCGGTTCCGTCTCCTTCCGGGGCCAGGAAGTCTCGGCACTGACGGGTCCCGCGCTCGAGACCTACCGGCGCACGACCGTCGGCATCGTCTTCCAGGCGTTCAATCTCATCCCGAGCCTCACCGCCAGAGCGAACGTCATGGCTCCCTTGCGTCTGGCCAAGGTCCGACGGCACGAGGCGGCGAGCCGGGCCGACGCCCTGCTCGCGACCGTGGGCCTCTCCGAGCGCGCCGGCCACCGGCCCGGGCAACTCTCCGGTGGTCAGCAACAGCGCGCCGCCATTGCCCGTGCGCTCGTGCACGAACCACCGCTCGTCCTGGCCGACGAGCCGACCGCCCATCTCGACTACGTCCAGGTGGAGGGGGTGCTGCGCCTGATCCGTGAGCTGGCGTCTCCCGGCCGCCTGGTGCTGGTCTCGACCCATGATGACCGGATCACCACCATCGCCGATCGGGTGATCGAGCTCGTCGCGAAGTTCTCCGATGATCGCGAACCCGAAGAGGTCGTCCTGGGTGCCGGCGAGGTGTTGTTCGAGCAGGGCGATCGCAGCGATCTCGTGTATGTGGTCGAGGAGGGGGAGGTCGAGATCTACGAGACTCGAACCGACGGCTCGTTCGAGCTCCTCAGCCGGATCGGGCCCGGCCGGTACTTCGGCGAGCTCGGACCCATGCTCAACCTGCCTCGTTCCGCGTCGGCCCGGGCGACGGTGCCCTCCCGCCTGATCAGCTACCCGTTCCAGTCCTTTCGCCGCCAGTTTGCGTCGTCGAAGTCCGGCGAACCGACGGATCGAGCCTGACGGAGCTCGGGCGTTCGGCCGTCGGCGGCGGCCCGATGACGACCGGTCAGATCGCTTGGGCGCCGGGCCGCGTCCGCCCGGTGCGCCGCGTTCCTCAACCCCGGAGCACCCGGGCGCGCAGCGCCCCCGAGAAGTCGGCTCGGTCCAGGCTTAACGTCGTTGTCGGGCGCGAAGTCCTCACGGTCGCGGTCCGGGGGACACCGTGCAACAAGGCGATCTCCCCGAACTGGTCACCCGGCCGGACCTCTCCCACGGGCGCCCCGTCCACCGAGACCGTGGCCGCCCCGTCGAGCACGACGAAGAACCGATCGCCGTCGTCGCCCTGCCGCACGATCACGGCGTCCGGCGGCCAATGGTCGACCGACGCCTGTTCGGCGAGCCGGCGCAGGAGATCCGAATCGAGGTGCGAGAACAGGTTCAGCCGTCCGAGCACGTGGGCCCGCTCCCGGACTGACCACTCGGTGCCGGTGGCGACCGAGGAGTGATCGGCGGGCGGTGGGTTCGTGGCCGCCTGTCCGGTCAGTCCGGAGAGGAAGACCTCGCGGGACAGACCCAGCAGCTCCATCGGCTCTTCGGATCTGACCGTCGCGGTGCGGGGGACGTCACGGAGCAGGGCCCGCTCCCCGAAGCTTCCGGCCTGTCCGACCGTCCCGACCTGAAAGCCGTCCACGAGCACCCGGGCGGTGCCCTTCTTCACGACGTAGAACCAGTCGCCCCGGTCACCCTGGCGGATGACGTCAGTGTCACCCGGCACGTCGAGGTGCACCACCCCGGTGGCGAGCAGACCGAGGCTGGCCATGTCGAGCGGCTCGAGGCAGGGAGCACCGTGGAGCAAGGTCAGGGTGTTCGTGCGTTCGCCGGCCGAGGTCTCGAGGTGGTGCAGCACCCGCCAACCGATCACCACGACGACCGGGAGGGGGACCGCCGCCACGATCAGCGCCGTCCGGGTGTTGAAGGTGGAGACGAGCACCGGGGCGATGAGACCCCCGAGGCCCTCCAGCGAGAGCTTGGAGGACTCGATCAGGGTGGTGACCCGGGGCAGGAGTGGCACGTCGAGGACCCGGTACAGGAGCGACAGCGTCGCCACGTCGGCCACCGCCATCGCGCTCCCCCAGAGCACGATGAGGAAGAACGCGAGATCGAGCCCGGGCACCGCCGCGATCACGGCCAGTGGGGCGCCGCAGAGGATCAGCGCCACCGCCGTCGAGTTCCCGAGCCTGGTGCGTCGGATGAGGCCGCCCGAGAGCGGGACGGCGATGAGCGAGCCGATGCCGGAGGCCAGCATCAAGAGACCGACCCCGGCGCTCCCCGCCCGCAGCAGCCGCAGGGAGGCGATCACGGCGACCGCGATCCACATGCCACGGACGAACGTCCGAAGCCCGCTCACCGTGAGCAACGGGGCGACGTGGGGCTCCCTGATCGCTTCGAATGTCGCCCTCGTTCGCTCGCGGAAGCCGCTCTCTTGGATCGCGATCGGGGTGGGGACCTCGACATGGGTGAACCGGGTCGTGACGACCGCCGCAACCATCAGCAGTGTGGCCGCGCCTCCGAACACGTCCGCCGGCGGGGCGACGCTCAGAAGGAGCCCGCCGCTCATCCCGCCGAGCGCCTGGGCGAGCGTCTTGACGATGCTCACCCCGGCCGCCGACGCCGCCAGCTCCCTCGGAGTGCGGGCCAGCACCGGCAGCAACGTCGACTGAGCGGCCCGGTAGGGGCCCGATGCCACGGCGTCCAGGGCGACGAGCACCAGCAGCACGGGGATCGGCACCCCGGCGGCCGCGAGGATGGCGCTCGCGCCCACCAGCGCGGCCCGGGTGGCGGCCACCGCCGTGAGGGTCCGGGCTCCGGGGTGTCGCTCGACGTAGGGGAGGCTCACGATGCTCCCCACCGAGGCGAAGAAGAGCCGGAAACCGACGAACCCGACGGCGATCGGTCCGTCCCGTCGGAGCGCGTCGACCGCCAGGGCCGTCACGTATCCCCACTCCGCGACCGTGAGCGCGCCGAACGCGATGACCAGCCAGGCCAGCGATCGGTTTCCGAGGAGGATCTGGAGGGGCTCGGCGAGCCTTGCCGGACCGCCGCTCACCCTGGACCAGAGTGAAGGGGCCTTCGTGGCCAGCGGTTGGTCCCCGTCGGCGCGCACCGACGTCAAGGTGAGCGGAAGAGCGGGAAGTTCCGCAAGTCCGTTCGAGGCTCGGTGACGGTGTCGTGACAGGTGTGGCGGGCCCGCGGCCCGCGCGCGCCGCTACGAGTCAGCGGTCGGCCTACCGTCGGCGGGTGGAGACGAAGGCCGGGTGCCGGGATCCGTGGTCGGCGGGCGTCGCGAGCCAGGTGCCGGGATCCGCGATCGGCCGTCCGTCGGCGGGCGTCGAGGGTCGGGCCGCCCCCTCTCCAGGGTGCTCTCGTTTCCACCAGGGCCTCGTCCCGCGACCCGTAGGCACTCGCCCAGCTGCAGGCCCCCATACTCGGACTGGGCGTGCGGACGATAGCAGCGCCATTGCCCGGACACGTCGGGTTCGTCTACCTTCGTGGCCCTGGTCTCAGCCCAGGGCTGAGTTCGGGGGCATCCGGTCCCCTTCTATCCCCGGGGCTGAGCGGACAGGCAAGGGGGAAAGCCACGGCTGAGGAAGAGCCGATCGGCTACGTAATCGTTGATCCCGGCGGCCCGGCCGAGTCAGCGCGCCCCTTGGTCGAGAGGCTCTTCGTGGGGCGCGAGTGTCCCGGGGTCGATGAGGCGCACCGGATCCTGCTGGGCGACGACCTCGCGGTTTCCAGGAACCACTTGGAGATCCGGGTCGACGCCAACGAGTCCCGGGCCATGGTGGTGGACACCTCGAGCAACGGCTCCCGGATCAACGGGGTCCGGATCGAGAGGTCGGTCGCCGTTCCTCTGAACGACGGCGACCTGATCCAGGTGGGCAACTGGAAGCTCGCGTTCCGGAGCGCTCGCGCCACCGTCACCCGGGGGAGCGAACACGCCGCCGGGGCGACCGTGTCGGTCGGGGCACCCACCACGATGGCCATGGTGGTCGGAGACCTGATCAACTTCTCGACTGTCTCGGAGCAGGCCGACCACGAGGTCCTCGCCCGCGACGTGAACACGCTCTACAGCGAGCTGCGCAAGCTTCTCAGCAAGCACCGGGGCACACTTGTCGACTACGTGGGCGACGCGTTCTTCGCCAGCTGGGAGCTGGAGGTCGATCCCGAGGCCCCCGACCACGCGCTCAGTTTCGTTGTCGAAGCGGCTGATGAGGTCGCCACGGTCACCGCGGGATTCGAATTGCGCTACGCCGACGGCAGCCCGCTTCGGATGGGCTGGGCCGTCACCATCGGTTCGGTCGTCATGCGCCTGATGCCGGGTGCGGTGGTGATGGCGCTCGGCGACATGGTGAACGTGGGCTTCCGGATTGCCAGCATCGCCGGTCGAGAGGGTCGAGCGTCGATCCTTGCCACCGACGCCATTCGTCAGGCGTCCCGCGGCCCGTTCGAGTTCGGGGAACCCGAGACGGTGCCGGTGAAGGGACGGGTTGGGACTGAGACCATCTACGGGGTGTCGCGCCGCTAGGCCGGGCGACGGTCGAGATGTGGGAATGACATGACACATCGGGCGCAGCCACGCGGCACAGCCCGCCCCGCACGACCAGCGGCCGACGGTAGGCAAGCGGCGCGGAACGGCATGCACCGGACGGGGGGGGCGAGCCATCGGCGACAGAAGACCGTCGCGAGGTTCGGCTTGCTCCGAGCGTTGCTCGTCGCGACGATTGTCGGCCTTGGCTTCGTCGTCCTGCCGATCGACTCAGCCGTCAGCGGTGCCGCCACCACCCTGATCAGTGACCACTTCTCTCACCCGACATCTACGTCGAACGTCAACGTAGCGAGTGGCGGAACCACGCAGACCGATGGCGGCCCCCTCCCGTGCCTTACCGCCGGTCCGGTGCCGGCCACCCCAACTGGGACGATCGCGAACTGCAACCTCCCGTCCCCTGACGTAGACGGGTCCGGCGCGCTGATGTTGACGGACGCCGGGTTCTACGAGGAGTCGGACATCATCTACGCCTCCTCCTTCCCCACCGCCGACGGGCTCGACATCAACTTCGACGCCCACATGTATGGCGGTGGGGGCGACGGTTCGATCGGGTTCGCCGACGGCATCTCCTTCGACCTGGCCACCGCGCCGCCCGGTCCCACCACCATCGGGCCACCCGGGGGAGCACTTGGCTACGCCGCTTCCGGCTCGACCCCGGGCATGCCGCACGGCTACCTCGGCGTCGGCTTCGATGAGTTCGGGAACTACTCCAACTCGGTTTCTGAGGGGTCGGGCTGCACCGATCCGTCGTGGGAGCACCCCTATGCCCAATCCAACCAGGTCACGGTCCGTGGACCCGGCAACGGCACCATCGGGTACTGCGCGCTCTCGTCCTCGCTGGAACAAGAGAGCGATCCGATGGACAGCATCCAGCTCCACGGCGACGATTTCTCGTCGTACGTCCACGTAGAGGTGGTGATCGACCCGACTAGCAAAACCTATTCGGTGACGCTGACTCCGACAACAGGCGCCGACGCCGGCGTTGCGGTACCGGTGGCCTCGGGTCCTCTCCCCGACTCCTACTACGACGCAGAAACGGGCGACCTTGTGTCGGGACACATCCCGCCACAGCTCACATTCGCCGTTGCCGCGTCGAGCGGCGCTGGCAACGACAACCACGAGATCGACAACTTCGACGCCGCCACCAAGACCGACACTCCGCTCACTACGTTGGCACTTTCGGGTACGGGGCCGGCTTCGGCCGGGTTGAATGGGTCGTTCAACATGGTGTTCACCCCGAGTGTGACGTCGAAACAGGCCGAGGCATTGCCGGTGACGATGGACGACACGCTTCCCTCGAACGAGGCCCTCACGGCTGAGCCTTTTGGAACGGGTTGGGACTGCTCAGCGACAGACATGACCAACAACGTGGTCGAATGCGTCTACACACCGACCAGCGGCGTGACTGGGGCGCTTCCGGCGGTCACGATTCCGACGAAGTTCACCTCCGGGACAATCGGTTCCTCGGTCACGGACACCGCAACGGTCTTCTCGAGCGACTCGCTCGCACCCGCCTCGGCAGATGTCAGCGTCATGCTGGTGTCCGTGTTCGTCCCGCCACCGTCCACACCGAACCAACCGTCGCAGCCTCAGCCGCCGCCCACGCAGCCTCAGCCGCCGCCCACGCAGCCCACACCCCCACCGACGCCGACGCCACCCGGGCC
>DAIUEV010000004.1:22180-103723 GCA_036844945.1 Acidimicrobiales bacterium
GCCCGGTCACCCCAGCTCCGGTGCACCTGTTCCAACCGGTGACGACGGTGATGCCTACCCCGACGCCTACCCCGACGCCCATCCCGACCCCGGTCACCGTGCCGATGGCGAGCCTGACCCTCAGCAGCCCCGCCATCATCCCCGGGGGAAGTACCACCGCCAGCGGCACCGGGTGCGCTCCGCAGAGCCCCGTCGTCCTGTCGATCCTGAGTCACACCGTGGCGACCACCACCGCCAACCAAGTCGGAGACTTCTCGGCTCCGGTCTCGCCTCCTTCGGGCTCGGGGCAGTTCAGGGTCGTCGCGACGTGCGGGGCGGTGCAGCTCACCGCGTTCCTCGAAGTGGTGGCGTCCGCGGAATCCTCCAATCCCGAAGGTGGTGCCGCGGTGTTTTGCGTGTTCGTCCTCGTCGGCGTCATCCTGCTCCGGGGACAGTTCTCCACCTCGAGCCGGCAGAGGCGCCGTCGTCGGCGCACCGCGGCCGACATCCTCGGCACGTCGGGGGACTGACCCGTCGGCATCCCCGGACAACGGCGCCGACTGCGTCGCGCGCGTCGGCTGTTACCCGCTCCGCCCGCTCGTTGTCGGTAGACCGGGTGGAGGGCGCCACCGGTTCGCATTGGACCCTGACGGCAGGCGGTGGGTCGCACCGCGACGAGGAGGTTCTCTGTAGGTGAATTCTCGGTGACACCCGCCCCGACGCCAGTCGGGGGGCTGACCTCACCGGACGGCCCACGGTATGGTCTCGCCGTTCCGGCGCCGGGGAGCACACCCGAGACGCCGCGTTGCTGAACGGAGGCGGATGTGAAGGTCACCGGGCTGTTCAACAATGCCCAGCGCACTGTGAGTGTTCCGTCCGGCGAAGTCGTCTTCAGTGAGGGTGATCCGGGACAGGAGATGTATGGGGTGGTCGAGGGAGAGATCGAGCTACGGGCCCACGGTCGGGTGATCAGGACGCTCGGCGCCGACGACATCTTCGGAGAGATGGCGCTGGTCGACCGGTCGCCGCGGTCGGCGACTGCGGTGGCCAGCGCCGACAGCGTCCTCGCCGTGATCGACGAGCACCGGTTCCTCTTCCTCGTCCAGGAGACCCCGATGTTCGCGCTCCAGGTGATGTCGGCAATGGCCGACCGGATCCGGGCCGAGGACGAGAAGGACTGAGTCGACGGTCGAGTAAGCGGCGTCACCGCTTCCGACGGCGGACATCTGCACCGCTCGGGGACTTCGCCACATCGTCTTGTCCGGGAACGACGATTTCGCGTCTCGCCCTATGACCGTCCGCTCGGCGCCCCTTGGGCGCATGTGCACCCAGGAGTCGGTGAGGCTTAGGTCGATGTGAGGGGCGTGAGTCCCGGAACTTCGGTGACCCCCTTCGGCGCCGCCTGGCGCATGAAGCCGAACATGTAGCCCGCGACGCGACGCATCTGGATCTCCTCGGAGCCCTCGGTGATCCGGTACCGGCGGTGGTGCCGGTAGATGTGCTCGAACGGTTCGTGTCGGGAGTAGCCGAGGCCACCGTGCACCTGCATCGCCCGGTCGGCGGCCTCGCAGCAGAGCCGGTTGGCCCAGTAGTTGCACATGGAGACCCGTTCGGACTGGGAGAACGGCCCGTAGCGGTCCATGCCCCACGCGGTCTTGTGGATCAGGGCCCGCAGCATCTCGCACTGGGTCTGGAGCTCGACGAGCGGGAACTGGATCCCCTGGTTGGTCGAGAGCGGCTTTCCGAAGGGCTTACGGCTCTGGGCGTACTCGACGGCCCGGTCGACGCAGAACTGGGCCGCTCCCAAGCTCGAGGCGGCTTGGCGGATCCGGTTCTCGTTGAAGAAGTGCTGCACCACTTGGAGGCCGTGTCCTTCGCCGCCGAAGATGGCGGTGTCAGGAACCCGGACGTCGTGCAGGCTGATGTGGGCGTGGTCGGTCGGCATGTTGAAGGTCCACAGGAACTCCTCGATCTTGAACCCGGGCGTATCGGTTGGAACGAGGAACGCGGTGATCCCGGCGCCGTCGCCCGGCTCGCCGCTCGACCGGGCGAATATCAGGTCGTACTGGGCGGCGTGGATGCCGGTGTTCCAGGTCTTCTCCCCGTTGATCACCCACTCGGTGCCGTCACGCTCGGCGCGAGTCTCCATGAAGGTGGCGTCGGAACCGTGGGCCGGCTCGGTGATCCCGAAGGCGAACCCCCGCCGTCCCCGGGCGAGGTCGTCCACCCATTCCTCTTTCTGGGCCTCGGTGCCGTAGAGGAGCATCAAGAGGAGACCGACGTTGTTCCCGACGATCGCGTGCTCGGTCTGGAGATCGCAGTGCAGGCCCAGGCCCTTGTGGGCCAGGTGCTCCCGGATCACCGCCATCCCGAGGTTGGTGCCGTCCCGACCGCCGTACTCGGCGGGGAAGGCGTAGCGGTAGTGGCCGGCCTGGTCGGCCCGCCGCCGGGCCTCCCGAAGCAGCTCCTCCCACTCCTTGGTTGGCAGACCGCCGCGGTCCCAGTCGGTTCGGGCGTGCTCTCTGCGGTGGTCGAAGAACCGGATGTTGTCGTTCTCCGCTTCGAGCGGCTTGATCTCCCGCTCGATGAACTCGTCAAGCTCGTCGAGGTAGTGGGCCAGTTCGTCGGGAAGCTCGAAGTCCATGGCGAGTCCTTGTTCGGTCCGGTGGTGAGTGTATGCACGCGGCCGTTGCCGGGGTCGCCCGGGGCCACCGGGCGGATGGTGCGAGCACGGTCTTCCGAGGACCGGAGTGTGCCAAGCTGGGCCTTATGGCGGCACTCGGCCTGCGACACGCCGTGCTCTGGGTGAGCGATCCGAAGGCCTCGGCGCGGTTCTACGAATCGGCGCTCGGGCTCGAGGTGAAGTTCGAGAGCGACAACGCGGTGTTCATGTCGTCGCCGAACTCCGCCACCGACCACGATCTCGGGCTCTTCCGGGCGACCGGCGACGCCGCTCCGGCTCGCCATGTCGGTCTCTACCACCTCGCCTGGGAGGTTGCGACGCTCGGCGAGCTGTCCGAGGCCAAGGAGCGGCTCGCAAAGATGGGCTCGCTCGTCGGTGAGAACAACCACGGGGTGAGCCGGAGCTTGTACTGCCACGACCCCGACGGCATCGAGTTCGAGATCATGTGGGAGCTCCCCGTCGATCTGCTCGAGCCGTCAGAGCCGTCGAACGTGCCGCTCGACCTGGAAGCGGACATCTCGCGGTGGGGCAGCAACCGCTCCGGTCGCGGCGCCAGCTAGCTAGTTCGTCGGCCCTCGTCGGGACGCCGGCTCGACCCGCGGACGCCGCGCCCGGATCAGCCTGGCGCCGGCCACGCGAGCGTCAGGTGGTTCACGTGCCGCAGCCCGGGTTCGTACTCGAGCTCCTCGTGATCGGGCTTGAGCCCGTAGTCGGGGATGCGGCGGTGCCACTCGCGGAGCGTGACCCTGAGCTCCCGCCGGGCGAGGTGGCTCCCGAGGCAACGGTGGATCCCCCCGCCGAATGCGACGTGCGGGTTGGTCGCCCGGTCGAAGCGCACCTCGAAGGCGTCGGGGAACACCGCCGGGTCGACGTTGGCGGCCCCGACGCTCACGTTGATGCCGGTCCCCGCCGGGAGGTCGACGCCCGCGACCGTGCAGTCGGTCTTGGACACCCGGGGCACGCCGGCGACCGGCGACTCCCACCGGAGGAGCTCCTCGACCGCGCTCGCAATGAGATCGGGATGATCCACGATTTGCTGCCGGTGGGACGGATGTTGGGCGAGGAACGCGTAGAAGCAGGTGAGTGAGTCGCTGACCGTGTCCAGTCCCGCGATCAGGAAGAGAAAGCAGATGTCGAGAATCTCCTCACGGGACAGCTTCTCGCCCCCGACCTCGGCGTTGACGAAGTGGCTCAAGATGTCATCGGCCGGCTGTCGCTCCCGTTCGTCCAGGATGCCGCCGAAGTACTCGTAGATCTCGAGGCCGGTCGCACGCCCGACCGCCCGGCGCTTCTCGATGTCGAACATGGCGTCGGGGTCGATCACCTGCGGGCGAAGAATGCCGTCGCGAAACCGGATGAAGGTCGTGAGCTCCTCCCACGGAAGCCCCATGAGGCCCAGGAACACCGAGGAGGGGAACGGCTCCGCGAACTCCTCGCTGAAGTCGCACTCGCCCCGGTCGATGAAGGAGTCGATGAAGTGGTTCACCCGCCGCGTGATGTCCTCCTCCTGTTGGTCCATCTTGCGCGGGGCGAACAGCGGGTCGAGGAGCTTGCGGTACTTCGAGTGGGACGGGGGGTCGACGGAAAGGGGGATCAACGGTCTGATGTTGCCCAGGTCCAAGCCGAAGTCGGACGTGAACATCTCGGGGTGGCGGAAGACCGTGTCGACGGCCTCGCGGCTCGCCGCGCTGGCCACCCCCGGCCTGGCCATGACCACCCCCTCCTCGACCATGGCGCGGTACCACTCCTGGGGGGCAGCTGGGTTCCGGGGGTACAGGAGGGAGGACTCCCGGGGCTCCGCAGTGTCCTGCTTCGGTGACTGTGGCTCGGCCACGGGCCGCTCCTCTGCGCGCCTAAACCGGGTGGGCGTGTTCACCCTACTTATCGGCGGTCCGCCACACCTTTCCGGGCCCGGTCGCGCCGCGTCCCCGTAGGCTCCGACCGTGCCCGTGCCATCGGACCGGGCTCGACATTGGGACGACGCCTACGGCGCCCGGGGTGCCGAGGGGGTCAGCTGGTTCCAGCCCGAGCCGACCGTCTCGCGTGCGCTGATCCGGCTGCTCGGGGTCCGGCCCGACTCGCCGGTGGTCGACGTCGGAGGGGGCGCCTCGATGCTGGTCGACGGGCTCCTCCACGACGGGTTCACCGACATCTCGGTCCTCGACGTCTCGGAAATCGCGCTGGCCGCCGCCCGTCGCCGGGTGGGCGAGAACCCCAGGGTCACGTGGCTCCACGAGGACGTCCTCGCCTGGAGGCCGGGACGCCGGTTCGGCCTCTGGCACGACCGCGCAGTGTTCCACTTCCTCACCACCGCCGAGGACCGGTCGTCCTATCTGGAGACGATGCGGTCGAGCGTCGAGGACGGGGGCGCCGTCGTGATCTCGACGTTCGACACCGACGGACCCGAGTACTGCTCGGGCCTCCCGGTCGCCCGGTACTCCGCGGACTCCCTCGTCGACATGCTGGGGGAACGGTTCTCACTCGTCGAGACCCGACGGGAGCTGCACACGACACCCGGTGGCGCGGTCCAACCGTTCGTATGGGTCGCCGGCACCGTCGCCCGGTGACGCGGACGGGTCGGTCACCCCCGGTCGGCCGTGAACCCCGAAGCGATGATGACGTGGCAGTCGGCGGCCGCCTGCCGGAGGGGCAGGGCCGCCTGATAGCCGGGCGACTCGTACCAGGCTCGCGCCCGTTCCACCGATTCGAACTCGACGACGACCGTCCGGTTCCCGTGCCATTCGCCCTCGAGCACCTCGACCGACCCGTCGACCACGAGCACCCTTCCGCCGAACTCACCGAGTGGGGCCCCGGACCGGCTCCCGTACGCGGCCATCCCGGCGGGGTCGTGGATGTCCTCGGTGAGGATCAGATAGCCCTTCGGCACGGCGCCTCCTGGTTGTCGTCGGTACCGCCGTGTGTTAGTCACTCCCGCGGCCCGGAATCAAGCGAGGGAGGCGCGCGCTGAGCGTTCTGGATCTCTCCTGTGGGCTCCCGCCGGGCCCGGACTTCGCCGATCTGGCGGTCCTCGCCGAGGAGCTCGGCTACGCCCGGGTGTGGAGCTTCGACAGCGCGCCGCTGTGGGAGGACGCGTTCGTCCACCTCGGTCTCGCCGCCGTCCGGACATCGCGGATCGGGCTCGGCACCGCGGTGCTCATCCCGAGCCAGCGATCGGTGATGGCGATGGCCTCGGGTCTCGCCACCATCTCGCGGCTGTCCGGCGGTCGGCTCCGGGCCGGATTCGGGACCGGGTACACGGCCCGGATGGCGGTCGGTCAGCGGGCCATGCCGCTCGATGCGTTCTTCGACTACGTCGCGGCGGTGCGCACGTTGTTGGCCGGCGACACGGTCGTGGTCGACGGCAAGGCGGCCCGCATGCTCCACATGCCCGGTCTGACGGCGGATCGCCCGGTGCCGGTGGAGATCTGGCTGAGCGTGCTCGGGCCGCGCGGGAACGCGCGGGCCGCCGAGGTGGCCGACGGGATCCTCGGGCCGGTGCACCCGAGCCTGCCGACCACCTCTCTCGTCTCGGGCACCGTGCTCGACGAGGGGGAGGAACCCACCTCCGATCGGGTTCGAGGGGCGATCGGTCCCTGGCGGGTCATCCCGTGGCACACCGTGTACGCGACGCGAGGTGCCGCCGCGGTGGACGCCATGGCCGGGGGAGCGCAGTGGCGGGGCGCGCTCGAGGAGCTCGCGCCTCCCGAAGAACGGCACCTCCTCACCTTCGAGGGCCACGTCACCCACCTGACCGACCGGGACCGGTTGCTGCTCTCCCACATGGACGGCTCGGCGATGGTTGGCCGACCCGACGAGATTCGCGAGAGGATCCACGCGATGGCGGAGGCCGGGTTCAAGGAAGCGCTCTACACGCCGTCGGGGCCCGATGTGGTCCGGGAGCTGCGGGCGTTCGCGGCCGCCTGTCTCGATCCGTCATGAAGGCGGCGGTCTACTACGCCGTCGGTGGCCCCGATGTCTTCTCCTACGAGGACGTGCCGGACCCGTCGCCCGGCCGCGGCGAGTTCCTCGTGCGGGTGGAGGCGATCAGCATCGAGGGCGGCGACACCCTCAACCGGCTCCAGGGCGAGCTCACCGCGTCCCCGCATGTCGTCGGGTACCAGTGTGCGGGCACGGTCGTCGAGGTCGGTCCCGACGTGCAGGGCTTCTCGGTCGGCGACCGGGTGGTGACGGTCGGGGTCGACGGCTCCCACGCGGAGCTGCGGACCGCCGCGCCACCGTTCGCCTGGGCGGTGCCCGAGGGTCTGTCGACCGAGGAGGCGGCCTGCGTCCCGATCCCGTTCGGCACGGCGAGCGACTGCCTGTTCGAGTTCGGCCGGCTGCAGCCGGGCGAGACCGCACTCGTCCACGCGGGCGCCGGCGGCGTGGGCATCGCGGCCATCCAGCTGGCCAAGCGGGCCGGGGCCAGGGTGCTCGCCACCGCCTCGAGCGACGAGAAGCTCGACCGCCTGAAGGACCTCGGCCTCGACGAGGGGATCAACTACGTCCAATCCGACTTCGTCGCCGAGGCGAGACGCCTGACCGACGGGCGGGGGATCGATGTCATCGTCGACTCGGTGGGCGGCGCCACCCTCCAGGGGAGCCTCCGTGCGCTCGCCTACCGGGGGCGCTGCGTGACCGTGGGCGACGCGGGACGCACGGCCGCCGAGGCGCTGGACGTGTCGGGCATGCGGGGGAACAACCAGACGCTGGTGGGGTACTTCCTCGGTGCCGAGCTGCTCGTCGGCCCCCGTGCCCACCCCATGATCGCCGGCCTGCTCGACGACATCGCCTCGGGGAACCTGCGCGTCGTGATCGACCGGACCTATCCCCTCGCCGAGGCGGCCGCGGCCCACGCGTACATCGAGAGCCGCCAGTCCTTCGGCCGCGTGCTCCTCGTCCCCTGAGGGCCGCACTCGGCCCGAGCGCCGATCCCCGCCACAGATAACCTCTGGCCCGTGGCCGTCGCCGAGAACCTGGCCGAAGTCCCCCTGTTCGCCGGGCTCTCCCACCGGGACCTCGCTCACCTGGCCAAGGTGACCCACCAGCACGTCTACGAGGCCGGCACCGTCCTCACCTCCGAGGACCGCAGCGGTGTGGGGTTCTTCGTGATCCTCGAGGGAACGGCGCGGGTCGAGGTCAAGGGGAAGCGGGCGAAGATCCTGAAGGCCGGCGACTTCTTCGGCGAGATGGCCCTCATCGACGAGGGACCCCGCTCCGCCGTGGTCACCGCCGAGACCGACCTGCGCTGCCAGGTGCTCACCGATTTCCAGTTCCGGTCGTTCGTGAAGGAGCATCCGGAGGTCGCCTGGGCGCTCCTCCGGACCCTCGTCCAGAGGATCCGCGAGTACCAGAGCTGACAGGACCCGGCCCGTGACGGGCCGTCCGAAACGGGCCAGACTGCACCCGTGCTCACGAGGGACAGGTATCTGCAGACGCTCGACGGCCCCGTCCCGGAGGCGAGCCGGCAGCTCGAGCGCGACGGCTATGCCGTCCTCCGAGCGGTCTTCGGGCCCGAGGAGGTCGCGTCGCTGCGGGCCGACATCGACCGGGTGTTCGCTGAGCTCCCCCCGGACGTCCGGAACCCCCGCCGGCCCCCGGAGCACTGGCAGCCCTTCCGTTACGAGATGCTCAACCGCAGTGCGGCCTGCCAGCGGGCGATCGCCCATCCGGCCATCCTCGAGGTGATCGAGCCGCTCCTCGGGGAGGACTGCCACGTGATCGCCAACACGGCCTGGCGACAGCCGGCGGGGAAGTCGAGCCACGGGGGCCGCTTCTGGCACATCGACGCCGGGCCGCACGTGCCGCGGCCACCGGGGATCCCGTGGGACGACCGCATCCCCTATCCGGTGTTCGCGCTCGCCGCGCACCTCATGCTCCAGGACTGCCCGATCGAGGCCGGCCCGACCGCGGTGATCCCGGGCAGCCACCGTTCCGGCCAGGCCCCGCCGCCCGACCGGGCGTCCGACGACGACCTCATCTGTGACGGAGCCGCCGCGGTCCCGCTCCTCGTCAACGCCGGCGATGTCGCCCTGTTCGTCTCCGACGTCTGGCACCGGCGGATGCCCTCATCCGACGACGATCCGGGCCGCTACTTCCTCCAGTGCCACTACGGGCGCCGGGATCTCGCGCAGCGGTTGCGGACGACCGTCGACTCGAACCAGCTCTCGCCCGAGGCGCGCGAACGGGCAGGGTCACCCCGCGAGCACAGCCTGGTCGGGCTGCACCCCCCGGGGTTCTACGACGGCTGACCCACTCGCGCACGGCCGAGCGCTCGTCGCGATCGGGCTCGTGTGATGTGGCTCGCCTGATCGGGAACGAGACGGTGCCGACGGCACCGGCCGCTTGGAAGCCGTGGCGGTCAGCGGTCGGCGTAACCGGGGGGACGGCTCTCGAGGAACGCCCGCATCGCCTCGGCAGCGTCCTCGGTCTGACCGACCATGACCTGGGTCCGGTTCTCGAGGTCGATGGCCGCCTGCTGGCTCGGGATCTCGAGCGCCGACCACATGACCTCCTTGGTCATGTGGACCCCCATCGGGCTGTTGCGCATGATCAGGTCGGCTTCCGCCAGCGCCGCGTCCATCAGGGCCTCGCCTGAGACGACCTCGAGGACGAGACCGATCCGGAGGGCCTCGTCGGCGTCGAACAGCCGGCCGGTGAGCATGAGCTCGTGGGCCCGGCCGGCCCCGACCAGGCGGGGCAGGAGCCACGAGGTCCCGATGTCGCACGCCGACAGCCCGATGCGGATGAAGGCGGCGTTGAACCGGGCCTCGTGGGAGGCGAGCCGCACGTCGGAGCCGAGCACGAGGGCGAAGCCCCCACCCGACGCCGCCCCGTTGACGGCGGCGATCACCGGTTGGCGCAGGCGGCGGAGCTTGGGAATCAGCGCGGCGATCTGCTGCTGGACGGCGAAGTTCCGCTGTACCGGCCCGAGCGTCTCGGTCCCCGGCACCGCCCCATAGCCGGTGAGATCGAGGCCGGCGCAGAAGCCCCGCCCCGCCCCGGTGAGGATGACGACGCGGCAGTCCCGGTCCGCGGCGATGCCGTCGAGCTCGGCGTGCAGCCGCTGCACGAGGCCGAGATTCATCGCGTTCAACTTGGACGGACGGTTGAGGGTGAGCCGGCGGACCGCCGGAGCCGGCTCGTCGACCAGTACCTCGGCGGACGGCGTCGTCACGGGCCGAGTCTTCCACCGCCGGCCGGAACTGCGCCCGTGTCTCGTAGAGTGCGACGGTGGCGAGCCGGGTGGGGGCGGGGAAGCGTGCCCTCGGCACCGCGCCATCGGGGACCCGACTGATCCCCCACCGACGGGCCACCTCGATCACCTACGCGGTGGCCATGTTCATGAGCATCATGGATTCCCAGATCGTGAACGTCGCCCTGCCGCGGCTGGCCCACGACTTCTCGGTATCCATCCCGTCGGTGCAGTGGGTCGTGACGGCGTACCTCATGAGCATCGCCGTGTTCGTGCCGGCCTCCGGATGGCTGGGCGACCGCTTCGGGAGCAAGCGCGTGTTCCTGACCGCGGTCGGCGCGTTCACTCTCGCCTCGGTCCTGTGCGCCTCGTCCACCAGTCTCGGCGAGCTGGTCGCGATGCGGGTGCTGCAGGGTGCCGGGGGCGGGATGATGATCCCGGTCGGCATGTCGATGCTCTACCGGGCCTACCCGCCCGAGGCCCGCGTCAACGTGGCGCGGCTCATCACCCGGGTCACCGTGATCGCCCCGACCACCGCACCGATCATCGGCGGGTCGCTTGTCACCTGGGCGTCGTGGCGCTGGATCTTCACGATCAACATCCCGTTCGGCGCCGCCGTCTTCGTGTTCGGGCTGCTGTTCCTCGCCGAGCACCGCGAGCCGAGAGAGGGCGGGTTCGACCTAGGGGGCGCGATCACCGGCGGCCTCGGCCTCGGCCTGCTGCTCTTCTCGGTCGGCTCGGGCCCGACGCTCGGCTGGGCGTCCTGGCCGGTCGTCTCGAGCGGCCTGGTCGCGGTCGCACTGCTCGTGACCTTCGTGAGGATGGAGCTCCGTCTCCCGCACCCGTTGCTCAACCTCCGGCTGCTCGGCGAGCGGATGTTCCGGCGGAGCTGCTCGATCATCGTGTTCCAGGTCGTCACCTTCTTCGGCACGCTGGTCTTCACGGCCCTCTACCTGCAGGAGGGCCGCGGCCTCTCGCCGATCAACTCGGGGTTGTCCACCTTCCCCGAGGCGGTTGCCATCGGGATCACCTCCCAGGTGGTGGCGCGCCTGTTCCCGAAGATCGGGCCCCGCCGGCTCGTGGTGACCGGCTTCCTCGTCCTGGCCGGCACGACCATGGTGCTGGCGACGGCCGGGACGTCGACCAGCCTGTGGGAGGTGCGGGGGCTCGTCTTCGTGCTCGGGATGGGCGCGGCGTGCGTCATGCTCCCGAACCAGGCCTCGGCCTTCACAAGGATCTCGTCGGCCGAGACCGGGCACGCGTCGGCGATCTACAACACGATCCTGCGCTCGGCGGGCTCGATGGGCATCGCGTTCTTGAGTGTGGTGCTCGCGCTGGCCGGGGGGAACGTCGTCCACTCCCGGCCACCCATGAGCGCGTTCCACTGGGTGTTCCTCGCCAACGTCTCCCTGGCGCTCCTCGGGGCCCTGAACGCGCTCTGGATCAACGACGCCGACGCCGCTCCGGCCATGGGGCGGCCCGACGCGGCCCCCGTTGACGCGGTCCTCGTCCCCTCGGCCGACACCGGCTGACGCGGGGTTCAGCCGCCGGCGGCCTGCGACGCCGGGGTGTCGGCCTCCCAGAGGTGGTCCACCGCGACGAACGGCGCGACGCACGGCGGCCCGTCGGCCACCCGGAGCGAGGGCCGGCCCTCCGCCGGGACGACCACGATGGCGGCCGAACGGGTGCCGAACTGCTCGGTGTGGACGCACGGAGCGGCCAGCTCCTTCGGCCGGTCCGCGACCGGCGGCGCGTCTCGCACCGCCTCGGGCACCCGGTGGTCGGCAAGCACCCGGGGGAGGGCCTCGAGGACGGCCCGGGTCCCTCGGCCCGCCAGCCCGTCCACCTCGGCGTGCACGTGGTCGGTCTTCGGCGACGACTGGTGCAGGGGTCCGTTCGCGAGGACGTGCACGCCCGGCGCGAGCACCTCGACCCCCGGGGCGGCGTCCTCGCCGAGTTCGAGGTAGTAGAGCGAGCGACGATCGCCGACGAGGAGCCACGCGGCGTTGTAGTCGGCGGGCCGGAACCGGCGAACGAACTCCTCGACGGCCGCCTCCGCCCGGTCGTGCGCGGCCAGCGCCAGCGGCAGCTCGCCCCGGGTCCGTTTGGAGGCGTCCCGCCCGCCCGGCGACGGCCGGTTGGTCAGCCCGGCGACGACGCCGTGCTCGTTGACGGCCAGCCAGGTCCCGCCGGCGAGCAGGTCACGGCCACCGAGGATCCGAGGATCCGAGGCCGACAACACCGTGGCCGCGACGGCGGGACGGTCCAGCTTCTCGTCGCGGTTGGCCCCGATGAGCAGGGGCGCGTCCTCCTCGGTCCCCGACAGGACCACGAGCAGGCACATCGAGCCGCAGGCTACCGGCCCCCGCCCGCCCCCCCTCCTACCGGGACCCGCCCTCGGAGAGCAGCCGCACGAGATCCTCGGCGACCTCGCCGGCCAGGTGGGTGACCAGCGCCACCCGCTCGGCCGGCCCGTCCGCCTCGAGCAGCCGCTGGCGGTCGAGGGGGCCGAGCGGCGCGTGGTCGCACACCTGCCAGGCCGCCTCCTCGGGGTCGTCGGGGAGCGCCGTCGGGGCGCCCGGGAGCCCCGAGCGCCCGAGCTCGGACAAGAGGGCGGTGGCCCGGCGGACCACCGCGAGCGCCTCGGCCAGGGCGTCGGGCCCGGCGGCACCGCCGGCCGAGGGGAGCGATGTGACGCTCGCCCGGGGATAGGGGTCGTCGGGGAGCCAGTCCTCGACGGCGATGCGCCGGATGCCGGTGGCGAGCAGCGCCCAGCGGCCGTCGGGGAGCTCGGCGGCCTCCTCGATGCGGGCCTCGGTCGCCACCGAGTAGCGCTCGTCGCCCCCGCCGACCTCCGAGCCCCGGGCGATGAGCACCACCCCGAACCCGGCGTCGGCCTCGAGGCAGTGCTTCACCATGGCGCGGTAGCGGGGCTCGAAGACGTGCAGCGGGAGCACCCCGCCCGGGAACAGGACCGTCCCGAGCGGGAACATCGGGATCGGACGGGGGGCGCCGGGCCGGTCGCGGCCCGCCGGCGTCACACCGGGTCGGCGAAGACCGGCTCGCGCTGGGCGAGGCCGGCCCGCACCGCCTCGACCTGGTTGGGGCTGCCGATGAGCGCCCGCATCTCCTTCGTCTCGTCGAGGTACTGCTTGGCCTCGCCGACCAACCCGGACTGGTTGACGAGGCGCTTGCCGGCCCGGATGGCGTCGGGGCTCTTCGACGCCAGCACGGCGGCCAGCTCGAGCGCGGCGGCGCGCGGGTCGTCGGCCACCCGGGTGGCGATCCCGAGCCGCACGGCCTCCTCCCCGCTGATGGTGCGCCCCGTCCACACGAGCTCCTTGGCGACGTCGAGCGGCACGAGCCGCCGCAGCATCTGGGTGCCGGTCATGTCGGGGATGAGGCCCCAGCGGATCTCCATGACCGAGAACTGGGCGTCGGGGGCGGCGATGCGGATGTCGGCGCCCAGCGCGATCTGGAAGCCGCCACCCAGCGCGTGCCCGTGGACCGCCGCGATCACCGGCTGGGGCATCTCGGTCCATCCGTAGGCGGCCTGCTGGGCGAGGTTGGTGATGCGGCCCTCCGGCCGGTCCGCCAGCGGCTCCTCGGTGCTCGAGGCCGCCCGCGGGCCGTCGTCCGCCATCGCCTGGAACGAGGACATGTCGAGTCCGGCGCAGAACGACTTCCCCTCGCCCGAGAGCACCACCGCCCGCACGCTGGGGTCGGCCGCGACCCGCGCCGCCGCCTCGACCAGGCCGCGGAACATGGCCGGGTCGAGCGCGTTGCGCTTCTCCGGGCGGTTGAGCCGGACGTCGGCCACCCCCCCGGTGACGCTCACGGTGACGCGTTCGGCTTCCGGCATCGGGTCCTCCCTCGTGGCCGCCAGGCGACCAGCCTGCCAGATCGGCCCGCGGGCCGAACCGGCCGCCCCGCTCAGAGCTTGGGGAGGATGGCGGTCGCCAGCTGCTCCTCGGCCGAGAGCGACGGCGGCGCCGACGCCGGGGCCACCGCGATCCGGAGGTAACAGTTCCCCTTCAACACGCTGAACGAGGCGAAGCCGTCGTAGAAGGCCTGGATCCCGTAGCCGGTCACCGGCTGGGCGGGCACCTTGGACTTGTAGTCGCCGTACCACTTGAGCGCGTCGGTCCCCTTCACGACGACCACCCGGACGCTGTCGGGCTGGGCGGTGTTGGGCGTGTGCGGTGAGGGGGCCGACGGGCCGTAGAAGACGCAGGCGAGGCCGCCCTCCACGGTGGCGGTGCCGAGCATCCCGGGGGTCACCGACGACCCGAGCGCCGCGGCCGCCTCGGGCTGGGTCACCACCGAGCACGAGTTGAAGTTGGCGGTGCTCGCCGGCGCCTTGTGCTTCGGCTTCGGCTTCGCCTTCGCCTTGGCCTTGTGGGTGGCCGCCATCGCGGGCGCCGGTGCGACGAGGGCGATCGCCGTCGTCACGCCGAGCCCGCAGCAAAGGGCCAGGACGCCAACCGCGGCTCTGCGCATCGGGATCTCCTCTCGCCGTGCGGGGTGGCCAGGGTAGCGGACGGGCGGTGGTCGGCCCGGCCCCCCTGTGGGAGAGTGAGACCGCACGCACACTGCGGGGGGTCCAGTGCGATTCACCTGGTTCAACCTCATGCCCTGGCCGCATCTGCCGGACGATTTCAGGGAGAAGCACCGGTCGGTGTGGGTCGACATCGACAGCCGCCTCTTCGACCCGGCCCGGGCCAACGCCATGTACCACGAGTACATGGACCAGCTCGAGTACGCCGACTCGCTCGGCTTCGACGGCATCGGGGTCAACGAGCACCACCAGAACGGCTACGGGCTGATGCCGTCACCGAACATCATCGCGGCGTCGCTCGCCCGCCGAACCAGCCGGGCGGCGATCTGCGTCATCGGCAACTCGATCGCGCTGTACAACCCGCCGATCCGGGTGGCCGAGGAGTTCGCGATGCTCGACTGCATCTCGGGCGGCCGGCTGGTGGCCGGCTTCCCGGTCGGCACGCCGATGGACACCAACTTCTGCTACGGGCAGATCCCGGCGCTCACGAGGGACAAGTATGCCGAGGCCCACGAGCTGATCATCAAGGCCTGGACCACCGAAGAGCCGTTCGCCTTCGACGGCAAGTACAACCAGCTCCGGTACGTGAACTGCTGGCCCCGGCCGATCCAGAAGCCGCACCCCCCGATCTACATCCCCGGCGGCGGCTCCATCGAGACCTGGGACTTCTGCCTCGATCACGACTACAACTACTCGTACCTCTCCTTCACCGGGTATCTCCGCGCCAAGGCGCTGCTCGACGGCTACTGGGAGCGGGTGGCGGCCCGGGACAAGGACGACTCGCCGAACCGCGCCGCCTTCGCGCAGGTCATCTGCGTGGCCGACACCGACGCCGAGGCGGAGCGGCTCTACGCCGAGCACATCTTGTACTTCTACAACCGGTGCCTCCACGTCTACCCCGGCTTCGCTGACCCGCCCGGCTACCGCACGATCAACACCATCAAGGCCGGGGTGGCGAGCCAGCTGACCCCGGCCGCATTGCGGTCGTTCCAGTCGCTCACCTGGGGGGACCTGGTCGAGGGCGGGCACATCATCGCCGGCAGCCCCGCGACCGTGCGCGACCGGATGATCGAGTTGATCAGGACGCTCCGGGTCGGCCTCGTGTTCTGCCTCCTGCACACCGGCAACCAGCCGGACTGGAAGACGCGGTACTCCTCCGAGCTGTTCGCCGCGAAGGTGATGCCGGAGCTGAAGGGGCTGTGGCCCGAGTACGCCGACGACGACCGGTGGTGGATCAAGCCCCTGGAGAACCGGGTCGACCCCACGGCCCGGAGCCCGCTCAGCCCGGCCGAGGTGCCCGAGGGCGCCCGGTGACCCTGGCGGCGGACCGGGTGCGCACGGCGCGGGGTGCGGAGTGCGCCGTACGCGGGTTCGGCGAGCCCTCCGACCCGCCCGTCGTCTACCTCCACTGGGCGGCCGGGCCGATCGGCGACAACGCGTTCCTGACCGACCTGGCCGGACGGGGCCTGCGGGTCGTGGCCCCCGAGCTGCCCGGCTACGGCACCTCGACCGGCGAGGAGCTGCTCGAGGACATGCTCGACTTCGCGCTGCACGGCTGGGACGTCGTCGACGCCCTCGGGCTCACCGAGGTCGTGGTCGTCGGCCACTCGATGGGCGGGATGATCGCCGCGGAGATGGCGGCGGTCTGTCCGAGCCGGGTCCGGGCGCTCGTGCTGGTGGCCCCGAACGGGCTGTGGCTCGACGACAAGCCGGTGGTCGACCTGTTCAGCCTGCTCCCGTTCCAGTTCGCCGAGGTGCTGTTCTCCGACCAGCGGGCCGGCGCGGCCCTGCTCACCGGCGGGGTCGACTTCAACGACCTGCAGGCGCTGACCGATTTCTTCGTGGGCAACGCCCGCCGTCTCGGGACCGCCGGCAAGATCCTCTTCCCGATCCCCAACCGACGGGTGTCCAAGCGCCTCTACCGCGTCGGCGCGCCGACGCTCGTGGCGTGGGGCGATGCCGACCGCTACATCGACCCCGCCTACGCAGAGGCGTGGGCCGCACTGCTCCCCAAGCCGACGGTCGTGCGCTTCGCGGGGGCGGGGCACATGGTCCCCTTCGAGCGGCCCGCCGAGCTGGCCGCCGCGGTGGCCGACTTCCTCGCCGCCCGCTGACGCTCCCGGTCAGGGGGCGAGCTCGGCCCAGACCACCTTGCCCGCCGGGACGAGCTCGGTGCCCCAGTTGGCCGAGACGGCCGCGACCAGCCGGAGGCCCCGGCCGTGGGTCTCGAGCGACGCCGGGTCGCGCAGGTTGGGGGTGCGCGGGCTGTGGTCGCGCACCGCGACGGTGAGCCGGCCCTCCCTCGAGGACAGGGTGACCGTGAACGGCGTGCGCGCGTGGACCACGGCGTTGGCGGCCAGCTCGCCCACGACGACCGAGGCGTCGTCGGTGAGCGAGCCCCACCCGCAGCGGCTCAGCGCGTCGACGGCGAACCGCCGGGCGGCGCGCGGCGAGAGGAGGTGCCCCTCGAACCGGCGGCTGGCCACCTCGATGCGGACGTCGGGTCGGTGCGCGCAGGCCGGGAACCCCCCGACCACCGCGGTGTGGAGGCCGCAGAGGTCGCCGAGGGCGATGGCGTCGACGCCGAGCGTCGAGGCCCGGTAGGCGCAGAAGAGGGAGAAGGGCACCCGGGCGGCGAGGCCGTTCCACAGGGACTCGACCTCCATCGCCGCCGTCACCTGGCCGGCCTCCCAGAGGAGGGCCACCATCTCGCCGAACACCCGCAGCGGCCGCCCTTCGGCGGCAGCGGTTCGGAGCAGGCCGCCGATCGTGGCCTCGAACCGCCTGGGGTCGGGGGACCGGCCGGAGAGGAACCCGGCCATGGTGTCGGCGGCATCCAGCGAGACAAGCCGGCCCTCGGCCTTGGCGCGGGCCACGTCGAGGGTCCCCGCCATCTTGGTCTCGAAGGCCAGGCGGTGCGGGCCGGTGGCGACGATGACCGCCGCCTCGCCGTCGCGCAGGCCGTCGGCCAGGTGATCCGCCACCCTCGCGACAAGCGCGTCGTCGGTGTCGTAGAACTGGACCACGTGCGCCCCACGGGTGTGCTCGGTTGCGAGGGTCATTGGACCTCAGGTCCGCTCGTGGCGCGCTGGCGGGCCAAACCTTACCCCGGGCGGGAATTTGTAAACCCGTGTGGCGGTCCGGTCCGGCGATGGCTCAATGATGGCCGGCGGTCCAGGCCAGGAAGTCCTCGGTGCCCAGGGTGTTGACGACCGCCTCCGGCCCGATCCCCGCCTCGACGGCCTGCTCGCAACCGTAGGCGAGCCAGGCCAGCTGACCGGGCGCGTGCGCGTCGGTATCGATGGCGAAGCGGCATCCGAGCGACTTGGCCAGGAGGAGCAGGTCGGTGGGCGGGTCCATCCGGTCCGGTCGCGAGTTGATCTCGACGGCGGTGCCGGTCTCGGCGCAGGCCCGGAAGACCCGCTCGTGGTCGAAGGTGGACTGCGGGCGGCCCCGGCCCACCACCTTGCGCCCGGTGCAGTGCCCGAGGATGTCGACGAGCGGGCTCTCGATCGCCGCGAGCATGCGCGCGGTCATCGCCGGCGACTCCATCCGGAGCTTCGAGTGCACGCTCGCCACCACCACGTCGAGCTCGGCGAGCAGCCCCTCGTCCTGATCCAAGCCCCCGTCCTCCAGGATGTCGACCTCGATCCCGGTGAGGAGCCGGAAGGGGGCGAGGTCCCGGTTGACCGACTCGACCACGCCGAGCTGGCGCCGGAGGTCGTCCGGGCCGAGGCCGTGGGCCACGGTCAGGCGGGGGCTGTGGTCGGTCAGGGCCTGGTAGTCGCGGCCGAGCGCGGCGGCCTCCCTCGCCATCTCGTCGATCGGGCTCCCGCCGTCCGACCAGTTCGAGTGGCTGTGGCAGTCGCCGCGCAGCGCGGCCAGCAGCTCGCGGGCCGCCGCACTCCCCGCTTCGACGCCGCCCTCCCCCTCGAGGTCGGCCAGGTAGGCGGGTTCGGACCCCGACAGCGCCTCGGCGATCACCTGGGCGGTGCTCTTCCCGACCCCGTCGAGGTCCTCGAGCCGGTTCGCCTCATGCAGCCGGGCGAGGGTGGCGGCGTCGACCGAGTCGACCGTGGCGGCGGCGTTGCGGAAGGCTCGGACCTTGTAGGTCTCGGCGCCCTTCGACTCGAGCAGGAAGGCGATCCGGCGCAGTGCCTCAGCGGGTTCCATCGTTCCCCTCCGAATCGGTGGACACCGGGTGGTGGCGTTCCGGCGGGCCGGGACTCAGGCGGCCGCCCCCTCGAAGTACCGGCGCGGGTTGCCCACCAGCATGTCGTCAAGCTGCTCGTCGGTCACCCCACCCTCCTTCAGGGCCGGGATCACGTCCTGGTGGATGTGGGCGTAGTGCCAGTTGGGCAGGACGACCGGCTTCATCGCCTCGTCGACCCAGTCGAGGAGGCAGGCCGCGTCGTGCGACAGGACCATGCTCTTCGACAGGCCGCGGCGGCAGAGCTCGATCACGGTCGTCGAGCGCTGCTCGGCGGTGATCTCGAGGTCGATCCCGAACCGGTCCATCCCCAGCAGATAGCCCATCTCGGCCAGCTCCTGGAGGTGGTCGACGTCGTGGCTGTCCCCGCTGTGGCCGAGGACGACCCGGTGCGGGTCGACGCCCTCGTCGGCGAGGACCTGCGCGACCTCGAGGCCCCGCCTCGTGCCGGGGTGGGTGTGCACGGTGACGGGCGCACCGGTCGCCCGGTGCGCCGCCGCCACGGCCCGCAGGATGCGCTCGACGTCGGGGGTCATGCCGGGCGTGTCGATCGCGCACTTGAGGAAGGCCGCCTTCACCCCGGTGTCACCGATGCCCTCGGTGATGTCCCGGACGAAGAGGTCGACCATCGGGTCGGGTGCGTCGCCCATCGGCAGCCGGAACCGGAAGTAGAACGGCGCGGTGTCGTACGTGTAGACGCCGGTCGCCACGATGATGTTGAGGTCGACCTCGGCGTTGATCCGCTTGATCCGGGCGACGTTGCGACCGAGGCCGATGACGGTGGGGTCGACGATCGTCCGGACCCCGAGCTCGGCGAGGACCTGCAGCTTGGACACGGCGTCGGCCGCCCGGCCGTCCTCGTCGAAGGGCTCCGGGAGGTTGGCCTGCACGTCGGCGGTCAGCACGAAGACGTGCTCGTGCATGAGCGTCGTCCCCATGTCGGCCGTGTCGATCGGTCCGCGGACGGTCTGCACCTGGGCCATGGCCCCTCCCCGGGTCGGTGTCTCGATGATCTTCGTACCACGGTTGAATTGGCCCGTCCCGCGGGGGGCAGCCGAAAGGTGACGCCCCGAGCAGTTCCGGGCCACCGCCCAGGTGGTGATCGGGAGCGAGCCGGACCGGATCGACGCGGGTCAGGCCGAGCTCTCCCCCGGCTTCGCCGAGTACCAGAAGAAGACGGACCGGGTGATCCCGGTGGTGGAGCTCCAACCGGCCTGAGGCGGCCCGCCCGCGTTTGTGCGCGCGGTATCCCGCCCGCCGTCGTACCCGCTCGTTAGTGTTCATCCATGGGTCGACCGCGGGTCTACGACGAGCCGCGGGTCACCACCGCGGTGCGGCTGAGCCCCGAGCTGCGCGACCAGCTCCGCCGGGTGGCCGGCGACGAGGGCGTCTCGGTGAACCAGCTGGTCGTCCGGGCGATGTCGGAGTACCTCCGCAAGCTGGCCAGGGTGGCGCGCTCGCAGGCACCGTGAGCGCCGTGCGGGCCCCCCGCCCCGGCCGCGCCCGACGCCCCACCGCGACCGCGGCGTTCGGCTCGTCGCGCCGGGAGAGCCACGACGCCTCCGCGTTCTACCGCCGGTTCGTGCCCCCCGAGACCTCCGCCGAGGAGACGGTGGCCCGGCCGCCTCGCCTCGACGTCGTCTACCGCCGCGACGCGCGGGACATGACGAACGTCCCGGACAACTCCGTCGCCCTCGTCGTGACCTCCCCGCCCTACTTCGCGGGCAAGGAGTACGAGGAGAGCCTCGGCTCGAACGGCGTCCCGGGCACCTACTTCGAATACCTCGCGCTGCTGCGCGACGTCTTCGCCGAGTGCAAGCGGGTCCTCGAGCCGGGCGGGCGGGTCGCGGTCAACGTCGCCAACCTCGGCCGCCGGCCCTATCGCTCGCTGGCCGGCGACGTGACCGAGATCCTCCAGTCCCTCGGCCTCCTCCTGCGCGGCGAGGTCGTGTGGTGGAAGGGCCGGGCCGCCGGCGGGTCGTGTGCCTGGGGCACATTCCAGCGGCCAAGCAACCCGGTGCTCCGCGACGTCACCGAGCGCATCGTGCTCGCGAGCAAGGGCCGTTTCGACCGGGCCGTCCGGCCCGAGGAGCGGCAACGCCGGGAGCTGCCGTCGGTCACCACCATCTCGCGCGACGAGTTCCTGGAGGCGACCACCGACCTGTGGGAGATTCCCCCCGAGAGCGCGACGCGGGTCGGCCACCCGGCGCCGTTCCCGGTCGAGCTGCCCCGCCGGCTGATCGAGCTGTTCACCTACGAGGGCGACGTGGTCCTCGACCCGTTCCTCGGTTCGGGCACCACCGCGGTCGCCGCGATCCGCACGGGGCGGCACTACGTCGGGTTCGACACCGACGCGTCGTACGTGGCGACGGCCAGGCGGCGCATCACCCAGGAGCGGGCGAGGTCGAAGCGACCCGAGATCGCAACCTGGGTGCCGGCGCGCCCGGTCCCCGCCGAGGAGCCCGAGGATCCGTTCGCCCGGGGGCTGCGCGAGGGGCGCCAGGCCCGCGAGATGGCGGCGGTCCTCCTCGAGGTCTGCGGGTTCGCCGACGTCCGGACCGACGTGAAGGTGGGGCACGGTCTCGAGGTGCAGCTCCTGGCGACGGACCGGACCGGGGCTGAGTGGGCCTTCGAGGTGGCCGGCGCCTTCACCTCGACGCGCGGCGGGCTCAAGCGGGCCGACGCGCTGTGGCGGGCGATCGGCCGGGCCACCGTGCTGCACCAGGTCCGGCCGGAGGTGCCCATCGTGCTCATGACCACGGACCGTCCCAGCCGGGGGAGCGCGGGGAGGCTCTCGCTCGACGCGGTGAGCGGGGCAGGGCGGCCCGTCTTCGACACGGTCGAGCTGCTCGACGCGGTGGACCGGGAGCGGCTGTCCGCCTATGCCGCCGGCGGTCGCCCGCCGGGCTGAGTGCCGTCGGACCGCACCTTCGTCACCGAGCTCGCCACGGGGCTCGGCATGTTCGGCGACGGCGATCTCGAGGCCGTGCTGGCCCGCCGCCCGGCCGCGTTCGTCAGCCTGACCGGCCGGGAGTGGGACCGCCTCGCCGCCCTGTGGGCGGCCGGCGCCTACGGGGCCGAGTTCGTGCAGGGCTTCCTCAACGGGCGCCGCTTCCTCGCCGCCCCCGACGCCCTGAACGGGCGGGTGCCGCGGATCGTCGAGTGGACCGGTGGGCGCCGGCCCCCCGGCGACGAGGTGGTGCCGTCGGACCTGCGGGTCGACCACGTCTACCTGGTCAGCTGCAAGTACCTCTCGAAGATCCTGCACAACCCGAGCCCGGCCCGGCTGGTCGACGGGTTGCTCAGCCAGGCGCCGGTCGACGACGCGCGGGACTGGTACGAGCGGGTGGCGCCAGAGCAGTACGAGGCCCTCTACGCCGTCTGCCGGGGGCTCGACCCCGGTCTCCCGTGGCTCGCGTCGGAGCTCGGTCGACCGCAGCGCCGGCAGCTGGCCGGTCTCCTGGCCGCCGGGTGGCCGGACGGCGGGGACGCGTACGACCGGCTGTGCCGGGTGGTCGCGACGCGGACCGCCGAGGCCTGGCGGTGCGCGATCGGGCGGGTCCCCGCCGAGGCGGTGGCCTGGCGACTGCTGCGGATCGGCTCGGCGCCGTATTACGTCCTCGGCGCCCACCCGCGCTCGGGGCCGATCCGGCTCCGGATCGACACGCCCTGGGACTGGCGGCAGCGCTACCGGTTCCGCCGGCTGGAGGTCGAGGCGCAGCCCGGCGGCCAGCCGCGGGTCGGCTGGAGCATCGTCTATTCCGAGGCCGGCGGCCCGGAGCGGTCCGTCCGGGGCCACGTCGAGATCCGCTGGAGCCACGGCCGGTTCGCCCAGCCGCCGGAGGCCAAGGTGTACCTCGACTCGCGCCACGAGGACGTCCCGGGCTACCACGCGCTGTAGGCCGGTAGGGTCCGCGACTCTGAGGCAGAGGGGGCGGCGGTGACATCGGTCCAGATGCGCTACGGCTCGGCCCCCGCCCGTTGGGTGCTGGCCGCGACGGTGCTGGGCTCGGGGATGGTGTTTCTCGACGGCACGGTGGTGAACATCGCCATCCCGGCGATCGGGCGCGACCTGCACGCCGACATCGCCGGGGTCCAGTGGGTGCTCGACGTGTACCTGGTGGTCCTCTCGGCGCTCCTCCTGCTCGGCGGGAGCCTCGGCGACCGCTACGGCCGACGCCGGGTCCTCGTGGTCGGGCTGGTGGTGTTCACCGGTTCCTCGGTCCTGTGCGGCCTCGCCCCCGACCTTGGCCTCCTGATCGGGGCGCGGGCGCTCGAGGGGGCGGGCGGCGCGCTGCTCGTGCCGGGGAGCCTCGCCATCCTCTCCGCCGTCTTCGACCCCGAGGACCGCCGCCGGGCCATCGGGGCGTGGTCGGGGCTGGCCGGCGTCTCGACGGCGGCGGCGCCGCTGGTCGGGGGCTGGCTGGCCGACTCGGTGTCCTGGCGGGCCATCTTCTTCCTGAACGTGCCGGTCGCCGCCGCCACCCTGGTGGCGCTGCGCCACGTGCCCGAGAGCCGCGACGAGGCGTCGAGCGGCCCGCCGGACCTCGTGGGCGCGCTGCTCGCCTCCCTGGCCCTGGCCGCGGTGGCGGCCGGGCTGATCGAACGGATCTGGTGGCTGGAAGGGGCGGCCGCGGCCCTCCTCGTGGTGTTCGTCCTGACGGAGCGGCGGGCGGCCAACCCGGTGCTGCCGCTCGAGGTCTTCAGGTCGCGCCAGTTCACCGGGGCCAACCTCACGACCCTCGCCGTCTACGGCGCGCTGGGCGGGGTCATGTTCCTCGTCGTCCTGCACCTCGAGCTCGCCCTCGGCTACTCGGCGGTCGGCGCCGGCTCGGCGCTGCTGCCCATCACCGGGCTGATGCTGCTCCTCTCCCCGCGGATGGGGGCGCTCACCCAGCGGATCGGCCCGCGGGGCCCGATGACCCTGGGGCCGCTCGTGGTCGCGGCGGGCACGTTCCTCTTGGTGCGGGCGATACCCGGGGCCTCGTACGCGTCGGGGGTCCTGCCCGGCGTGGTCGTGTTCGGGCTCGGTCTCGTGATCACGGTCGGGCCGCTGACCGGCACCGTGCTGGCCGCGGTCGACGAGCGCCACGTCGGGGCCGCCTCGGGGGTCAACAACGCGGCGTCGCGCGTCGCCGGCCTCGTCGCCGTCGCCCTCCTGCCCGAGGTCACCCACATGGGCCGGTCCCTCACCAAGGCGAGCGTGTCGACCGGCTACCACGAGGCGATGGTGATCAGCGCGGTGATCGCGGCGGTCGGCGGGGCGGTCGCCTTCGTCACCATCCGCTCGAGCGTCGAGGTGGCGCCGACCGTGCCCTCGGCGCTGCAGCAGCCGTGCCACGACCCGTGCCGGGCCGTGGCCGGCGAGCGCCGGGCGGCCTGAGCCGCGTCAGCCCGGGACGTCGATGGTCGCCTCGACGGCCCCGAAGTCGATGCGCATCGGCCTGACGCCGAGCCGCTGGGCGGGGGCGACCGTCTTCAGCTGCTCGTGCTCGGGCCGGACCGACCAGGGCTGCGAGGACACGTTGCGCAGCACGAGCCCCCCGGTCAGCGTCGGGTGCGCCTCGACGACGGCCACCGAGTCGTCGCCGCCGCGGTCGCGCCGGAGGTGGTCGGCGGTGATCACCACCCCCTCGCTCAGCACCACCGTCCGGCCGGGCAGCCGGAGGAGCGCCGGGGTCGGCGGGACCTCGCCGCACCGCCAGCAGGGGCGGTCCGGCTCGTCGGGGTCGTAGAAGACGGCGGCCCGGCACGAGCAGGTGGCGTGGAGGTCGCCCAGGCGGGACAGCGCGCGGCGCCAGCCGCTCCCGGTGATCCGGCCCGACAGCGAGGCGTCGGTCAGGCCCTCGGTGAAGGACCGCTCGAACAGCTCTCGGAAGAAGCGAGGGTAGATCGGCCAGTAGACGAGGATCGGGCTGTCGGGGGCCGGCCGGTTGGACGGGTCGAGCGGGTCGAAGACGAAGAGGGGCTCGAAGCCGTAGTTGCGCAGGAGGAGCTCGTTCTCCGAGACGTGCTCGGACTGCTGCCACGAGTAGGCGGCGATCGACCGCCGGCCCTCGAGCGGATGGCCCCGCATGAAGAGGATGAAGAGGAACACCGCCAGCGAGTACAGGTCCGAGACCGTGGAGGGCATCGCCTCGTCTCGCACGATCTCGGGGGCCATGAACTGGTTGGTACCCCGCACGAACGCCTCGCCCCCGTCGATCCCGACGTTGTCGTTGTCGATGACCGCGACCTCGGAGCGGACCGGGTCGACGAAGAGGTTGGACAGGCTGATGTCCCGGTAGCACAGCCCCGACGCGTGCAGCGCCGCGATCGCGTCGACCAGGTTCCGGGCCACCGTCACGAGGTCCCGGAAG
This sequence comes from Acidimicrobiales bacterium, assembly GCA_036844945.1. Classification (GTDB taxonomy): domain Bacteria; phylum Actinomycetota; class Acidimicrobiia; order Acidimicrobiales; family RAAP-2; genus Palsa-461. The sequence goes on from DAIUEV010000004.1 coordinate 47,162, forward strand.
CTGGGCTGGTCCTCGAGCATGCGGGTGAAGGAGACAAAACGCGGCCCGAGCAGCCGCATGACGTAGCCGAACCCGTCGAGCCCGCTGCCCGTCACGACGTCGATCGGCCAGACGAAGGCCGGGTGCGGGCTCGGGCGCTCGGTGAGCGCGGTGATCGACGAGCGCAGCGCGTCGGTCCGCGGCGAGGGCCGGAGCCACTTGAGGGCGAAGGTCGCGTCGCCCACCCGGACCTCGTGGACCACCCCCTGGCCGCCCTCCTGCAGCCGTCGTCCCACCGTCACGGTGGCGCCGCCCCGGGCCATGGCGAGGGAGTCGCCGGGGGCGGGCAGCTTGCTCATCGCGCCGCCACCAGCAGGGCGACGGTGGTGTCGTCACCGCTCCCCTCGGCCGACGCGCAGCGCGCCGTCCAGGTGGGGAGCCGGTCGGCCACCCACCTCGTGCCGTGCTCGTCGAGCATGCCGGCGAGGTCCTCGCCGACCGCCGGCGGCCACGGGTCGGCCGACTGGGCGTTGCCGAACCCGTCGGTGGCCAGCAGGACCGCCCGCACCGCCCCGCCTTCCGCGTCGATCGCCGCGATCCGGAACGAGGAGGCCGCGCCGGGCTGGCACAGGCTGGTCGTGTAGCGACCGTCGAGGCTCGGGTCCCCAGGGACCGGCGTCGTCACCCGCCCGTCGCGCCAGACGCTCACCACGTCGCCGTCCCCGATCTGGGCCACGAGGACGAAGCGGTCCGACGCCAGCGCGACGAGGAGCGTGGAGCCGTAGGCGATGACCGGCGGATCCGGGCCGGCCGCCGCGATGCGCTCCTCGTCCTCCTCGAACGGGTGCTCCTCGAGGTCGGCCGACACCAGTCGGCGCCACTCGTCGACCAGCGCCGGCACCAACCGGTCGCGTCCGAACGGCTCGAGCTCGGCCGTGGAGCTGGCGGCGCCGAGTCGTCGGGTGAGTGCCTCCCCGCAGCTGAGCGCGGCTTGGATCGCGAGCTGCGAGCCGCGCTCGGCCCGGAAGTGGCGGAAGTGCCCGTGGCCGTCGGCCACCGCCACGACGAGCAACCCGTCGTCGAGGGACCGCCATCCGGTGGCGTCCTGGTTCGGCCGTCCGGTGTGCTCGTGGGCGGCGCCCCGCGTGGACGCGGTCACCACCGCCCAGCGGTGTGCGCCGTTCGCCTCCGACACCGGGTCGCCCATCGGCTCAGACGATGTCGTCGTCGGAGCGGGCGGCATGGTCGGAGCCCGAGCCGAGCAGCTGGTTGACCAGCGCCCCCTGGTCGGCTCCCGCCTCCGACAGCCTCGACACCGCGATCGACGCGGCCACCAGGCGCTCGGCGATCTCCTCGGTGTTGCCGGCGACGATCACCGGCACGCTCGGATCACCGATGAACTGCTCGAGGTGCTCGGAGCGGGCCTCGCGGCCGATCGCGACGGCGAGACGCAGCGAGGCCCGGCCGGCCGGGAACGACGTCAGCGCTGCGAGCGCGTCGGCGAAGTCCGTCCCGAGGTCGGTGGGCCGGCCGTCGGTGACGAGGAGCAGCGCCGGTCGAAGCGCCCGGCTCTCCAGGCGGTCCGGCCCGATCGCGGCGGCCACCTCCCGGAACGCCGGCGCCATGTTGGTGTAGCCGCCGTCCACCGCCTGGAGCGGCTTCCAGCGCACCTCCCGGACCGGCACCGGGTCGGCGATGTGCCAGCGGGCGACCGTGGCGAAGGAGAGCACTCGCACGAGCACCTGGGCCACCATCTGGTCGCGCTCCCATTCGGCGAGCTGCGGCAGCATGTCGGCGATCGCGTAGTTCAGGGCCTGCATGCGCTCGCCGGCCATCGAGCCCGAGCAGTCGGCCATGATGATGAAGTGGAGCGGTCGGCGCGCCACCCCTCCGCCGGGCATGATCGGATCGGCCGCCGGTTCGCGCGAGCTCACCGTCTCCGGATCACTTGACGTTCGGACCGCCGTTCGTCGACCACCAGCTGTCGAGCTCCTTCATCGACACGTTCGCACCCGCGATCACCTGCATGAACGACTCCTCCGTCGGGATGGTCCAGAGGTAGGTCGACTGGAGCGGGTTGCTGGGGTTCGAGTTGAACTGCACCTGGTAGCACTCGAGGATCTGCCCTGCGGTCTTCGGGTACAAGTTCTTGTCCGTGGTGTACCAGGGCGTGACGCCCTCGACCACCGAGTTGGAGGCCGGGCAGTTGGACCCCGCCTGGCTGGTCACGAACCCCGAGACCTGGTTCAGCTTGTTGAGTGCCGCCAGGTAGTCCGACGAGTTGTCGAACTGGTAGCCGAACACCACGCCCTTGATGGCGAGCACGCGGCAGGCGTAGATGGCCGTCATCCCCGGGACGTGGTTCTCGAACGGCGTGACCTTGGTGGTGCAGCTGCTCACCCCGCTCGGGAGCAGTTCCTTGAGCGCCACCGGGCCCGACGTGAAGGGCCAACTGCTGGTGGCGGCCGCCCCGCCGAGCAGCCCGCCGACCACCACGACGACCGACACCAACGCGATCGCCAGGCGCCGCCGCCGCCGGGGCGCCGCCGGGGCGCCGCCGGCGGGAGCCGCCTCCTCCGACGGGAGGTCGGGCGAGGACAGGTCGGGCGGCGGGATGGTCAGCGCCTGGTCGGCGGCCACCGCGACGCCTGCCGCGACCGGGACCTCGGGGACGATCGGGGTCTGCACGGGCGCCGGGGCGGGTGCGGTGGCCGGGGTGGGCGCGGCGGCCGGGACCGCGTCGGCCTGCTCGTCGGAGACCTGGTACCCGAGTGCCCGGGCGAACTCGGCGGTGACCCACCGGCAGCCGGCCGCGTCGTAGGGGGTCTGTTCGGCCAGCTGCGCCGCGGCCAGTCGGACGGCCGTGTCGGGGTCCATCCCCTGGCCCACGTGGTCCTTCAGGGAGGTGGCCACGTCGGATCCCCCGGTGGCGAGGATCAAGCTCACCTGCTTCGGCGAGTCGGGCAGGAGGTCGTGCAGGACGTTGTCGAGGATCGAGGGGCTGGAGAGTGCCCGGGTCCCGAAGTCCGCCACGATCTGGCGCAACGCCTCGCGCGCCTTTCCCGATGGGTCCCACAGTGGATCCAGCACCGACCCTCCTCTGCGCTGGAAATGGCGGCGTCGGCACCGCGATTGGTGCCGAACTATACCGGGTCGCGTTTTGGACGCCCCGGGGCCGTCCGGCCGGTGGCGGACCGGGGAACCAGGTGCCACGATGCGCCGTCCGGGCCGGGGTCTGCGCCCGTCGGTCGTTTGGGGGGGAGCATGAGCGGCATCCGGGTGGTCTGCGACGGGAACACCTACTCGTTCGCGGCGGGCAGCAGTGTGGGCATCGGTCGGGCGTCGGAGAACGACGTCGTCGTGGCCGACCCGACGGTGTCGCGCGAGCACGCCCGGCTCACCGACGGGCCGACCGGCTGGGTCCTCGCCGACGCCGGCCACGGGCGGATCTTCGTCGACGGTCGGGCCGTCGGTGACCTCGAGATCACCCACCCGGTCGACGTCCACCTCGCCGCACCGGCGGGCCCGCTGTTGCGCCTCGAGCCGCTCGGCGCTCCGGCTGCGGGGGGCCAGGCGCCGGCGCGCGAGGAGATGCCCGCAGTCGCCGCCCCGGCCCTGGCCGGTGTCGGCGCACCCCCCGGTGCCACCCGCGAGTTGCTCTCGGCCGTCCACATCCTGGTGCCGCTGCGGAGCTGGTTGACCGACCGGGGCTGGCGGACCTGGTGGCGGCTGCTCATCATCCCCTACGCGCTGCTCCCGCTGGCGTTCGTCCAGCTCTACGCCGGAACGTCCAACCCGACGACACCGGGGTGGGCGTACTCGCTGTATGTGGCCCCGCTCTGGGCGATCGCCTTCTACCTGCTCATCCGGCCGGGCCATCTCGGGCGGCGGGAGTTGTCCGCGGCGGTGGTGATCGCCGGGATCGTGCTCGTGTGGGTGCAGGTCGTCACGATCCCGATCAACAACAACCTGAACCCGAGCGGGTTCTGGTCGTTCGTCGGCGTCGGGTACAACGAGGAGTTCACCAAGGCACTCCCGATCCTCGTGATCGCACTGCTGCTGCACCGGGCCCGCAAGGTGCGCTGGGACGTCCGCATGTGGATGTTCCTCGGCACCATCGCCGGGCTGACCTTCGGGGTGCGCGAGGCGTCGCTGTACACGAGCGCCTCGGTGCTGTCGGCCAACCACCACCCGAGCCTCATCATCGTCGAGATCCTGTTGTTCGCCTACCGGGTGTTCGTCGACGGCTTCCTGCACGCCATCTGGGCCGGGATCGCCGCCTTCTTCATCGGCATGGGGATCAACTACGCCCGTCGACGCTGGCAGCTCATCGTGGCCGGGCTCTCACTGGCGGCGTTCCTCCACGCGATCAACGACTGGAATTTCAACGCGAACAGCGAATGGCCGCGGATCGGGGTCGAAGCCTTCACGCTGATCCTCTTCCTCGGCTACACCCTCACCGCGTCGTCGATCGAACGCCAGGTGCGGCGCTCGCCGGTGTTCCGCGGCGAGTCGATGCTCGCCGAGCCGCTGTCGGAGTCCTCCCCGGCCCCCTGAGCGGGCCCGCCCAAGACCTGGCGCAAGGGCTCGGCGAGGGCTGAACCCGAGGCGAATCGGGTCGACGGCGTCACTGCGGTCGCCCGCGAGTGCAGTGGGCACCGGGATCACGACGACGGACCGGGTGGTGAATCGGGGTCGGGCTGCCCGGATTTGAACCGGGGACCTCTGCGTCCCGAACGCAGCGCGCTAACCAAACTGCGCTACAGCCCGCGGCCGGCAGAGCCGGACGAAGGACCGAGCCTAGTCGAGCGGGTCGCGGCGCTCCGTGGCCCGGACCTGCTCCGCCGGGCCACGCGCGGCGACGTCGCCGATCGGGCGTCCGGCCTCGGCGAGGGCGCTCGAGAGGGGTGGCTGGATGTCTTCATCCGAATCCCCGGCCCCGTGCTTGGCCAGCACCTTGGCGATCCGGCGCTTGTCGAGCTCCACGACCCGCAGCTCCCAACCGTCGACGGTGAGCCGCTCGCCCTCCATCGGGATGTGCCCGAAGCCGGCGAAGAGGAAGCCCCCGATCGTGACGTACTCGCCCTCGGGGATCGCCACCCCGAGCCGGTCCCTCACATCGTCCACGCTCGTCCGCCCGTCGATGAGCCAACGGCTCGCGTCGACCCGGACCACCTCGGGACCCTCGTCGGAGTCGAACTCGTCGGCGAGCTCGCCGACGAGCGGTTCGAGCAGATCCTTCACCGTGAGGACCCCGGCCACGCCGCCGTACTCGTCGACCACCACTGCGAACGCCCGATGCTGCTCGCGCATCTCGGCCAGCACGTCGAGCACCCGGCGGGTCTCGGGGACCACATGGGGCTGGCGGATCCGGCGTGAGATGTCGAGCGGCGAGCGCCCGGTCAGCTCGCCGGCCGAGCGGCGGGGGGTCGCCCGGAACAGGTCGTTCACGAACAGGACCCCGACCAGGTCGTCAAGGTCGTCGGCGACGACCGGGAAGCAGCTGTGGCCGGACTCGCGCACCGCATCGGCCACCGCGTCGGCGGTCACCGGGATGGTGAGCGCCACCACGTCGACCCGCGGGGTCATGACCTCGCGGACCTCCATGTCGCGCAGGTCAGCGAGGCGCTCGATGATGAGCCGTTCCTGCTCGGAGGCGGCCGGGCCGGGCCCCCGGCGCCGGGACCCGTGCTCGCGCGGGCCGTCCGCCCGGCGGCGCCAGAACGGGCGCGGTCGGTCCGGGTCAGCTGGTGGAGGTTGGGCGCCCGGCGAGGCCACGTCAGGCGCGCGAGGGCGCCGCGCCGAGCGCGTGCGCGTCGGCGTCGACCAGGACCGGCACCGGCTGGTAGGAGTCGTCGAAGTACTCGCCGCCGTCGAGGATCTCCCGGACCGCCCGGCGGAGCCGGAGCGGGTCGAGCGGCTTCACCAGCCAGCCCTCGGCGCCCGAGCGCCGGGCCAGGTGCACGTCGGGCCGCCGGTCGAGCAGCATGAGCACCGGGATGTGGGGCAGGTCGCCGTAGGACTCCTGGAGCCGCAGCTCGAGGCACACCGCCATCCCGCCCATGTTGCCCATCTGGAGGTCGACCACCACGAGGTCGGGCGGGTCCTTGCGCACCGAGGCGATCACCTCGCGGCCCGACTCGACCTCCCGGATCTCGATCCCGGGCCCGCTCGCCACCGCCGCGACCTCCCGACGGAGGAAGGCGGCGTCGCTGGCGACGACGATGGCGGACACGGGAGCAGGTTACCCAACCGGGGTGTCGGCGAAGAGATGACCGGCCATGGTCCGCAGGCCGTCGAGGTCGTGGACGTCGCCGGCGAGGAGCGGCACCCGCGCCACCGGACGCGGCGCCACCCGGTCGACCAGGGAACCGAGGGCGGCGCGCTCGCGGGTGGCCGCGGCGATCAGGCGGGCGTGGTTGGCCACCAGCGCCTCCAGCGCGCCGCCCGGCTCGCCCGGGACCGAGACCGGGGGGAAGTCGGGGTGCACCCGGTTCACCACCAGGGCCACCGGCTCGACGCCGGTCTCGGCCAGGCGGGCCGCGAAGTAGGCGGCCTCCTCGATCGAGTCGGGTCGGGGGGAGGTGATGAGGACGTAGGCGGTGTCCGGGTCGGCCAGCATCTCGCGGACGGCCCGCGCCCGGGTCGAGAAGCCCTCCTCCATCCCTTCGAACGCCTGGAAGAAGTCCACCGCGTCCTGGACGATCTCGGCGCCGGCGACGCGGGCGATCGTGCGCAGGAGGGCCTTGGTGGCGAGCGTCACCACCCGCAGCGAGGCCCGGGTCGGCGCGAGCAGCGCCCGGAAGAGGCGGTTCTCGAGGAAGCGGGTGAGCCGACGCGGCGCGTCCAGCAGGTCGAGGGCGTTGCGGGTGGGCGGGGTGTCGACGACGACCACGTCGAAGTCGCCGCTCTCGGTCAGCTCGTAGAGCTTCTCCATCGCCATGTACTCCTGGGTGCCCGACAGCATCCCGGTCAGGTCGCGGTAGATCCGGTTGGCCCGGATCGCCTCCGCCTGGGCCTCCGAGCGCGCGTACCGGGCCACCAGGTCGTCGAAGGTCCCCTTCGTGTCGAGCATGAGCGCGTGGAGCGAGCCGGGGGACACGCCCTCGACGGCCGCCGGGATGTTCGAGAGCGCGTCGACCCCGAGCGCGTCGGCCAGCCGCTTGGCCGGGTCGACGGTGATCACACAAGCCCGCCGGCCGCGCCGCGCCGCCTCGAGCGCGATGGCGGCCGACACGGTCGTCTTGCCGACACCCCCGGGGCCGGCGCACACGACGACGCGGCGCTCCTCGACGAGCGAGGTGATCGCGGCCGCCGGGCCGGTGGTCATCGGGACTCGGGCACCAGGTGCCGGATGCCTTCGCCGAGGGCGTCGGCCAGGAGCCCGAGCTCGGCCCGACCGACCGACGCGGCCTCGAGCTCGGGCAGCCGGATCTGGGGCAGCGGGAGCTCGGTGGCCAGGCGCTCGACCTGCTCACGCTGCAGGGCGAGCCGGTGGACGCTGAAGTCGCGGGACGCCTCCAGGGCCGCCAGCGCCTCCGGGCCGAGCTCGATCCCGGCCATCGCCGCCGCGTCGGTCGCCGGCACCGAGAGTGCGGGTTCATCCGGTGACAGCGCGTTGACCACGAGCGGCCCGAGCTGGACGCCCGCCTCGTCCTCCAGTCGGTAGGCGGCCTCGACGGTCTCGGTGACCGGCATCTCCTCGGGGAGAGTCACGAGCAGCACCCGGCAGCGGGCCGGGTCGTGGAGCATCTCGAGGACCTCGGCCGCCTGGGTGCGGATCGGCCCGGCCCGCGCGGCGTCGAGGAGCCCGTTGGCCGAGGTGAGGAACGTCACCGCGTGCCCGGTGGCGGGGGCGTCAAGGACGACCAGGTCGAACTCGCCGCCTCGTTCCAGCTGCTTCACCTTGCCGAGCACCAGCACGTCGCGGATGCCGGGGATGGCGGTCGCCACCACGTCGATCACTCCGGCGGACACGAGCCGGCGCGACACCCGCTGGAACCCGTGGTCGCCCAGGTATTCGAGCAGCGCGTCGTCCGGGGTGATCCAGCGGCCCCGGACGGACCCCGGGCCGTCCTCCCACAGCTCCGCCTCCTCGTAGTCGAGCGGGCCGGGCGCCCCGAACGCGGCGGCCAGGGCCGGGCGCCCCTCCAGCTCGACGAGGAGCACCGACAGGCCGGAGCGGGCGGCCATGAGGGCGAGGGCCGCGGAGACGGTCGTCTTGCCCACGCCGCCCTTGCCCGCGATCACCAGCACCTTGCTCTCGGAGCAGAACGTGGCGACCTCCATCTGCGAGCGAGCGTAGTTGGGGTGGCCTCCGGCGCCGGGTCCCGGCAGGCAGAAGTCCAGGTCAGACCCCTTGTCGCGTCCAGAATCGCCGCAGTACCCTTTGGCCCGGAGGGGAAGAGGGTGGGGGTGGAGCATGCGTCAGGGTCCTGAGACCTGGCAGTCGGCCGCCGCGTGTCGGGGCCCGCAGTCCCAAGCGTTCTTTCCTCCTTCGCACGCGGAGCGCAAGGAGGAAAAGCTGGCCCGGGAGGCCCGCGCGAAGGCGATCTGCGCGGACTGTCGGGTGCGCCCCGACTGCCTCGACTACGCCATCCGGATCCGCGAGCCCCACGGCATCTGGGGCGGGCTCAACGAGGTCGAGCGCAAGCAGGTGCTCGAGCGAAGAGCCGGCTGACCCTCAGCGCTTCTTTGGCCGGGCCGTCGCGACCGGCCGGTTCATCTTGGCCGGGCCCCGCCCGTTCGTCGCGGGCCGCGGGGCTGCCGGTGCGGACCGGCGGGCAGGCGCCGGCGGCGGAACACCGCCCCACCCGAGCATCGTCGGAACCGTCGCGACCACCAGGATCAACTGGATGAAGGTGAGGACGTGCACCGCTGTGCACCACAGGCAGATCGACTTGATGACGAGCAGCTCGGTGGCCACCAGGTAGAGGACGAATCCGATTCCCATGACGAGCAACACCAGGCGGGCCAGATGCACCCGGCGGTCGGCCGCCCGCCAGGCCCACGGGGAGCAGAGCCCGATCATCACCGTGTAGAAGCCCAGTCCGAGCACCGGCACCGGGATCCCCAAGACGACCGACTGGGGACTCGTGAGCACGGCCTCGCAGTTGATCGCCCCGCCCTTCCCGTTGCTCGGGCACACCAGGAAATTGAGGCCGCCGTAGTGGACGACGGTGAGATAGATCGCGACCCCGAGCCCGCCGAAGGCGAGGCCCCACGACAGCCACGCCCGCCAGGCCGGCGGGGGCTGGGCGGCCGGTTCGGGGGAACGGACCGCCCGGGTCAGTACCTGCACCGGGCTAGCTGAGCTTGAGCGCCTTGGACGCCGCCACCACGCCCTTGCTCGAGCACACCGTCGAGGGCTGGTTGTTGTCGATGGCGCACACGGCTGCGGTGAGGTAGTTGGCGCTGGCCACGATGGCCTGGGTGATCGGGTTCTTGGCCGACTTCAACCCCGACGCGATCTCGTCGCGGGTCAGGCCCTGGAGGATGCCGGGGTCGTAGTTCTCCTCGGACAGGATCTTGTTGCCGAAGTCGAGGAACGGGAACGAGATCTCGCCGGCCGACAGCCCCGAGAAGTAGGTCGGGGAGTTGTACTTCTGCTCGAGGCGGGCCTCCGCCTTGGTCGGCGGCTGGAGGACCGTGTAGTTGTTGCCGGCTGCGTTGAGCTGGTTGCTGTAGAACTCGTCCGTCTTGAACACGATGTAGGGGCTCGTGTAGGTGGACTTGTAGAAGCTGAACGTCTGGGTGTTCGGGTCGACATCGGTCGACGACGACAGCATGTTCGACAGGTGGTGGAAGGTCCCGAAGCGCGACAGCGCGAGGATGATCGACCACCGTTCGGCTGCGCAGTGCGGGCAGTACTCGGCTCCGAAGAAGAAGACCCCAGGCAGCGTGGTGCCGGTGCTCGAGGTGTAGGTGAGCGGCTTCTGGCCGCTGATGACGATCGGCGGGTAGATCGGCGCCACCGTCGAGTTGGTCCCGACGGTGTCGAAGACCGACCCCGGGACGTGCGCGAGCTGCGAGACGATGGCGGGCGAGGCCGGTGTTGCCGCCGCGCCGCTCGAGAGGTTGTTGGACCCGCCGAAGACCTTGAGCGCGACGAGGGCGATCACGATCACCACGACGAGCGCCGCGGTGCCCCAGGTGAGCAGGGTGGTCGGCGACCGCCGGGTCCGGCGGTTGGGCGAGGGTCGCGAGGCACCCGGCTGGCGGCGGGCGCCGTTCCCCCCCGGCGGCCGTCCCGAGCCGCCGCGCGAGTCGCTCCGCCGCGGGCCGCCGGACTGGCCCGGACGGCCGGAGGGTCGGCCATTGGCCCGGGGCGGGTTGGCCGTCACCGACCTGGACATCTGCTTGCTGCGTTCCTTGTCGGCCTGGGTGCGACCCGAACCGGTGGGGTTGGCCATCGTGTGGTGGTGTCCTCGGTCGAAGAAGAAGGTCGTCCGCTCCCCGTCGCGCACTGCGCGGGAGCGACCCGACCAGCGTAGACCCGTTGGCCCCGCCGGCCGACGTCGGGGTCGAGTCACCGGCTGGCGACCAGGACGTTCCCCGGCGGTCGTCCCGGGGGTGCCGGTTAACCTCGGCCGGTGAACACCGTGCTCGTGCCGCGTCCGGCCGCCACGGTCATGGTGGTGAGGGACGGGCCCGCCTCGCTCGAGGTGCTCATGTTGCGACGGAGCCTCGAGTCCGAGTTCGTCCGGGGCGCCTACGTGTTCCCGGGCGGCGCCCTCGACCCCGACGACGGGGACCCCGAGATGCTCGCCCACTGCGCCGGGAGAGACGACCACGGGGCGAGCACTGCCCTCGGGCTCCAAGAGGGCGGCCTCGCCTACTGGGTGGCGGCGTTCCGCGAGTGCTTCGAGGAGGCCGGCGTCCTCGTCGCCGCCGGGGCGGGCGGCGACCCGCTGAGCTTCGCCGACCCCGAGGTGGCGGCCCGCTTCTCGCACCACCGGGTCGCCCTCAACGACGGCTCGCGGTCCTTCCTCGACATCTGCCGCGCCGAGGGGCTCGTGCTGCCGGCGGACCGGCTCCACTACGTGGGCCACTGGATCACCCCGGAGGGACCGCCCCGCCGCTACGACACCCGGTTCTTCGTCACGGCGAACCCGGCCGATCAGACCGCCTCCCACGACGAGGTCGAGACCATCGACCACATGTGGGTGACGCCCGAGCACGCGTTGGCCCGCCAGGAGGCCGGGCAGATCGAGCTCGTGTTCCCCACGATCTGGAACCTCCGCCTCCTCGGCGGGTTCGCCACGACGGAGGCGCTCTTCGCGTCGCTCTCCTCGGTCGTGGACATCCCGACGATGCGGGCCACGATCTCGCTCGACGAGGACGGCCGGCCGCACGTCAGCGTCCCGATGGAGCCGGGCGACCTCACCGGCCGGTGACCGGGGCCGCCGAGGCCGGGCCCCGCCCGACCCCGCTGCCCGACGCGGGGGTCGGACCGGCCGTCGTCGTCGGGGAGCCGGTCTCGCTGTCGCCGGTCGTCGTCCGGCTCACCGCGCCGAACCCCGGCCGCATGACCGGCCCGGGGACGAACACCTACCTGGTCGGTCGGCGCGAGGTCGCGGTCATCGACCCCGGACCGGTCATCGAGGAACACCTCGACGCGATCGAGAGCGCCGCGTCGGCCCGGGGCGCCACCGTCCGCTGGGTCGTCGTGACCCACCACCACCCGGACCACGCGCCGGCCGCCCCGGTCCTGGCCGGGCGCACCGGGGCCGAGTTCCTGGCCTTCGGCCACGAGGAAGGGGTCGACCCCGACCGGGCGGTGGGCGAGGGCTTCGTGCTGGACGGCCCCGGGTTCGCGCTCCGGGCGCTGCACACCCCCGGCCACGCCTCCGACCACCTGTGCTGGCTCCTCGAGAGTGAACGGCTGCTGTTCTCGGGCGACCACGTGATGCACGGCTCGACGGTCGTCATCCGTCCGCCGGACGCCGACATGACCGCCTACCTCGAGAGCCTGGCCCGCCTGGCCGCGCTCGAACCGCCGATCGCCCGGATCGCGCCCGGGCACGGCCGCCTGATCGGCGATCCGGCCGGCCTCATCGCCGCGATCGTGGGCCATCGGCTGGATCGCGAGGCCCGGGTCGCGGCCGCGCTCGCCTCGGTCGGCCGGGGCACCGTCGACGAGCTGCTCGGCTCGGTCTACGAGGACGTGGCCGAGTCGATGCTCGACGTGGCCCGCTTCAGCCTCTGGGCCCATCTCCAGAAGCTCGCCCTCGACGGTCGGGCCACGTTGCTCGACGCGGGGGAGGACGACCCGCGTCGCTCGACCGAGTCGAGCCTCTGGGGGTCAGTCGCGTCGGTCAGGACGCCGGCGCGCCGCTGACCGGCCCGGCCGCCACCGCGTCCGCGACCCGGTCGAGCAGCCGGGCGGTGCACCCGGACGTCTCGATGACCGGCGCCACCTCCTCGGCGACCACCCGGGCCAGCTCGGCGAAGATCTCGGCCAGCTCGCCGGTGTCGAGCGCGACCGGGTGCCCGGCGTCGCCGGCCGCCGCGATCTCGGGGTGGATCGGCACGCTGCCGACCAGCGGCACCCCCACCTCGTTGGCCAGCCGGGTCCCGCCGCCGGTGCCGAACAGCCGGTAGGTGGTGCCGTGCTCGCAGGTGAAGTCGCTCATGTTCTCGATCACCCCGGCCACCCGCAGATAGCCCTTGCGGGCCATGTCGGCCGCCCGTGACGCGACCTTCTGGGCGGCGACCGGCGGCGTCGTGACGATGAGGAGCTCCGTGCGCGGCAGCATGCGGGCGAGGCCCATCTGCACGTCGCCGGTGCCCGGCGGCAGGTCGATCAGGAGGTAGTCGAGGTCGCCCCACTCGGCGTCCTCGAGGAACTGCTGCACGGCCCGGTTGAGCAGGAGGCCGCGCCACATGATGGCGGTGTCCTCGTCGGCCAGGAAGCCCATGGACAGCACCTTCAGCAGGCCGTCCTCGACGGGGAGCTCGAGCGGGATCATCTTGCCCTTGCGCGCCTCGACGCCGCCCTCCATCCCGAGAAGCCGCGGCACCGAGAACCCCCAGATGTCAGCGTCGAGCACCCCGACGGTGAGGCCGCGCCGGGCCAGCGCGACGGCGAGGTTGACCGTGACCGACGACTTGCCGACCCCGCCCTTGCCCGATCCGACGGCGAGGATCCGCGTGGTGGCGGGGATCCCCGTCTCGCCGGCCTGCTCCCTCGCCTTCCAGCGGGCCCGTGCCATGACCGCGGCCCGGGCGTCCGCGTCCATCTCGCCCATCCGGACGTCGACCGAGCTCACCCCCGGGAGGCTGGCCAGCCGGCCCCGGACGTCGCGGTCGAGCTGGGAGCGGAGGGGGCAGCCGGCGATCGTGAGGGCGACGTCGACCCGCACGGCCCCCTCGCCGGTGACCTGGACCCCGGTCACCATGCCCAGGTCGACGACGTTGTCCCCGAGCTCGGGGTCGATGACGGCGCGCAGGGCCTCGAGCACGTCTGCTTCTCCGGGCACCGGCACGCTGGTCATGGGGAAATTGTAGGAGGACACGGGGCGCAGGCGGTTCGACCGGGCCTGGGTAACATGGTGCCCAGATCGACAAGGAGGCCCCATCGATGAGCATCGCGACCACGGTCAGCATCGGGAAGAAGCGCGACCCGGTCACGCTCAGCGACCTCGCCGCGACCAAGGTCGCCCAGCTCCTGGCCCAGGAGGAGGGTGAGGGCCTGGTCCTGCGGGTGGCCGTCCGGCCGGGCGGCTGCTCGGGCTACAGCTACGAGATGTTCTTCGACACCGAGGTGGCCGAGGACGACATCGTGCGGACCTTCGGCGGGGTCTCGGTCGTCGTCGACCAGACGAGCGCCGAGCTCATGGCCGGTTCCACGCTCGACTACAGCGACGGGCTCAACGACGCCGGGTTCCACATCTCGAACCCCAACGCCTCCCGCACCTGCGGCTGCGGGTCCTCCTTCAGCTGAACCCCGCCCCCGGCGGGGCTGACACCGAGGCGGCCCCGGTCCTCGGGTTCCGCCTGAACGGATCCGAGGTCGAATTCGCCGACCAGGACGGCTCTCTCCTCGACGTGCTGCGCGACCACTTCGGCTGCGTCTCGGTCAAGGACGGCTGCAGCCCCCAGGGACAGTGCGGCTGCTGCACGGTCTGGGTCGACGGGCGCCCCCGGGTCGCGTGCGTCACGCCGGCCCGCCGGGTCGCCGGGCGCGACATCACCACCCTCGAGGGAGTCGATCCCGCCGTCCGGGACGCCTGGGCCGAGGCGTTCGTGGCGGCCGGCGCGAGCCAGTGCGGGTTCTGCACGCCGGGGATCGTCATGCGGCTGGCCGCTGCCGGCACCTCGCCCGGGGCCGTGCGCAGCGCGCTGGCGGCCCACCTGTGCCGCTGCACCGGTTGGCAGACGATCGTGGAGGCAGCCGGCGCCGTCGCGGCCGGCACCCCCGGTCGGTCGACCACCGAGCGCGATCCGCTGCTCGCCGCCTGGCGGGCCCAGGTCGAGGGCCCGGCGTTCCAGACCTCGGGGCCGGCGGTCGTCCTCGGGGACGCCGGGTTTGCCAGCGACACGGCGCCGCCCGGATCGCTGGTCGCGCTGTGCGACGGCGGGCAGCGCTCGGTGGCCGAGGGCCTCGGCGCGGCCCGGCGCGGGCTCGCCAAGGTCCAGGGCCGGCGCAGCGGCCGGCCGCTCGGCCACCCCGTGGGGTTGCCGGCGGGTGACTGGGCCCTCACGCTCCGCACCACCTGGGTCGAGCCCGCCTATCTCGAGCCCGACGCGAGCTGGTGCCGGCCCTCGGGGGTGCCGGCCTCGCCCCTCGCCAACGGCGGCGCGTTCGGGGGGAAACGCCGCTCGCCGGTGACCCGCGAGGCCCGGGAGCTCGCGGACGCCTACGGCCGCAGCGTGGTCGCGCTGTGGACCCGAGAGGAGGTGGTGCGGCGCGGGCCGAAGCGGCCGCCCGTCGCCGTGGGCCTCCGCGCCGACGGCACCGGGGTCCTCCGGGTGGCCAGGACGGAGGGCTCGCCCGATCTCGCCCCCTACCGGGCCGCGGTCGCGGCGGTCGCCCCGGGGCTGGCCGTCGAGGAGGTCGTGGTGGCGGGCCCGCCCGTTGGCCCCGAGGTGCGGGGGGCCGGCTGGGCGGAGGCGAGCGTCGCGCTGGCGGCCCTCTCCGCCCGGCAGTCCGGCGCCGGACCCGGTGACTCGGTGACCGTGTCGGCTCCTGGCGGCGGCTGGGCTCGGGTCGCCGTCGACGCCCGCTCCGGGGTGGTGGTCGAGGTGGCCGCCGGCGAGGTGCTCGACGAGGTCGTGCTGCGCTCCTACTGCATCGGGGCCGTGCACCAGGCGCTCGGGTGGGTGTGGACCGAGGGTGTCGCGGTGGACGACGCCGGCGCAGTGCAAGATCTGACGGTGCGCTCCTTCGGCATCCTCCCGGCCCGGGACATGCCGCCCGTCGAGGTGCGGGTGCGGGCGTCGGACCTCGTGGCGGTGAACGGCTCGGACGCGGTGTTCGCGGCCACGGCCGCCGCCGCCTGGCTGTCCGAGGGCCTGCCGCCCTGCTGGCCGACCCGGCGGACGGCCCGGTGAGCCGCCCGGTCGGCCCCTACTCACCCTCGCTGAGCGCGGGCGGATGGGTGGTCACCTCGGGGCAGATCGGCATCGTGACCGGCGACCGGGGGCCCGAGCTGGTGGCCGGCGGCACGGCGGCCGAGCTGACCCAGGCGCTCGCGAACGTCCGGTCGGTGCTCGCCGAGGCGGGCGCCGAGATGTCCGACGTGGTCACCGCCACCCTCTACCTGGTCGACATGGACGACTACCGGGCCGCCAACGAGGTGTGGACCGAGGCCTTCGGCGACCACCGGCCCGCCCGCACCGCCGTCGCGGTGGCGGCGCTGCCGCTCGGGGCCCGCGCCGAGGTCGCGGTCTGGGCCTACGTCGGACCCCGGCCTGCGTCGTAGGCGGCGGCGGGGCGGCCGGCTCGGTCAGGCCGAGCTGCAGGCGGCCTCGGGCGGGCCGAGCGGGAGCCCGGCGGCCGAGTCGAGGAGGTAGCGCCACACGACCGTGTACTCCGAGCTGCCGTCGGCACAGCGTGGCTGGGCCCCGTCGACGGCGGTGGAGTCGTGGGTGGCGAGCACGACCGGGGGGAGCGGTGCCGACGAGGAGAGCTCGTGGCTCATCGCGAACGGCGACTCGGCCCCGTCGACCAGTTCCAAGGGCCCGAGCCCGTCGAGCCCCATGGCGGTCCAGTCGGCCCGGATGCGGGCGGAGAAGGGGTCGCCGGTGTGGACGAAGGCGTAGTAGCGGTCGAGCGGCGTCGCGCCGGTCGCCACCGTCGACAGCCAGGGCGCGGCGACGTGCGAGCGGTTGGTGTCGGGCGGCGACGACAGGGTCACGACCCCGCGCGCGGCGCGCTCCGTCGCGATGAACGCGGCTTCGCCGCCGCCCTGGGAGTGCCCGGTGAGGACGATCGAGCCGTAGGCGGGGAGCGAGCCCGAAAGGAAGGTGGCCCACCCCTCGGCCGGGTACCGCTGGACCAGATAGGAGAGGAGCGCGGCCAGCCGGTGCTCGATCCCGTCCTCGAGGGCGACGGCGCTGTCGCTGCCCGGATCGGTCCCGTCGAAGACGTTCCGGCGGGCGGTGCCGTAGCAGGCGAGGTCGTCCTCGCACCGGGTCCCGATCGCGGTCGCGTTGTTGTAGGTGAGGCCGATCGCGTGGAACCCGAGGCGGGCCGCCTCCTGCAGGAAGAGCGTGCAGCAGGAAGGCTGCCCGCCCGACCCCGGGAGGAAGACCACCAGCTGTCCGTTCCAACCCGCCGAGGGCCCGACCATCGCGATGTTGAGGTCGTCGGGGCCCTCGGCTCCGGGGTCGACGGTGGTGGGCGCGACCTCGTGCTCGGTGGTGCCGGGCGCCGTGCTGGTCGTCGTCGACGGGGCCCGGGTGGTGGAGGTCGGTACGGCGGTGGTGGAGGTGGACCGCGCGGTGCTCGGCGTGGACGAGCAGGCGGCGCAGAGGGCCAGCACGACGAGACCGGGGAGGAGCCGCCGGCCCGACCGACGCGCCCGGCGCGGCACCGCGGTGGGCGGGCTACCCCGCCGACCGGCGGGCCGACCCCGAGGGAAGGTCCCGCCCACCCGATCCGGCGTCCCACTCGGCGCTGCGGTGGCCGGTCGACGCGGGGCCGCCCTGGCTGAGCCGATAGCCCACCGAACGGACCGTCTCGATCAGGTGCGCGTGCTCCTCGCCGAGCTTCGCCCGGAGCCGCCGGACGTGCACGTCGACGGTCCGGGCGCCGCCGTAGTACTCATAGCCCCACACCCGGTTGAGGAGCGTGTCCCGGGTGAACACCTTGCCGGGGTGCGTGGCCAGGAACAGGAGCAACTGGTACTCCATGTAGGTCAGGTCGAGCGCCCGCCCGGCGATCCCGGCCTGGTAGGTCTCGAGATTGATGACGAGGGGGCCGTGCTCGATCACCTCCTGGTCGGCGGACTGGCCGGTCCGCCAGAAGAGGTGCTCGATCCGAGCGGGAAGTTCGCCCGGGTGCAGCGGGGCCACGCAGAAGTCGTCGAACAGGTCGTTGCGCAGCTTCAGCTCGGCGATCTCGTGCCGGGCCACGATGAGCAGCAGCGGCACGACCGGGTCCTCGCGCCGGCGGAGGTGCCGGCACAGCGCGATCGCCTCGGTCATGTCCTCGGTCGCGCAGACCACTGCGCCCGACCAGCCGTCGTTCCCGGCCCGCTCGGCCGACGCCACCGCGGCCGCGCCGGTCACGCACACGAGGTCATAGCCGGCGTCGCGCAGCGGGCGGGCCCACTCGTTCGGGAGCGGGTCGGGGAAGCACAGCAGCGGGGGGCTGCTGCGCGCCACCTTGACCAGGCGCCGGGCGAGGCCGGGGCTCATCCTCAGAGCACCGGGAGGTAGCGGTTGAGCTCGAAGGGGGTGACCTCGGAGCGATAGGCGGTCCACTCGGCCCGCTTGTTGCGCAGGAACCACTCGAAGACGTGGTCGCCGAGGGTCTCGAGGAGCAGCTTGGACTGTTCCATCTCGTCGACGGCCTCGTTCAGGCTGATCGGCAACGAGCCGACGCCCTTCGCGGCCAGCTCCTCGGGGGAGAGGTCGAAGAGGTTCGCATCGGCCTCGGCGGGAAGCTCGTAGCGCTCCTCGATCCCGCGCAGCCCGGCGGCGAGGATCACCGCGAAGGCGAGATAGGGGTTGCAGGCCGAGTCCGGGGCGCGGTACTCGACGCGGGTCGACTCCGGCTTGCCCGCCTTCACCACCGGGACCCGGACGAGGGCGCTGCGGTTGTTGCGGGCCCAGCTCACGTGGACCGGGGCCTCGTAGCCGAGGACGAGCCGCTTGTAGGAGTTGACCCACTGGTTGGTGATGGCCGTGATCTCGCGGGCGTGGCGGAGCAGCCCGGCGATGAAGTGCTTGGCCACCGGGGAGAGCCCGTAGTCGTCCCTCGAATCGCTGAAGGCGTTGTGCTCCCCCTCCCAGAGCGACAGATGGGTGTGCATCCCGGATCCCTGGACGCCCGCCAGGGGCTTGGGCATGAAGCTCGCGTGGATGCGCTCCTTGCGGGCCAGCTCCTTCACCACCAGGCGCACGGTCATCACCGTGTCGGCCATGGTCAGCGCGTCGGTGTAGCGGAGGTCGATCTCGTGCTGGCCCGGCGCGTCCTCGTGCTGGGCGTGCTCGACCGGGATGCCCATCTCCTCCAGGGTCAGCACGGTGCGGCGGCGGAGGTCGCTCGACGTATCGGCTCCGGTCAGGTCGAAGTACGAGCCCGAGTCGATCGGCCTCGGCGGTCGGGTGGGGTCCACCTCGGTGTCGGCGAAGTAGAAGTACTCGACCTCGGGCGAGGCGAAGAAGGTGTAGCCGGCGGCCTGGGCCCGCTCGAGCGTCCGCCGCAGCGCGTGGCGCGGGCAGCCCTCGAAGGGCGTCTGGTCGAGGTTGAAGATGTCGCAGAACACCCGGGCGACCGGCTCGTCGTGTCCGTGCCACGGGATGAGCTGGAACGTGTTGGCGTCCGGCCGGGCCAGCACATCGGCCTCCTGGACCCGGCTGAACCCGTCGATGGCCGAGCCGTCGAAGGTCATCCCCTCGTCGAGCGCGTTCTCGAGCTCGGCCGGCGTGATGTTGAACGTCTTGGGGGTGCCGAGGACGTCGGTGAACCACAGCTGGACGAAGCGGATCCCCCGCTCCTCCACGGTGCGCAACACGTAGTCCCGCTTGTCTCGCACGCCCCCATTCTTCCAGGTCGTCATGCCCGCCCGGAATGGGCTACCGTCCCCCGGTCCAGGTCGCCGGGCTGCCGGGCCACGATTTCACGCTCCGTTTACACGCGGGCAACAGCGTCGAAACCGCGCCTCGGCAGACTCGGCCCCGACCCCGGGCGGCGGACCGCGTCCAGGTTCGCCCGTCCTGGCAACCACGAGTCGTCCGGGCCATCCGCGACGGTCAGGAGGAATGGTGATCAAGCGCACCCCGGCCGAGGTGTTGAAGCTCGCGAAGGACGAGGGCATCGAGATCGTCGACGTGCGCTTCGCCGACCTGCCCGGCATGACCCAGCACTTCTCGGTCCCCACCCACCAGCTCACCGAGGACACCTTCACCGAGGGCTTCGGGTTCGACGGCTCGTCGATCCGCGGGTTCCAGGAGATCCAGGAGTCCGACATGATCCTGCTGCCGGACCCGAACATGGCCTACGTCGACCCGTTCCGGCAGCACAAGACGCTCAACATCCACTGCTTCGTGCACGACCCGGTCACCCTTGAGCCCTACACGCGCGACCCGAGGCACGTGGCCCGCAAGGCCGAGGCCTACCTCCAGTCCACCGGCATCGCCGACACCGTCTTCTTCGGGCCCGAGGCCGAGTTCTTCATCTTCGACCACGTCGAGTACGGGCAGGGCGTGAACTACGGGACGTACCGCATCGACTCGATCGAGGGCCACTGGAACACGACCGACAGCGAATTCCCGAACCTGGGCTACAAGATGCGGCCGCAGGAGGGGTACTTCCCCGTCCCGCCGAACGACAAGTTCCAGGACCTCCGCAGCGAGATGATCCTCGAGCTCGAGCGGCTCGGCATCGAGATGGAGGTCCAGCACCACGAGGTCGCGACGGCCGGCCAGGCCGAGATGGACATGAAGTTCGACACGCTCGCGACCATGGCGGACAAGCTGGCCATCTACAAGTACGTGGTGAAGAGCGTCGCCAACGCGGCCGGCTACACCGCCACCTTCATGCCGAAGCCGCTGTTCCAGGAGAACGGCTCGGGCATGCACTGCCACCAGTCACTGTGGAAGGACGGCGAGACCCTCTTCTTCGGCGACGGCTACGGCGGCCTCTCCGACATCGGTCGGTGGTACGTGGGCGGTCTGCTCAAGCACGCGCGCTCGATACTGGGCTTCGCCGCGCCGACCACCAACTCCTACAAGCGGCTCGTCCCCGGCTACGAGGCGCCGGTCAACCTGGTGTACTCGCAGCGCAACCGCTCCGCGGCCTGCCGGATCCCGCTCTACTCGTCGAGCCCCAAGGCCAAGCGCATCGAGTTCCGGTGCCCGGACGCCGCCTGCAACCCGTACCTCGCCTTCTCGGCCATGCTGCTCGCCGGGCTCGACGGGGTCCAGAACCGCATCGAGCCGCCGGCGCCGGTCGACAAGGACCTCTTCGACCTGCCCGCCGAGGAGCTGGCGAAGATCGCCCACACCCCCGGCTCGCTCGAGGAGGCGCTCGAGGCGATCGAGGCCGACAACGACTACCTCAGGGTCGGCGGCGTCTTCACCGACGACCTCATCGAGACCTGGCTCGAGTACAAGCGGCTCGAGGAGGCGGACGCGATCCGCCTCCGGCCGCACCCCTACGAGTTCGCCCTCTACTACGACATCTAGGCCGGCGGCTCAGCCGGCGGGCGAGAACCCGTCGAGGAACGCGAGCTCCTCGGGGCCGGCCAGTCGTCGGTAGAAGCAGGTCGGCCGGGCCAGGCCGTCGGCTCCGACGGTGTGGCACACCCCGCCGGTGACCGGACGGACGAGGTACAAGAGCGCGTTCTGCTCGCAGTTGATGCGGACGTCGACGACGGTCAGCTCGTCGCCCGAGGTGGCGCCCTTGCGCCAGAGCTCGTCCCGGGATGCCGACCACAGCACCGCCGTGCCGCTCGACAGGGTCTCGCGCAGCGCCAGCTCGTTGGCGTAGCCGACGAACAGCACGTCCTTCGTGTCGGCGTGCTGCAGGACCACCGGGATCAGTGCCTCGGCGCTCCTCGCGGCGCGCCGGATCTTCTCGAAGTCGATGGCGGCGGCCGTGCCCTCCTCGAGCTCGTGCATCCGAAGATCCTCCCACCGAGCGGGGCGGCCCCGGTCAGAGGGGCCGGGGGGGCGCGCCGCTACGCTTTTGTCGTGCCGGCGCTCCGGTTGGCGATGGCTCAGCTCAACCTGGTGGTCGGCGACCTCATGGCGAACGTGGGCCGGATCGTCGGCGCGCTCGGGGACGCCGAGGCGGCGGGGGCGGACCTCTGCCTGTTCCCGGAGCTGGCGGTGACCGGCTATCCGCCCGAGGACCTCCTGATGAAGCCCCGGTTCCTGGCCGACAACCGGGCCGCGCTCGACGAGGTCGCGGCGGCAACGGGCCGGTGCGCCGCGATCGTGGGGTTCGTCGAATTGCTGGACGAGACGACGCGAGGCGCCTGGACCGGCGACGGCGGCGGCACCCGACCTCCCCGCCCGCTGGCCAACGCCGCCGCGGTCTGTGCCGGCGGGGTGGTCGCCGGGACCTACCACAAGCACATCCTCCCCAACTACGGCGTGTTCGACGAGCAGCGCTGGTTCGTGGCCGGCACCGATCCCTATGTGCTCTACGAGATCGGCGGCGCCGCGGTCGGGGTGTCGATCTGCGAGGACGTCTGGTACGACGACGGTCCGGTGGCGTCGCTCGGCCGTGGCGGGGCCGACCTCGTGGTCAACATCAACGCCTCCCCCTTCTCCCACGGCCGATGGGACGAGCGCCTCGCGATGCTGCGACGACGGGTCGCCGAAGCCGGCTGCCCCCTCGCCTATTGCAATCTGGTGGGCGGTCAGGACGAGCTCGTCTTCGACGGTGCGAGCGTCGTACTCGGCGCGAACGGGGAACTCCTCGCCGCGGCTCCGCAGTTCGCCGAGGACCTGCTGGTCGTCGATCTCGAGCTGGCCGGTCCGAGGACGCGGTCGCTCGGGTTGGTGGAGGTGAGCGGCCCGGCGCCGGCCCGCGAGACACTCGGTCCACCCCCTCTGCCCGAGCCCCTCGCCCCCAGTGCCGAGATCTACGAGGCCGTCGTGCTCGGCACCCGTGACTATCTGCACAAGAACGGGTTCGCCGACGCGGTCATCGCGCTGTCCGGCGGCATCGACTCGGCATTGGTGGCGGCCATCGCGGTCGACGCGCTCGGCGCCGAGCACGTCCACGGGTTGTCCATGCCCTCGCGGTACTCGAGCGAGGGGTCGGTGGCCGACGCGAAGGACCTCGCCGACCGGCTCGGCATCGACATGCAGATCGTGCCCCTCGACCCGGCCCACCGCGCGCTCTCCGCGGTGCTCGGACCGGTACTCGGTGGCGAGCCCGAGGGCCTGACCGACGAGAACCTCCAGTCGCGCCTGCGCGGCCTCCTCCTCATGGCGGTGTCCAACGCCAAGGGCTCGATCGTCCTCACCACCGGCAACAAGAGCGAGATCGCGACCGGCTACTTCACCCTCTACGGGGACGCGGTCGGGGGGTTCGCAGCGATCAAGGACATCGCCAAGACCCAGGTCTACGAGCTCTGCCGGTACCGCAACGCCCGCCCCGGCCCGCCGCCCCTGTCGCCCATCCCGGCCGCGGTGCTGGAGAAGCCCCCGTCGGCCGAGCTGCGCCCGGACCAGCGCGACGACCAGAGCCTGCCGCCCTACGAGGTGCTCGACCCGGTCCTCGAGGCCTACGTCGAACGGGACCGCACCAAACCCGAGATGGTGGCCGACGGGTTCGACCCGGCCGTCGTCGACGCGGTGGTCCGCCTGGTCGACACCGCCGAGTACAAGCGCCGCCAGCTCGCCCCGGGGGTCCGCATCACGGCAAAGGCCTTCGGCAAGGATCGCCGGGTGCCGATCACCAACCGGTACCGCGCCGACGAGGGCGGGGCGGGACCGCGATGAGCGACATCGCGCCCGAGCGGGCGCTGCTCGACATGCATCGGGCCGCCGCCCTGCTCGGCGGGTACTGCGCCGTGGAGCGTCGGCTGTTCGAGCTGTGCGGGTTCCTGGCCGCCGACCCCGAGGCCGAGCCGGGGACCCAGGTCGCCCTCGACGCCTTGAGCGGCGAGCACGCCTGGCACGCCGAGCTGTGGGCCGACCGGCTCCCGGTCCTGAGCGGCGTCGACGCGCGGGAGCTCGTCGTCCTCCCGCCGCCGCTCGAGGGGCTCTTCGGGGACCTGTGGTCGGGGACCCACCTCGAGCGGTTGGCCGGCCTGTTCCGCGTGGTCCTCCCAAGGCTGGTCGCCTCCTACACCCATCACTCCCAGACGGCCGAACCGGTGTCCGAGGCTCCCACCATGCGGGCCCTGCGCCTCGTGTTGCGGGACGAGACCGAGGCCTTGGTGATGGGGGAGTCCCTGGTGGAGCGGCTGCTCACCTCCCCCGAAGCCGTCTCGGCGGCCGGCCGAGTCGTCGTGACCCTCGAGACGCGGCTGGTCGAAGCGGGTGTGGGCACCGGGTTGGTGCCCTGGCCTGGTCGAAGGGCTTGACGGCGCCGGTAAACTAGCAACACACCATTTGTCACGTCGCCGACGTGATGGGCGACCGGTGTAGTGGATCCCCCAGCCTTGGCGCCGAGGGTGATGCCCGAGGGTACGGAGAACGAGGCAAGCCTTGGCGAAAGAACGCATCGAACGGGACGACGAGGACCTCGTCAGGCTCTACCTGACTGACATCGGTCAGTACCCGCTGCTCACCAAGGACGACGAGGTCCGGCTCGCCCAGGCCATCGAGGGCGGCAGGGAGGCCGAGGGGGAGCTTCGCAAGGCGCCGAAGGGCATCACCACCTCGAAGCGGCGGGAGCTGCGCCGGGCCGTGATCCACGGCGAACAGGCCCAGCAGACCTTCGTGCAGTCCAACCTCCGCCTGGTGGTCTCGATCGCCAAGAAGTACCAGGCCTCGGGTCTCCCGCTCCTGGACCTCATCCAGGAAGGCAACCTCGGCCTCATGCACGCGGTCGAGAAGTTCGACTGGCGCAAGGGCTTCAAGTTCTCCACCTACGCCACCTGGTGGATCCGCCAGGCCATCACCCGGGGGATCGCCAACACCGGACGGACCATCCGCCTCCCCGTGCATGCGGGGGACACCCTGGCCAGGGTCCAGAAGGCCCAGGCCCGCCTCGAGCTCAAGCTGGGCCGGCCGGCGACGTTGGCCGAGCTCGGGATCGAAGTCGAGATGCCCGAGGACAAGTTGGTGGAGGCCCTGCGCTTCCGGGCCGAGCCGCTCTCCCTCTCCGAGCCGCTCCGGGAGGACGGCGACGCCGAGCTCGGCGACGTGGTCGAGGACCGTTCGGCTGAGTCCCCGTTCGAGGTGGCGGCCGTGTCGCTCCTGCCCGAGGAGATCGGCCGGCTCCTCTCACCGCTCGACGAGCGGGAACGGGAGATCCTCCGCCTGCGCTTCGGCCTGGACCGGGGTGAGCCCCGGACCCTCGAGGAGGTCGGCGAGCACTTCAACCTCACCCGCGAGCGGATCCGCCAGATCGAGGCCCGGGCGATGTCGAAGCTGCGTCACCCGTCTTCGGACACTGGCGCACGCGATCTCCTGACTGTCTGAACCGCCGCGCCGAGAGGCATAGCATCGGTTCAATGAAGAAGCTGCTGTTCGTACTGCTCCTGCTCGCCGTGGTCGGCACGGTCGCCGCCCGGCGGCTCCGCGAAACCTGAGCCGCTCCTAACGGACGAGCGCGGTCTCTGGCTCGGGGGCCAGCGCGGCGTTCCGACGGCGACCCCACAGCCCGAAGGCGACCGCCGCCCCGGCGAGCGTAAGGCTCGTCACCATGGGCGCCGCGGTGGCGGCCCGATCGCGGAGTCGCACCG
Source organism: Acidimicrobiales bacterium (assembly GCA_036844945.1). GTDB lineage: Bacteria > Actinomycetota > Acidimicrobiia > Acidimicrobiales > RAAP-2 > Palsa-461. The sequence continues at coordinate 72,184 of DAIUEV010000004.1, forward strand.
GCTTCGTGAACTGGCACGTCTCCCAGCCACGCTCGCGCGCGACCTTGCCCAGCGCCCGGTCAGCGTTGACCGCGACCGGTCGCCCGACGAGCTCGAGCATGGGCACATCGGTCACCGAGTCCGAGTAGGCGGTCGACGCGGCGAGATCGAGGCTCATCGCCTCGGCCAGCTGGGTGATCGCCTCCGCCTTGTGGGGACCGTCGGCGAAGAACGCCATGCGACCCGTGTAGCGGCCGTCGTCGTCGACCTCGGCGCGCGAGCAGATCGTGCCGTCGGCTCCGAGGAGCTCGGCCATCGGCAGGACGATCTCCTCTGGTGAGGCCGAGACCAGGTACACGCGTTGACCGGCCAGATGGTGGCTCGCCATGAGCTCGAGGGCCTCGGCGTAGATCAGCGGCTCGACCGTGCCGAGCAGCTGGTCGCGCACGATCTGGCGGACCCGGTCGCGGTCCCACCCCTTGGTCAGCGCGAGCACCGCCTCGCGGACCTTCACCATCTTGTCCTCGCCCGCCCCCATCTGGGCATAGATCAGCTGGGAGCCGATCGCCCGCAGGACGGTGCGCCGCTTGATGAGCCCGTCGCGGCGGAAGTGCCCGCTGAACGCGGCGATGGAAGCCTTCGTGATGACCGTCTTGTCGAGGTCGAAGAATGCCGCGCTCTCCACGTGGTCCATGCTACGGGGGTTGCGACTGGCAATCCGCGCATGGAGCGCGGACCTACTCGCCGACGAGGACCCGCCGCACCTCGGTCTCGGCGTCCTGTGTGACAACCACGAGGACCTCGTCACCGTTCTGGAGCACGGTCTCGCCCCGAGGGGCGACCAGGTGATCGTCGCGGACGACCGCGACCACGGCCGCCTCCCGCGGCAGGCCGAGGCCGGCGATGGCGTCGCCGACCGCCGGCGACTCCGGCGCCAGCGTCACCTCCACGAGGTGCGCGGTACCGCCCTCGAACTGGAGCAGCCGGACGAGGGAGCCCACCGACACCGCCTCCTCGACCAGGGCGGTGATCAGTCCGGGCGTCGACACGGAGACGTCGACGCCCCAGCCCTCGTTGAACAGCCACTGGTTCTTCGAGTGGTTCACGCGGGCGACGACCCGCGGCACCGCGAACTCCTGCTTGGCCAGCAGGGAGATCACCAGGTTGTCCTCGTCGTCTCCGGTGGCCGCCACCACGACGTCGACGGTCGCGAGCCCCGCCGCGTCGAGCGAGGCCACCTCGCACGCGTCGGCAGCGATCCAGGTGATCTCGTGGAGCTCGTTGCGGCGGCGTTCGACGATGTCGGGCTCCCGCTCGAGGACCAGGACCTCGTGTCCGCTGGATTGGAGGTCCCGGGCGATGGTCGTCCCGACGCTGCCGGCCCCGCAGATCGCGACCTTCACGGGGCCCGCTCCGGCCCGCTGGCGACCGCGGCGGCGCTGTCGAGCCGCTCGCTCACGAGGTCGAGCGCGTCCTTGGTGGCCGCGATGTGCAGGACGTCCCCCTCCTGGCCGACGAGGTCGGTGACGTCGATTCGGGGGTTGCCCGCGCGGGTCACCGCGACGAGCTTCACACTGCCTGCCACCTCGACGTCAGCCAGCGCGCGGCCGGCCCATCCCTCGGGAAGTCGCCGCTCGACGAGCACGAGCTTCGCGTTGGCGTCGACCCACTCGGCCGACATGCGATCGGGGACGAGGTTCCGGCGTACCTGGTCGATGGTCCAGGGGACCGTGGCCACGGTCGGGATCCCGAGCCGCTGGTAGATCTCGGCCCGCCGCGGGTCGTAGATGCGGGCGACCACCCGGGCGATCCCGTAGTTCTCCCGGGCGATGCGCACGGTCAGGATGTTGGTGTTGTCGCCGCTCGTGACCGCCGCCAGCGCGTCGGCCCGCTCGGCGCCGGCCCTCTCGAGGTCGTCCCGGTCGAAGCCCGACCCCACCAGCTTCTGGCCCTGGAAGCGCTCCGTCAGCCGTCGGAACGCCCGGGGATTCTGGTCGAGGATCGCCACCGAGTGGCCGTCACCTTCGAGGGTCAGGGCCAGCCCGGAGCCGACCCGGCCGCACCCGACGATGACGAAGTGCACCCGCACAGTGCAACACGGGCCGGTCGGGGGTGCAAAAGGGTCGGGTCGGTCGGTTCCCGGGGGCGGCGGCTTCATCTGCCTAGGGTTTGCCCGGTGAGCGGCCCGCCGGGAGGGGATCTGGACACGGCCGACGCGACCGCGCCGACCGGGATCGCGACCGACGGTGCTCCCCGCCCGGCCCCGTCCCCCCGGGCCCCCCTGGCCATGTCGATCGACGCGGCGGCACAGTTCCCCGAGTCGTTCCGGTACCGCCTGAAGAACAAGCTGCTCGGCCCCCCGCTCGTCAGCGAGCAGCTCTCGACCGAGCGGCTCAGCCGCCCGATCGCGCTCGGCGTGCTCGCACCGGACTGCCTCTCGTCCTCGGCCTACGGCACCGAGGAGACGCTCACCCAGCTGGTCCCGGCCATCGGTCTGGCCGCCTTCACTCTGGTCGTCCCGATCATGCTTGCCATCCTGGGCGTGCTGTTCTTCGTGACGCTCTCCTATCTCGAGGTCATCCAGCGCTACACGAAGGCGGGCGGAGCGTACGTGGTGGCCCGCGACAACTTCGGCCCGAAGATCGCGCAGATCGCGGCGGTGGCGCTCCTCATCGACTACACGGTGACGGTCGCGGTGCAGACGGCGGCCGGCACGGACGCGCTGACGAGCGCCTTCTCGAGGCTGGTCCCCTACACCGTCCCGATCTCGGTCGGCGTGGTGCTCGTGCTCCTCTACGGGAACCTGCGCGGCATCCGGGAGGCCGGGAAGCTCTTCGCCTTCCCGACCTACTTCTTCGTGTTCTCGGTCGGCGCGGTGATCGTGGTGGGGTATGTGAAGGAGGCGCTGGGCCACCTCCATGCCCACGCGCTCCCGCCGGCCCGCTTGCTGGTGGACGGCCGGGTCGGGCACTCGGGGTCCGGCCTGCTGATGGGGCTCGCCTTCATCACACTCCTGCGCGCGTTCGCCAACGGAGGGTCGTCGCTGACCGGCCTGGAGGCGATCTCCAACGGCGTGGCCAGCTTCCGGCGCCCGGAGAGCTTCAACGCCCGCCGGACCCTCACCGCGATGAGCGTGACCCTCGCGTTCCTCCTCGCCGGGGTGACCCTGCTCGCCCGCTGGACCCACGCCATCCCGTACGCGGCGGGATCGCCGACCGTGATCTCCCAGGAGGTCCGCTACGTCCTCGGCAGCAGCGGGGTCGCGAAGGTGCTCTTCTACGTCGTGCAGGCGGCAACGCTGCTCGTCCTCTACACGGGGGGGAACACCAGCTTCAACGGGTTCCCCTACCTCGCCAGCTTCGTCGCGGGCGACCAGTTCCTCCCGAGGCAGCTGACGAGGCGAGGCCACCGCCTCGCCTTCTCGAACGGGATCGTGGTGCTGGCCGCCGTGGCCATCGCCCTCTTGCTCGCCACTCAGTCGCGGGTCACGTCACTCGTGGCGCTGTACGCGATCGGCGTGTTCAGCGGCTTCACGATGGCCGGGGCCGGGATGGTGAAGTACCACCTGACGCACCGCAGCCGTCACTGGCGACGAAGCCTCGCGATCAACGGATTCGCCGCCTTCCTCTCGGCGACGGTCGTCCTTATCTTCGCGGTGGCGAAGTTCACCGAGGGGGCGTGGGTCGTCGTGGTCGTCGGGCCGATTCTCTTCATCGCCCTCATCCGGTTGCACCGGCGCTACGTCGCCGAGGAGCAGCTGCTCGAGCTCGGCGCGTCGAACGCCAAGCAGGCGCCCATCCTCAGCCGCAACGTCGTGGTCGTGTTCGTGGACCACTTCGACTTGGCCACCGCGCGCGCGCTCCAGTACGCCCGGAGCCTGACCCCCGACGACCTGCGGGCGGTGCACTTCGACATCGACTCGAAGGTGGCGAAGGAGCTGGAAGAGGACTGGAGCCGGCTCGGCATGTCCCGGATCCCGCTCGACATCGTGGAGTGCCGGGATCGCCGGCTCACCCGGGCCGCGCTCGAACTCGTGGCCGACGCGGTGGCCGACGGTGAGACCGAGTGCACGGTGCTCCTGCCTCGGCGCAGCTTCCGGTCGGCCTGGCAGCGGCTGCTCCACGACCGCACCGCCGACCGCATCGCCGCCACCTTGAGCGTGGTCCCGCATGTGAGCCCGACCATCGTGCCGTTCAACGTCGGCGACGTGGTGTCGGGCCGGGCCCTGTCGGTGCGGACGGCGGCGCGCCGGATGGCCCGGGTGGTGGGTGAGCCCGCCGGCGGTCCGGCGTCCAAGGGCCAGTCCTTCGCGGTCGACGAGGCCCTGGCCCGCCGGTCCGCGGGCACTGAGCCCATCGGGGGCGTCCAGTGGCGCCACCGGGTGCGGGTGGCGGGGCGGGTCCAGTCGGTGCGGGTCCAGCCCGGAGGCGGGACCTCGAACCTGGAATGCGTCCTCGTCGATGACACCGGCCGGATCCTGCTCGTGTTCCAGGGCCGGCCCCGCATCCCGGGGATCGAGACCGGCGCCCGACTGGTGGCCGCCGGGATGGTGGGCTCCTGGGACCGACGGCTCGCCCTGCTCAACCCCGACTACGAGCTGGTCGCGGGGGCCACCGAGCCCGGCGGCACCTAGGCCTTCTTGCCCCGTGACGGATCCGGTCGCTATCGTCGCCCCGCCCATCAAGGGTTCGCGGACCGTGCGGTACCGCACTCCGACCGTGACCGGCGCGGTGGCCCGAGGATCGCTTCCCAGGACGCGGCGCGGGTGGGCATCGTCCGACCATCCGTCCATGCACCGCCAGGTACGAGACAACATCAATAGAACAGCAATCGGAATCAATAGAACAGCAATCGGAAGGGACTCACTCCGCGTATGCCAGCCCTGACCCAACTCGCCGCCGAGGGCAGTTACCAGAACTTCCACCTCGGCGGCACCGACAAGGTGTGGCTGGTCCTCGCCCTCGTCGCCGGCCTGATCGGGATCCTGTCGGGCCTGGCCCTCATGCGGGGGGTCCTCCGGGCCGACCAGGGCAGCGCCAAGATGCGCGAGATCGCCCGGGCGATCCAGGAGGGCGCGCAGGCGTTCTTGAAGCGCCAGTTCCGGGTGATCGTGATCATCGTCGTCCCCTTGGCGGTGCTGATCTTCTTCACCGCCACCAAAGTGACCAGGCCGAACGGGACGATCGCCTTCTCCTTCGCCGAGGCCGGTCTCCTGCGGGTCGTCTGCTTCCTGTTCGGCGCGGCGTTCTCCGGGCTCACCGGGTTCATCGGGATGAGCGTGGCGGTGCGGGGCAATGTCCGGACGGCGGCGGCCGCCACCGGCGGCAAGCTGCCCGGGGCGCTTAAGGTGGCCTTCCGGTCCGGCGCGGTGACCGGGATGCTGTGCGTGGGCCTCGGCCTGCTGGGGGCCACGGCGATCGTGTTCATCTTCCAGAACACGGCCACCGCGGTGCTCGTCGGGTTCGCCTTTGGCGCGTCGCTGCTGGCCCTGTTCATGAGGGTCGGCGGCGGGATCTTCACGAAGGCGGCCGACGTCGGGGCCGACCTCGTCGGCAAGGTGGAGGCCGGGATCCCCGAGGACGACCCCCGCAACGCCGCCACGATCGCCGACAACGTGGGTGACAACGTGGGCGACTGCGCCGGCATGGCCGCCGACCTCTTCGAGTCCTACATCATCACCATCATCTCGTCACTCATCCTCGGGTTCGCGGCGTTCCGGACGATCCATCGCAACCCGACGCCGGCGGTGCTCTTTCCGCTCATCATCCCGGCCATCGGCATTCTCGCCTCGGTGGTGGGCGTGCTCGTGGTTCGGTCGAGGGCCAAGGACCGCAACGCGCTCTCGGCGATCAACCGGGGGTTCTGGGGCGCCGCCGGTATCACCGTCGTCGGCACGTTCTTCGTGGCCCAGTACTACGTCCACAACCTGAAGGTTTTCTACGCCGTATTGACCGGGGTGATCCTTGCGCTCGTGGTCAGCCAGATCACCGAGCAGTTCACCTCGACCGAGCGCAGCCCGGTCCGCGAGATTGCCGAGTCCGCCCGGACCGGGCCCGCCACGACCGTGCTCTCAGGAATCTCGATCGGTCTCGAGTCCTCGGTGTGGGCGATCATCGCGATCGCCATTGCGATCGGGGTGGCGATCGGCCTCGGCGACGGCAACATCGAGCTCTCGCTCTACCTGGTGGCACTGATCGGGATCGGGCTCCTCGCGACGACCGGGATGGTCGTCTCGGAGGACAGCTTCGGTCCGGTATCGGACAATGCCGCGGGGATCGCCGAGATGTCGGGCGAGTTCACCGGCGAGGCGGAGCGGATCATGGTCAGCCTCGACGCCGTAGGCAACACCACCAAGGCGATCACGAAGGGGGTTGCCATCGGTTCAGCCGTGATCGCAGCGGTCGCGCTGTTCGCCTCGTTTATCGAGACGATCGGCACCCAGCTGAACCTGCACGCCACCGGGTCGGCCGTGTTCAACCAGATCGCCACCCAGATCAACGTGTCCGAGCCGACGATCTTCATCGGCCTGTTGATCGGCGGCTCGGTTGTCTTCTTGTTCTCCTCGCTCGCAATCCGGGCCGTCGGCCGGTCCGCCGGCACGGTGGTCCAAGAGGTGCGCCGCCAGTTCCGGGAGCACCCGGGGATCATGGACTACACCGAGAAGCCCGAGTACGGGCGGGTGATCTCGATCTGCACGGCGGCGGCGCAGCGGGAGCTGGCGACGCCCGCCCTGCTGGCCGTGCTCTCGCCGGCCATCGTCGGCTTCGGCATCAACTACAAGGCGCTCGGTGCGTTCCTCGCCGCCGCCATCCTGACCGGCCAGCTCATGGCCAACACGCTGTCCAACTCGGGTGGCGCGTGGGACAACGCCAAGAAGTACATCGAGGATGGCCATGAGGGCGGCAAGGGCTCCGAAACGCACAAGGCAGCCGTCATCGGCGACACCGTCGGCGACCCGTTCAAGGACACCGCTGGTCCCGCCCTCAACCCGCTGATCAAGGTGATGAACCTCGTGTCGCTCCTCATCCTGCCGGCCGTGATCACGCTGCGGCACAACACCGGGGCGCGCCTCGCGATCGCCGGTGTGGCGCTGTTGATCCTGCTGTCGGCCGTCGCCTTCTCGAAGCGACGGACCGAGGGACTGATGGTGAGCGACGCCCCGGCGCCGGTCGAGACGGCGCCGGCTGCGGCCGAGTAGGGGCAGCGGGCCACTGGCGGCATCCGCGGGGCGGCCGGTCGCGTACCGGTACCATCGGGCTCCCGACAGCACCCCTGACCAGGATCGTTTCTCCCTGGTCGCGGGGAGGGTATTGACAGGGCCACCGGATGCCCGTGATGGTGTCCGTGCGACGGGCTCCCCGGCCCCCATCGCGATCGCGCCGCCGTGCGCAGGAGACGACCTTGCCTAAGGCACTCGTCATCGTCGAGTCACCGGCCAAGGCACGCACCATCGCGGGCATTCTCGGGCCCGACTTCGTCGTCGAGTCGTCGGTCGGACACATCCGCGACCTCCCGCGTGGCGCCGACGAGATCCCCGCCGCGTACAAGGGCGAGGAGTGGTCGCGCCTCGGCGTCGACGTCGACAACGGGTTCAAGCCGCTGTATGTCGTCTCCTCGGAGAAGAAGTCGGTGGTGGCCAACCTCAAGCGCCAGCTGAAGCAAGCCGACGAGCTCTATCTCGCGACCGACGAGGACCGCGAGGGCGAGTCGATCGCGTGGCACCTCTACGAGGTCCTCGCGCCGCAGATCCCGGTCAAGCGGATGGTCTTCCACGAGATCACCGCGGCCGCGCTGCAGCGGGCCGTCGAGCAACCCCGGGAGCTCGACCGCCGGCTGGTGGACGCCCAGGAGGCGCGGCGGATCCTCGACCGCCTCTACGGCTACGAGGTGTCGCCCGTCCTCTGGAAGAAGGTCATGCCCCGGCTCTCCGCCGGGCGGGTCCAGAGCGTGGCCACCCGGATGATCGTGGAGCGGGAGCGGGCCCGGATGCGGTTCCGGGCCGCCACTTGGTGGGGGGTCGAGGCGACGTTCGCGTCGCCCGAACCCCCCGACGAGGACGACACCACCACCCCGCGGAGCTTCACCTCGACCCTGGTCGCCCTGGACGGCACCGCCGTCGCCACCGGCCGGGACTTCAACGCCGACGGGGAGGTCGAGTCGAACGCGGAGGTCCGGGTTCTCGACGAGGCGCTGGCCACGGCCCTCGCCCAGGCGCTCCAGGGCGCCATGGGCCGGGTGACGTCGGTCACCGAGCGCCCGTTCCGCCGCTCGCCGGCCCCGCCGTTCATGACCTCGACGCTCCAGCAGGAGGCGGGACGCAAGCTCCGGTTCAGCGCCCAGCGGGCCATGCAGGTGGCCCAGCGGCTCTACGAGCAGGGCTGGATCACCTACATGCGGACGGACTCGACGACGCTCTCGGACGAGGCGCTCTCGGCGGCCCGATCGCAGGCAACCGCCCTGTACGGGCGCGGGTACGTGCCCGACGCCCCCCGCCGCTACGAGCGCAAGGTGAAGAACGCCCAGGAGGCCCACGAGGCGATCCGGCCGGCCGGCGACACGTTCCGCACCCCCGACCAGGCCGCCTCCGCCCTGCACGGCGACGAGCTGCGGCTCTACGAGCTGATCTGGAAGCGGACGGTCGCGTCCCAGATGGTCGATGCGACTGGGACGAGCGCGCAGGTCCGGCTGGTCGCCACGGTGCCGGACGGCGCGGCGCTCGGGACGGGCCGGGAGGCCGAGTTCTCGGCCAATGGTCGGGTGATCACGTTCCCCGGGTTCCTGCGCGCGTACGTGGAGGGTGAGGACGACCCGGAGGCGGAACTGGCCGACCGTGAGGTGATGCTGCCGCCGATGCGCGAGGGGCAGTCGGCGACGGCGCTCGGTCTCGAACCCGGTGGGCACACCACCCAACCGCCGGCCCGCTACACCGAGGCATCGCTCGTGAAGGCGATGGAGGAGCTCGGGGTGGGCCGGCCGTCCACGTACGCGAGCGTCATCTCGACGATCGTCGACCGCGGCTACGTCTGGAAGAAGGGCTCGGCCCTCGTGCCGAGCTTCACCGCGTTCGCAGTGGTCGGCCTGCTCGAGCGCCACTTCGGGGAGCTCGTCGACTACGGGTTCACCGCGTCGATGGAGAACGACCTCGACGAGATCGCCGACGGGCGCGAGGAGGTGCTGCCGTGGCTGACCCGCTTCTACTTCGGGTCCCCGAAGTCGGCCTCCAACGGCTCGAACGGCTCCAACGGCTTGCACGCGTCCAGCGGTGCGAACGGCTCGCAGGGGTCGAACGGCAAGGCCAACGGAACCCACGACGGGGCCGTCGAGCTCGGCGGTGACACCCTGCGGCTCGGGCTGAAGGCCGCGGTGGCGCTGCACCTCGGAGAGATCGACGCCCGGGAGATCAACTCGATCCCGATCGGGGCGGACTCCAACGGCGAGCAGATGGTGGTGCGGGTCGGCCGCTACGGCCCCTACCTCCAGCGCGGCGAGGACCGCGCCTCGCTCGCCGACGACCTGGCCCCCGACGAGCTGACCGAGCGACGGGCCGAGGAGCTGCTCGACGCGCCGTCCGACGACCGCGTGCTCGGCGCCGACCCCGAGACCGGCCTCGAGGTCCAGGTCCGCGCCGGCCGCTTCGGCCCCTACGTCCAGATGGGCGAGGTGGTCGACGGGAAGCCGAAGCCCCGCACCGCGTCGCTGTTCGCCACGATGACGTCGGCGACGCTCACCCTCGAAGAGGCGCTCCAGCTGCTCTCGATCCCCCGGGTCGTCGGGATCGACCCCGACACCGGAGAGGAGATCGTCGCCCACAACGGCCGGTTCGGCCCCTATCTCAAGCGGGGGACCGACACCCGGAGCCTCACCTCCGAGGAGCAGCTGCTGACGATCGGCCTCGACGAGGCGAAGGCGGTGTTCCTCCAGCCGAAGACCCGGCGGGGGCGGGCCCCGGCTCAGCCGCTCCGGGAGCTGGGCGCCGACCCCGAGACCAACCTCCCGGTCGTGGTGCGGGACGGGCGATTCGGCCCGTACGTGACCGACGGCACCACCAACGCGTCGTTGCGGCGGGGCGACAACGTCGAGTCGATCACCATCGAGCGCGCCGCCGAACTGCTGGCCGAGCGCCGGGCCGCCGGCCCGCGTCCCCGGCGGGCCAGGGCGGCCAAGAAGACCACGAAGAAGGCCGCCGCCAAGAAGCGGGCCCCAGCCAAGAAGGCCGCCAAGAAGCGGGCCCCGGCCGAGAAGGCGGCGGCGAGCAAGGCGTCCCCGAAGACCGATGCGACCCCGGACGGCGGCGAGGCCTGAGCGCGCAGAATAGAGAGGTGAGCGCGCGGGAGAGGGGCCGGCTGATCGCGCTCGAGGGGGTCGACGGCTGCGGGAAGTCGACCCAGGCGGCCCGGCTGGCCGAGTCCCTAGGCGCCCTCCTCACCTTCGAACCCGGCGACACCGCCGCGGGCACCGAGATCCGCCGGCTGGTGCTGGCATCGGACGGCAAGCTCTCTGCCCGGGCCGAAGCGCTCCTCCTCGCCGCGGACCGCGCCCAGCACATCGAAGAGGTGGTCGGACCGGCGCTCGCCGACGGCCGTTGGGTGGTCACCGACCGGTTCAGCGGGTCCACCCTCGCCTACCAGGGCGCCGGGCGCGGGCTCGGCACCGACGCCCTCGCGCCGGTGCTCGAGTTCGCCACCGAGGGGCTGCACCCGGACCTGTCGATCCTCCTCGAGGTGCCGCTGGCGGTGGCGCGGGCCCGTCTTGATGGGGTCCCCGACCGCCTCGAACGCCAGGACGCCGCCTTCCACGAGCGGGTCGCCGTCGGCTACAAGGAGCTGGCCGGCCGGGACCCCGGCCACTGGGTGGTGGTCGACGGCGACCGCGGTGCCGACGAGGTGGCCCACGCGGTGGCCGCGGCGGTGGAGTCGCGACTCGGGTGGTCAGCGTGACCGCGCCGGAGCGGCCGCCGGTCCCCGAACTCTTCGCCGGGGTGGTGGGGCAGGCTCCCGCGGTCGCCACCCTGCGGGCGGCGGCGCGCCACCCCGTGCACGCCTACCTGTTCCTCGGCACCGACGGCGCCGGGGCCCGCCCGGCCGCGCAGGCCTTCGGGGCCGCCCTGCTCTGCCCGACGGGGGGATGCGGCCAATGCGCGACGTGCCGACGGGCTCTCGGCGGCTCCCATCCCGACCTCGTGGTGGTGGAGCGGACCGGTGCTGCCCTCGGGATCGACGACGCCCGCCGACTCGCGTTGCTGGCGCAGCGGCGCCCGTTCGAGGCAAACCGCCAGGTCCTCGTGGTGACCGACGTCCATCTGGCCATTCGATCGGCGCCGGCGCTGCTCAAGACGATCGAGGAGCCGCCCCCGGCCACCGTGTTCGTGCTCCTGTGCGAGACGGTGCCGGCCGAGCTCGTGACCATCGCGAGCCGCTGCGTCGAGGTCCGCTTCCCCCCGATCGCCGCCACCGTCATCGAGGGCTGGCTGGTCGAGCGGGGGGTGCACCCCGACCGAGCCCACATGGTGGCGGACGGCTGCGGCGGCGACCTCGACCGGGCCCGTCTCCTCGCCGAAGACGAGGGGTTCGTCGCCCGGCACGAGCTGTGGCGCTCGGTGCCGGGCCGGCTGACCGGCGACGGGTCGACGGCGGCTTCGGTGGTCCGGGAGCTCCTGGATGCGGCCGAGTCCGCGGTGTCCCCGCTCCGGGACCAGCACGCCCTGGAGATGGCGGAGCGCGAGGCGGAGTCCGAGAGCCTGCGGGAGCGGACCGTCCCTGGTCGTCGAGACATCGTCGACCGCCAGCACCGCGAGGAACGCCGGTGGCGCACCGACGAGATCCGCGCCGGGCTCGGGGTGCTGTCCCGGGCCTACCGGGACCGGTTGTCGCACGTGCTCGCGTCCGGCGACCCCGGTGACGAGATCGAGCGGTGCCGGCGGGCGACCGACGCCATCACCGCGGCCGCCGCCTCCCTCGAGCGCAATCCCAACGAGTCGCTCATGCTGGAGTCTCTGATGCTGCGCCTCTCGCCGGCCCCGTGAGGTCGTCGGCCTAGGATTTGGCGTTCGGCCGACGCCCATCGCGTCGATCACGCCTGGGTAGCTCAGCCGGTAGAGCAGCGCACTCGTAATGCGCAGGTCAGGAGTTCGATTCTCCTCCCAGGCTCCAGTTCAGGGCGCTATCGCCCAAAAAGCATCCCAAGCAATCCCCACCGGGCCTTTGCCCGCAACCCGGTGAAGGAGTCGTGGAACCGGCGGGTGGTCAAAGAGGCGCAAGACGCCTATAGGGCCAACCCCACGCACAAGGGGGTGAGGCAGATGATGCGCATGCTCGAGGCCTGCCGGTCGTGACAGCGGTGTCCGCTCGCTCTCCGGAAGCCGGTGCCTGAGCGGCTCGGGGGAGCCGGGCGCGCGGTACGGGGGCTCCCCCGCGCCCCCCGCGCGGTTCGGTTAGCGCATTTCGGAAATTAACGGGGTCCAGCGACTCTCCCTAGAGTCGAACCGTGAAGGTCGATGATTACGACAGCCTGATCCTCTATGTCGGTAACCTCAGCGAGGCCAAGCACTTCTACGCCGGTATTCTCGGCCTTCCGGTTCTGTTCGAGGATGAGATCATTGTGGTGGTCGGAGGTCCTTCGGGTCGACTGGTCTTGCACCGAAATGACCGTGGTCACGATGAGCGGGGCATTTTCCCTGCTGGCCTTACGGCTGGGGCAGCTTCAGTGCGTTACAAGGTTTCGGACCCCGACGCATGGGAGGAAGAGGCGACCCGACGAGGAGTGCCGGTTCTTTGGCCTGCTCAGGATGCAACGTGGGGAAGATTTGTCGTTCTCGCTGACCCGGACGGTCGTCCCGTTGCGCTGGCAAAGATGAACACTGCCTGAATCGCCGGAGCGCGAGCGTGGCCGGGTGATTCGCACCTCGCTTAAGTTCGAAGAGCCCCTTTCGCCGGCGTCGTTGCCGCGAAACCACCGGCCCAGTACCCCCTCCCCCTCAGAATCTTCTTACCCCGCCCCTAGTGACGCCTCCCGCTGGCGGTCACACGCGGCCGCGATCGACGCGAAACGGAGCGGGGGCCGCTAGAGCGTTCGACCCGGGAGCATCTCGCGGACTACTCATTGAACGATGATTCTGGGCGACATCGGCAGTCAACACAGTCGAATGAGAGGAGTGGCGGTGTCCAAAAGGGAGATTGACGACTACCTCGGTTCGCTGGCCGAGCCAAAGCGGAGCACGTTGACCGCCCTTCGCCAAACGATCCTGGCTGTCGTTCCCGAGGCGGAGCAGTGCATCTCCTACGGGCACCCGGCTTTTCGAGTGCAAGGCAAGGTCGTCGCCGGGTTTGCGGCGTTCAAGAACCACCTCAGCTACCTCCCTCACAGCGGCTCGGTCTTCCCCGAACTCGGGGACGAGCTCAGGGAGTACAAGACGTCGTCGGGGGCACTTCAGTTCGCCGTCGATGCGCCGTTGCCCAAGGCACTCGTCAGAAAGCTGGTGACCATCAGGGTGCGCCAGGCCCTCGGATAGGCCGACGTGGCGTTCGCGCCGTGGCTCGAGTGATGGGCCAAGCCGGCGTCGGTGTCCTCCAGGCGCGGCCGCCGGTCACTGCCCGTTGTGTGTGTACTGTTCCTCCCCATGGCCCGAACGGTGATCTGCATTTCTCACGCGACTGGCGCCGGAGGCACCGACCTCGGTCGTCTCGTCGCTGACAAGTTGGGGTTCCGCCTTATTGACGAGGAAATCGTCACCCGGGCAGCGGAGCACCAGGACGTGCGTGTCGAGGAGCTGGCCGACGTCGAGCGACGCAAGTCGCTGCTCAGCCGGATCCTGAGTGAGGCGGCCGTGGGCGCCGCCACGGGAACCCCCGGGGTCGTGATGATCTACCCACCCGAACTCCAACCCGACAAGAACTCGCTGCGTGCGCTCATCCGTCAGGCGATCAGTGAGACAGCCGATGAAGGCAACGTCGTGATTGTCTCGCATGCGGCTTCATACGCGCTGGCCGACCGCGACGACGTCCTTCGAGTGTTGGTCACCGCCTCTCCGGCGATCCGAACCCGTCGACTCATCGACGCGTACGGTCTTGACGAGAAGCAGGCGAAGAAGTCGATCGGCGCAAACGACGCGGGCCGGGCGGACTACCTCAAGAGATTCTACGGAGTCGCGGACGAGTTGCCGACCCACTACGACCTGGTCATCAACACCGATCAGATCCCTGCCCAGCAATGGTCCGACCTCGTCGCGAGCGCGGCGACGCTGTAGTCGGTTTCGGTAGGCGGTCTTCACCCTTCCGGTTCGGTCCGCCCGGCTCCGCTCTGCCGGCTGCGGATTCACTGGGGCATCGAGTTCGCCCCGGGGCGCCTCAGAAGATCCTCACCCCCAGGCTCTTCTCGAAGTAACCGACCGATGCCGTCTCATACGCCTCCGGCCAGGAGGCGCCGGTGCGTTCTGCGAGCGCCTTGGCCCGAGGCAGGAAGGCGCGTGCGAGGGCCGTGTAGCAGTCGATCACTGAGTCGAGCGTGGCCACGAGCGGCGGAAGCGAGGTGAGGAGCTGGTTCTGCTCGTCGTTCAGGTAGCTCCGAAGGCGCTTGGTGAAGGGAAAGGGGTTTCCGAAGGAATGCTCTCGGGTGGTCGCCCAGCCCCGTTCGGCCAACAGCAAACCGACCAGGTCGATGTCTCTGACCATGATCACCCCGTTGCTGGCCGGGATGGGTTCATTGCGAGCGATGACCGACACCATGTTTCCGAGCATGTACAAGAAGTGCAGGACCGCATGCAGGGGGAAGAACGGCTGGCCCTGCCGATCTGGCCGCGGCACCCGGTCCGGCGACAGGAGGCCTTCTTTGTCGACCAGGGGCACCATGCCCTGAAGGGTCTCGGGGTCGACCGCCGATCGTGGATTGCATACGAGGTCGAAGTGCAGCCAATCGGGCGTGATGCAGAGGCCGCCGATGACGGATCCGAAGGGCTGGATATGGGCAGTTGGGGCGATGGAGTTGGCCAACTCCTGCCAGCTCGCAGTGAGATCTTCCCTGGCGTCGTCGGCGATGATGCACTGGAGATCCACGTCGCTCCAAGCGTCACCGGTCCCGACGGCAAACCCTCCGACGAGGTACGCGGCCAGGACCCGATCATCGCCCTGGAAGACCTCACTGGCCCGGGCGATCAGGGCCTCCTGCGGTGCCGTCGTGGCACCGCGAATGCCGGCCAAGGAGTATCGACTCTCGTAAGCGGGAGCGACGGCAGCGGGACCGTCGGTATCTGCGGTCATCTCCGGACCCCCTTCCAGCTGCGGGTCAGGCTCGACGACCTTGAGTATGTGTGTCTCGGCTCGATCGAGACCAATCAGCCGGATCAGGGTGGCAGATGACTCGACGGCCATCTCCCACGCCGGCTCGGGGAAGTTTCCCCGCGATGGTCGAACGGACCACTACCCCAACGCTCCGGATGGCATAGAATTTTTTCCAGGCGAGTCCTGCGCCCAACCTCCCGTGCCCTCCCAGCGGGGCCGTCCATGGAGGCAGAGGGGATCCTTGTCCTCAGGTCGCCGTCCGGTCAGTTGTGCCCGATGGGGCCGCTGGGGGCCCGATTCGGGCACACGGAGGTCGGATGACATCGGGCAAGCACGGCAAGCGGCTGGCTCGTCAGCGAGCCGCCCACACGGGGGAGTCCTACACCACCGCCCTCCGCCACATTCGTTCGCAACGGGAGGGCCAAATGTCCGGTGATATGTCGGCGAGTTCCAAAGTGCTCGCCGTCTGTTCGTTCTGCGGGAAGGACAACACCGAGGTCAAGAAACTGATCGCGGGACCCGGCGTCTACATCTGTGACGAGTGCGTCGGGCTGTGTGACGACATCCTGGCCACCACGGTCGTGGATGACGAGGGAGCCGCAGCGCGACCGACGATCGAGAATTGGCAGACCGCTGAGATCCTTCAGGTGCTCCCCGCGATCGCTCGGAACGCGGACTCGGTCGAGTCCGATCTGCGGCGGTTGGTGGGCAGGCTTCGTGCAACCGGTAGCTCGTGGGAGATCATCTCGAGCCGGCTCGGCCTCGAACCAGACGCAGCACTAGCGAGGTTCGAGAAGCAACCCTGACCCAACCCCCGCGGCGGGCTCGGCGTGATCGCCGCCAGCAGGGAGTCAACGGCCCTCGGTCCAGTCGCGACGAGCGCCGCAGCGTCCGGAGTGCCAACACGGGAGTCCGGCAGGGGCCTTGTCTCGCGAGGCGGTGAGGCCATGGGCCAGCGCGAGTCGGTGCTGTACGGTCCGGAGCATGAAACTCGTGACCGGCGTCGGGGGATGGCCGAAGCAGGCGCCGGAGGCGGCGCGGAGGGCCGAGGAGCTGGGCTTCGACGTCATCACGTGCGGCGAGCTCGCCCACGACTCGATGTTGACGATGGCGCTCGCCGCGACGACCACCGAGCGGATCGAGCTCCAGACCTCGGTGACGATCGCGTTCCCCCGCAGCCCCATGGTGCTCGCGATGGAGGCATGGGACATCCAGCACCTCTCCGGCGGCCGCTTCAGCATCGGGCTGGGCACGCAGGTCAAGGGACACAACGAGCGGCGGTTCGGCGGGACCTGGTCGGCTCCGGTGCCCCGGATGCGCGAGTACCTCGACATGATGCGGGCCGTCTGGGACTCCTGGCAGAACCGGTCCGCTCCCAACTTCCACGGCGAGCAGTACCGCTACACGCTGATGAGCCCGAACTTCGATCCCGGCCCGCTCGAGGTGCCGAGCCCGAAGATCGGCCTCGCGATGGTCGGCCCCGGGATGGCCCGGGTCGGGGGCGAGCGCGCGGACGTGATCATGCCGCACGGCGGGATCATGTCGGACAAGTACATGCGCGAGGTGCTCCTTCCCGCCGTCCGCACCGGGCTCGCGTCGAAGGGCCGAACCTGGTCGGACATCGAGATCGCCGCCAGCGGCTACCTGGTCCTGTACGACGACGAGCGCGAGATCGAGCAGAAGATGCTGGCGATGCGCCAGGCGCTCTCCTTCTACGGGTCGACGCGCACCTACCACAAGGTCCTGGAGCTCCACGGGCTCGAGGAGCTCGGCCAGAAACTTCATTCGCTGTCGCTGCAGGGGCGGTGGGAGGACATGCGCGAGGCGGTCCCGCTGGACGCCGTCGCTGAGCTCTCGCAGACCTGCAAGTACGACGACCTGCCCGAGTTCGTCGCGAACCACCGCGAGTACGCGTCACGGATCAGTGTCGCGATCCCGGGTGGGTCCGACGAGGAACGCGAGCGCGCCGAGGCGCTGCGACACCGACTCCAGGACCTGGTGACCCCGCGGGTGCCGAGGGGCCTCGATCTCTAGGCGCCGCCGGTCGTCGCTCGCGCCCGGGACGGCCCGGTCGACGGGGTCGGGAGGGTCCTGCACAATGGGTGCCGATGAGGGTCTCGCTCTTCTGTCTGCCCTCAGTCGGCAGTCGAGCCGGAAGCGTCTCATGACGGAGGCGCGACGCAGTGCGCCGGTCGAGCGGCCGGGGGAAGGGGTCGGGTGAGATTCGTCGTCTACGGCGCCGGCGCGATCGGTGGGGTCGTCGGTGCCCGCCTGATCGAGCAGGGCTACGAGGTCGGACTGATCGCCCGAGGTGCGCACGGTCGGATGATCGCCGAGCACGGGCTGAGGCTCGAGTCCCCGACCGGATCGGCCACCTTGAACCCGGCGGTCGTCGCCGAACGGCCCCAGGAGATCGAGTGGCGGGACGACGACGTCGTGCTCCTCGCCGTGAAGAGTCAGGACACCCCAGGTGCGATGACGGACCTTGCGGGGTGCGCCCCGCCCACCGTGGCGATCGCCTGCCTCCAGAACGGGGTGGCCAACGAACGGATGGCGCTTCGGTTCTTCGCCAATGTCTACGGGGTCAAGGTGGTCTGTCCGGCAACGCACCTCGAGCCGGGAGAGGTGATCGCGCACGGCTTCCCGATCGCCGGGATCTTCGACGTCGGCCGCTACCCGTCGGGCCGGGACGAGGTGGCCGATGCGCTCGGCGACGCCTTCAACGCCTCGTCGATGGCTTCGATCGTCCGGCCCGACATCATGCGGTGGAAGTACGCCAAGCTCGTGCACATGAACCTCTCGAACGCCGTGGACGCCCTGTGCGGCGGCCACGCGCGGCAGGGGGCGGTGACGGCGCTGATCCGCGAGGAGGGGATGGCGGTGACCCGCGCCGCCGGCATCGACGTCGCCAGCCCCGACGAGGACACCCGCCGGGTCCAGAGCGAGGACGTGCCGGGGCGCGCCCGAGGCGGAAGCTCGTCCTGGCAGAGCCTCGCGAGGTCGGCCGGTTCGATCGAGACCGACTACCTGAACGGCGAGATCGTCCTGCTGGGGCGGCTGCACGGTGTCCCCACGCCGGTCAACGAGTGCGTGCGTCGGCTCGCGAACCAGGCGGCGCGCGAGAAGTGGCCGCCCGGGAGCGTGTCCGAGCCGGACATCCTCCAGGGGGTCCAGCGCGTGGAGTGACGGTGCCAGCCTTGGGGCACCGCCGCCCTGGGGGTCGGTCGCTCAGGAGACGTTTCGAGGAAACGAAGGGAAGGAGAGTGTCATGCCCTGGGTCGACGTGAACGGCACGGATGTCTACTACCACGAGGAGGGAGAGGGTCAGCCGTTCGTCTTCCTCCACGGGATGACGTCGTGCGGTGAGGCGTGGTTCCAGCAGTTCGCGGCCTTCCGGGACCGGTTCCGGGTGATCGCGTACGACAGCGTCAACCACGGTCACTCGTCCAACTCGCCCCGCGACGAGCCCGAGCCCGACCGCGCCGACGAGCTCGAGGGCTTCCTCGCCGCCCTCGGCATCGACCGACCCATCCTGGCCGGTAACTCGATGGGCGGCGCGACGCTCCTCCGGTGGGCGGCGCGTCACCCGGACGACGCGATCGCCCTGATCCCGTCGGGTTCGGGGATCCCGCGTGATGCGTCGGCGGCGGCGATGCCCCCACGGGGCGGGCCCATCGACGTCGAGACGATCTTCCTCCCCTTCGGTGACTCGCTGACCGAGCGTCTCAAGGAGGAGAGGCCGGTTCTGTACGACCGCTACTACCGGATCCGCTCGACCGCCACCCGCATCGAGGCGCTCCGCCATCCCCGTCAGCGGACTGCCGTCAACCCCTCGCGCGAGGAGCTGCCGGACCTCATCTCAAAGGTGAGCTCGCCGATGCTGGTCATCGTCGGCGGGATCGACCGGGCGGTGCCCGCCGCCGAGCACCTGCACGAGCTGGTGCCCGACAGCCGGCTGAAGGTCATCGAGGGCGCGCCCCACAACGTGTACTGGGAGGCCGCCGACGAGTACAACGCGGCGGCGTCGGGGTTCCTGGCCGAGGTCGCCTAAGCGAGGTTCAGCCGGACGATGGCTGGAGCGCCTCCTCGGCTCTTGACTCGGCGATGGCGCGCCAGGTCATGACTCCGAGCAAGGCCGCGCCGGCCAGCGTCAGCGAGTCGGCGAGCACCGCCCCGAACCAGCCGGAGAGCGGCCACCAGTAGGGCTCAGCGAAGGCGATCAGGGTCGCGACGGCGAGGGCGACGACCACGGCCCGGTCGGTTCCGCGCCGTTCGATCAGCACGACCGGCGTCAGGACCAGCCACGACCAGTGGTGTGACCAGGAGATCGGGCTGGCGAGCAGTTCGGCCAGAGCGAGCACGAGCAGGGCGTCGACCCTCCGGCCCCGCGCCACGAGACGTTGGGCCGCCACCACGGCCGTTGCCACGGTGAGCAGGGACGCGAGCACCCACAGGACGGCGATGCCCGTCCCGGAGTGGAAGGGGACCCGGTGCAGGAGGCCGTTCCAGGACTGGTTGCTGACGAAGCCCGGTCGGCCCGTCCGGCTCGGGTGGAAGGCGTCGTCAACCCAATACTTGGTGGAGGCAGTAGGGAGGATCGCCCAGGAGAGCCCGGTGGCGGCGACGAACGTGACGGCGCCCCGGAGGGCGGCACGACGGTCCCGTTCCACGAGGAAGTAGGCCAGGTAAAGGAGAGGGGTCAGCTTGATCGCCGCCGCCACTCCGACCAGCACACCCCGACCACGGCCCCGGATTCGCAGGATGTCGACCGCGATCATCACCATCAGCAGCGCGTTGATCTGCCCGTAGTCGAGGTTGCTCCGGACGGGCTCGAGCGCAATCGAGGCAACGGCGCCGCCGAGCACCGCGAAGGCGAGCGCTCGGCGCCGAGAGAGACCAAGGCATTCGAGTAGAGCGAGGTACAACACGCCGCACAGCGCTGCCTCGTTCAGCACCCACCACACCGCCTTCACGACACCGAGCGGCCCGAATGAGAGCGGGCTCAGGACCAGCAGCGCGAAGGGCGGGTAGGTGAAGGGGAGCTGGCTCGGCGTGAAGCGGCCGAGGTACGGCGAGCCGTGGCCGCGGAGGAACGCCGCGGCGTCGCGATAGACGCGCAGGTCGATCGCCCAGGTCGCCCCCCAGTGCACCAGGTAGAAGACGATGAAGGTCCAGACGAGGACGGCGACCACCAGAACCCGGCGTTCGGTGAGCCGTGGCGCGGGCATCCGGCCGGGGAGTTGCGCCGCCATAGTGTCGATGCTGACACAGGCGTCCCGATCCGGGCGGCGAAGGCTGCACCGGCCGGACCGTGTGCGCCGGTGCCCCTACGATCGAGCCGTGACCGCGGTGCAGGCCCCCGACGCGAGGAGCGGTGCGAAAGGGGACGGCGCACAGGCCGTCATCCACACCGAGGACCTGACCAAGGTGTACGCCGGCACGGACTTCGCCGCCGTCGATCACCTCAATCTCGACGTAACCGCCGGTGAGATCTTCGGCCTCCTCGGTCCGAACGGAGCGGGAAAGACCACCACCGCGGGGATCCTCACGACGCGGGTCGTCCCGACGTCGGGACGCGGGTTCGTCGCCGGGATCGACGTGGCGCGACACCCGGCCCTGGTCAAGCAGGTGTGCGGGATCGTCTCGCAGGAGAACACCCTCGACCGCCAGCTGAACGTGTGGGAGAACCTCTACTTCCACGGTCGGCTGTTCGGGATGGGCGCACGCGCGTCCCGTCAGACCGCCGACGAGCTGCTCGAGCAATTCCAGCTGTCGAGGTGGGCGAAGGCCTCGATCTACGCGCTGTCAGGCGGGATGGCCCAGCGGCTGATGGTGGCCCGGGCCATCTTCCACCGGCCCACGGTCCTGTTTCTCGACGAGCCGACCGCCGGCCTCGACCCGCAGAGCCGGCTCGTCCTCTGGGACCTGCTCGGTGAGCTCAACTCGGAGGGCCAGACGATCATGCTCACCACCCACTACATGGAGGAGGCCGATCGGCTGTGCGGACGGGTGGCGATCATGGACCACGGCCGGATCCTCGCCCTCGACACCCCTGAGCAGCTCAAGCTGAGCCTCGCCGCTGACACCGTGGTCACGATGCGGACGAGCGGCGATCCAGTTCGCTTGGAGCAGCTCCTGAACGACGGGATCGAAGGGGTGACCCGGCACCGCGTCCACGGCAGCAGCGTTGAGCTCCACGTGAAGGGCGGCCCCCGGGTGGTGCCGGGGATCGTCTCTCTGGCCGAGCGCGACGGCTTCGAAATCGTCGACCTCTCAATTTCGGAGACGACGCTCGAGACGGTGTTCATCAACCTGACCGGAAGGGAGCTCCGGGAGTGACCGGGACCTCGGTCGTGAAAGCTACGACTCCGGGTCGGATCGGGGATCGCCCGCTCCGTTCGGTGAGCGCCGCCAGCTGGACCGCGCTCGGGGCCCTCCTCCTCCGCGACCTCGTCGTCCTGCGCAAGCACATCTGGGAGTTCGTGCTGCGGACGCTGATCCAGCCGTTCTTGCTCTGCTTCGTCTTCCTCTACGTCTTCCCGAAGATCGGGCAGGGGATCGGGGGTCGGGGCACCACCGAGGAGTCTGCGTTCGCGACCATTCTCGTCCCGGGCGTCGTCGGGATCTCGATCATGTTCCAGGGGGTCCAGTCGATCGCCCTGGCGATGTCCCAGGAGTTCGGGTTCACCAGGGAGATCGAGGACCGTGTCCAGGCTCCGTGCCCGATCTGGCTGGTGGCGATCGCCAAGGTCCTGTCAGGGGCGGCCCAAGCGGTCCTGTCGGCGGTCATCGTCCTGCCGATCGCAGCGGTTGTGCACGCGCCGGGTGTCGAGGCCCACCTCCACCTGCACTGGCTGCTGATCCTCACCCTCGTCCCGCTGGCGTGCATCGCGATGGCGGGGCTCGGTCTCGTGCTGGGCACGAGCTTCGAGCCACGGAACATCGGTCTCATGTTCGGGTTCATCATCCTGCCGATCACGTTCCTCGGCGGGACCTACTACGGCTGGACGCGCCTCGCCCCGGTCACCGTGGGAGGTTGGCACTGGCTCCAGACGCTCGTGCTCGTCAACCCGCTCATCTACGTGAACGAGGGGATGCGAGCGGTCTTCACGAGCAGTCCCCACATCCACCTGTACGTGATCTACCCGGTCGTCGTCGGCTTCGGAGTCCTCTTCCTCACCATCGGGCTCAAGAACTTCCGGCGCCGGGTGCTGGCCTGACGATCGCGACCATGTCTCGGCGGCCACCAGCGGCCGTGTGGCCCGCTTCGCCGGCATGACGAAACTCGAGCCGTCGGTGGTCCGCGCCCTCACCGAGATCGTCGGTTCCGGCCACGTGCTGACCGATCCGGACGTGACCTCGGGCTACGCGACGGACTGGACCGGCCGGTTCGTCGGTTCGACGCCGGCGGTGGTGCGGCCCGGATCGACTGACGAGGTGCAGGCGGTCGTCGGGCTGTGCCGTCGCCACGGGGTCGGCCTCGCGCTGCAGGGCGGCAACACCGGGCTCTCGGGGGGCGCGGTGCCGCTCGCCGGCGAGGTGATCTGCAGCCTCCGCCGGTTGACCGGGATCGAGGTCGACGCGACGGACGGGCAGGCGACGGTCGGTGCCGGGACGACCCTGGGCGACCTGCAGGCCGCGGCGCGAGCCGCCGGTTGGGACTACGGGGTCGACATCGCCAGCCGGGACAGCGCGACGGTCGGCGGGACGGTCGCCACCAATGCCGGTGGGGTCCGGGTGCTCCGCTACGGCGACACCCGCGCCCAGCTGCTCGGGGTCAGCTCGGTGCTCGGCAGCGGCCTCGTGGTCTCCCACATGCAGGGGCTGCTCAAGGACAACACCGGGTACCACCTGGCCGGGCTCCTGTGCGGCAGCGAGGGGACTCTCGGCGTCGTGACCGAGGCGCGGGTGCGGCTCGTGCCGCGGAGTCCCGAGCGGGTGGTCGCGCTCCTCGCCTTCGGGGACGCGGGGGCGGCCGTCGAGGCCGCGTCGACGCTGCGCCGGGCGCTCACCTCGCTCTCGGCGGCCGAGCTCTTCTTCGCGGCCGGGATGACGCTCGTCCGGACGGAGCTCGGGCTGCCCGACCCCTTCGACCGCGCCCATGCCGCCTACCTCCTGGTGGAGGCGGCCGACGACCGCGACCCGACCCCGGCACTCTCGGAGGCGGTCGCGTCGGTGCCGGGCGTCGCCGACGCGGTCGTCGCTCCCGACGGGGCCCGGGCCGTCGAGCTGTGGCGCTACCGCGAGGGCCACACCGAGGCGATCAATCGCCGGGGGACACCGCACAAGCTCGACATCTCGGTGCCCGTCTCCTCGCTGCGGGAGTTCGTCGAGCGCGTCCCGCCGGTCGTGGCGGCGCTCCGGCCGGCCGCCGAGGTCTGGCTGTTCGGGCACGCCGCCGACGGCAACATCCACGTGAACCTGACCGGCGTGGATCCCGACGACGACGACGTCGACGAGGCGGTCTTCCAGCTGGCCGCGTCGTTCGGAGG
The DNA here is from genome assembly GCA_036844945.1 of Acidimicrobiales bacterium. Taxonomy (GTDB): domain Bacteria; phylum Actinomycetota; class Acidimicrobiia; order Acidimicrobiales; family RAAP-2; genus Palsa-461. The sequence continues at coordinate 95,927 of DAIUEV010000004.1, forward strand.
GTCGGTGAGCGCCGAGCACGGGATCGGCACGGCCAAGCGGCGATGGCTCCGGCTGAACCGCTCCGACGCCGAGATCGAAGCGTTCGGCGCGATCAAGCGGGCGCTCGACCCCGACGGCATTCTCAATCCGAGCGTGCTGTTCGGCTGATCGGGCCGACCCTCAGGACGCGGCCAGCCGCTCCATCGCCCGGCGGAAGGCCTCGGCCCGCTCCTTGTAGTTGCGGAACTGGCCGAAGCTCGCCGCGCCCGGCGAGAGGAGGATGACCGCGCCGGGCGTCGCCCATGCGTACGCCTTGGCCACCGCGGTGTCGAGGTCGCCGGTGTCGTGGATTTCGGTGGCGTCCGACCCGACCCGCTCCACCGCCTCCTCGATGGCGACCCGGATCCGCGGGCCGTTGGCCGGAAGGGTGACGACATAGGTCGGGTCGGGACGCGCGGCGATGCGCTCGGCCAGCGGCGCGTAGTCGATGCCCCGGTCGGCCCCGCCGACCACGAGGGCGACCGGCCGCCCTTGGAACGCGTCCAGGGCGGCCATCGACGCGAGCGCGTTCGTCGACAGGCTGTCGTCGACAAAGCTGACCCCGCCCACCGTCCCGATCTCCCGGAGCCGGCTGTCGAGCGGGACAAAACCGCGGGCCGCCCGAAGGAGCGCGTCGTCGTCGAGCCCGGGCACGCCGAGCGCCGCGAGACAGGCGCGGGCGATCCGCGCGTTGATCCGATTGTGCGACCCGAGGAGCCCGAGCGCCCCGACCCAGCGGTCCGGTGCGTCATTCACCCACTCGACCTGGGGCCCGAGCTGGGCCGCCTCGCGCCGCAGCTCCGGGCTCGTGCCGTTGGCGATCGTGAGCGACGCGCCGGGACGCGTGCACAGCGACAGCTTGTCCGCGTAGTAACGCTCGACGCTGCCGTGCCAGTCGAGGTGGTCGGGGTGCAGCGAGGTGACCGCGACGACCGGCGGGGCGCAGGTGAGGTCGGTCGCCTGGAAGCTGGACACCTCGACCGCGGTGAACTCGCTGCCCTGGTCGACTTCGGGGTCGTAGGGGACCCGCCCGATGTTCCCTCCGACGAGGCAGGGGTGGCCGAGCCCGGCGAGCAGGTGTCCGACGATCGAGGTGGTCGTGCTCTTGCCCTTCGTGCCCGTGATGCAGACCACCCGCTCGCGGTCCGCCTCCTCGAGCCACAGTCCGAGGCCGCCCACCACCGCGACGCCCTGATCCTCCAGTGCCGACACGTCCGGGCGGTAGCGGCTGATCCCCGGTGTCTTCACCACCACCTCGCAGCGCGAGAGGGCCTCCCATCCGCCGCCGGCGGTCGACCGGATCGGGATCCCCTCGGCGGAGGCGGCCGCGGGGTGGTCGTCGACGATCACCGGCGCGGCGCCCAGGGCGAGCAGCTTGCGCAGGTTGGCGCCGCCCTCGACCCCGAGGCCCCAGACGCCGACGGCCGCCCCGGCCAGGTCAGACCAGCAGATCTTGGGGGGCAAAGTCCTGGGGGATGTCGTGGGGGCGGTGCGGGGCGAGCAGGCCGGCGGTGTCGGCGGGCCCGACCGCCGGCAGCTGGGAGGACAGTCGCTGCAGGATCTCGGTGCCGGCGCGGTCGGTCCGGGCCGCCGCGAGCACGGCGGCCGCCGCGCACTCGCCCACCTCGCCCACGCACTCGAAGGGCTTCGGGTCCGGGGTGAGGCCCACGAGGACCGCGAACCGCTCGGCCAGCTGTGGACGGGCCAGCGGCTCGCGCCCGTCGAAGATCGACTCGAGCTCGGTGCGGGCGAGGAACGGGGCCAGCACGAGGTCGATGAAGCAACACTTGTCACATTCGCCGCACCAACGTTCGAGCCGCCGGGCCGGATCGGTCGTGAAGGCCCGGTTGCAGCTGTGGAAGTGCGGGTGGTACTCGGGGAATCGGGCGAACCGTTCGGCCACCCACAGCTCGGTGTACGGACGCAGCAGCGAGAACGCCCGGGGCCGTTCGCCCAACGCGGCACCGAGGGCGTGCGCGAACGCGGTCTCGAACTCCCGGCTCTTCGAGTACTGGTGGTTCACGGTTGTGCCGTCGACGACCAGGTTGCCCGCGGAGGCCGACCACTCGTTGGACATCACGACGGTGTCATGCCCGGTCCCGGCCGCCGCCAACACCGCCAGGGCGGTGATCACACCGGTGATCGGGACGTGCCCCTGGAGGAACCCGGTGACCGACTCGGGCTCGAGCAGCTGGGGGTCGAGATGCCGGGTCGCCCGCACGACCGGCAGGCCGGTCACCGGCACCACCCGCTCGATCGCCGCGAACGGCGCGTCCGGGGGGGAGACCACGAAGAGGGAGGCGCCGGGATGGCCCCGCCGCACCTCCTCGACGGCCACGATCGAGTCGATCCCGCCGCCGAAGGGGACGAGCGGGCGGCCGGTCGGTCGCGTCGGGGCCACCGGCGGCGCCGCCGAGACCGCCGCCCTGATCTCGAGGGCCGCGAGGTCGAGCCGATTGCGGAAGGCGAACTCGCCGAGACCCTTGCGATAGAAGTCCTCGAGGAGCGCGCGCTCGGCGCTCCGGAGGGCGACGTCGACGTCGACCACCGGCGGCGCCGCGGTCTTGTAGTACGAGACCCCGGTCAGGAGGTAGGCGAGGCGGGCCGCCTCGGCCGCCGCCGGCGTGTCCCAGTCACCCTTGCCGAGCTCCACGCGCTCGACGAACGACCGGGGCCCGAGCGAGTAGCGGCAGGTGAGGGTCCCGGTGGCCGTGTCGAGCTCGTGGCCCCGGTAGGAGAAGGGCTCGGCGCTCACGAGCGGATCCGGGCGAGCAGCCCGAAGCGCCCGCATGTCCCTTCCTGACGGGCGCTGAAGAACGGGCCGGGCGGCCCGGTCCGGACCCCCGTGTCGACGATCTGGGCGGCGGGCACCCCGGCCCGGACGAGGACCGCCCGCACGGTGGAGGCGAGATCGAAGAAGAAGTGGCCGGCCCGGCCGGGCCGCCAGGTCGGGGACCCCGCTCCGAGGTGGGCCAGCGCGGCGTCGACGACGTCGGGGCCGACCTCGTACTCGTCGGCGGCGATCGTCGGCCCGACCGCGACGACCGTCCGCCGGGGTGTCGCCCCGAGCGCCGCCATCGAGTCCAGCGTCGACTCGAGGACGCCATGCAGCGCCCCTCTCCAGCCCGCGTGCGCGCACCCGAGCACCCGGGCCTCGGGGTCGAAGAGGACGACCGGCGCGCAGTCGGCGACGAGGACCGTGAGGACCACGCCGGGCGCCGCGGTGACCATCGCGTCGACCTCGACGAGGGCGGTGTCGGCGGAGCGGGCCCCGCGACCGCGATCGGCGTCGCCGACCGCCGCGGCACGGGTGCCGTGGACCTGGTTCGCCACGACCAGGTCGTCAACCGACGCGCCGAGAGCCGCCGCGGCCCGCCGCCGGTTCTCGAGCACCGCCGCGGGGTCGTCGCCGACGTGCAGGGCGAGGTTGAGCGAGGCGAAGGGATCGATCGAGACCCCTCCGTGGCGGGTGGTCACCGCCGCTTCGATCCCCAGGTCGTCGAGCCCGTCCCAGGTCAGGAGGTCGAGGCCGTCGCGACCAGCCACACGGGACGGGCTCGCGGTGTCGAGGTGGACCCGTGCGTCGGAGGGGGACATGCGCCGAATCAGGTTAGTGGGCCGTCCCCTGGGCACCCCGGTGCCGGGCCGGACGGCCGGATGACTAGGGTGCCCACATGGCCGACCAGGCCCATTTCACCGAGCTCGCCATGGAGCACATGCCGGCCCTGTACAGCGCGGCGCTCCGGATGACGCGCAACCCCGCCGACGCCGAGGACCTGGTCCAGGAGACCTATCTGCGGGCCTACCGGGGCTTCGGTGGCTTCACCGAGGGCACCAACCTGCGGGCCTGGCTGTACCGGATCCTCACCAACACCTACATCAACTCGTACCGGGCGGCGAAGCGGCGCCCCGAGGTGGCCGATGTGGAGGACGTCGAGGACCTCTACCTGTACCACCGGCTTTCGCCGAACTCCGAAGCTGCGTCCAGTCGCAGCGCCGAGGAGGAGGCACTGGCCAGCTTCACCGACGACGAGGTGAAGTCGGCGATCGAGTCGCTCCCCGAGGCGTTCCGGATGGCGGTCCTCCTGGCCGACGTCGAGGGCTTCTCCTACAAGGAGATCGCCGAGATCACCGACGTACCCATCGGGACGGTCATGAGCCGCATCCACCGGGGAAGAAGGGCGCTGCAGAAGGCGTTGCACGACTTTGCGGAGTCGAGGGGCCTGGTCGGTTCGGCGCCGGGGCGGAACGAGTGAGCGAGGGGCCCGCGATGGGTGGCGAGATGGCTGAGGAGTGGGGAACCGGCACGGACTGCGGTTCGGCGATCCACCAGCTCTACCACTACCTCGACGGCGAGCTCACCGAGGATCGTCGCACCCAGATCGCCGAGCACCTCGACTACTGCGCCCCGTGTGCCGACGCGGCGGGATTCGAGACCGAGCTGCGACAGGTGATCGCCAACCGCTGCAAGGACCACGTCCCCGACGCGCTGCGCGAGCGCATCGCGCGCCTGATCGAGGCCGAGGCGGCCAGCGCCGGGCCGGAGTCCGGTAGCCGCCGGTGAACCCATGAGCGACGAGAGCGGCCGTTCGGAGCAGCCGTCGCTCATCGACTGGGCCCTCGCCGACCGGGTCGCCCGCTGGGGGTCCGGCCGTGCGACGACGCCGACCGCCTACCGGCGCGCCGCCATGCAGCGCGACTTCGACGAGATGACGGTGCGGGCCGAGCGCCTGGTGGCCGAGGCGACGGGGCTGGCGCCTGGGAGCCCGGCCCGGGGCAAGGTGATCGACCGTCCCGACTGGGTCACCGCCAACATCGGGTCGTTCCAGCGCCTCCTCGGCCCCACGCTCGCCAAGGTGGCGGCCAACAAACCGCCTTCGCCACTCGCCTCGGCCGCCCCCGGCCTGGCCCGCCAGCTGAGCGGCGTGTCGCGATCGATGACCGGGACCCAGCTGGGCCTCGTGCTGGCGTGGATGTCCACCCGGGTGCTCGGCCAGTACGACCTCTTGTTGACCGACGGCGTCGACGAGGAGCAGCAGGACATCGTGTACTTCGTCGGCCCGAACGTCGCCGCGCTCGAGGCGCGCCAGGGCTTCGACCCGGCCGAGTTCCGGCTGTGGCTGGCGCTGCACGAGCTCACCCACCGGGCCCAGTTCATGGCCGTGCCGTGGCTGCGCTCGTACTTCCTGTCGCTCGTCGAAGCGGGCCTCGAGCCGCTCGGCTCCGACCCGCGGCGGCTGGCCGAAGCCGTGCGCCGCGCCGCCACCGAGATCCGGGCGGGCCGCAGCCCGCTGCGGGACGCCGGGATGATCGGGCTGGTCGCGACCGACGACCAGCTGGAGGCGCTCCAGCGCATCCAGGCCCTCATGAGCCTGCTCGAGGGGCACGGCGACGTCACCATGGACCGCGCTGGTGCCGAGGCGGTGCCGGGTGCCGCCCACTTCAGTGAGGTGCTCCGACAGCGCCGCGAGTCGGTGCGCGGGCCCGCGCGGCTCCTCCAACAGATCCTCGGGCTCGAGGCGAAGTTCCGCCAGTACGCCGAGGGTGAGAAGTTCGTGCGCTCCGTGGAGAAGGCGGGCGGCCGTCGGCTCTTCGACCGGGTGTGGCAGGGCCCCGAGTGGCTGCCCTCGTTGGCCGAGATCCGCGACCCGACGACCTGGGTCCGACGGGTCTCGCCCGCAGCCCTGGCCGGGTGAGCTCGACCGTCCTCGGGACCGCCCCGACCGGGTGGCCCGAGGAGGTGGCCTCGCTCCTCGGGCGCTGCACCTTCCCTCCCGCCGGCGCCGAGCTCGTCTGCGCGGTGTCCGGCGGACCCGACTCGCTCGCCCTGCTGGCGCTGGCCGTCGCCGCCGGCTGCCGGGTCACCGCGGTGCACGTCGACCACGGGCTCCGTCCGGGGTCGTCCGACGAGGCGGCGGTCGTGGCGGACGCCGCCCGGCGGCTCGGTGCCTCTTTCCGGGCCGAGCGGGTGCTCGTTGCCGAGGGGCCGAACCTCGAGGCCCGGGCCCGGGCCGCCCGCTTCGGAGTCCTCCCGCCCGAGGTGGCCACCGGCCACACGATGGACGACCAGGCCGAGACCATGCTCTGCAATCTCCTGCGGGGGGCCGGGCTGGACGGGCTGGCCGCCATGGTCCCGGGCCCCCGCCACCCGATGCTCGCCCTGCGTCGCCACGAGGCCGAGGGGCTGTGCCGATCGATCGGGCTGAACCCGGTGCGCGATCCGTCGAACGAGGACCCCCGCCATCTCCGCAACCGGGTGCGCCACGAGCTGCTGCCGCTGTGCGCGGCGATCGCCCGTCGCGACCCGGTGCCGATCCTCGCCCGCCAGGCGGCGCTGCTGCGCGACGACGCGGCGCTGCTGACCGCCCTGACCGCCGATGTGGTGCCGGACCCGGCGGACACCCGGGCGCTGCGCGACGCGCCGGTCGCACTGGCGCGCCGGGCGGTGCGCGGATGGCTCGCGCCCTCCACAGCCGACGCCCATCCCCCGAGCTCGGCCGCGGTCGCACGCGTCCTCGACGTCGCGGCCGGGCGACGGGTGGCGACGCAGGTGGAGGGCGGCCGTACCGTCCGACGCTCGGCCTCCCGCCTGGCCGTCGGGGAGGGGTCCGGTAGGGTTCGGCCGGTGAAGACGGAGCGTGCCGTTTCGTCGGTGCCGAGCTGGGGCCTGACCGAGGTGGGCGAGCCGGTGGTCACCGCCGAGGCCCTGGCCGAACGGGTGCTCGAGCTCGGTGCCGCCATCACCGCCGACTACGCCGACGAGGCGCCGCTGCTGGTGGGTGTGTTGAAAGGCGCCATGATCTTCATGAGCGACCTGGCCCGCGCCATCGACCTGCCCGTCGACGTCGACTTCATGGCCGTCTCCTCCTACGGGAGCGCGACCAGGACCTCCGGGGTGGTGCGGATCGTGAAGGACCTCGACGCCGACCTGGCCGGCCGCCACGTGCTGGTGGTGGAGGACATCATCGACAGCGGCCTCACGCTCAACTACCTGCGCCGGTACCTGGCGGCGCGCCAGCCGGCGAGCCTCGAGGTGTGCGCCCTCTTGGTGAAGGAGGGCGAGCAGCGGGTCCCGCTCGACCTCCGCTACGTCGGCTTCACCATCCCGTCGGCGTTCGTCGTGGGTTACGGGCTCGACGTCGACGAGCGCTACCGGAATCTGCGGGCCGTGCACGTCTACAAGGCCTCGGGGGTCTGAGCCGGTGGGGGTCGACACCGCCCGGGTGGAGAAGGCGATCGCGGAAATCCTGGAGGCGATCGGCGAAGACCCCTCGCGCGACGGGCTGGTCGAGACCCCCGCCCGGGTGGCGGCGATGTATGAGGAGTTGTTCTCGGGCCTGGGCGACGACCCCGGCCGTCACGTGACCGTGACCTTCGCGGCCGAGCACGACGAGATGGTGATGGTCCGCGATATCCCGTTCGCGTCGCTGTGCGAGCACCACCTCGTCCCGTTCATCGGCCGGGCCCACGTCGCCTACATCCCCAACTCCGACGGCCGCATCACCGGGATCTCGAAGCTGGCCCGTCTGGTCGAGGGCTATGCGCGGCGCCTCCAGGTCCAGGAGCGGATGACCACCGAGATCGCCGACGCCATCGAGTCCGCGCTCGACCCCCGGGGGGTCCTCGTGGTCGTGGAGGCCGAGCACCTGTGCATGTCGATGCGCGGGGTGAAGAAGCCCGGGACCCAGACGGTCACCTCGGCGGTCCGCGGCCTGTTCCGGATGGACCCGGCCACGCGCGCCGAGGCGATGCAGTTCGTCCACGGTCGCTGAGGCTGC
>DAIUEV010000005.1:0-95891 GCA_036844945.1 Acidimicrobiales bacterium
TCGATCGAGCACAAGAACGCCGAGCTGCACCACCGGGCGCTGCACGACACGCTCACCGGGCTGCCCAACCGTGACCTCGTCATCGACATCGCGACCAGCATGCTCGAGCGGGCCGAGCACGACGACGCCCCGGTCTCCGCGTTCTTGATCGACCTCGACGGGTTCAACGCGGTCAACGACACCTACGGGCACCGGGTCGGTGACGCGGTCCTCGAGGCGGTGGCCGAGCGCCTCCTCGGCGCGATCGGCCCGGCCGACTCGCTCGGCCGGCTGGCCGGTGACGAGTTCGTGATCGTGGCGGTCGGCCCGTCCCTCGAGCGCGGCGTCGAGGTGCTGGCCGAGTGCCTGCTCACAGAGCTGTCCGCCCCCTTCGAGCTCAGTTCGGGCGTCGGCGAGGGCGCGTACGTGCGCATCACCGGCTGCATCGGGGTCGCCATCGGCCACGGCCGTTCCGCCGAGGACCTGCTGCGCGACGCCGACACCGCCCTCAACGAGGCCAAGGGGGCCGGGAGGCGCCGGTTCACCGTGTTCGAGCCGGCCATGCACACGGCCGCCCGCTCCCGGCTGGCGATGACCGGGGAGCTGCGGACGGCCATCGAGGAGGACCAGTTCTTCCTCGCCTACCAGCCGGTGTTCCGCCTGGCCGACACCTGCCCCACCTCGGTCGAGGCGCTCCTTCGGTGGCGCCACCCGGTGCGCGGGGTCGTCCCGCCACTCGAGTTCATCCCCGTCCTCGAGGAGACCGGGATGATCGCGGAGGTCGGCCGCGAGGTCCTGCGACTCGCCTGCCAGCAGGCCAAGCAGTGGGAGCTGCGGGGCCTCCCCATCGGGATCTCGGTGAACGCCTCGGCCATCCAGCTCGAGTCCGAGCAGTTCTCCCGCGACGTGGACGAGGCCCTGCGGGCGAGCGGCCTCGAGCCGGACCGGCTCACCATCGAGATCACCGAGAGCGCCCTCATGCGCGACGCCCACGGCACCGTTCGGCGGCTGGGCAACCTGAAGGCCCTCGGCATCAGCCTCGCCATCGACGACTTCGGGACCGGCTACTCGTCCCTCGCCTATCTGCGCCAGTTCCCGGTCGACATCTTGAAGATCGACCAGTCGTTCGTCGCCGCCATGACGACCTCGGCCGGCGGGATGGCCCTCGTGCGGACGATGCTCGAGCTCGCCCGCGCCCTCGGCCTCGACACCGTGGCCGAGGGGATCGAGGACCGCTCCGAGCTGCGCGCCCTCGAGATCGAGCACTGCCGGCACGGCCAGGGGTTCCTGCTCGCCCGGCCGCTCGATCCCGAGCAGATCGAGCTCTTCTTCGACAACGCCAGGCCCCGGGCGATCGAGGCGACCGTCCGCGCCTGAGCCGCCGAAGGGGCCGGGTCGGTCGGCCACAATCGGTCGGCCACAATGATCGGATGCTCCGAGCGGCCTGGGACGCCCACGCGCACGAGTGGATCGCGTGGGCCCGCACGCCCGGCCATGACAGCTACGACCGCTGGCACCGCGACCTGTTCCTGCCGCTCGTGCCTCCGCCCGGCCGGTTGACCCTCGACCTCGGCTGCGGTGAGGGTCGCGTCGCCCGGGACCTCACCGCCCTCGGGCACCGGGTCGTCGGGCTCGACGGCTCGCCCACGATGGTGGCGGCCGCCCTGGCCCATCCGCAGCGGGGTGGTCCGGCGGTGGTGGCGGACGCGGCGGCGATGCCGCTGTGCTCCCGGTCGGCCGACTGCGCGGTGTCGTTCATGAGCCTCCAGGACGTGGACGCGTGGGAAGAGGCGGTCGCCGAGGCGGCCCGGGTGCTCCGGCCGGGCGGCACCCTCGTCGTGGCGATGACCCAGCCGCTCAACACCGCCGGCCGCTTCCTCCCGGCCGAGGTCGACGCCGCCCGGCCCTTCGTCATCGAGGGCTCCTGGTACGAACGACAGCGCTTCGACGACTTCGTCGAGCGCGACGGGCTCACCATGACCTTCAGCTACGAGCACCGCCCGCTCCAGGACTACGTCGACGCCCTGGCCGACTCCGGGTTCGTCATCGAGCGGATCCGCGAGGTCGGCGAGCCGGACCCCGACGACAAGTGGCACCGCGTGCCGCTGTTCCTGCACCTGCGGGCGCGCCGCGAGCCGCCGCGGTGAGCTCGCCCTTCGACCTCGACCGTGCCGAGGTCGCCGCGCTGCTCGCCGATCAGCCCCCCTACCGGGTCGAGCAGGTCTGGACGGCGCTCCACCGCCGGGCGGCGTGGCCGGCCGAGATGACCGAGCTGCCGAAGGCGCTGCGGGCCCGCCTGGCCGACCCGCTCGGCCCGGGGCTCACCCCGGTCGAGGTCCGCCTCGCCGACCGGGGCGAGACGGTGAAGTGGGCCTTCGAGGCGGCCAAAGGGGCGCGGATCGAGACGGTGCTCATGGCCTATCCCGGCCGGGTCACGGTGTGCGTCTCCACCCAGGCCGGCTGTGCGATGGCCTGCCCGTTCTGCGCGACCGGCCAGGGCGGGTTCACCCGGCACCTGTCGAGCGGTGAGATCGTCGAGCAGGTGGTCTGGGCGATGCGGGAGCGCCCGGTCACCCACGTGGTCTTCATGGGGATGGGCGAGCCGCTGGCCAACTACGACCACACCCTGGCGGCCCTGCACCGGCTCCATGACGAGATCGGACTGTCGGCGCGCCGGCTCACCGTCTCGACGGTCGGCATCGTGCCGGGGATCCGGCGGCTCGCCGCCGAGGGCCTCCCGGTCAACCTGGCCGTCTCGCTGCACGCCGCCAACGACGCGCGGCGCGACGAGCTCGTGCCCATCAACAAGCGCTATCCGCTCGGCGCGCTGGCCGAGGCGTGCGCCGACTACGTCGCGGCGACCGGGCGGCGCCTCTCGCTCGAGTGGGCGGTGATCGGCGGGGTGAACGACGCGACCGGCGACGCCGACGAGCTCGCCGCGTTCGCGCGGCCGCTCGGCGCGCACGTGAACCTCATCCCGCTCAACGAGACGCCCGGCTACCGGGCCCCGGGCAAGCCCCGGGCCGCCGCCTTCCGGGCGCTGCTCACCGCCCGCGGCATCCGCGCGACGGTGCGAGTCACCCGGGGACAAGAGATCGCGGCGGCCTGCGGGCAGCTGGCCGGCGCGGTTCGCTCCCCCTAGCTCCGGGGCACGTCCTTCCAGGCGATCTCCTTGTCGGCCCGGACGTCGCCCGGGAGCCCGAGGACGCGCTCGCCCAGGATGTTCTTCATGACCTCGGAGGTCCCGCCCTCGATCGAGTTCGCCCGGGTGCGCAGGAACTGCTTGTGCACGTCGAGGCCGCCCATCCCGACGCCCGAGGGGCGGATCTTCGGATAGTCGTTCGAGTGCAGCATGCCCTCGGGCCCGAGCAGGTCGACCGAGAAGCTGGAGATCAACTTGTTCTGCTCGGCGAAGGCCAGCTTGGCCACCGAGCCCTCGGGGCCGGGCGTGCCCTTGCGGCGCAGGTCGGCCGCCCGCATGTTGGTGAGGCGGGTCGCCTCGCTCGCCACCCACAGCTGCATGAGGCGGTCCCGCAGGGCGCGGGCGTGCGGCGAGGGGTTGTCACCCCAGCGCTCCTTGTAGAGGCGGACGGCGATGTCGATCGGGCCGGTGCCCCGGCGCGACACCCCGCCGCCGATCGAGACCCGCTCGTTCATCAGCGTGGTGATGGCGGTGCGCCAGCCCTCCCCCTCGCCCCCGAGCCGGTCGCCGTCGGGCACCCGGGCGTCCTCGAAGAACACCTCGTTGAACTCGGCCTCGCCGGTGATCTGGTGCAGCGGCCGGACGTCGACCCCGGGGCCGTGCATGTCGACGAGGAAGCAGGTGATCCCCTGGTGCTTGGGCACCTCGGGGTTGGTGCGGGCGAGCAGCAGGCCCTTGGAGGCCAGATGGGCCACGGTCGTCCAGACCTTCTGGCCGTTCACCACCCACTCGTCGCCGTCGCGCACCGCCCGGGTGGAGAGGCCGGCCACGTCGGAGCCCGAGCCCGGCTCGCTGAACAGCTGGCACCAGACCTCCTCACCGGTGAAGAGCGGGCGCAGGTAGCGGGCCTTCTGCTCGGGGGTGCCGTGGGTGACGATGGTCGGGGCCACCATGCCGTAGCCGATGACGTTGCGCATGGCCGCCGACGGCGCCCCGGCCTCCTGCAGCCGGGCGCCCGCCCGGGTCTGCGCGGCGGGCGACAGGCCGAGGCCGCCCTCGCCCTCGGGGAAGTGCACCCAGGCGAGCCCCCGGTCGAACTGCTCCCCGAGGAAGGCGACGGGATCCGTCTCCTTCGGCGGGAGGTCGGCCAGCAGCTGGTCGACCAGGCCGTCGACCCGGTCCGTGTCGGTTTGCACGATCGTCACGCCAACCTCTTTTCTTGCTCCCCACACCCTACTCTCGGCCCCATGAGCAGGGCATTGGGCGTGGGGCTGCTCGCCGGCGCGGTCGCCTTCTGTTGGTGGGAGGGCGGGCTCCACCAGGACCAGACCGCGGCCCATTGGAGCGTGCTCGCGGTCATCGGCGCGACGCTGCTCGCGACCGTCCTCGCCGGTGCGGGCCGCCAGCCCGAGCCGGTCGGCCGCTGGGCGCGCGGCCCGTTCCCGCTGCGCCGCCACCTCGCCGAGGACCGGGCCGGCACCCTCGGGGCCGCGCTCTGGGTGCTCGTCGTGGCAGCCGTCGTCGGCTGGGACCTGAACAGCTTCGTCCACCAGGCCCACGACCTGCCCACCCTCAGCTCGATCTTCGGGCACGTCACCTCGAGCCGGGCCGGGCGGGCCGGCCTCTTCGCGCTGTGGCTCGCGCTGGGCGCCACCCTGGCGCTCGGCTGGCGGCGGTCGCGGGGGCGCGCGTGAGCGCCGGCGCGGTGGTCTGGGTCGTGCTCGGCGCCGCGGCCCTGCTCTGGGGCACGGTGTCGTCGGTGGGCCGCGAGCTGCCCGGGCCGATCGCGGCGCTCCGCTGGTTCGCCCGGTCCTGGCTCGGCCGGGCCCTCGCGCTATGCGCCTGGGGCGGGGCCGGCTGGCATCTGTTCTGCCAGCGCCCGTAGGGCGTCGAGCACCCCGCGGTGGAAGGTGGGGTAGGCGTAGATCATGCTCCGGAGCGACTCGACCGGCACCCGGGCGTGGACGGCGAGCGCCAGCATCGAGAGCACCTCGCCCCCCGCCGGGCCGGCGGACGTCGCGCCGAGCAGCACCCCTGCCTCCGCGTCGGCCACCAGCTTGATGAGCCCGGCGTTGCCGGCCTTGTGGATCCAGCCCCGCGACGACTTCGACAGGTCGGCCACCCCGACGGCCACCGCGCCGTGCTCCTCGCGGGCCTTCGCCTCGGTCAGCCCGACCGATCCGACCTCGGGATCGGTGAAGGTCACCCGGGGCAGGGCCCGGTAGTCGGCCGCCGGGCCCGGGCGGCCGAGGATGTCGTCGACCGCGATGGCGGCCTGGTACATCGAGACGTGGGTGAACGCGCCCACCCCGGTGACGTCCCCGATCGCCCACACCCCCTCGGCGGCCCGCATCCTCGAGTCGACCGGGATGGACCGACCCGAGTCGTCGAGGCCGATCGCCCCGACCCCAAGACCGGCGAGGTCGGGGCGTCGGCCCGTCGCGACGAGGAGCCGATCGGTGGTCACCGACCCGACGCCGTCCACGGCGACCGCGAAGCCCTCGCCGTCGTGGCGGACCGAGGTGATCGTGGCTCCGGTGTGCACGGTCATCCCCTCGTCGCTGAGCGCGGTCGTGACGAGCTCGGAGGCCTCCGGCTCCTCGAGGGCCAACAGGCGGGGCGCGGTCTCGAGCGTGGTCACCGCTGAGCCGAAGCGCAGGAACACCTGGCCGAGCTCGAGGCCGATCGCCCCGCCGCCGATCACCACCAGGCTCGCCGGCACCGTCTCGGTCTCGATCGCCTCGCGGTTGGACCAGTAGGGGGTGCCGGCGAGCCCCTCGATCGGCGGGGCCCAGGCGCGGGTGCCGGGGTTGAGCAGGATCGCCCGGCCGGCCTCGAAGGTCTCGCCGCCGACCTCGACCCGATGCGGCCCGGTGAGCCGACCCCACCCGCGCACGAAGGTGACGCCCTTCTTGGTGAGCCGCTCCACCGCGACGGTGTCGTCCCAGGTGTCGGTGGCCTCCTCCCGGATCCGGCGGGCCACCGGGGCGAAGTCCGGGGTCACCTCGGCGTGGCCGGCCATGCCGTCGACCCGCCTCGCCTCGGTGAGGAGGTTGGCGGCCCGGATCATCATCTTGGACGGGACGCAGCCCCAGTAGGGGCACTCGCCGCCCACCAACTCGGCGTCGATCCCGACCACCTCGAGGCCGGCCTCGGCCAGCCGGCCCGCCGCGTCCTCGCCGCCCGGGCCGAGCCCGACCACCACCACGTCGACCACGCGCACCGGTCGAGCGTAGGTCAGGGGGTCAAGAGCGCAGCCAGGCCCGCAGGTCCTTGGCCCGGGCCCGCTCGTAGCGCTCGGCCCAGACCTGCCACCACGCGACCTCGGCGGCCCGGGCGCGCTCGAGCAGCTGGCCGGACACGAGATCCCAGCTCACCGTCGGGGTCCCGGCCGCGTGCCGGAGCCACCCCTGGGCGAGCGAGGCCTCCTGCAAGGCGTCGAGGGCCTCGCGCACCTCGCCCAGCGCGTCGGCCCACGCCACCCCCTCCTTGGCCAGCTCGGCCCCGTGGCGGACCCGGTCGACCCGGGTGGCCAGCCGGTGGAGGTCCTGGTCCCCGGGCTCGTCACCGACGGCCGCGACGACCGCCTTCAACGACCGCCACTCCTTCTTCAGCACCTTGGCGAGGTCGTCGGGCGCCGCGCAGTGCCGGGACAGGTCCCGCACCATGCGCTCGTAGCGGGCCGAGTCGTAGAGGGCGACGAGCCGGCGGTGGGCCCGGGAACGCTCCCGGGCCAGCTCGGCCACGAGCTCGGCGCGGGCCTTCTCGTCTCGGTCGTCCACCGCCTGGCGTCCCACCCAGCACGCGAGCGCGTCGACATCGGCAACGTCGCCGATCGACTGCTCGACGGAGCGCAGCTCGCGGCGCAGCAGCCACACCCAGTCCGGGTCGAACTGGCCGGAGGCCAGGGCGAGCTGGGCCCGCACCCGCCGGATGGCCACCCGGGCCGGACGGGCCGCCCCGAGGTCCTCCTCGCGCAGCTTCTGCTCGAAGCGGGTGACCCCCTTGGACATCATGGCGATCCGGCCCCGCGCACCTCGCAGAGGGGTCGCGACGGGCGCCGTGCGCGCGTCATGTTGGTTGTCGGCGCCGCCCGCATCAGAGGGTCGAGATGCCCCCATCGACCGGCAGGATGACGCCGGTGATGTAGGACGCAGCCCTCGAGGCGAGGAAGATGGCGGTGCCCGCCATGTCGTCGGGGCGGCCGATCCGGCGCATCGGCGCGGAGGCCGCGATCTGCTCGCCGAAGGTCCGCAGGGTCTCGGCCATCATCTTGGACTCGAACGGGCCGGGCGCGATCGCGTTCACCGTGATCGTCGGGGAGAGCTTGCCGGCCAGGTGCCGCGTCAGCATGTGCACCGCCGCCTTGGAGGCGGAGTACGAGTACGTCTCCAGCCGGGGCGGCCGGAGGCCGTCGATCGAGCCGACGTTGATCACCCGGGCGGGGTCCTCCGTTGTCGCCGCCGCCCGGAGCAGCGGGAGCAGGAAGCGGGTCATGTAGAAGACACCCTTCACGTTCACCGAGAGCGCCCGCTCCCAGGCCGCCTCGTTGAACTCCTCCAAGGGCATGGCCCAGGTCGCCCCGGCGTTGTTGACCAGGATGTCGAGCTTGTCCTCCTCGGCCGCGACCTGTTCGGCCAGGGCGCGGCAGCCCTCCTCGCTCGAGAGGTCGGCCGCCAAGGCGATGCACTCCCCGATCTTGGACAGCTCGGCGGCGGTCTCCTCGCTCTGGGCGTGCTTCCGGGCGGCGATGTAGACCTTCGCTCCCGCTTCGACGAAGCCCGTGGCGATCATCTTGCCGATCCCGCGCGATCCGCCGGTGACGAGGGCCGTCTTGTTCTCGATGGAGAAGAGCACGCCCCATCTTGGCAGGTGGCGGCGACGGCCCCCCCGGCCGGGGCTCAGGTGACCAGCAGGCCGCCGTCGACGGGCAGGAGGACGCCGGTGATGTAGGAGGCGGCGTCACTGGCGAGAAAGACCACGGCCGCGGCGCACTCCTCGAGCTCGCCGGTCCGGCCGATCGGCACCCGCTCCAGCATGTGCTCGAGGTAGCCGGGCAGGTACTGGTCCGTCATCTCGGTCGGGAAGAACCCCGGCGCCACCGCGTTCACCCGGATGCCCTTTCTGCCGGTCCACTGTTGGGCGAGGTCGCGGGTGAGCCCGATGATCGCAGCCTTGGACGCCGAATAGGCGGCCTGGGGCAGGTCGGCCGTGGTCGAGCCGAGCACGCTGCCGATGTTGACGATCGAGGACCCCGGAACCATCACCCGCGCACAGGCCTGAGCCATCCAGTACGAGCCGTAGAGGTTCACCTCGACCACCCGGCGGAACTCCTCGGGCGGTTCCCGGGTGGCCGGCACGGCCGAGCCGATCCCGGCGTTGTTGACGAGCACGTCGACCCGCCCGAACGCCTCGAGCGCCGCGGCCACCAGTGCCTCGCACTGCTCGGGTGAGGTCACGTCGGTCGCCACTGCGAGCGCCCGCCCCCCGGCCCGCTCGACCGCGGCCCGCGTCTCTTCGAGGCCCTCGGTGCGGCGGGCCCCGAGGACCACGTCGGCGCCGGCCTCGGCGAGCGCCACCGCGAATGCGACGCCGAGCCCGGCCGACGCCCCGGTGACGATGGCCACCTTCCCGTCCAGTGTGAACCTGTCGGTGACCGGCACCGCGCCTCCCCTCACCCCGGAGCGCCGACTGTACCGAGGCCGGAGGGCGCCGCCCTGACCGTGGGGCGGTCAGGCGTCGGTCAGCCGACCGTGGAGGAAGTCGTCGTAGGCCGAGAGGTCGAGCAGGCCGTGCCCCGAGTAGTTGAACAGGATGACCTTCTCCTTCCCCTCCTCCTTGGCGGCGAGTGCCTCGTCGATCACCGCGCGCACCGCGTGGCTCGTCTCGGGGGCGGGGATGGGGCCCTCGGTCCGGGCGAACTGCACCGCCGCCTCGAACACCTTGCCCTGGGGATACGCGGTCGCCCGCATCCGGCCGTGCTTGACCAGGTTGCAGATGATCGGGGCGTCGCCGTGGTACCGGAGGCCGCCGGCGTGGATCGGCGGAGGGACGAACTCGTGCCCGAGCGTGTACATGGAGAGGAGCGGGGTCATCCCGGCGGTGTCCCCGAAGTCGTATTCGAAGCGCCCCTCGGTGAGGGTCGGACACGAGGAGGGCTCGACGGCGAGCAGCTCGACCGATTGGTCGGGGACGAACGGGAGCGAGATCCCGCCGAGGTTGGAGCCCCCGCCGCAGCAGCCGATCACGATGTCGGGGAGCGACTCGCCCGCCAGCGCCAGCTGTTCCTTCGCCTCGAGGCCGATCACGGTCTGATGCAGGAGCACGTGGTTGAGCACCGAGCCGAGCGAGTAGTGGGAGTCCTCCCGGGACGCCGCGTCGGCGACCGCGTCGGAGATCGCAGTCCCGAGCGAGCCGGGGTGCTCGGGGTCGGCGACCGGTGAGGGGACGACCGAGCCGCCCCAGGTCTCCATCATCACCCGCCGGTAGGGCTTCTGGTTGTACGACGCGCGGACCATGTAGACCTTGCACTCCTGGCCGAAGAGCGCGGTGGCGAAACACAGCGCGCTCCCCCACTGGCCGGCCCCGGTCTCGGTCGTCAGCCGGTTGATCCCCTCGGCCTTGTTGAAGTACGCCTGGGGCACCGCGGTGTTCGGCTTGTGCGAGCCGGCCGGCGAGACCGATTCGTCCTTGTAGTAGATGCGCGCCGGCGTGCCGAGCGACTCCTCGAGCCGGCGAGCGCGGACGAGCGGGGTCGGCCGCCACAGCCGCAGGATGTCGAGGACCGGACCGGGCACGTCGATCCACGGCTCGGCCGAGACCTCCTGGCCGATCAGTGCCATCGGGAACAGGGGCGCGAGGTCGTCGGGGCCGACGGGTTGGCGGGTGGCCGGGTGCAACGGCGGGTCGAGCGGTGCCGGCAGGTGCGGCGCCACGTTGAACCACGCCTCGGGGACTCGGTCGCTCGGCAGTGTCCAGCGCATTGGGTCCTCCTCTCGACTGGCCGACTGTATCTGTGGCCCTGGCCGGAGGCCGGGTGGTCGGGTGACCCCTGAGCCTGCGATGACGGCTTCTACGATCTCTCCGTGGGACGCCGGAGCCTCGTTCGAGCCACCTCGTGCGCCCTCGCCCTCTCGGCATCGGTGCTTTCGGTGGGGTTCTTCGGTGCGCCGGCCGCTCAGGCGGCCCGCCGGCCGCTGCCGGCCGGGCCCACCCCTTCGGCCATCGCGAAGATGGTCTGCGCGAGTGAGGCCCAGCGGGAGCTCGCCGACGCGCTGGGCGAGGACGCCAAGGTACGCCGGCCGACGTGGGTGCACCACCGCTACACGTGCGCCTACCAGTACAAGAACGGCACCTACACCCTGTCGGTGCAGGAAGAGTCGAGCTGGGGCCAGACCTTCACCTATTACGACTCGCTCAAGAAGCAGCTTGGTGACGCCCGCAGCCTCGCCAACCTCGGCCAGGGCGCCTACCAGACGAGAAACGGCGACGTGGTCGTGCGCAAGGACTGGAAGGTGCTCCTCGTCAACATTTCCGGGCTGCCCGCCCGCTTCGGGGTGCCCGCGACCGCGGCCGGCGACATCGCCGTCACGGTGGCCGACGTCATCCTCGGCTGTTGGGCCGGGGACTGAGAACGCCCAGTCAGACCGGGTAGGACAGGTTCGGCATCTGGGCCGAGGTGAACATCAGCCCGAGGCACATCTCGTCGGACGAGCCGTCCCCCCAGGTGACGAAGTGCGGGGGGACCTTGCGCAGGAGCGGCAGCTCCTGGCCCAGCTGCGGGTTGTAGTTGCAGTTCACCTGCACCTTGTCCCCCGCGGTCACCTGGATCGGATGGGCCAGGTTGTAGCCCTTCTGGTAGTCGAAGTTGTAGCTGGGGACGTTGAGGATCGTCTGTTGGGTCGGCGTCCCGGGATTGAGCACCATCGTGAAGCTCACGCCGAGCAGGTGCATGTGGGCCCCGACCCGAACGATGTAGCCCGACCGGCCGACCGGCCACGTGCACGACGTCGAGGTCCCGGCGGGCGGGCTCTGCGGGTTGCGGCCGCAGACGAACTCGATCGTGTTCACGAAGTTGACCGCCGATTGGCCGAATCGCTGGCCGAGGTTGGCCAGCGAGGCGGCCCGGCTGCACAGCGGCCCGGTGGCGTTGGCCGGGCACGGGATGTCCGGCGGCGCCGGCATCAGGTCGAGGTTGAGCGGCTGGAGCGGCACCGAGGCGGGCACGGTCTTGAGCTCGAGGGTGTTCTTCACCGGCTTGTCCCCGACCAGCAGGTTGTAGTGGACCTGCATGACGACGAGGCTGCCGGCCGGCAGGTAGATGCCGGTGCCCTTCGGGAGGTTGGAGAAGCCGGCACCGGGGGCCCAGGCGGCGAGCCATGGGGTGTTCGAGATCTGTCCCAGCCCGGTGCCGGGGATCGGGCTCTCACCGAAGCACGACCAGCCGTTGTTGCCGGGGTTGGCGGCGTTGGCCGCGGCGGCCAGGTTCGGCGGGACCAGGAACAAGATCGCGTGGTGGTCCTCCTTCGATCCCGGGAAGAACTGGCTCCCGATGATGTAGGAGTTGTGCGTCACATGCGGGTTCATCAGCGTGCAGTGGTAGTCGTCGGTGGCCCCGGCGGGCGCGTGCGGCGAGTACGCCTTGGTCTGTTGCACCGTGATGGTGCTCACGACGATCGAGGCCGAGGCCCCCGACGGCCCGAGCGCGACGAGCATCGAGGCCAGGACCGCCAGCGGAGCAATCGTTCTCAGGACGCGACGCAGCAGCACGGGCCCAAGGGTAGCCACTGGTGGCCGGACCCACCGGGCAGGTCCCCGGAGCCGGGTGGCGCCTCCCCGCCCGCCGACCCACCCATTAGCTTCGACAGGCGCCGCCGACGGGGCGCGGCGGGGGGTCCAGCGATGAGCCAGGCCGCGGGCACAGGGCTGAACGGGTCGGCGGCCGGGTCGTGGCGCCGGCCGGACCGCCGACGGACCCTGCAGCTGGTGCTGGCCACGCTCTGGCTCCTCGACGCTGCTCCAGCTCCAGCCCTACATGTTCTCGCGGTCCTTCGGGCTGTTCATGCTGGGGCCCAACGCGGACGGGAACCCCGGCCCCGTCGCGCACCCGATTGTCGACGTGGCGCGCTCGATCGGACATCACCCGGTGGGCTTCGACGCCGTCTTCGTGCTCGTCCAGCTTCTGATCGCCCTCGGCATCGCCAACCGGAGGACGGTGAAGATCGGCCTGGCCGGCTCGGTCGTCTGGGCGGTCCTCGTCTGGTGGCTGGGCGAGGGGCTCGGGATGGTCCTGGCCGGCACGGCGAGCCCGCTCACCGGAGCCCCGGGGGCGGTCCTCCTCTACGCGCTGGTGGCGGTGCTCCTGTGGCCGACCGAGCGGCGGGCCGACGCCGCCGCCGCCGAGCACGTGGGCGCCGTCGCGGCCACGGTGATCTGGATCGGGGTCTTCGGCGCCCTCGGGCTCATCGCCCTCGTCGGCTCGGCCACCCGCCACCCGGGCCGCCTGTTCGGGGGTATGGAGGACGGGGAGCCGGGGTGGCTCGTGACGCTCGACCGCCACGTCGTCTCGGCCACCGCCGGCCACGGCGCCGCGCTCGCGGCGGGGGTCGGTGTGGTCCTCCTCGTCGTCGCCGTCTCGGTGCTCCTCGACGCCGCCCGCCGGCCCGCCATCGCGCTCGCCGTCGCGTTCTCCGTGTTCGTCTGGGTGACCGGCGAGAACTTCGGACAGCTCTTCACCGGGTTCGGCACCGACCCGAACACCGGGCCGCTCCTGATCCTTCTCGCCCTCGCCTACTGGCCGTCTCGGCGCGCGCCGGCCCCGAACGTCCCGCCCACGCACGAGCCGGCGGTGGCGGCGTGACCGAGCCGGGCTGGGTCCTCGGACTCTTCGCCGTCGCGATGGTGACGGTCTCGGCCTACTGCGCGGTACGCCTCCTGATCGTGCGCCCGCTGCACCGGAGCCTGCACTACGACGTCAACTTCGCGCACGTGGCCATGGGGGTCGCGATGGCCGGCATGCTGTCGCCGGGCCTGCACTCGCTGCCCAACCCGCTCTGGGAGGCGCTCTTCGCCGGGCTGGCCGTGTGGTTCGCGGGACGATCGGGCCGCTTCGTCCGCAAGCACGGGTTCGGGGGAATCTCGAGCGACCACGTGCACCGGATCTCGCACTACCTCACGCACCTCGTCATGGCGTGCTCGATGCTCTATATGTACTTCGCCACTTCGCCGGTGCCGGCCGTCGCCTCCACCTCGGGAATGGCGATGGGTCCGGCCCCCGGCACGGCCGCCTACCTCGGCATCCCGCTCGCCTTCGTGGTGGTCCTCTGCGGGTCGGCGATCTGGCACATCGACTCGCTCAGCCGCTTCTCGCGCCCCGCCATGCGGGCGGTGCCGGTGGGTGTCGGAGCCAGGGGCGCGGACCCCGGCATCGGAGCGGTCGACACGAACCCGCCGTGGCTGGCCCCTCGGCTCGAGATGGGCTGCCACATCGCCATGTGCGTGGCCATGGCGTTCATGCTGGTACTGCTGCTGTAGAGCGCCGGCGCTCCGCCTCAGGCGAGGGTGCGCTCGACGCTGAAGGCACGCCGGTGCGCGCCCTCACGCACGCTCACGTCGAAGTGCCAGGTGGCCGCCCCGAGCTGCGGGTAGGCGACGTAGTGGTCGGGGCTCAGCAGGACCAGCCGGAGCGGCGTCGTCGTCCCGCCGGTCCGGACGGCCACGGCTCGGGGCCGGCCGAACACCGCAGCCGGTCGATTCGACTCGCTGAAGACCAGGTGGAAGACCAGGGGCCCCGCGGTCGCGGTGTTGAGGTAGACCTCGGCGCTCTGCCCCTCGGGCAACTGCACGGTCGTGATGTCGTAGAGGGACGGGAGCAGCGACTGGCCGCGGCTCGGTGAGTAGATCTGGGTGACGACCGTGGCGCCGGCGAACAGCACGACGGGCACGAGCACCGAGACCACGAAGCCACGGATCCCGCGCAGCATCGCCGGCGGCCGGATCGCGGCCACCCCGTCGCGCCCCACCCTGCGGAGGCGGAGGCTGTTCAGCACCACGATGAGGCTGGAGACGCCCATCGTGATCGCCGCGACCAAAGGGTCCAGCAGCCCGGCGGCGGCGAGCGGGATGGCGGAGATGTTGTAGCCCATCGCCCAGCCGAAGTTCTGGAGGATGACCGACGAGGTCGCCCGCGCGATCCCGACCGCGCCGGGCACGCCGTGCAGGTCGCTCCCGAGGAGCGCGACGTCGCTGTTGGACACTGCGATGTCGGCACCGCTCCCGACCGCACAGCCGACGTCCGCAGCGACGAGCGCCGGCGCGTCGTTCACTCCGTCGCCGACCATGACCACCCGGTGGCCCTCGTCCTGCCAGCCGCGCAGTACCGTCAGCTTGTCGCCCGGCGACAGTCGGCTCCTGGCCTCGGTGATTCCGACCGTCTCCGCGATGGTGTCGACGGCCGCCGCGGCGTCCCCGCTCAAGATGGCGGTCCGCAGGCCCATCGCCCGCAGCCGGGCGATGGCGGGCGCGGCGTCGGCCCTCAACGGCGTGGTCACCGAGATCACCCCCGCGATCTCGCCGTCGACGCTGACGGCCACGACGGTCTCCCCCCGCCGCTCGGCAGTCTCGAGGGCGGCGGTGAGCGCCGCGGGTGCCGGACCGTCCAGCCGGCCGACCCGGACCAGGGCGTCCCCGACGCGGCCCTCGACCCCCGACCCCGGGAGCACGACCCGCTCGGTCGCCGGTCCGGCCGGGGACGCGGCCGCCCGGATGGCCGAGGCGATCGGATGGTCGCTCTCCGCCTCGACCGCGGCCGCCATCGACAGCACCTCGAGGTCGGTCCATCCGGGGACAGAAGCGACCTCGCAGACCGACGCGAAGCCCTCGGTGAGCGTCCCGGTCTTGTCGAACACGACCGTGTCGGCCCGCGCCAGGCGTTCGAGGATCTCGCCCGAGCGGATGAGGATTCCGAGCGAGGACGCCCGACCGGTTCCCACCATCATCGCGACCGGCGTGGCCAGGCCCATCGCACACGGGCAGGCGACGAGGAGCACCGCCACCGCGCTCAGGACGGCGATGCCGAAGTTGCCGTCGACCAACCACCAGCCGAGGAACGTGAGCACCGCGAGCGCGAGCACCGCCGGCACGAACACGCCGCTGATCCGGTCGGCCAGCCGCTGGATCGGCGGCTTGTCGCGCTGGGCGGAATCGACGAGGCGCTGCATCTCGGCCAGGACCGACTCGGCCGCGACCGTCTCGGTCCGGACGACCAGTGCGCCGCCGCCGGCCCGGGTCCCGCCGATCACCCGGTCGCCGGGGATCCGGTCGACCGGCAGCGGTTCACCGGTGAGGAGCGACTCGTCGACGGCCGAGAAGCCGACCACGATCTCCCCGTCGAGCGGGATCACTTCGTGCGGCCGCACCCGGACCAGCGCACCGACCGGCACGCTGTCGGGGGAAACCAGTCGGCCCTCCTCGTCCTCGGGGTCCATCACCACGCGGGCGGTCGGCGGTCGGAGCGCGATCAGCGAGTGCATCGCGCCGGCGGCGCGGCGGCGCGCCGCCGCCTCCACCGCCCGCCCGGTGACGAGGATCGAGACGATGAGCGGGGCCATCACCCCGTGGAGCCGGGCCGCGAAGGCCCCGTTGCCGCCGAGGTGGACGTGCCGGCCGCCGAGGGCGATGGCCTCCACCGCGCTGACCGTCAACGCCGCGAGGGTGCCCACCGCGATGAGCGTGTCCATGCTCGTCCCGAGGTGACGCAGGAGCCGGACGCTGGTGCGCAGGAACGGCCATCCCCCGGCCAACTCCACGAAGATTCCGAGCCCAAGAACGACCCACCCGGCGACCTCGTTCTCCGGACCGATCAGCGCGACCAGCAACGCCGCCACCGCGGCCGGCCACGAGACGGCCGCCCGCCGGTTCCAGTGGTCCCGGTCGGCCCCGGGGTCGGGCTCGGCGGTCGGGCTCGCCGGGGTGGCCCCGTAGCCGACCCCCTCGACCGCCGCGCACAGCGCGCTCGGGTCGGTACCCGACGGGTCGAAGGTGACGAAGGCCCGGTTGGTGGCCAGGTTGACCGAGGCGCTCAGCACCGCTCGCTGGCCGGCCAGGGCCCGCTCGATGCGGGTGGCGCACGCGCTGCAGTGCATCCCTTCGAGGGCGAGCTCGGAGGTGGCAACGCCGGCCGCCTCCTCGGTCGCCAGCGCGCTCTCCGAGGGGGCGGTGAGCACTACGGGACCGGGTCGCCCGCCCCGGCCGGGGCGGCCGAATACCCGAGGCCGGCGACCGCCGCGCAGAGGTCCCCGACCGAGCGCACCGCAGGGTCGTACGTCACCGAGGCGAGCGCCCCCTCGAGCTCCACCGACGCCGACCGCACGCCTGGCTCCTCGAGCAGGGTCTCCTCGATCAGCGACGCGCAGGACTGGCAGTGCATCCCGGTCACGGCGAGCTCGACGGTCGCGCCCTCATCCCCGAGGCCCCCGGAGCCGTCGACAGTCACTCGGCCAGCGTAATTGGGCAGCGGCCCGTCCACGGCCCAGGGTCAGGCCCCCAAGGTCCGGTCGCGGCCCGGCGCTGGAGGCTGTGCCAAGCTCCGGCCCGGTGACACCCGGGCCCGGGGTCACGAGGAAGGGGGACAGCTGTGCTCAAGGGCTTCAAGCAGTTCATCCTGCGGGGCAACGTGATCGACCTGGCCATCGCGGTCGTGATCGGGCTCGCCTTCAACGCGGTCATCCAGGCGCTCGTCCGCGACATCGTCACGCCGCTGATCGCCGCCATCGCCGGCAAGCCGAACTTCGCCACGCTGCACTTCACCGTGCATCACAGCGTCTTTTTGTACGGCGATCTCATCAACTACCTGATCACGTTCCTGTCGGTCGCGGCCGCCATCTACTTCCTGGTCGTGGCTCCGGTGAACGCGTTGAAAGCCCGGCGCGCCCGCGGCACCGAGGCGGCCGAGGAGACCCCCGAGGACATCGCTCTGCTCACCGAGATCCGCGACCTGTTGGCCCGGAACTCGGGCGGGCCCGCCTGACCGGTTCTGTCCCGGTCCGCCGGGACCGGGCGCGGCGGGTAGAACAGTGTCGCCATGAGTGAGCAGACCCTTTCCGATCCGTCGCGCCCGCCCGGTCCCGGACGGGTGGCCAACGAGGCGGTGGCCGAACGCCTCGGCGTGCTCGCCCTCACCCTCGAGGTGAGCCGCTGCAAGAACCTCACGCCGTCCTGCCGGCGCGTCGAGCTCGCCGGTGACGACCTCGCGCACCTGGACCCGAAACCGGGCCAGGACCTCATGATCTCGCTCGACGGCGAAGGCGAGCGGGTACGACGGCGCCGCTACACGATCCGGCAGTTCGACCGGGACGGGCGCCGCGTGGACCTCGACATCGCGCTCCACGGGGACGGGCCGGGCCGGCGATGGGCGGAGGGTCTCGAGCCCGGGAAGATGGTCGAGGCCATCGGCCCCCGGGGGAAGATCTTCCTCGACGCCGACGCCGAGTGGCACCTCTTCGTCGGAGACGACTCCTACGCGCCGGCGGCGCTCGCCATGGCCGAAGCCGTGGGTCCGGAAAAGACCGTGCTGCTCGCGATCGAGATCGACGGCGTCGGCCACGAGCAGCCCAACGAGATCGAGGCCCCGGTCCTCGGTCCCCGATGGGTCCTGCGGGACGGTCGGCCACCGGGCGACCCGGCCGGGCTGCTCGGCGCGCTGGAAGACGTGGCCCTGCCGGACGGACCGGGCCATGCGTACATCGGCGGGGAGCACGCGATGGTCACCACGCTCCGCGACGCGCTTTTCGCCCGGGGCATGACGGAGGAATCGGTGAGCTTCAAGCCCTACTGGAGGCTCGGCCGACAGAACGCGGCGAACGGCGAGCCCGACCGGTCCTGAGCGACCGGACCCGGTGAACCGCCCCCCGGGCCCGCCGTGGTCGGCCCACCTGCCGGCCGGGACCACCGTCGACGACGTCGATCTCACCGGTGCCGTCAGCCTCCCGGCCGCGTGGGCCGCTCGCTGGCGCGACTCGCCCGCCGCACCGGCGCTGCGGGGGCCCGAGGGTCGGTGGGTGGACGGCGGCGAGCTGCTCGAGCGGACCGCCGCGGTGGCCGGGCGTCTCGCCGGCGCCGGCGCAGCAGCCGGCCAGACCGTGGTGATCGCGGGCGCCCCGTCCGTCGACCTCGTCGTGGCTCACTGCGCGGCGCTGCGGGCGGGCGCGGTCGTCGTACCGGTGAACCCGGCGGCCGCCCGCCGGGAGCTCCTCACGATCCTGGCCGACGCCCACCCCGCCGTGGCGGTCCTCGGGTCCGAGGCGCTGGCGGGATGGGCCGCCGAAGCCGATCCGTCGCTCGTGATCACCTCGCCCGACGTCCCGCTCGCGGATGGCGCCATCCCGGAGCTGGACGCGGCCGGCGGGTCGGACCCCGGGCTGGTCATGTACACCTCGGGCACTACGGGCACGCCCAAGGGGGTCCCGCTCACGCACGCCAACCTCCTGGCCGGCGCCGAGTCGGTCCGGCTGGCCTGGGGCTGGACCGAGCAGGACCAGCTGATCCTCGCCCTCCCCCTCTGCCACGTCCACGGCCTCGGGATCGGCCTCCACGGGACCCTGCTCGCCGGCGCCTGCGCCCAACTCTTCGACCGGTTCGACCCCGAGGCCGTGCTCGACGCGGCGGGGCACGGGGCGACCATGTTCTTCGGCGTGCCCACCATGTACGACCGGCTGGTCGCAGCGGAGCGCCCGGACCGGCTCGGTGCCCTCCGCCTGTGCGTCTCGGGGTCGGCGCCCCTTGACCCCGCGCTCCACCGGCGGATCGGCGTGCGGTGCCACCAGTCGGTGCTGGAGCGCTACGGCATGACCGAGACGCTGTTGACCGTGTCGAATCCGCTCCACGGCGAGCGGCGGGCCGGGACCGTGGGCTTCCCGCTTCCCGGCGTGGATCTTCGCCTCGACGAGGCGACCGGCGAGATCCTGGTCCGCGGCCCGAGCGTGTTCGCCGGCTACCGCGGGCTCCCCGCGGAGAACGCGGTCGCCTTCGTCGACGGCTGGTTCCGCACCGGAGACATCGGCGAGCTGGACGCCGGCTACCTCCGGATCGTCGGAAGGTCCAAGGATCTGATCATCACCGGGGGGTACAACGTCTACCCGCGCGAGGTCGAGGACGTGCTCCGGGCCTTTCCCGGCGTCCGCGACGCGGCGGTGATCGGCGCGGCGTCGGCGGAGTGGGGCGAGACGGTCACCGCCTACGTCGAGGCGGACACCTCGCTCGACCTCGACGCCCTCCGCGCCTACGCGTCCGAACAGCTCACCCCCTACAAGCGCCCGCGCCAGGTCCACCTGATCGCCGAGCTTCCGCGCAATCTCCTGGGCAAAGTGGTGAAGGAGCGACTGCGGTCCCCCGGCGGCTGAGGCACCGCACCGGGCGTCCGCGCTGGGCCCCTCACCCGCACACCGAGACGATCGAGTATCCCGCCGCGCGGATCCCGTTGATGATGGCGGGGAGGGCCGCGACCGTCTCGGACCGGTTCCCGCCCCCGTCGTGGAGGATGATGACCGCCCCGGGGTGCAACGCCCCGAGGACCCGTTGGGCGATCGCCCCCGCGCCGGGCAGCGTGTAGTCGGACGGGTCGATGTCCCACATGAACTCGCCCAGCCCCCGAGCCGACAGCTGCGCCAGGACCGCGCCATTGGTATAGCCATAGGGCGGGCGCAGACAGCTCACCGCCCGGTTGCTCACCGAGGAGATGAGCGCGCTCGTCCGGTCCACCTCGGCCACCCAGCCCGCGGCCGACTGGCGCGTGAGGTCGACGTGGTCCCAGGTGTGGTTGGCCAGGCCGAAGCCGTCGATTTCCTCCTGGCGGAGGATCCCGAGGTACCCGGCGGCGACCGAACCGACGACCTCGAAGGTGGCGGGAGCCCGGTAGGCCTCCAGGACCCCGAGGATCTGCGGCGTGTAGGCGGGCGAGGGCCCGTCGTCGAAGCTGAGCGCGACCACGCGGCTCCCGGGTGGATACGGCGAGTTCGGGACCGCCGACACGTTGGAGATCACGGTCCCGCCCATCGAGGTCGGCCCCCCCACGTACACATGGGCGAGACCGGCCCACTCGACCGACGTCGGGTCCGTGCCGATGGACGGCCCACCGTAGGTGACGGTGCTGAGGTCGTATGAACTCCACACCCGGCCGTAGATCCCGTCGTTCACGTACTCGTACAGGTCGTTGTTGGCGCCCCGGACGTACAGGTGCACAAGGCCCTGGTCGGGCAGGAAGAGGGCGTCGGGCTGGCCAGCGATGAAGCTGCCGTTGGTCGCATACACGCTCAGGTCGTACGCGTTCCACGAGCGACCGTTCAATCCGTCGTTGACGTACTCGATCATGTCGCCGTTCGCGTTCTGGACATAGATGTGCATCAACCCTTGTGTCGGGTGGTAGAGGGCGTCGGGGACGCCGCCGAGCGGGCCGCCGCCGGCCGCCACGCTCAGGTCGTAGGCGTTCCAGGAGCGCCCGGCCAGGAAGTCCGCGACGTACTCGACGAGGTCGCCGCCGGCCGAGCGCACGAGGACGTAGAGGCGGTTCTGCGTCACGTTGTAGAGAGCGCTCGGTTGGCCGTTGATCGGCGAGCCGCCGCCCGCCCCGGTGCTCAGGTCATAGGCGTTCCACGCCCGACCGTTCGCCCCGTCGTTCGTGTACTCGACCAGGTCGCCGTTCGCACCCTCGACGTAGACGTGGACCTGCCCGTTGCTCGGCGACTCGATCGGGTCGGGGACGCCCGGCGCGAGGGTCCCCCCGGCGACGGTGCTCAGGTCGTAGGAGTTCCAGGTCCTCCCGTTCATCCCGTCGTTCGTGTACTCGACCAGGTCCCCCGAGGACGAACGGGCGAACACGTCGACCCGGTTGGCCACCGTGATGGCATGCGGCGGCCCGCTCAGCGGGCCCGTCCCGGTCGCGCTGGTCAGGTCGTAGGCGTTCCACACCCGCCCGTTCAACCCGTCATTCGCGAACTCGGTCAGGTCCCCGGCGGCGGTCTCCCCGTAGACATGGATCGTCGCCCCGACGACCACTGCGCTCGGTGCACCGAGGAGCTCGGGTCCGTGACCGTTCTGAGACTGGTTGTAGGAGTTCCAGATCCGGCCGAGGTCGTGGTCCGAGATGAACTCCTGCAACGGCACCGCACTGGGGTCCGCCGCGGCCGCCGCCGCGGGCAACGTCGTCGCCGTCGGAGCGCCGAACGCGAGCGGAAGAACCCCGGTGACGAGGCACGTCACGACGAGGAAGACCGGTCGGGTCCGGGCGCGCGACCGGCGATCGAGGGGATCGAGCTGACGGACGTGGGCCATGGCGCTGTCCTCCGTGCGTTGCACCTTGACTCAGCTTGAAAACCCGACCGCCCGACCGGTAGAGCCCAATGACCCATCTGCGCGCATTGGCAGCGATCCCGTCCGGACCGCCTCGACCCGTCTTCGTCGGCCGCAGCGGTCCCGAAGCTCACCAGGGCGCGACCACCGGCACCGGCCCGTTCGGTAGGGTCGAACGTTCACCGGGCGCACGACGCCCCCGACGCCGAGAACGAGATCTCGTGGACGACATCAGCCGACCACCCGTCGCGCCCCCGCGCGAGCGGCTGTCCCGGCGGCGGCTCGTTCGCGCCGCGGGGGCGGCCGCCGCCGCGGGCCTGGGCAGCCTGGTGGTCGGAGGAACGGCGGGAGCGACGAGCAGGGGGCGGCCGATCGGCCCCGCCAAGGCCGTGCCGGTGGGCGGCTCGGCCGCGTTCACCGACCCGAACACCCACTTCCCCTCGCTCGTGATCCAACTGCGTCTCGGACGCTTCGTCGCCTACGACGCGGTGTGCCCGCACGAGGGTCGCACCGTCGGCTATGTGCCGTCCCACCGCCTCAACGCCTGCCCCTGTCACGGATCGGAGTTCAACCCGGCGACCGGCGCCCGGGTCGCCGGTCCGGCGCCGCTCGGGTTGACCCGCCTCACGATCACCGAGTCCGGCGGGCGGCTCTTCGTCCGTGGATAGCGGCGCCCGCGGAGCGCACCGTCGGCCTCCAAGGGGGCAACGGTCGGTAGCGTCGGGCTTCGTGGCCCGGCTCCGACAGCAGGCCGCGCCGCCCGCGCGGGCACTCTGGCTGAGCGGGTGGGCGCTCCTCCCGCTGCGGGCCTTTCTCGGCGTCACGTTCTGCTTCGCCGGGTTGCAGAAGCTGGCCAACCCGAACTTCTTCAACCAAGCCGACCCGGCGGGGATCTACGCGCAGATGGTGGCGGCCAACCGCACGAGCCCGATGCACTTCCTGCTCGGCCACCTGCTGCGGTTCTCGACGCCGATCGGCGTCGTCATCGCGATCGGGGAGCTCGCGGTCGGGCTCGGCGTGCTCCTCGGGCTGTGGACCCGGGTCGCCGCGCTCGGCGGCCTCGCGATCTCGCTCAGCCTGTTCCTCACCGTCAGCTTCCACACCTCGCCCTACTACACGGGGGCCGACATCGTCTTTGTCTTCGCGTGGCTGGCGCTCTTGCTCGCCGGCTCCGGCGGAGTGCTCTCGGTCGACGCCGCGATCGCGCGACGGGCGAGGACCGAGCGCGCCATGGGTCCCGCCACACCAGTGGCCGTCCCGTTCGCGCTCATCCAGCGGATCTGCGGGCAGTACGACGACGGCCGGTGCGGCGCCCGGGGCGGGGAACCCTGCGAGCCGGGCCCGTGCCCGTTCCTGCGCAAGGGGGCCGACCCGTTGCCGGCCCGACAGCGGGGCGACCTGACCCGGCGCGAGCTCGTGCTCGGGGGCGCCGCGGCGGCGGCGGCGGGCCTGGCCGGACTGGCCGCCGCCGGGGCCGCCGCCGGCATCGGCCGGGCGGCCGGAGGGACCAAGCCACCGGCCACCGCCGTTTCGCTCCCCGCCGGCACCGCGCCTCCGACGACGCCGTCGACCACCAGACCGGCCGGCACGCGGGGGTCGACCACCTCGGCGCCCACCACCGCTCCGGCCACCGTCCCACCGGGCAGGGCGATCGGCCCGGCCAAGGACGTCCCGGTCGGCGGATCGGCGGCGTTCACCGACCCGACCACCCACTTCCCCTCGCTCGTCATCCAGCTCGACGCCGGGCGCTTCGTGGCCTACGACGCGATCTGCCCGCACCAGGGCTGCACGGTCGGCTACGTGCCGTCGCAGTCGATCATCGCCTGCCCCTGCCACGGCTCGGAGTTCAACCCCGACACGGGGGCGGTGATCCAGGGCCCGGCCAATAGCGGCCTGCGCCGGCTGAAGATCGCCGAGGGGTCCAACGGCGAGCTCTACGTCGAGGGGTAGGTCAGAGCCCGGCTTCCTCGAGGCCCCGTCGGGTGAGCACCCGGGCCAGGTGCCGCCGGTACTCCGGGGTGGCGTTGTTGTCGCCGGAGGGCTCGAGACCGTCGGCCGCCCGCTCGGCCGCCTCGGCCGCGCCGGCCCCGTCCGAGAGCGCCGCTTCGACCGCGGCCGCGCGGACCGGCGTCGCGGCGACGTTGACCAGCGAGACACCGACCCGGCCGCCGGCCCGGGCCACCGCCACCCCGACGATCGCCCAGTCCTGGGAGCGCCGCACGAACTTCTGGTAGGAGTGGCCGCCGGTCGCCTTCGGCACCCGGATCTCGGTCAGCACCTCGTTCGGCGCGAGGGCGGTCTCGAGGAACCCGACGAAGAAGTCGGACGCCGCGATCTCCCGCTCCCCGCCCGGGCCCCGGACGACCATCGTCCCGCCGAGGGCGAGCACCGCGCCGGGCAGGTCGGAGGCCGGATCGCCGTGGGCGATCGAGCCGCCGATCGTCCCCCGGTGCCGGACCTGGGGGTCGCCGATCTTGCCCGCCACAGTCGAGAGCAGCGGGGCGTCGCGCAGGATCGTCGCGTCCTGGTGGACGTCGTGGTGACGGGTCATCGCCCCGATCGCCACGTGGTCGCCCCCGTCGCGCACGTAGGACAGCTCGCCGATGGGGCCGATGTCGACCAGCACCGCGGGCGTGGCCAGGCGCAGCTTCATGAGCGGGAGCAGCGAGTGGCCGCCGGCCAGGAGCTTGGCCTCGTCGCCGTGCTCCCCGAGGGCGGCGACCGCCTCGTCGACCGAGCCCACCCGCAGGTAGTCGAACGCGGCCGGGATCACCAGGCCCCCTCACGGGCCGAGCGGGCGGCGTCGAGCACCGCCGCGACGATGTTGTGGTAGCCGGTACAGCGGCACAGGTTGCCCTCGAGCCCCTCGCGCACCTGGCGCTCGTCGAGATCGGGGCTCTCGTTCACGAGCGAGACGGCGGCCATCACCATCCCGGGGGTGCAGTACCCGCACTGGAGGCCATGGTGCTCGCGGAAGGCCCGCTGCATCGGGTGCATCTCCTCACCGGTGGCGAGGCCCTCGATCGTGGTCACGGCCCGGCCGTCGGCCTGGGCGGCGAGCAGCGTGCAGGACTTCACGGACTCGCCGTCGAGCAGGACCGTGCAGGCGCCGCAGCTGGTGGTGTCGCAACCGACGTTGGTGCCGGTCAGGCCGAGCTGTTCGCGCAGGAAGAACACGAGCAGCGTGCGCGGCTCGACGTCGCGCTCGTGCTCGGTGCCGTTCACCGCCATCTTCACCTTCATCGGACCCTCCTCGCCTGTTCGATCGCGTGCCATACCCGGATCGGCGTCGTCGGCATGTCGACATGGCGCACCCCGAGGTGCGCGAGCGCGTCGCACACCGCGTTCTGGACCGCCGGGGTGGAACCGATCGTCCCGGACTCCCCGATGCCCTTGGCCCCGAGCGGGTTGAGGGGGGTCGGCGTCTCCATGGGGTGGGTCTCGAAGCTGGGCAGCTCGACCGCCGAGACGAACGCGTAGTCGGCCAGGTTGGCGGTGACCGGGTTGCCCTGCTCGTCGTAGCACATCTCTTCCATGAGGGCCTGGGCCACCCCCTGGGCGAGTCCCCCGTGCACCTGGCCCTCGACGAGCAGCGGGTTCAGCATCGTCCCCGCGTCGTCGACCGCCACGATGCGGCGGAGCACCACCCGGCCGGTCTCGGTGTCCACCTCGGCGACGACGACATGGGTGCCGAAGGGGAAGGTGGCGCCGGGGGCGGTGAAGTCCACCTCGGCCGACAGCCCCTCGTCCCCGGAGGCCAGGGCGAGCTCGGCCCAGGACCTCGCCACGCTCGGGGTCCCGGCCACGTGGAAGCGCCCGGCCGCCTTGTCGAGCTCGATGTCGTTCGGGTTCGCCTCCAGTAGGTCGGCGGCCAGCCGCTTCGCCTTCTCCACCACCTGCTCGGCGGCCTGGTAGACGGCGACCCCGCCGGACTGGAGGGACTTCGACCCGAAGGTGCCCATCCCCCGGGGCACGAGGTCGGTGTCCCCGTGGATGACCTCGACGTCCTCGATCGGGATGCCCAGCTGGTCGGCGACCAGCTGGGACCACGCGGTCACGTGTCCCTGGCCGTGCGGCGAGGTGCCGGTACGGACCCGGGCCCGGCCGTCGTCGAGCACCTCGACCGAGCCGAACTCGCTGCCCGGCAGGCCGTTCGTGATCTCGACGTAGCTCGCCAGCCCGATGCCGAGCTGGACCGGCCCCCCCTCGTCGCGTCGGCGCCGCTGCTCGTCGCGCAGGGCCTCGTAGCCGGCGGCCTCGAGGGCCCGCTCGAGGGAGCCCTGGTAGTCGCCGACGTCGTAGGTGGTGCCGGTCGGCGTGGTGAACGGGAACCGGTCCCGGCCGACCATGTTCCGCCGACGCACCTCGGCCGGGTCCATGCCGATCTCGGCGGCGAACATGTCCACCATCCGCTCGAGCACCGCGGCCGCCTCGGGCCGCCCCGCTCCCCGGTAGGCCACCGTTGGGTTGGTGTTGGTCACGACCGACACGTTGGAGAAGGCGGTCTTCTCGATGTCGTAGACGCCGGTCAGCATCGTCCGGGTCATGAACGGGAGGAAGGCGCCGAAGGCCGGGTACGCGCCCGAGTCCTGGATCACCTTCAGCGCGTAGGCGACGAGCCGGCCGTCCTTCGTGCCGCCGAGCCGCGCCTCTTGGATCTGGGCGCGCCCATGTCCGAGGGCGAGCATCGACTCGCTGCGGGTCTCCACCCAGCGGGCCGGTCGACCGAGGTCGCGCGCCACCCAGGCGACGAACAGCTCCTCGGGGTAGCCACCGGTCTTCGCCCCGAAGCCCCCGCCCACGTCGGGCGAGATGGCGTGGACCGCGTCCTCCTCCAACCCGAACAGCTGCACGAGCGCGGCCTTCACCGAGTGCGGGACCTGGCTCGTGGCCCACTGGGTGAGCCGGCCGCCCTCCCAGATCGCGGCGGCCGCCCGGACCTCGAGCGGGCAGGGCGCGACCCGCTGGTTCATCATCTTCTGCTCGACCACGACGTCGCAGCCGTCGAAGAGGCCGGCGGGCTCGCCGACCGACTCGGGGGGCAGCATCCCGACGTTCGCCAGGTCCTCGGGGATCCGCAGGGCCACGTTGGTCTGGGCGGCCTCGTGGACGAGCGTCTCGGCACCCTCGGCCGTCGCCGGGTCGATCACCGGGGTCAGGGGCTCGTAGTCGACGAGCACGAGCTCGGCCGCGTCGACGGCCTCCTCGCGGGTCTCGGCGACGACCGCCGCGACCATGTCACCGACGAACCTCACCACGTCCTTCGCGAGCCACGGACGCGCCATCGCCGGGTTGGCGAACGGGGCGCCGGGCGGCATGGGCTGGAGGTCGATGTCGTCCGCGGTGTACACGGCGACCACCCCCGCTGCGGCGCGGGCCTCCGACGCGTCGATCGAGCGGATGCGGGCGTGGGCCATCGGCGAGCGCACGTACACGATGTGGACCGCGCCCTCGAGCGGCAGGTCGTCGACATAGGTGCCGCCGATGGTAAGGAACTTCGGGTCCTCCTTGCGCAGCACGCGGTTGCCGAGGATGCTCATCGACGATTCCCCCGTCCGTTCATCAGGCGGCGACCCTACCGCGGCCCGGCCGGCACGGGTCCGGGCGTCCACCCGGCTTCCCGGGGATGACCGCTCCCGCCGCGCGTCGGACCGTACAGTGGCGCGGTGCGGGCGGATCGCGCGGCGCCGTCTCCTGCCGACGACGTGGTCACCGCGTCCGTGACCGTCGGCGGGACGCCCGAACCGGCCGATCTCGACGTCCTCGGTGCGCTGTCCGCACTCGACCGCCGCGAGTGCTCCTCCGTCGAGCTCGTCGAGTCGTGGCTCGCCCGCATCGGAGCACGCAACGGTGCCCCGAGCCACGACGGCGACCCGGCCTCGGTCAACGCGTGGGCGCGGGTGTACCCCGAGCAGGCCCGGGCCGCCGCACGGGCGGCCGACGAACGCCGGAGCCCGGCGGCGGTCGAAGGAGACGGCCCGCCGCCCCCGCTGTGCGGCCTCCCGGTCGGGCTCCAGGACCTGGTGGGGGCGGCGGGCTTCCCGCTCACCGCCTCGAGCCGGGTGCCAATCCCCGTCCCGGAGACCGACTCGACAATCTGGCGGCGGCTCCGGTCCGCGGGGGCCGTCCTGCTCGGCCACCTGCACACCCACGAGTTCGGGGTCGGGGCCACCACCGACCAGGTCGGGAACCCCTGGGACCTGGCCCGCAGCGCCGGCGGGTCGGCCGGAGGGGCGGCGGCGGCCCTGGCGGCGTCGATGGTGGCGGCA
This sequence comes from Acidimicrobiales bacterium, assembly GCA_036844945.1. GTDB lineage: Bacteria > Actinomycetota > Acidimicrobiia > Acidimicrobiales > RAAP-2 > Palsa-461. The sequence continues at coordinate 27,733 of DAIUEV010000005.1, forward strand.
GCGGCCGGCCCCGACACCTATGGATCGCTGCGGATCCCGGCCGCCCTGTGCGGCGTCTCGGCGATCAAGCCGACCCGGGGGGCGGTCCCATTGGACGGCGTCCTCCCGGTCATCCCACCGGTCGAGGACGCCGGACCGATGGCGAGGACGGTGGCCGACTGCGCGCTGCTCCACCAGGTCCTGACCGGGATGGCGGCGCCCCGCCCCCTTCGGGCCCTGCCGCTCGCCGGGCGGACGATCGGGCGCTCCCCCCGCACCGCGCTGTTCAGCTTCGACGCCGACGTCGCCGACGCCTACGAGTCGGCCTGCGGGCGCTGCGAGGAGCTCGGCGCGACGGTGGTCACGGTCGAGCCTCCGGCGCCGCTCGACATCCTGGAGGACTACCTGACGGTGTTCGGGGCCGAGATCGTCGAGGCGCACCGTCCCTACGAGACCTACGCCGATCTGTACCGCCCCGCGCTGCGGGGGATGCTCGCCGAGAACGCCGGACGGCCGGTCCCACGCGACGTGCTGGCCGCGGCCGCCCGGAGGAGAGACGAGGTCGTCCACGGCTGGATGGAGTGGTTCGGCACCCACGACGTCCTCGCCCTGATCGAGCCGACGGTGGCGGTCGTCGCGCCGATCCGGGGCGGCGGCTACCGCCGGTTCGGCACCGAGCTGCGCCTCGGGTGGCTGACCCACTACTGGAACTGGACCGGGTTCCCGGTGGTCTCGTTCCCCGCCGGGGTGGGCGGCCGCAGCGAGCTGCCGGTCGGGGTCTCCCTGATCGGCCCCGGCGGCTGCGACCTCGAGCTGCTCGGCGCGGCCATCACGCTGCAGGAGTCGATCGGCCTGCGCTCCCCCGCGCCCCTCTGAGCGCGTCGGTGCCCCTCAGAGGATGTTGACCGCCCGGGAGATCACGAGGCCGAGAGTGAGCAGCGACGCCAGCGACTGGACCATCATGAGGAGCTTCGCCCAGGCGGTCAGCGGCATCGTGTCGGTGGGACTGAACGCGGTGACGTTCGTGAAGGACGTGTAGAGGTAGTCGAGGAAGGTCGGTGACCAGCGGCGGTCGCTCGCCCCGCGGGCGGTCATCTGGGGGAACAGGAAGTCGGGCTCCCGGTGGTGTCGCTGCACCCGGGCGGCGGGGCCGCCCCGATCGAGTTCCCAGAACCACAGCCCGAACACGATGATGTTGGTGATCCACACCGGCACCGCCGAGAAGATCAGCGTCTTGCCCCCGACCGGGTGCGTCGCCACCAGCGCGTTGACGAGATAGCCGAGCGACACCAGGTTGGCCGCGTTGATGAGCGCGATCAGCCCGATCGAGAGCCCGCGCACCCGCGCCGTCTCGCGCCCGTGCCGTTGCGGGCTGGCCAGGAAGAGGGCGAGGCCGAACGCGCCCTCCAGGGTGGGGATGACCCAGCGGGGCCCGAGGATCAACCGATCGGGCAGCACCACCTGCAGCCCGATCGCCACCGCTACCGCCAGCGAGGCCGGCCAGCGCGGCTCGGTGCGGGCCCGCTCACCCCACTCGGCCTCGAGCTCGGCCTCGTTCCCGGGGACCTGCGGATCCGACCCGCCCTTCCCGGCCTCGTTCAGGTCGCCCTCAGGCATTGCTCACCCCGCGGCCGTCCCGGGGCCGGGCGCCGCCCCGGCCAGGTCTCGGACCCGGGCGAGCACGCGGTCGGCGTCGGCCAGGTGGTGCACCCCTTCGTGCACCGTGTGCACGCCCATCCAGCCGACGGTCCGGAGCACCGGCTCGGGGAAGTTGTAGACGAGCTCGCGGGCGAGGCCGGCCTCGTCCAGCCCTTCGAACGCCAGCGCGCCACAGCTCGGCCGCCATCGAGAGCTGCTCGAGGACCTCGGTGAGCGGCTGGGCGTCGTAGCGGCAGATGGCCACCCGCTCCTCGCTCGACATCGGGGCGAGCTCGGGGCGCTCGCGGACCTGGGCGAGCACCAGCCGGTCCCGCTGGACGAGGAGGACGTCGCGGAGATGACAGGCGTACTCGAGGGCCGACCAGACCGTGGGTTCCGGCCGGGTCGCGGCGGCCTCGCCGTCGGTCTCCCCCAGCGCGTCGCGGAAGGCCTGGCCGCACCCCCGGAGCGCGGCTCCGACCTCGGGCACCGGGAGCTCCTCGTAGTCGAAGCCGCACTCGGCACACGCGGTCACGGCGCCACGCTAGGCCGATCGCCGGCCGGCTCTCGGAGCGAAAATTTCTCCGCTGGCCCGTCGGAGCGCCGGGGCCGCGAGCGACGATAGGGGTATGGGAACGCCCTCGGTGCTCGACGGGGACCCGGCCGGCTCGTTCCTCGACTTCTACGACGACGCGCTCCCCCAGGTCTACGGCTACCTGGCGATGCGGTGCGGACCGAGGAGCCTCGTCGAGGACCTCACCTCCGAGACGTTCATGGCGGCCGTGGCGGCGGCCCGGAGCGACCGGGCCACCGTCGTCTCGATGCCGTGGATCATCGGGGTGGCCCGCCACAAGCTGGTCGACCACTGGCGACGCCAGGGGCGAGACGAGCGACGCCTTCGGGTCCTCGCCGACGACCGGCCGGAGCCGGAGGACCCCTGGGACGCCGAGCTCGACGCCGCGCAGGTGCGCGAGGTTCTCGAGCGGCTCAGCGCTCCCCATCGGGCCGCACTCACCCTGCGCTATCTCGACGACCTCCCGGTCCCGGCGGTCGCCGCCCACCTCTCCCGGACCGTGCACGCCACCGAGGCCCTGCTCGTGCGGGCCCGCAATGCGTTCCGCCGGAGCTATCTCCAGGAGGAGTCCGATGCCTGACCCCTTCGAGCAGATGCGACTCCCCGACACCCCCCTCGACCCGGACCCGATCTTCGGGGCCCGCCTTCGCACCCGCGTCGAGCGGGCCCTCGCCCAACCGAAGGGAGCAACCATGACCCAGCTGCCCGTCGACGACCACGGCGGCCCCCGTCACGGCGACGTGGGCTACGTCTCGCTATGGGTGCCCGACGCGATCGCCGCATCGGAGTTCTTCGCCGAGGTGCTCGGCTGGCACTACGGGCCGGCCAGCGGTCCGGGGGGCCGCCAGGTGGAGGGCCAGAGCCTCCACCACGGCCTGTGGAGCGTGCCCGGCACCCACACGCTCTTCCTCTGCTTCGCGGTGGACTCGGTGGACGACGGGATCGAACGGGTGCGCCGGGCCGGCGGGACCGCCGCCGAGCCCACCGAGGAGCCCTCCGGGCTGATCGCTGAGTGCGTCGACGACCAGGGCGTGCAGTTCGCCCTCTTCACGCCGCCGGGCGGCGTGTCGGTCGGCGCGGCCCCGGCCGAACACGGCGGGCGTCACGGGGACCTCGCCTACATCACCATGGAGGTGCCCGACTCCGCTCGCACCCGCGCCTTTTACGCCGAGGTCCTCGGGTGGGACTTCGCCCCCGGCCGCGTCGAGGACGGATGGGTGGCGGCCGGCGTGGCACCGGCGGTCGGGATCTCGGGCGGGCACGACGCGACAACCACCGTGCCGATGTACCGGGTCGACGACATCGACGCCGCGGTGGCGGCCGTACGCTCGAAGGGCGGGACCTCGACCGATCCCGCCGCCCAGCCCTACGGCGTCACCGCCGAGTGCGCCGACGCCCAGGGCACCCGCTTCTACCTCGGGCAGCTCTGAACGACGACACCCAGCCCCACCAGGGGTTCCGCTTCCACCCGGGCTGCGCAGATAGGCTCGCCGGCCTGGGTGGAGGTGGAGCACATGTTCCTGCGTCGTGTTGGTCTGGGGGTCGGTGCCCTCACAATCGGGTTGTCACTCGGGGTGGCCCCGATCGCCACGGTCGAGGCCGGGGCGGCCAAACACTCGACCGGGCTCAAGGCCGGCACCTGCGGGGCCCTCACCAAGGAACAGTCGCAGGCGACCAAGCTCTCGACGTCGCTCGAGTCCGCCTTCGCGTCGGGGAACCTCGGCAAGATCAAGGTGGCCGTCCTCGCCGACCTGAACACGCTCAGCTCGGCGATCTCCCGCTTCGGTAGTTTCCTCGGCGGCCTGCCGAGCAACGTGCGCGCCGCCTTCAACACCCTCTCCCACGCCTTCAGCGGGCTGAAGACGTCGGTCCAGCATGCGAACAGCCTGAGCCAGCTGGAGTCGGCGTTCACCGCGCTCGGGACAAACCCGAAGGTCGAGGCGGCCTCCGCGACGCTTGACGGCTACTTCGGGACCCGCTGCGGCCTGAGCACGCCGACCACCTGAGTCCCCGCAGTCTCCCGAACGAGCCCCACCGCGCCCTCACGCCAGCCGGCCGCGCCCACCCCTGAGGGGTTCGGGTCAGCGGCGTTCCGGACGACAGCGAGGGGGCCTCGCGGCCCCCTCGCTGTGGAATCCCCTTTGCCCGGGCTCGGCCCGAGGGCCGGCCGGTGTTCGATTCAGACGCCGTGGACGGTCTCGATGAAGCTGTCCTCGACGAAGACGCCGGCGATGTTCTCGTCGACCTTCGCCTCGGGCGCCGCCTTCCACATCGCCAGGAGGTAGATGCCGAAGCTGAGGAAGGCAAGGACGAGCATGTCGTACCAGAAGGGAAGGTCGCCGGACCCGCCGATGATCACGTTGTGCAACCGGCTGAGACCGAAGAGGCCGCTGTTGGGTGCGGGCAGCCCGAAGTTCCCGAAGTACGAGATCAGCGTCATGCCGGCCATGTACGGGAAGATCCAGATCGAAGCGGTCCAGTCGATCTTCGGCATCTTGTCGTTCAGGTGCAGGGCCGAGGACAACCACATGACGAGGTAGCCGATGAGCAGCACCCCCATGAGCAGCGACACCGTGTTCCAGCCCGACCAGTAGACGATGGCGTTGGCTAGGAAGAACGCGATCGCCGCGGTGATCTTGCCGCCTGGCAGGCGGTAGGACCGCGGCAGGTTCGGCTTGCTCTTGCGCAGGGCGCCCAGGGCGAGCGGTGCCGCGGCGTACATGAGCACCGACGCCCCGGTGACGATGTTGACCAGCGACGCCCAGCTCGGGAACGGCAGGAGGAAGAGCAGCCCGACGACCGCCGAGACGACCACACCGATGGCCGGGACCTTCGTCCGCGGCTGGGTCTTCTCCATCACCTTCGGCACGAGGCCGTTCCTGCTCATCCCGAAGCTCAGCCGGGAGGACGAGGTCAGGTAGATGAGACCGGTGCCACCGGGTGAGACCACCGCGTCGATCCGGATGATCCAGGCCAGCCAGGCCAGCCCCGCCACCTTGAGGAGGGTGTAGAAGGGCCCGGCGCCGAGGGCGGTGTCGGACCCGAGCTGTGACCAGGTGTGGTAGTGGGCGATGGTCGCCGGGTTGAGGCCGGCGATGAAGACCAGCTGGAGCAGGATGTACAGGACGGCCCCGATGAGGATCGAGCCGATGACCGCTCGCGGGAGGTCGCGCTGGGGGTTGGCGCTCTCCCCTCCGAGTTGGACCGCCTGCTCGAACCCGAGCAACGCGAACACGATGCCCGCTCCCGGCAACGCCCTGAAGATGGCCTGGGCCGCGCTGTTGGTGCCGCCCGGGTGCCAGAACCCGCCTCCCGCGGTGAAGTTGCCCGAGTGGAAGTGGGTGAAGAGCAGCACGATGACCACGAGCGCCGGGACCGCCACCTTCCAGGAGGTGATTCCGGTGTTGAGGTTGGCGAGCCACCGGATGCCGATCAGGTTGACGATCACGAAGAAGATCATCAGGACGACGGCCGCGAAGATGCCCCAGCCGCTCAGGGTGCCGAGGAGCGCCCCGGGGGCCGGTGGCTTGTACCAGCTGTGGGCCCACGAGACGATCGAGAAGTACTGGATGGTCGCCAACACCTCGATCGGGGCGACCGTGGCCGCCTGGATGTAGGCGAACCAGCCGAACGTCGCCCCGGCCAGGCTTCCGAACGCGTAGTGCGGGTACCGGCTGGTGCCTCCCGACACCGGGAACAGCCCGCCGAGCTCCGCGTGCACGAGCGCGAGGACGATGACGATCCCCGAGGCCAGGACCCAGCCGAGCAGGGCCGAGGGACCCGCCGCGATCAGCGCGGCCAGCGCGCCGAACAGCCAGCCCGACCCGATGATGGACCCTTCGGAGGCCCACATCAGACCGAGGAGACCGACGTCTCGCTTCAGCCCCTCGTCGTACGCCTGGCTCCGCGGTGCGGGCGCAGGCGCTTCGGTGACTGCCATGTTGTACCCCCCAAGGTTTGGTGCTGAGCGCCGGACCCTGCCGGGCCCGGGCCACGCAAGTCCGTCCGATCGCCGCGACGTCCCGATCGAGCGGTCCGCTCCGGCGGACCAGCGCGCTCCCCCTCTCCCGTTGGGTCAACGGCCTCGGACGGGCGAAATATATCCGTGGACGATCCCGCGCGCACCGATCATTGCGGGCCTTGCGCGATGCACTCCCGCCCGCCCCCGGGACCCCGCCGGCACCGGTCGGGGCTCCCCTATTCTTGGGCAAATGTCGAGGCGCGGCTTGGTGTTGTTTGCCGCGCTCAGCGTCATCTGGGGCGTCCCCTACCTGCTCATCCGCATCGCGGTCCGGGATATCTCGCCACCCACGCTCGTCTTCTTCCGCACCGCGGTGGCGGGGGTCGCCTTCCTGCCGGTCCTCGTGCGCCGAGAGCACCTGCTCGCGCTCCGCAAGTACTGGTTCCCGCTGGTCGCGTACACCGTGATCGAGGTGGCCGTTCCCTGGCTCCTCTTGTCCCGGGCCGAGCAGCGGCTCACGAGCTCGCTCTCGGGTCTCCTCATCGCCACCGTCCCGCTCATCGCGCTCGTCTTCGCGTGGGCGACCCGCCACGAGGGCCCGCCGGGGTGGCGCCGCCTGGGGGGTCTGGCGATCGGGTTCGGCGGCGTCGCGGTGATCGTCGGAGTCGACGTCCACGGGCCGGACGTGCTGGCGGTGGTGGAGGTCTTGGCGGTAGCGGTCTGCTACGCGCTCGGCCCCTTCGTCGTCGTCACCCGGCTGAGCGAGGTGCCCGCGATGGTGACGGTGGGCGCGTCACTCGTCCTCGCCGGAGTCGGCTACGCGCCGGTCGGTCTGACCCACCTGCCGCACCACGTCTCGCCCGAGGAGATCACCTCGGTCGTGCTCCTGATCGTGGTGTGCACCGGGATCGCGTTCTTGATCTACTTCGCCCTCATCGGGGAGGTGGGGCCGGCTCGGGCCACCGTGATCACCTACATCAACCCGGCGGTCGCGTTGGTCCTCGGGATCCTCATCCTCCACGAGCACTTCTCGACCGGGCTCGCGATCGGGGTCCCGCTCGTCCTCGTCGGATCCTTCCTCGGGACCCGCGGCGCGAAGCCGTCGGCGGCGGCGAGATCCGATCCCGGTCAATCGGCGCTGTCGGTCGGCGCGGAGCGCTGAGGGCGCCGCCGCCTCAGAGGCGGCGGTACATGATGTGCAAGCCCACCTCGCCGAGCACCGGGTGGGCGAAGGCCTCGGGCACGGTCGCGAGTACCTCGAAGCCGAGCGACCGCCACAGCGCGACCGCCCCCGTGTTCGACTCGACCACGGCGTTGAACTGCACGGCCCGGAAGCCCTCGCGACCGGCCCGATCGATGACGTATTCGCCGAGGGCGCGCCCGACCCCCCGGCGCGACCGTGCGGGGTCGACCATAAAGCTGGCACTGGCGACATGGCGGCCGGGACCCTGCTGGTTCGGGTACATCCGGGCGGTCCCCACCACCTCGCCGGCCTCCAGCGCCACGACGGTCTGCGACGGGGGCGGCGCCAACCACAGCGTGCGGGCCGCGTCGCTCGACATCTGCGGGTCGTAGCAGTAGGTCTCAGCCGCTGCGACGATCGGCGCGAAGAACGACCAGATCCCCGGCCAGTCGCCCGGCTCGGCGTCCCGGATCAGCACCCGGTCAGCATGGCGCGCCCGGTCACGGGGTGGGAAGGCGGACACGCGGTTCGGTACCGTGAGGCCGTGGCCGAGATCGCCTCGCTCTCGATCGGTGACCCCGCCGAGCTCTGGGAACGGCTCGGCTTCACGGTCGAGGAAGGATCGAGCTGGATCAGCTCGATCCGGCACGACCTCGGCGGGCCCGACGACGGCGTCAGCGCCTGGACGCTGCGCGGGGCCGACGGGCTCACCGAGCTCCCTCTCGGGACCGGTTCTCCGACGAGCCCCCAGCCGACCCCGTCCCACCCGAACGGGGTCATCGCCCTCGACCACATCGTGATCGGGACCCCCGACCTCGAGCGGACGGTGCAGGCCTTCGAGGCGGCCGGCATCCGGCTCCGCCGGGTGCGCGAGGCGGGCACCGACGACCGACCGAGCCAGCAGGCCTTCTTCCTGCTCGGCGAGACCATCGCCGAGGTGGTGGGGTCGCCGGGACCGGGCCGTCCGGGGCCCGCCCGGTTCTACGGGCTCGCTTTCACGTGTGCCGATCTCGACGCCACGGCGGCCTTCCTGGGCGACCGGCTCCGGCCGGCCAAGGACGCCGTCCAGCCGGGCCGGCGGATCGCCACCCTGGACCGCTCGGCCGGGTCGACCGTTCCCCTCGCCTTCATGTCGCCGGAGCCATGAGGGTGAAGGCGCCGAGAACCCCGATCGTGCGCCTCCATCGCCACTACGCTGCCGTCGGCACGAACGGTCAGCGGTAACGGGGGACCCCATGACCGATATCACCCATGACGTCCTGGTCGCACCACCGGTGGTGGAGTCGGAGCCGGGCGCGCCGGCCCGACCGTTCCAGATCGTCCCGATGCGCGGACTGCCGATCGTCGGCGTGGTCCTAGCCGGCCTCGTCGCGGCCATCGGCGCGAATCAGCTCTGGGCCGTCGACTTCTTCCACATCGTCGGAGGGGGCGTCTGGACGGCGCTCGACCTCTTCCTCGGGTTCGTGATCGGCCCGATCCTCGGCCGGCTGTCGATCCCGGCCCGGGTCGAGTTCACGACCCGATTCATGCCGAAGATGCTCCTCATTATGCCGACGCTCGTGACCTGCACGCTCGCCGCCGGGTGGCAGCTCGCCCGCCATCTCGGCGACCTGAACGCGAGCTACTCCCACCACGGCTGGGTCGTCGCGTCGTTCATCGTCGTCGCCGTGATGGCGGTCATCGCGCTCGGGGTGCTCGAGCCGGCCAACGTGGCGGTGCTCTTCGAGCTGCGCAAGCCGGTCCCGAACGGCGAGGTCATCGCCCGGCTGATGCGCCGGTTCATCTTCACGGCCGGCATCACGGGGGCCATGCAGGTGGCGACCCTCGTGATCATGACCAGGCTGGCCACGGCGTGAGCACGCTTCCCGGAGGAGACGTCCCGCCCGTGCTCGAACGACGGTTCCCGCCGGTCGCCGAGCTCACCGTGGCGTCGGTGGCCCTCATGCTCTCGGGCGGGATCTACCTCGCGGCCCACCTGCCGCGGCACCCGCCGCTCGGGCCGGCGGTCGGACTGCTGATCGCCGGTGGGGCGCTCTCGCTCGTCTCGTTGGCGCTGCTGGTCCGGATCCGGCCGTTCGCGTGGCACACCTTCTTCCTCGTGGCCCGATGGGCGCTCGTGGCCTATCTGGTGATCGCCGGGGTGCTGGCGTTCGTCTTCATCTATGACCACACGAGAGGGGCGACCCTCGCGGTGCTCCTCCTCACGCTGGTGGTGTTCGCATGCGACGTCCCGGTGGTCGTCGCCTTCACCGTGGCCCGCTACGAGGACGTCGCCGAGAAGGGCTGAGCAGCGGCGACAACATTGGGGGGAGCCATGCAGCACCCAGAGACCACCGCGGCCGCCGGGCCGGAGTTCGTGACCGAGGTCCTCCGCGACGCGGGAGTCATCGGCACCGACACCTCGGTCGAGGAGGTCGAGCACGAGGAGATCGGCGTCGGCGTCGGCATCGTCGGCCAGCTGGCCCGCCTGGCCCTCCGATACCGGGGGAACGCGGCGGGCGCCCCCGGCAGCGTCGTCGTGAAGCTGCCCTCCCAGTACCCGGAGAACCGCGCCATCGGCAACCACTTCAAGTTCTACGAGCGGGAGGGCCGCTTCTACCAGCAGATCGCTGGCAAGCTCCCGGTCCGCGTGCCGGTCTGTTACTGGAGCCACGTCGACGTGGAGGCCGACCGCTTCGGCCTGCTCCTCGAGGACATGGGCCAGCGGACCAGCATGAGCCAGGTGGCCGGGGCCGGGCCCGAACGGGCCGAGCAGAGCCTCCTCGCGCTGGCCGGCCTCCACGCCGCCTGGTGGGACACCCCCGAGCTGGACAGCCTCGACTGGATGCCCCGGCTCGACGATCCCATCAACCTGGCCGCCGGGGAGCAGTACCGCCAGTCGTGGCCGAGGTTCCTCGAGCTCTTCGGCCACGCGCTGCCCGAGGGGGCGGTCGAGGTGGGCGAGCAGGTCCAGGCGGTGTTCGAGACACTGGTGCGCCAGGCGACCAACGAGGCTCCCCCCACGGTCTGCCACGGGGACTTCCGGCTCGACAACCTCCTCTTCGACGACCGCGCCGAGCAACGCGACCGGGTCGCGCTTCTCGACTGGCAGATCAGCTACCGGGGCCCGGCCGTCTCCGACGTCGGCTACTTCCTGTGCCAGTCCCTCGACGTCGAGACCCGGCGGGCCCACGAGGCCGACCTCCTCCGCAGCTGGTACGACGCCGTCGCCACCGGTCTCGGGGCCGGCCCGGGCGGCGGCATCGAGGGCTACCCGTTCGACCGGGCGTGGACCCACTACCGCCAAACCGTGCTCTCGACGACCGTCTACCCGGTCACCGCCGGCGGGTCGATGGACCCGGCGAACGAGCGCGGCCGGGAGCTGGTGGAGCTCATGGGCCAGCGCTGCTTCTCGGCCGCCCTCGACCTCGACAGCGCGGAGCTCCTGCCGTAGCGGGAGGCGACCCTCAGCGGATCGCGAGGAACGACACCGAGCGGATCTCGGTGCGGAACGGGCCGTTCGCGGCGATCGATTCCTCGAGCCGCCGGGTCGCGGCCTCCTCGACCGCCGTCCAGTCGGGCGTCTCGCCGACAAAGAGCTCGATAGGGCCGCGCAGGCTTTCCATGACCCCGAGCAACGGGCCCACCTCGGGGACCGAGAAGGCGTGCGCGATTTCTTCGGCGGCCGTCTCCCCGAAGACGGCCGCGATGATCGCGGCTCCGTTCTCGGCAGCGAAGCCGAAGGGCGGGAGCCAGTGGTCGCGCCGTTGTCCGGTCACCTCTTCGAGCGCCTCGCCGATGAGCTCGTCGAGGGCTCTCGGCGCGGTGCTGTTGGTCGTCACGATCAGATGACCGCCCGGACGGAGCACGCGGTGGAACTCACCTAGCGCGACGACGGGATCATCGACGTGGTAGAGCATCCAGAAGCAGAGCACCGCGTCGAAGCAGGCGTCGCGGAACGGCAGCCGCCGCACATCGCCGGCCACGAGCCCGGCCGACTCCCCGAGCGAGCGCCGTGTCCCGGCGAGCATCCCGGAGGAGAGATCCAGCCCGACGACCGACGCCACCCCGTGGGTATCCTGGAGCGCCCGCGTCCACAACCCGTCGCCACAGCCGGCGTCGAGGACCCTCTCGGTGCCGGTCCACTCGATCCGGGCCAGCGGGGAGCCGCCGCTCGACTGCTCGGGGTCCCTGAACGCGAACAGGGCCTGTCGCCGGAGAAGGTTGGCGGGGGTCGCGTAGTTGTCGCGCTGGCCCCGTCCGGTGAGCGCCTCGGAGGGGTCCAGGTCGGCCACCTCAGGCGTCGTCGAAGATCGCCAGCGGGAGCACCGCTGAGACGATGAAGTTCGGCACGTCGACGACCTGGCTGACCTGGAGATCGACCGCGACGCTGCACAATGCATAGGCCTGCTGGCGCGAGTAGCCGTACTCCGAGCCGAGATGGTCGATCATGGCGAGCAGCGCGTTCCGGGCGGCCAGCCCGAGGTCCTCGGCCCGGCTCTCCCCCGCCCCCGTCACCGACAGGCCCGTGGTCGCGGCGTAGCGCCCGGGGAGGGCGGCGAGGCGCTCTCCGGCGAACTGCGGGGCCACGACCGAACGGTCCCGGGCCCTCCCCTTGTGCAGGTGCACCTCGACGTGCAGCGTGCCGCCCATCTCGATCGCAGTCCCGCACGCCTCGCCGTCGCCCTGGGCGAAGTGGGCATCGCCCGCGGAGAGGAGCGCCCCCGGCGCCGAGACCGGCAGGAACAGCGAGGACCCCGCCGTCAGGTGCTTGATGTCGATGTTGCCGCCGACCTCGTGTGGCGCGATGGTGCGCAGGGCTTCGGAGGCGATCTCGGGGTCGGTCGGCACCGCCCCGGCGGCGTCCGGGGGGGTCACCGCACCGCCCCGCTCGAGGTCGGCCTGCTCTCGCCGGACGATGCGCTCGAGCAGCTCGCGGCTCGGCGCGAGGCCGACGATGCCGGGGAACGGCGCGCCGGGGATGGTGGCCCGGGGGATCTGCTCCGAGGTGGCCACACCGTCCGCGATGGTCCACTGGACGAGGAACGGGTCGGGGAACTCGTCTCGCAGGAAGCCGAAGCCGGGGATCTGGGCGCTGAACCCGTAGGGGTCGGGCTCGAGCTCGAGGATGCGCACCTCGAGCAGGTCACCCGGCTCGGCGCCCTCGACGAAGACCGGTCCCGTGAGCGGGTGCACGAGGTTGAGGTCGACGGAGGAGACCGCGTCGGGACCGGCCTCCGGCCCGAACTGCGCGTCCAACGCGTCGCGCATCTCGAAGACGACGCGATCGCCGGGGGCACATCGCAGCACCGGCGCGATGTCGGGATGCCAGCGGTTGTGCCCCGTCGCCGGCTCGTCGCGCAGCACCTTGCGCCGGTCGAGGCGAATCTCGTGGGTCTTGGGCACGCGGCTCCCTCCTCGGTTGAATGGCCCACGCTGTCAGCTGGGCCCGGGCGCGGCCACCGGCGAGACTCGAGACTCGATTCGGGCCCTCCCTCCCGCCGTTTCGACTTGCCAACCCGGCGCGGGGGCGTCGCCCTCGCCCGGGCCGCCGAGGACACCGGTTCCAACGGTCTGCCCGTGTGGGGCGAGGTGCGCTGCGGTGACCCGAATCGTGACGGAGGAACCAACCCGCCCGTCCTGATCGAACCGCAACCTCGACCCGTCGTCCGAACGCGGAGAGTGACCAATCGGTGGTGAATGGTCACTTCCGGTCGCCGCCGGGCGTTAGTTTGGTCCGGTGCGCCGTCCCCCGGAGCCCCCACCCGGCCCCTGGACCGGCCCGGGCGCGCCCGGCGCGAGCTGGGGCTTCGGTGCCCCTCCCGCGCCGGCCGAGCCGATTCCAAGCTGGTCGGTGCACGCAAAGCGGGGTCCCCACCGGTTTCGCCAGCCGATCCCCCTGCTCGCCGCCCTGGTCGTCGTGCTCCTGATCGCCGGCGGCGTCCTCGACGCCGTCGGTCCGGGGGGATCGGGGTCGAACAACGGCGCCCAGGCGGCGGTGATCGACGCCGTCGACACCTCGTTCGCGGCCAGCACGGCGCACGTGTCCATGACCGAGACCGGCTCGGGGGCCGCTTCGTTCACGATGACCGGCTCGGGCGACATCGACTTCGCCAACAACGCGATGCAACTCCAGGCGACCATCAACGCCGGCGGCCAGAGCGAGACCATCAGCTACGTCTACGTGGGCGACACGATCTATGTGCAGATCCCGCAGATCTCCGACGTCCTGCCCGGGAAGTCGTGGGTCTCGCTCGACCTGACCGAGCTGGCGAAGGCGGCGGGCACCAACGCCCTCCCGGGTGGGCCAGGCAACAACCCGGTGTCGATGCTCCACCTGCTCGCCCAGCAGGGGAACACGGTGCTCCCCCTCGGATCCTCCACGATCGACGGAGTGGCGGTGCAGGGTTATGAGATCGACATCAACCCGGCCGCAGTCGAGAGCGAGCTACAGGACCCGAACCTCCCGGCCTGGATGCGCCAGGCCGTCTCCCAGGGCGTGTCGCTCGGCAACCTCACGAACGCCGTCTACATCGACGGGTCGGGACTCCTGCGCCGCACGACCAACTCGATCACCGAGACGGTGGAGTCCCATACCTTCACGGTGCAGGGCGAGGCCGACTACTCCGACTACGGCGAGTCCGTGTCCATCTCGGCCCCACCGGCCGACCAGGTCGCGAGCTTCGACGACCTCATCCAATCGGCCGGCTCATCGGGCTGACCGGCCCGTGATCCGCCTGAGCAACCGGTAGGCGCGGTACTCGACCGTGCGGTGGAGCCGGGAGAGCGAGACCTCCTGGTCGGCCACCCGGCGCCGCAGCCCCTCGATCTCGGAGGCGAGCGAGGCAAGTCGGGTCCGCTCCTCGATCTCGGCCAGCCTCGCCTCGCGCCACGCGACCCAGGAACGCTCCAGGCGCTCGGCCAGGACGGAGGCCCCGAGATCGGTCTCGGACCGCCGGAGGACGAATCCGAACTCGAACCCGCCCGGGCCCGCCTCGTCGGTGAGGAGCCCGTCGACGAACTCCCATCGCATCGACAAGTCTTCGACGCCGTACCGGAGCACCGGGAAGAACTCGTCCTCGTCCCAGCAGTGGACATGGAGCGACCGGTGCCGATGGAGCTCGAGGAGCTCGGGCAGCTCCGCCTGGTCGTCGGGGAGGCCGATGGTGTGGGCCAGGCACTCGACGAGGTGGGCGTCGTCGACCTCGGTGATCCCGGCCTCATGCTCGGCCACGAGGTGCTTGAGGGGGGTCGGCGCCCGGTCGCGGTCAAAGGTCCGGTGCCGGTTCGGGAGCAGGACGACGGCCACTCCGCCGGGACGGAGCACCCGATGGATCTCGACGAGGAAGCCGATCGGTTCGGCGAGGTGCTCGAGCACGTGACTGCAGATCACGAAGTCCTGGCTCGCATCGGGGACCGGACCCAGACGGTCGGTGTCGAAGTCGGCCACGATGTCGGGCACCGGGAACGGCGCGTCGGCGCCGAGTTCGGGGAAGAGCCGGCGGTTCTCCTCGGGCTGCCAGCGATCCACGAACCTCGCCCGGGCCCCGGGGAACGGCAGCTCGAACGGCTGGTGGCCCGGCCCGACCTCGATCCCCGACCCGACCGCGTGACGGGCGAGCAACCGCCGCCGCGCCAGCTGCGCCGGGGGCGGAGCCAGCTCCGACTCCGCGGGGTCGGTCACGAGCCACGAGGCTACCGGGACCCCCCGGGCAGCTCCCGACGTGGCCGCCCTCGTCATCACCGCCGGGTGCGATGATGGAGGGACGTTCGAGCGCTTCACCGACCGGGCCCGTCATGTGCTGGTGCTGGCACAAGAGGAGGGTCGTCAGCTCAACCACGGGTTCATCGGCACCGAGCACCTCCTCTTGGGGCTGGCCCGGGAGGGGGAGGGTGTCGCCGCCAAGGCCCTGGGCGCGCTGGGGATCACCGTCGACCGGGTGCGCGACGAGGTGCTCGCAATCGTCGGCGGGGGGCCGCCCGGTCCGCCGATGGCCCCTCCGTTCACCCCGCGCGCGAAGAAGGTGCTCGAGCTCTCGCTCCGCGAGGCGGTCCAGCTCGGGCACCGCTCCATCGGCACCGAGCACCTGCTCCTGGGGCTGGTCCGCGAGGGAGAGGGAGTGGCCGCCCAGGTCCTCACCCGCCTGGCCGGCGACCTCGGGCGCGTCCGCCAGGAGGTCATCCGGTCCATGTCCGGACGCGCGGGAGCCGGGGTGGTTGACCAGATCACCGGGCTCGCCCGTCCGGCCCAGCCGGTCAGTCGTGTGCTCGGCATGCCGCCGCCGATCGGACGATGCTCGTTCTGTGGGCGCGACACGTTCGAGGCCGCGCATTTCGTGTCGATCGGGGACACCGCCATCTGCTCGGACTGCGTCGCCGCCGCCCACGACGCTCTCGCCGAGGCGGAGCCTTCCCGCCACGAGGTGTTCCTCCGCCCGCGGGTGTTCGGCGAGTCACCGCAGGCTGACGCGGTCGACGAGATCGCTCGGACGCTCGACCACGCCTTCTGCGCGTCGTCGTCCCTGGCCGAGCGGGCCGCGGCGATCGAGGAGTTCGACGAGCTCGAGCCGTTCTGGGTCCTTGCCGCGACCAGGTTCCCGGGGGCGGTGACCGATACGGTCCTCGACCGTGTCCGCTTCATCGACGCGTTCCACGCGGCCGTCGAATTCCGCACGATCATCGGCGTCCTTCGCCCCTCGAGCCACGGGTTGGTCGTGCACCGGGAGGACCGCTGGCAGGTGAGCGCGGAGACCGTGCGGAGCCTCCTGCGCTCCCTCGGTGTGGCGGTCCCCCACCCGCCGGACGCCCCCACCGGATAACGCCGGCGGGGCGCCCGTCAGGTCACTTCTTCTGCTTGACCGACCGGGCCACCGCACCGATCGCGGGGGCCACCGCGAGCCACAGCGCGATGGTCACGACCATGGCGGTCCCGTAACCGAATGGCCGGATGCCCACGTCGGTGTCGACGACGCCAGCGAACAGCATCAAGAGCCATGCGCTGACGAAGAACATCGGCCCCGCCGACACCAGCCTCATGAAGTTCCCCACGGTGCCGCCCCCTTCGAGTCGAAACGTCCCGACGGCCAGCCCGCCAGGTGGCACGAGTTTGCCCGGCGCCCTCAGGCGGGTCGGGGATGCGACCCCCCCGACTGGCGCTCGATCTCCCTTTGGATCTCGTCTTCGGAGATCGGGTGGGCGCCGTAGATGGACCACGCCCGGGCCGCCACGATCAGCACCCAGCCGAGCACGGGATACAGAATCCACATGTTCCACACGTCGTGGATCCCCGAGCTCTGGCTGAAGCCGTGGACCGGCCAGCCTCCGGCGTTGTGGTACTCGGTGATCGCCCAGATCGCGACCACGATCGCTATGCCCATCGCCGACGCCACCACCTCGAGCCGGAAGTGGCGTCGGCGCTCTATCTGCGCGATCGCGCTCCGTCGCACCCGGTCGGCCGGGCCCGCATCCGTCGGTTCGATGTCGACCCTCTCCTTCGTCATCTCGGACATGTCGACCTCCCTCCGGGACGGACCGGCCGCTCATCCGAGTATGGGCGCCGGCCCTGGTCGCCCACCAGAGGCGGAGGTCCCACCGGTGGGCGCCTCCGGGCACCAATCGGGCGTTCCGGTATGGTCGGGCGAATGCCCGGCTCGATCCTCGGAACACGGGTCCTCCGCGTCGAGGACCCTGAGCTCCTGAGGGGCGAGGGGACCTACGTCGGCAACCTCCGGGTCCCCGGCATGACCTACGCGGCCTTCGTCCGGTCGCCCATGGCCCACGCCCGCATCGACTCGGTCGATCTCGCCGCCGCGGCCGACTTCCCCGGGGTCGTGGGGGCGTTCGCCGCCGCCGACCTCGGCATCGCCCCTTATCACGCCTTCTTCGTGCTGAACGAGGCGTGCGCCCGGCCGCCGCTCGCGACCGACAAGGTCCGCTTCGTCGGCGAACCGGTCGCAGTGGTGGTCGCCGAGTCGGCGTCGGCCGCCGCCGACGCCGCCGAACTCGTGATGGTCGACTACTCCCCACTCCCGGCGGTGACGAGCGCCGAGGCCGCTCTCGAAGAGGACGCGCCGCTGCAGATGGAAACCATGGGCACCAACGTCGCGGCGGGGTTCCGCGACGGCGACGCCTCAGACCCGCTCGAGGGGGCGAGCCATGTGGTCCGAGTCCGTGTCGACAACCAGCGGGTCGCGGTGGTGCCCATGGAGGGCAACGCCATCGCGGTGGTCCCCGGTGACGACGGCAACGGCCACGACCTGACCGTATCGGTGTCCACCCAGATGCCCCACATGTTCCACGGCACCTTGTGCCGGCTCCTCGCCCTCGACCCCGACCGGGTCCGGGTGATCACCCCACACGTCGGCGGCGGGTTCGGGGCCAAGGCGGGCATCACGGCCGAGCACCTGGTCGTGGCCACGGCCGCGCTGCGCCTCGGCCGCCCGGTGACCTGGGTCGAGAGCCGGTCCGAGAACCTCGTCGCGATGCCCCACGGGCGCGGGCAAGTCGACTACGTCGAGCTCGGCTTCGACGACCACGGCCGCATCACGGGGATGCGGGTGCGGGTGGTCTCCGACGCCGGCGCCTACGCCGGCTTCGGGGGGGTGCTCGCGATGGGCCCGACCCGCATGATGGCCCAGGGCGTCTACAAGATCCCCACCATCCGCTACGACGTCGCCGCGGTGATGACCAACACCACCCCGATGGGCGCGTTCCGGGGAGCCGGTCGGCCCGAGGCGGCCGAGTTCCTCGAGCGGACAATGGACGTCGCCGCCGACGAGCTCGGCATCGACCCGGTCGAGCTCCGACGGCGCAACCTCCTCCCCCGCGACAGTTTCCCGATGACCTCGCTCATGGGTGCCGACTACGACAGCGGGGACTACGAGCGGGCGCTCGACGAGGCGCTCCGGGTGGCGGGCTACGAGGAGCTCCGCCGCGAGCAGGCGGCCCGCCGGGAACGGGGCGACCGCCTCGCGCTCGGGATCGGGGTCTCGGTGTACGTGGAGGTCACGGCGGGCCGGGGTTCCGAGGAGTACGGCCGGGTCGACGTGCACGAGGACGGGACCGCCACCATCCGGGTGGGCACCTCGTCGCACGGACAGGGGCACGCCACCTCCTTCGCAATGATCGTGGCCGACCGGCTCGGGATCCCCGTCGAGTCGGTGAAGTTCCTCCAGTCCGACACCGCCGAGGTGCCGCGGGGCGGCGGGACCGGCGGGTCCCGGAGCCTGCAACTCGGCGGCAACGCGGTCGGGAAGGCAGCCGACGGGGTGCTCACGCGGGCCCGCGAGCTGGCGGCCGACGAGCTCGAGGCGAGCGTCGACGACATCGTGGTGACGGGCGACGGCCGTGTCGGAGTGGCCGGCGTCCCCGCCAAAGCGCTCACCTGGGGCCGGATCGCCGAGCTGGCCACGGCCCGGGGCGACCCCCTCAGCGTCGCGGTGGACTTCACCCAGGAAGGGGCGACCTTCCCGTTCGGCGCGCACGTCTCGGTCGTGGAGGTCGACCTCGAGACCGGCGCGGTCCGCCCGCTCCGCCACGTCGCCGTGGACGACTGCGGACGGATCCTCAACCCGATGATCGTCACCGGGCAGCAGCACGGCGGCATCGCCCAGGGCATGGCCCAGGCACTGTGGGAGCAGGTCGTGTTCGACGACGCGGGGAACCCGGTCACGAGCAACCTTGCCGACTACGCGATGCCGTCGGCGGCGGAGTTCTGCGCGTTCGAGGCGTCGAACACCGAGACGCCCAGCCCGCTCAACCCCCTCGGGGCCAAGGGCATCGGCGAGTCCGGGACGATCGGCTCGACGCCGGCGGTCCACAACGCCGTGGTCGACGCCGTCAGCCATCTGGGCGTCCGGCACATCGACATGCCGTGCACCCCGGTCCGGGTGTGGCGCGCGATCGACGCGGCCCGTTCGGGTGCGCCCTTGCCCCAGTGGCGGGAGCCGCCGACCGGGCTCGATCGGCTGCCCCGCCAGGGGGCCGCCCCGCAACCCGACGCCGACGACGTCGAGATCTGAGGGCGCGCCGAGCCGCGCTGGTCAGTCGATCGGGACTTCCTCGGCGGCCTCGGCGAGGATCCCGTCCACGTCCCTCGGCAGGATCACGCCGGCCTTCTCGGCGGCCCGGGTCGCCTCCTCGAACCGACGGAGGTACTCCTCCTTGGTCCCGTAGAGGTCGCGCCCTTGTTCGGGCGGGAACGGAACGCAGGACCCGCCGAGCCGACTCAACACCCCCGGTGAACCCGCGATCGCGCTGTTGTGGGCGATCGGCACCTCCACCTGGGGCAGCCGGATCCCGCCCCGGGCGATGCCGTCGGCGTCCCGGCTGATCTGCGGCGGGTCGCCCTCGAACTCGATGCGCGGCTGGACGGGCGGCGGGGTCCCGTGCTCGACCCACGCCTGCAGGTGATGCAAGGCGGCGTCGACGACCGGCGCCATCGGGACCTCGTTGATCCCGCGCTCGGTCGGCGGGACGAAGCCGAAGTCGCGCTGGTACCGCGGGCCGACCGAGGCCATCGCCTGGAAGTAGATGTGGCTGGTGCCGGCCGACTCCCAATAGCGGTAACGGTCGGTGTCGGGTTGGCGGACCTCGTAGTGCGAACTCGCCTCGCACTCCGTGTTCACCACCATGACCGGCACGTCGAGATCGGTCCGGAGGCGGTGCGAGCCGACCGGAAGGGGTCGCGAATCCTCCGAGCCCGGTGGCGGGAGCGTGACGACGGCGTCGCCCACCTCGATCGGCGATCCGCTGCCGAAGTACAGCGTGAGCGAGAACCCGTCGATCGCGTGCTCGCGGGGCTGGATGGCATTCACATAGGTGGAGAGCCTCGCCGCCGACTGGCTCGCCCCCTGGGCGATGACCCGGCGGACCTCGAGACCACCGAGGGGGTCGACGTCGTGTCGGGACCGCCCGCGCCCGACCGCCCGGGCCGCCTGGGTGAAGACGTCGTAGGAGTAGTCGTCGCTCGGGATCGAGAGGGCCCCGTAGCGCTCGGGATCCCAGCTGGTGAGGCCGATGGGGTGGTCGCCCACCCCGTGCACCCCGGCACGCTGCGCGCTGACCGCGACGAGCGCATAGCCGCCCTCCAAGAGCTCGGGGCTGTCGCCGCCGCCGAAGTTGTCGTAGCCGGCCGTGACGTTGTTCCAGGTCAACAGGACGGTGCCATTGAACGCGTCGGGGTCCTCAGGCCGGAGCACGACCATGCGGGTCTTGTATCGGGCGGTGCCGGCCGGCTCGGCCTGCCAGAGCCCGTCGAAACCGAACTCGGTGCCCGGAGCCGAGAGGTAGCGCTCGGCGACACCCTCGAAGAAGAACTCGTCCTCGCGGTAGCCGTGGCCGGCAAAGTCAGCCACGGGAGTGCCGAAGGCCCACCCGCGGCCGCCGGAGACAGGACCGGTCACGCGCGCCTCAATGGTGCGATCCATCTCGCCTCCCTTTCTCACGCCGCGCCTGCCGAGCCGGCCGTCGCGCGCCGGACCTGAGGACGCCGCCGGTCGATCACGGAACGGCCGCGGCCTCGGCCTCCTTGCGTAGCTGCTCGGCGTCCTCGGCGAGGTACCAGCCCTCCCCGATGAGCTCGTTGAGCCGGGTGTTGAACCGCTCGACATAGTCGTCGTGGTCCTTGTACAGCTTCCCCAACGTCTTCTTGGGCAGGGGCTTTTCGATCCCGACCACCCCGAACTGCGGGACGCCGTGCTCGTCTACCCCGGGATTGGAGAAGTACGTGAGCCTCGGGACATCCATCTGGACGCAGCGGATCCCGCCCTTGGAGTTCCCGCACTCGTCCTTGGCGAAGAGACCGTCCGGGCCGACCTCGATGCGGTCCGCCCGCGGTGGGGTCACCCCGTTCGCCACCCACTCGACCAGGTGGTGCAGGCCCATGTTGAACAGCTCGTTGTGGGGAAGGCTGTTCATCGCCGCGTCCTTCGGGACCGACCCGGCGGTGCCGAGGGGGTCGTTCTGCCACATCGCGTTCTCGCTGTAGGGCGGGTAGCGCGTCCCCATGTGGCCCACGCCCGCGAGCTCGTAGAGCCGATACCGGTCCTGGACCTCGTCGCTGTCGTCACGGCGATAGCCGCGGCCTTCCCGGCCAGGTCGGTTCGGGTTCGAGATGTCGCCGTCGCTCAGCAGCTGCACGAGCGGCACGTCGCGGGGGCCGAACTGCACCGACGGGGCCCCGGTCGGGAAGAACCCGTGGTACACCGGCGAGCCGTCGGCGTAGCGGTGGGCGTCGTGCCCGTTCAGGATGTACTCGGTGACCACGCCGCCGGTCTGGGAGTGCCCCACCAGGATCAGGTGACGAACGTCGTAGCCGGCGAACGGCCCCGGGTCGTCGGTGAGGGCCGCCCCCACCTGGGCGAGGATCGGCGCCGACAGGGCGTTGATCCGGCGCATGAGCTCCATCCGCGCCTGCCAGGCCGCGGGGTCTCGGGGGACGGCCATCCCCATCCCGCCGGGCTCCTGCGGGGCGTCGGACCAGATGTCGAGGGTGGCGTAGCGCTCAGGGTTCGACGGCTTCACATGGGCGTCGAGGGGGCTCTTCTGGCTACAGATGCACGCCCACCCGTGCCCGGAACGCAGGTTGTAGGTGTTCGTGTAGATCCACATCGGCGCGGCGCTCGCCGCATGGAGCGGCTCGACGATGACGGTGCCGCTGAAACGCGCGGCGTCCCGGGGACGGCGGACGAAGACGGACGTCCGGTACGGGTGCCCGTCGACCTCGCCGTCGGCGAACCACTCCTCTTCGATGTAGTCGAACTCCTCGAGGCTCCCCTGGAACGCCCCTGTCGGGACGAACGGTGAACCCGCTCCCTCGGGCGGACTACTCAGTGTCGCCGGCTGCACTGCCATGGCTGCCTCCTCGTCGGTGGCTGATTGGGATTCGGGGCGAATCAGATGGTCACGCGGAGGGGAACGAGTGGGGGGATTGCTCGAGTGCTGCCATGCGCGTCGTTCGACCCCCTCCGGTCGCGGACTGCTCTCCCGGACGACGGCACAATGTGCCGCATCCTCTCGTGGCCTAATTATTAGTCCGCCTCAGTTTTCCTTGTCCAGGGCCGCCAATGCCCGGGGCTCGCGGCGTGACGCCTGCTCCGAGGCGGCCAGGACGACCTGGCCGGCCGGTGTCGGTTCGTGCTGGACCGACGTGGACCGCGCTGCGATGACCTCGCTGCGTCAGGAGGACGGCTCCCCAGGCTGCCCGAACCCGGCCGAGAGAGTCGGCCCCGTCCTACGACTCGATGATCGGCACGCCCACATGGGCGCCCGGTTCCCGAGGCCACGGCCCGGACGAGCCTTCTCCAACGCTTTTCGGTGCTCCCACTTGTCGTTCCCAGAACACGGCCTCGCATGCAAGGAACGCGAGCGGTGGACCCGAGCCGCTCGATCTCAGTTGTCTCTCGCTGAGTTACCCTCGGTGTGGTTCGCAGCTACCCAGGCTGTCCGTTGGGGGGACCGAAACGTTGGACAGTAGTGGGTAACGAAGGACTCGAATCGCACCGTGCAAGCGAGCGTCGACGCTGGCAGGCACTCGTCGTCCTTTCCGTTGGCCAACTCATGGTGGTGCTCGACAGCACCGTCGTGAATGTCGCTCTTCCTACGATCCAGCGAGACCTCCACTTCTCTCAGGCTTCGCTGGCATGGGTTGTGAACAGCTACCTCATTACGTTCGGCGGACTGTTGCTGTTTGGTGGTCGGCTCGGTGATCTGGTCGGACGCAAGCGACTGTTTTTGGTCGGTCTTGCCGCGTTCTCGATGACTTCCATGCTTTGCGGCATCTCCCCAAACGCCGGGTTGCTGGTGGCGGCCCGCTTCCTCCAAGGAGCGAGCGCTGCATTGATGTCTTCGATGGTGCTCGGAACGCTCTCTCCGATGTTCCCCGACCCACGTCAACGCACGAAAGCGCTCAGCATTTTCGCAGCGGTCACCATGGGGGGCGTTGCCCTCGGGCTCCCCCTTGGCGGCGTGTTGACCGAGCTGCTCAGTTGGCACTGGATCTTCTTCATCAATGTCCCGATTGGTCTGACCGCGCTTTTCCTGAGCGCCCGCCTCATCGACTCACACGCCGGCTTAGGGATCCGAGCGGGCGCTGACATCGTTGGAGCTCTCCTTGTCACCATCGCCCCGATGTTGGTGGTCTACGCCCTGATCGGAACAAACACAGATGGTTGGGGCTCGCCCCACACCCTTTTGCTCTTCTTCGGAGCGTTGGGTCTCGTCGTGGTGTTCATGGTCGTCGAGTCTCGAGTACGAACGCCACTGATCCCGCTCCACATCTTCCGTCACCGAAACCTCATGACCGCCAACGTGGTTCGCTTCGTCTTCCCCATGGGAGCGTTCTCGCTCAACTTCCTCGGTTCACAGTTCCTCCAGCATGTCGTCGGTTACAGTCCAATACGGACCGGGCTGGCGTTCCTTCCCAACAGCCTCGCGATCGCGGTCGTCTCCCTGGTCCTGGTGCCCACTCTCATGTGGCGCACCGGCCCAAAACCGTTGATCCTCGCGGGCCTGCTGCTGATTTCCGGCAGCTTGGTGCTCTTTGCACAGACGCCGGTCGATGCCCACTATGTGGCGAACATCCTGCCGATCACACTTCTTCTCGGCATGGGCATTGGACTGGTATTCACCACCACTGTCGGTGTCGCTCTGTCAGACGTGGCGCCGACTGAGGCCGGTCTTGCCTCTGGGCTCACCAACGTCTCGGTTCAGATAGGGACGTCGATCGGCGTGGCCTTCCTCGCGTCGATTTCAGCGTCCCGAGCCGCTCATCTCCTGGCCCAAGGGATAGACAGACGGGACGCATTGGCTGGTGGCTTTCATCTGGGATTCCTCATCGCGGCCGGGTTGCCGTTGGTCTCCTTGATCATCGCAGCGGTTCTGATTCGATCGCGCCGACCAGAACATGAGGTGGACCGGAGCGAGATGGCTGCGGCCGAGGCAATGACGATCCTGGAAATAACCGCCCCGGAGCAATTCATCCAACTCGACTGACCGGGGACTTTGTGCCCTTCCAGCCTCCACCGCCTGGCGGTCACGATGGAGGTGAGCGAAAGGGTCGCGCATGCGTCGGATCGTCATCCTGGGCGGTGGGACCGGAGGAACCCTGGCGGCGAACCGCCTACGTCACACCCTCCCACCTGACGAGGTGGCCATTACGGTCGTCGATCGGAACGACGGCCACGTCTACCAGCCGGGGCTCTTGTTTGTGCCGTTCGGACTGGCACGCTCCGGGGAGCTGACGAGGCCACGCGGTGAGCAGCTCCACCCGGGAATCGACTACCTGGTGGATCCGGTCGACCGAGTCGACCTCGCATCGCGCCGGGTGTCGCTGGAGAGCGGGCACGTCCTCCCCTACGACGTGCTTGTCATCGCGTCTGGTGCCGTCCTTGCGCCGGAGGAGACGGACGGCCTGACCGGTGTCGGCTGGGGCGAGAAGACCTTCACGTTCTATGACCCGACCGGGGCCGACGCCCTGGCCGCAGCACTGGATCGTTTCGTCGGAGGCCGGTTTGTCGTCAACGTGATCGACCTGCCGATCAAGTGTCCGGTCGCGCCGCTCGAGTTCTGCTTCCTCGCCGACTGGTTCTTCCGTCAAAGCTCGATGCGTGATCAGGTCGAGATCACATACGTGACCCCGCTCGACAGCGCGTTCACCATGCCGGTGGCCTCCCGTCGCCTTGGCGGGATGCTGACCGAGCGGGATATCGCGCTGGTGACCGAGTTCAACACTGGCGAGGTCGACGGGGCCGGGGGGCGGCTCGTCTCCTACGACGGACGCGAGGTGCCCTTCGACCTCGCGGTAGTGGTTCCGGTGCACAACGGCGCGGCGTACGTCACCCGCTCGGAAGGACTTGGCGATGCGCTCGGTTTTGTCCCGACCGACCCGCACACCCTCCAGTCGTCGGTGTCCCCGGACGTCTTTGTCATCGGCGACGCGGCGGCGCTGCCCGTCTCCAAGGCCGGCTCTGTCACCCACTTCGAGGGGGAGGTTCTGGCCGAGAACATCACTCGATTCCTTGCGGGCGAGCCCCTCGACGCCTCTTACGACGGCCACGCCAATTGCTTCATCGAGACGGGGTTCTCGAAGGCCATGCTCATCGACTTCAACTACGACGTCGAGCCGCTGCCCGGACACTTCCCCGGCCGGATCGGGGTTCCGCTCATGAAGGAGACCCACCTGAACCACCTGGGCAAGCTCCTCTTCGAGTGGTTCTACTGGCACACCCTGCTCCCGGGCCGGGAGATCCCCGGTGTGCATAGCGTCATGCCGATCGCCGGCAAGACCTTGTCGGCCAGGACGGAGGAGGTGCTCGCATCATGACCACCGACACCATCGCCGGCGTCGACGTCGACCTCGACGAGGAGGGGTTCCTCGTTGACCCGGGACAGTGGACCGAGGACATCGCCATCGAACTGGCCCACCGGGAGGGCATCGCGTCGTTGACGGACCGCCACTGGCAAGTGATTCGGTTCATGCGGGACGAGTACAGAGCCAAAGGGACCGGACCGCCGGTGCGGGCGCTCGCCCGCACCTCGGGTGTGCCCATCAAGGAGCTCTATGAGCTCTTCCCCAAGGGTCCAGCCAAGATCGCCGCCAAGATCGCCGGGATCCCCAAACCGCGCGGCTGCATCTGACCGCAGATCGAAACGGAGGTCGACCATATGGGTGAACGAATCGAGAAGGTGTCGATCATCGTGTCCAAGGGCTCCCTGGAGGGTGTGTATCCGGGCTTGATCATGGCAAATGGCGCGAGAGCCGAGGGGATCGAGGCCAACCTGTTCTTCACCTTCTTCGGTCTCGACGCCATCCATCGCCGACGGCTGGACCACATCAAGGTGGCGGCGGTCGGGAACCCGGGCATGCACATGGCCAGCCTGCTCGGGGTGCTCCCGGGGATGTCGGCGATCGCCACGCACATGATCCAGAAGAAGATGGATGCCAACGACATCCCCGGGATCCCCGAGTTCATGGAGATGATCGCCGACACCGGTTGCGGGATCTACGCCTGCAAGGCGTCAGTCGACCTGTTCGGTTTCACCAAAGACGACTTCATCGACCAGGTGAAGGACATCATCACCGTGGGTGAGTTCTACGAGAAGGCCGCCGGTGGTGAGATCATCTTCACCTGAACGCGCCGAGCACAGCGAGGGCGTCGATCGAGCCAGCGAACCGATACGCGTGGTCGTCGTCGGCGGGGTCGCCGGCGGGATGTCCGCAGCGACGCGGCTGCGACGCCTCGACGAGCGTGCGGTCATCACCGTTCTGGAGCGCTCCGGCCACGTTTCGTACGCGAATTGCGGCCTGCCGTACTTCGTCGGCGGGGTGATCGAGGAAGAGGACGATCTGCTCCTCCAGACCCCGGCGAGCCTTCATGCGCGGTTCCGTTTGGACGTCCGTGTCGGCACCGAGGTCGTCGGTATCGACACCGGTCACCACGAGGTGTCGTTCGTGTCGACGACCGGCCGGGCGACCGGAACCCTTCGATACGACAAGCTCATCCTGAGTCCGGGCGCGGTGCCGGTGCGGCCTCCGATCCCCGGTTTCGGAAGGGTCAGGGTCCTGCGTACGGTCGAGGATGCCGAGGCCCTCGCCTCCGATGTGCGCGGGACACCGAGGACGGCCGTCGTCATCGGAGCGGGCTTCATCGGCCTCGAGACCGCCGAGAACCTCTCGCGCCAGGACATCGTCGTGACGGTCGTCGAGGCCATGGACCAGGTGCTCGCCCCTCTCGACCCAGAAATGGCGGTCCTGGTGGCGGCCGAGCTCGAGGCCAACGGCGTCGAGGTGGTGACCGGTGCGGCGGTCGCGGAGGTGACCGACGCCGGAGTACGCCTGGCCGACGGGCGCGAACTCGACGGTGAGCTCGTGGTCGGATCGGTGGGCATCCGCCCCGACGCCAGGCTGGCCGAGCTGGCCGGTCTCGCGATCGGACCGCATGGCGGCATTTCGGTCGACGAGCGAAACCGGACAAGCGACCCAGACATCTACGCCGTGGGCGACGCCGTGGAGAAGCAGGACTGGGTGGGCGGGGCGCCGACGCTGATCGCGCTGGCGAACGTGGCCAACCGGCAAGGCCGCCGGGTCGCCGACGACATCGGCGGGCTGATGCCGCGCCCAACCCGCTCACTCGGCACCGCGATCGTCAAGGTCTTCGGCCTGACGGCGGCGGCGACAGGGTGGAACGAGAAACGGCTCCGGGAGGCGGGACGACCGTACCGGGCGCTGCACTCGCACCCGCTGCACCACGCCGGCTACTACCCGGGGGCCGAGCCGATGGCCTTGAAGCTCCTCTTCGACCCCGACGACGGGGCCATCCTCGGCGCGCAGGCGGTGGGGCGGGCCGGTGTCGACAAGCGGATCGACGTGCTCGCCACCGCCATCGAGGGTGGCGTGTCGGCCGAGCGGCTGGCTGATCTTGAACTCGCCTACGCACCGCCCTTCTCGTCGGCCAAGGACCCGGTCAACATGCTCGGCTACATGGCCGAAAACGTCCGGTCAGGGGCCTGTGAACTTGTCTCCTACGACGAGCTGGACCCACTGATCTCCGCAGGGTGGACGCTGCTCGATGTGAGGACGGAAAAGGAGTACGCCAACGGCGCGATCCCGGGGGCGCGCAACGTCCCGGTCGATGTACTGCGGGAGAAGATTCGGACGGGACCCGGACGCCTAGTCATCTACTGCGAGGTGGGCCACCGGGGCCACACCGCGACGGCGCTCGCCCATGAGCTCGGCTTTGAGGCACGAAACCTCGACGGCGGCTATCGCACGTGGCTGGCGGCCGACGCGGCCGCCGCCGGCGCCCCGCGCCGACTGGTCGGCATGCCTCTGTAGCGACTCGTGCTGGCGACACGGTCGGACCCTTGCACGGTGACGCAGGGGGCCCGGCACCGATACCTCGTCGGCACCCCAAAGTGGCCGATGACCACCGCACCCGCGGTCGTCACGCTGTACTTGCACGATCCCCTGGCGACTCAGTTTCCGAAGTCCCAGCCGACCCCGTGGTCGAACTGGGTCAGGACGTTCTTCGCGATCAGGATCCGGTGGACCTCGTCAGGTCCGTCGGCCAGTCGCAGGGTCCGTGCTCCCTGGAACATCGCGAACAACGGCAGGTCTCCGGACACGCCGGCCGCGCCCCAGACCTGGATTGCTCGGTCGACGACCCGCATATACGCGTTCGGCACAAAGACCTTGATGGCCGAGATGTCGGTGCGGGCGTCTTCATCGTTGGCTAACCGCTCCGCACAGTGGATGGTCATAAGCCGAGAAGCTTGGATGTCCATGTAAGAGTCAGCGATGAAGCCCTGGATGAACTGCTTGGTCCTGAGCAATCCGCCGTGAACCTCGCGCTCGCGGGCCCGCTGGACCATGAGGTCGAACGCGCGCCACATCTGGCCGACCGAGTTCATGCAGTGGTAGACGCGACCGGCCCCGAGGCGGTCCTGGGCCGCCTGGTGTCCACTGCCCCTTGCGCCAAGCTGGTTCTCGAGGGGGACCCGAACGTCCTCGTAGACGATCTCGCAGTGGTCGCTCTCCACACCCCAGACGTTGATGCCGCGGAGCACATCGACCCCAGGCGTGTCGCGCGGCACGATGATCTGAGTCATCGCCCCGTTGCCCCTTCCGTCACCATCGGGATCCTCGGTGCGGCACATGACAATGAAGAAGTCGGCCCGCTTGCCGTTTGAGGTGAACCACTTGTGCCCGTTGATCACCCACTCCTCCCCGTCTCGGCGTGCGGTCGTGCGGAGGGAGCGCGGATCGGAACCCGCTGCGTCGGGCTCGGTCATCGAGAAGCCCGACTGGAGCTTCCCTTCGATGAGGGGAATGAGCCACTTTTGCTTCTGTTCGTCGGTCCCATACCGCACGAGCAGGGTTTGGTTTCCCGAGTTCGGGGCCACCACGCCGAAGAGGGCCGCCCCGCCAACCGCGTAGGCGAGCACCTCGTTCATGTAGGCGAGCTCGAGGAAATCGAGGCCGGCGCCGCCGTATTCCTCTGGCAGATGGGGAGCCCACAGTCCGGCCTGGCGGACCTTGGTCTCGATGTGCTCACGCGCCGCCCGGCTCGCCGCAATGTCGCTCTCCGTGGCGCTCGCGTTGTTCCGAACCGCCCAGAGCAGGTTCTCGTTCGGCAGGATCTCCTTGTTAACGATCTCGGCGGTGAGCCCCCGGATCTCGTTGATGCGCTCGGATGCAGTGGGGATGGGTTGGACGTTCAACATCGAATGAGCTCCTGACCAGGCACGCGTCCCGGGCCGTTTTCAATCGAGCTTGCCGGAATTGCCCCCTTGGGGCCAGGGTATAAAGACCTGCTTGGACGCCCAGGTGGAGGTGGCTGCGGCGTTCGTGAGCCGCGTCATTGATCTCCACCCCGGGTCCGCCGCTCGACGGGCCCGTGCACCTGGTGGTGACGGGTGCTGCAACGGACCCGGCCGCTTTCAGAGGCTAGTCGTGAGCTCGAGATCTCCGGTATCGAGTCCTTCAAGACGTGATCTTTGAAGGACGGCTGACCGCTGGCATAGTCAGGGGGTGATCGCAAGACCGTTGCGGTCGGATCGGTCGTGGCCAGGACAGGGGTTCGCTTCTGAGAACTCCCTCCCGGGGTCTCCCCGATCCTCGTGCCGTCGGAACCACGTTCTCGCTCAAAGACGGGCTCTGCGGCGACGACCCCGAACACTGTGATCCGAAGAGCAGCTGTCCCCACCTGTACCCTGGGCCGGAAATGGGTGCCCGGTCACCTGTCAACATGAGCAATTCAACGTCGTTTGGAACCCGACAAACGCGCTCTACCAAGGGTCCCGAAGGTGTGTTTGTAGGTTGGGACCGAGTGAACTTGCTGCCTCATTCGTTTCGGGCACCGAGGGCAGCTTTGGTTTCCAATGGCGTCTACGGAAATGCGATTTCGCGGGCAACATGGGGATCAAGGAGGCGAGCAACGGTCCTTCTGATTCCCGCCTTTGTCGTGACCTGCTCGCTCACTGTCAGTGGTTCGACCGCCACAGCCGCATCGCGTCTGAGAGCGCCAAGTGCGCCGTCCCATGTGATCGCGAGAGCAACGGACGGCCAGGCCACGGTGAGCTGGATCGCGCCGAAGACCACGGGTAGTGCGCCCCTGAAGAGCTACATCGTCTGGGTCTTACGGAACAACGCAGAGGGGCACTTTTCGGTGCCTTCCTCGACCACTCATACCACCGTGAACTACCTGGACGACAACGCCACCTATCGGTTCCGGGTCGCCGCGAGAAACTCATCGAATCTGATCGGGCCAGATTCCTTGCCGTCTCGCCCGGTGACCCCTTCCCCGATCTCCCAGGTCACCAACACGCTCACCTGGGAATCGGCTCCAGAGGTGTCGGGGTCCGTCTGCACCCTGGCTCTGATGGGCGCATCGGGGTGCTTCAGCCTCCAGCAGAACTTCTTCGTGGTGCAAAGCACTCCGACAGAAGATCGATCGCTCTTTCAAACTGGCCCTTCACTTGGCGTCTTGGCGCCGTTCTGGGTGCAGAACATGGTGATGTTCGAAAAAAACGCGGTCGGTCGATGGGTCGCGCATCCTCGAGTAGCGGTGCTCCGGGGTTTAGGGGTCCTCAAGCCAGGGGCAACCTGGCTGTGCGCGGGGTCCACGGGTTACGCCGGCTGCCAAGGACCGGTCGGATCGGTGGTGTTGACGTTTCCGACCACCATCACCCTCAGATCGGTGGTCTCGACCGACAAGATCCGGTTCTACGACTCGCTGCTCGGACCGTCTCCGTTCTTCACCTGGACCGAAAGGCCCCCCCCTCGACCGTCGAAGACTCCGAAGGTGACCACGACCACGAAGCTCGGGAAGCCCCACTACCCCAAGTGCATCCTCAGTGGGAACGGGTGTCCGGGGGCGAACAAGCTGGGACCCCCGAACTTCTACCCCTTCAAACGGTTCAACATCGTGTGGAATCCCGATGATTCTCTCTACTTCGCGGCGCCGGAGGCAGTCCTGGTCGGGGAAGGCGGTGGCACCGCGGCGACCTTCTTCACCGGGACCCAGGGAAGCATGGGCTCTGAGCTCCGTCTGTCGAACGGCACGTCGGCAACCCAGACGGTGTGCGCTCTGTCGCCAGACAGCGCTTGGACGGCCGAGACCGGGAACTCTCTGCAATGGAGCGTCTCGAGCCGCGGGATCGCACGGTTCGAGTACCAGGCCGGTGCGTTGACCGAGGGAGTGTCCTTCCTTCCACAGAGCCTTCCTTGCCAGGACACGACTCCCCGACCACCGATCCCGGTGAAACCACCCCGCCTCATCGAGGGGTCGTTCATCATCAAAGGAAGTTGGCACGCGACGAGTCCCAACCCAGCTCAGTTCACCGGCTGCGTGGGGTCGGGGGCATTTCGGGAGATGAAACGGTCGGTGCGAGTCGAAATCTATACAGCGACCGGTCGGGACTCGAACAGGCACTTCTCCCTTCCCTATGGTGGTTTCATCGACGCGGCCGGCACCGGAGGCGGGTTCGTTTGTCGCTTCGCGGTCGGTGTCGTCGATCCGCTGGCGGGGAAGGTTCTTGAACTGAAGATCGGCTCAGTGCGGCCATACCGAATCAAAGTGTCACGGGCGTTCTACGACGTCCTCGATCCGCTGGATCGACCTCACTCAACGCCCGCTCTTCCTTGACCAGGAATGTCGCCCCGGCGGATCCTGGGCGACATCACCCCCAGCTCCACCCGACACGCTGAGACCAGTCGGCCCTGATCTGGGTACCGTGAGCCTTGGGCCCGGCGGTCAGCAGAGACCCGTAACTCGGTATAGGCGGGTGGCAATAGGCGGCAAGTCGGCGATCTAGGCCGGCGGCAACCTAGGACGGTCGATGAATCGCTCCCGCAGGCCGGCCGACTTCGCCTATCTCGATCCGCGAGGACCATTGCCCAGATCACATCACTGCGCAATGCAATAGCGTCGAGATGTGCCCAAAAGCTGGATCAGCGACGAGATGCGTGCGCTGGTGGGTCGGACCTTTGGGTCCCGACGAAGGTCCGTCCCGATCTCGCTTTCGGACATCCGCAAGTGGGCCATCGCCATTTACTACCCGGAAGTCCCACCTCGGTTGTTCTGGGACGAGGAATATGCCGCGACGACCTCGCACGGGGGGGTTGTTACGCCCGAAGAGTTCAACCCCTTTGCCTGGTTCACTGCCGAAGGACCTGTGATGGCACCCACGTGGGAGGGTCCGATTCGCGACTCCGGACCCGAATCAGCCTTTGGAGTCCGAAGCCCCGACACCACCTTCATCCTCAACGGTGGTATCGAAGTCTCTTACGGAGTGCGGATGAAGCCTGGCGACGTGATCACATCGAGCGAGACCACACTTCTCGACTATCAAGAAAGGCAGAGCCGTCTCGGTCTGATGCTCATCACTCGTACCGAAGCGACTTGGACGAATCAGAACGATCAGACGGTGAAGGTCATACGAGCCATAGGGATTCGCTACTAGTGCAGATCGAGGTAGGCCAAGACATACCGACGTTTGAACGCATGTCCGGCTTCCATGCGTGGAATCGGTTTGCTGCGGTGAACGACGAGTTCGTTCCGATTCACATGGACGATGACGCCGGAAGGCGTGCTGGCAATCCGGGCGCATTTGGCATGGGGAACCTCCAGTTCGCCTACCTCCACGCGGCGTTGCGCCAATGGATTGGAGACGATGGGCAGATCCTGGAAGTCGCTTGTCAGTTCCGCGCGCCAAACCTCCGTGGACTCACGACGATCACACGCGGAAGGATTGTGGCACTTCGCGACCAAGGCAGGGAGACAGTCGTTGACCTCGAGGTATGGACTGAGACAGAGGAAGGCACTGTGATGGCGCCAGGATCGGCGACCGTCATGGTGCCCAAGTCGGTTTCAGAAGGGTGGGCCGTAGAGGACCTGAACCTCTAATCGCCTTGCGCGTCACTTTCGTGGCTGTCGTGGAGTCCGAAGAGATTTGGAGAGTCTGGCGAGGTCAGGAGGGGTGCCCACTCCCCCACATGTGGTCTAGTTGGGTCCTGAGATTGGTGGTCGCGTTGACTTACGTTGACAAATCCGTTGACACGGGCGCGCCGTACAAGTGCCCGAGAGGGCACGGAAAGCCGCCCCAATGCCATTGCCGCCCGACCTTGACGGCCGCACTCGTGTGAACGTGGAATCCACGATGCACGAACAGGTACCCACACCAACATCGCTCGGAATCGATGAAGGGGTAAGCGGGGCCGCTTCGACGGAATCGAACGTCACCGAGGTCATGGAGACCGCAGGTCGTTTCCGCGTCTACCTCGGCGCTGCACCCGGGGTCGGGAAGACCTTCGCGATGTTAAGCGAGGGCCACCGTCGGCTTGAAGACGGAATCGACGTCGTGGTCGGCTACGCCGAGTGTCACGGCCGGCCACCCACGGAAGCACTGCTCGATGGGCTTGAAGTCGTCCCGTATCGCGAGGTTGTCTATCGAGGTACGCGCATTCAGGAAATGAATCTGGACGCAGTCCTCTTGCGAAAGCCAGGACTTGCCCTCGTCGATGAACTCGCGCACACGATCGTGCCCGGCACGGGGAAGTACAAGAAGCGGTGGCAGGAGGTAGTCGAGCTTCTTGAGGCGGGGATCAATGTCCTCACGACAGTCAACATCCAGCACCTTGCGAGCATTGCGGATGCAGTTGAACAGTTGACGGGAGCGCCGGTGCACGAACGCGTGCCGGATTCGGTGGTGCGCAGAGCCGACCAGATAGAGCTGGTCGATTCCTCTCCCGAGCAGCTTCGCCGACGACTGCTCGACGGAAAGATCTACTCACCTCAGATGGTTCCACAGGCTCTGAACCACTTCTTCCGATCTGACAACCTCATTGCGCTTCGTGAACTCGCTTTCCGATTCCTTGCCGACGAGCCGGAAGACGAGCTGCTCGAATTCCTCAGCCGTCAGCAGAGCGGAGTGGCCTGGGAGCCAACCGAGCGCATCATGGTGGCCGTAACCGGCGCGCCTGGTACCGAAGCTGTGTTACGTCGCGCCGCGCGTATCGCCGCCAGACTCCAGGGCGAGCTCCATGTTGTCCATGTCGTGATCGGCGATGACGCGACCCGCTCCGACAATGACTCTCTCGACGATCTACGTCTTGTGGCTACTGAGGTTGGAGCGCGCTGGGTTGAGTTACGAGGCGATGACATTGCTCAGATGATCATCCAATTCGCGCGCGATACGCGCATTACCCAGGTCGTGCTCGGCTCCCGTCAGCACAGCCGATGGTGGAAAATGCTACGCGGTGGATCGATTGCCCAGAGAGTCCAACGCATGGCCATCGCCGCCGGGATCGACGTGCACATCATCGTGAGACACGAGGTGCCACTCGAAGTGAGCGAGATCGCGACGGGGTCCGACGGTGTCAGATCGCGGGTGAGCAAAGGGTGACCGACGAAGTTGTCTCAGGGGATCTTCACGAGGTTTGTGGTTGAGGACCCCGAGATCAGATCAGGCTCGGGCACAATTGATGCCGTCGACGAGGGTGCTATTCCAATCGAAGGCACGGCTCAAAAGGCTGATTCGGTCCCGAACAGAAGTCTTCCTCTCTTCGGAACGAGCCTTGTCATCTCCCCCAGAACCCTGTGGGGAGCTTCTCCAGGGCGGTAACAAAAGGGCGTTCTGGGCGCCTGAGTCGGCGGTGACCCAGGCGACGATTTGCGATCTCCTATCCCAAGACCTGGTCAGAGTGTGGGCCGTAGAGGGACTCGAACCTCTGACCCCTTACGCGTCATCGACGCGGAGGGTCGACCTGACTATCCCTGACTGCCCCTGTTGTCCCTCCTTTGGGCAGGTCAACGGCGAAGTCGACTCGAAGGTGCACCTGACGCCGCTGGCGCATTTCTCGCTGCGTTGCTCCCCCGGTTGTTCCCCCACTCGCGGCTTGACCCCCCACAGAGGGCGCCGACGATGTCCACCGGTTCACAAATCGATGCCAACCTGTCAGAGTGATATCCCGATCCGATTCGCAGCCTGCCCTGGCGATCTCCGCAAATGTCTTTACCGCTCTCGTCATGGCAGTCGTGCTGTTCGTAACCGCGGTGGAAGTGCCGGCCGGGGCCAGCACGGTCACATCGCCCAAGTCCCTCGCAAAGGACCTTCTGACTGCTTCCGACGCGAAGAAGGCCGGTTTCACCACCGCGTCGGAAAAGGTGTCCACCACCTCCAAGACCGGCGAGAAGTCCTGTCCAAATGGTGCACAGGAGGCGTTTGAGAGCGCTTCGGGCCAGATGGGTGTGCTTTCGGAGGCGGTGGCCTGCACCACCAGCAAGGCGGCGGCTGCGCTTCTGAACGGCCTCCGGTCAGGGATCTCGGGAACCTCAGCCACCCCACCGAAGCGACTGGGTTCTTCGGCGATCGAGCGGAGTGGCGGTGGCTCGACCTATGCAATCTATTGGCAGCGGGGCAAGACCTTGGAGTTGGTGGCCCTCAACACCAACATTCCGGCCACGAGTAGCACGTCCACGAGCACCACACTCGCCACGCCGCCGATCACTCCAGCCCAGCAGAAGATCTTGTCAACTTTGGCTGTCGACCAAGACACATCGCACAGATGATCGGCCCGCCCCCGCCGCCCCTCGCTGGCTGGCTGGCCCCGGGCGTCGCCGCCCCGCCTCGTCGTCCCCGCTTTCGGCCCGTTCCTGGGCCCCCCCTCTCTCTCCCGGACAAGCTGAGTGGGCCGTAGAGTGGGCCGTAGAGGACTCGAACCTCTGACCCCTTGCGCGTCATTTTCGTGCTGTCGACGAGGCTGGTGTGGTTCAAAGGAGTCTGAGCATGTCGGGAGGGGCGGGTGACTCCCCCGGCTGTGGTCTAGTTCGGTCCCGAGAGGGTGGTCTTACGAAGTTGCGTTGACAAATCCGTTGACAAATTGGAGGGCCTCCGATGAATGCGGCCGCGGCTTCGCCATCGAATGGGAGTTCGACTCCACCGCAGCTCCGACCCTCCGTTGGCTTGGAGCGCGAGACAGATCGTTATGGCCAGTCCAACCGCCGACTCGGAACGTCTCAGCGGCCTAGTCAACGGTGACGTAGACGTCGCCGTCGCGGACGGTCGCTGACAGCGTGTCCAGGCCGCGTCGCCTGCGGCCCAGCCCGATCACCGACCGCGACCAGTTCGGCATCCGCCGTCCTGCGAAGCCGGTGACCCATTCGAGGTTTTCCCCGGTACCGATGTTGAACCGTGAGTTGTGCCATGGGCACTGCACTACGCCATCCTCGTACCTCAACCCACCGGGACCGCGGGTGAGCGAGAAACCCAGATGCGGGCATCGGTTGCGGGCAACGTGGACCTCGTTGGCCTTGCGCGCGACGATCAGCCGGTGCCCGTCGGCCTCGACCCCGGTCAGTCCGCCATCGGGGAAGTCGGAGAGCGATCCGACCCGGACCTCAGTAGCCATTTCCCCTCTCCTCGGTCACTGCCGTGCCGACGAAGCAGACAGAGTGTTACCTTCGTTCCGCGTGCCGAGTACGACATGGTAGAGCCTAGATCCCCGGTCCACTCGATGTAGCGGGGCAAAGTATCGGTCGCCGGCTTCCTTCGTCGACACGTCACGCATCAAGTCGAACCCGCGATCGTTTAGAAAATCCTGAACCTCCTCCGGACAGAGGCCAAAGATCCACGGCTCGCCCCGCTTCTGCACTCCTCGAAGCCACCTTTTCGCCTCAGGAAAGGCGGCTGGTCCGTCCGTGAGGACGGCACAATCGATATAGGTGAAGATCAGACAGTCCTTGGCATGGCTGATCCGCCGAATCGCAGCCAGAGTCGCGTCTACAGCCTGTTCCGAGAGGTACTGCGTGACCCCCTCCCAGAGAAAGAGGCTCGACTTCTCAGCCCGGAACCCTGAACTGAGCAGTGCCCGGGAAAGATCTTCGTTCTCGAAGTCGACTGGTACAAAAGCAACCGAGCGAGACCATTCTCCTGCCACTCGCTGCATGACTGTCCTCTTGGAGTCCTGGGTGTCGGGATGATCGACCTCGAAGACACGGCCAGCCACGAAGCACCTGAGCCGGTACGGCCGAGTGTCGTAGCCGGCACCGAGGATCACGACTTGGTCGATGGATGGCGTTAGCTCCTCGATGAGATCGTCGATCAGCCTCGTCCGGGCGATGGCCGAGGCACGGGGGCCGGGTCCAGCGATGCGGTCATACGCCGCCTCGACCACCCGGCGAACGGGCCCAACCCGGCAGGCGGCCAGGGCTGCACGCCAGGAGGGAGACACGAAAAGCCGCGCATACGGATCTTCGAATAGCCGCTTCCGAGGGCGACGGGATGACTCGAGGCCACGCTGGACCGCCATCAGCGCGGCGGTGCGACTGGCATGTGCATAGCTTCGAGAGCTTGTGACCGATCGCCGGAGCGGCATATGTATATATAATATACTAAGTCCTATGGGACGGCCAGCGCGGATCGATCGCGACCAGGTCCTCGCCGGCGCCCTGGCGCTCGCCGACGAAGAAGGCCTCGACGCACTGACCATGAGCGCCCTGGCCGAGCGTCTGGGAGTCACACCAATGGCCCTGTACCGACACGTGGCCAACAAGGCCGACCTGCTCGACGGGGTGGTGGAGTTGCTGCTAACGGAGTTCCCGCCTCCGCCGTCGGAACTTCCGTGGCCCGAACGCCTAGCGACACTCTCCGGGAACATTCGGGAATCTGCCCGACGCCATCCGAGTGTCTTCCCTCTGCTCCTACAACGTCCTGCCGCCACGGCTCAAGCCCGGCGCACTCGGCAAGGGGTGTACGTGGCCTTGGAGGATGCCGGAGTGCCCACTGACCGGATCGCACTTGTTGAGCGTCTGATCAGCACAGCCATCCTCGGCTTTGCTGTCAGCGAGGTCGGCGGGCGGTTCCGTAACCGCTCCCGGCGCCAGCTCGACTTAGACTTCGAGGTCCTTCAGACTGTCCTTGGTCGATTCATCGAGTCAGAGATGTCAGGCTAAGGCATCGAGTTCGGTAACCGAATAACTGTTCTCGACGAAACAATCTCAGTTGTGTCGAGTGGTTCAATCACGCCAGAGCGCTCCGCGTGTTCATGGGTGACGGGCCAGCGCACCGAACGCGCGGCCCCATAATCCTCGACGCGATCGCGTCTTTGCTTCCCCTAACGCCGGATCTCAGTCACCTTGATGGCAGGTGTTCTGCGTGAATCGAAGCGAATGGCTCCTACTTGGCCTCCCAGGTGTTCGAATGGTCTCCATAGCGCAAGCAATGAGACCTATTCGACCTGGTCAGAGTGTGGGCCGTAGAGGACTCGAACCTCTGACCCCTTGCGCGTCATGCAAGTGCGCTACCAGCTGCGCTAACGGCCCGAAGGGTTCACACTACCCCTGCGTGCCAGACCCAAGAAGCGCCTAGTGCACCCCTCGAGCGACTTCTGGTCGGACCCGATCTGGCAGGCCTCCTCCGCGTCGACTGAGGAGTGGATCCCACGTCGATGCCCGATCAGGGCCACGACGAAGGCGAGGGCCATGATCGCCGACACGGCGTAGGGGACCCTCGCCATCTCGTAGGCGACGGCGTCGTGAGCGATTCGTCTGGTCGATGAAGGTCACGCAACCACGGAGGTCAGGGCGGGCCAACACGAGCGGCTTGCGGCTTCTGGGCATGGGCAGTCCTTCCCAGGCTCGGGTGGAACCAACATGCCGTGCCTCCGGATCGGCCCGATCACCCCCAAGGCGCTCGGAGCCGATCGCGACGCGCGTTTACTCCGACTCGTCCACCTGAAGGACCGCCGCCCCCACCAGCCGGTCGCCAGCGAGGTCGCGCAGTGCGGCGTCGGCCTCCGCGAACGGGTACGGGGTGGTCGTGGCGGTCACCCCCAACCGCGGGGCGAGTCGCAGGAGCTCCTCGCCGTCGGCCCGCGTGTTGGCGGTCACGCTCCGGAGGGTGCGCTCTTCGAACAAATGGGTCGCATAGCGCAGCGGCGGGATGTCGCTCAGGTGGATGCCGGCGATCGCCAGGGTCCCACCGCGGTCGAGGGCGGCCAGCGCCGCGGGGACCAGCTCACCGGCCGGGGCGAACAACACCGCCGCATCGAGCGGATCCGGCGGCGGTTCCGTGGCACCCCCGACCCAACTCGCCCCGAGACGGGTCGCGAGCGTCCTCGCCGCCGCGGAGCGCGTGGCCACGTAGACCTCTGCCCCCTCGGCCAGCGCGATCTGGGCGGTGAGGTGTGCGGAGCCGCCGAAGCCGTAGATGCCGAGCCGCCCACCGGGCGGAAGGCGGGTGGCCCGCAGCGCGCGGTAGCCGATGATGCCGGCGCACAACAACGGCGCCGCCTGGTGGTCGGAGAGCTCCTCGGGCAACCGGTAGAGGTAGCGCTCGTCGGCCACGGTCGCCTCGGCGTACCCGCCGTCGCGGTCCCACCCGGTGAACACGGCCGCGGGACAGAGGTTCTCGGCACCCCGTCGGCAGAACCGACAGGCACCGCAGGTCCCGGCCAACCACGCGACCCCCACCCGGTCGCCCGGGGCGAAGCGGGTCGCACCGGGTCCAAGGCGCTCGACGACGCCGACGACCTCGTGACCGGGGACGACCCTTTCACGGTGCACGTCGAGATCGCCCTCGGCAACGTGGAGGTCGGTGCGACAGACGCCGCACGCGTGCACCCGGATCCGAACTTGACCTGGGCCGGGCTCGGGCACGGGGAGGTCAACGAGCTCGAGGGGATGCTCGTCGATGGGCGCCGGACGGGCGACCTGCCAGGCGCGCATGGACCCATGGTCCCACCACTCGCCTACGCCGCGCCCTCCTCGGCGGCCGGCGGCGCGGCGACCGGCCAGCTCCCCTCGCTCGGATCGAGCGGCTCGAGGCCCCGGGCCCGGCGCCATTCGTCATAGGACGCAGCCCACGCCCGGTGGAACCCCTCCTGCGCCAGGTGCAGCGCGGGCAACGTGGAGTCGGCGAGCTCCGGGTAGCGCCGCGCCATCTGGAGCAGCACCCCGCCCGCGGCCTCGGCGTCGCAGTCCGCCGAGTGGGCGCGGTCGATCGTCACCCCGTAGCACTCGCAGAGGTCGACCAACGTCCGTCGGCCTTCGCGGCCGGGGTCGAGCTGGCGGTCGAGCACCAACGCGTCGAGGACGGGCCCGGTCCAGCCCCGCTCGACCAGCCCTCTCCCGTCGAACGCTCGGCTGAGGAGGTCGACGATCGTGAGGTCGTAGTCGAGCTTGACCCCGACGACAGGGATC
This sequence comes from Acidimicrobiales bacterium, assembly GCA_036844945.1. Classification (GTDB taxonomy): domain Bacteria; phylum Actinomycetota; class Acidimicrobiia; order Acidimicrobiales; family RAAP-2; genus Palsa-461. The sequence continues at coordinate 68,244 of DAIUEV010000005.1, forward strand.
CCCCGGCGGCTCGCCGCGACCAGGATCCCCACCAGAAGCTCCGCCGCCGCCGCGAGGACGATCCCCTCGCGCCGGACCCGGACGGTGCTGATGCCGTGCACCTCGGTCGCCTCGATCGGCACCGACCGGCCCGGGTCGACGATGCGGACGATCCGCTCCACGGGGAGTCCGTCGCGGAACCGCACGAAGGCCATCGACACCGGCAGGTCGGAAAAGCGGTCGACCCCGGTCGTCTCGAGGTCGAAGCACAGGAGTTCCTGCTCGCTCCAACGAGCGGGCGGAGGGCCGATCGCCCAGTGGCGACCCGAATCGAAGTGGGAGAGCTGCGCGGGATCGGACCCCCACGAGCGTGCGCTCACGGGAGCCGAGCTTGACAGCGGCCCTCAGCGCGACGGTGGACCCCGCCGCCCCGCTGGACGCTCGACGCGGGCGCCCCTCTCTGGGGCGGTGCGGCGACGCAGTCGGAGGACGACGGCGTCCCGGGCGAGGCCGGGCCGGAACGAGCCGGCCGGGACGCGCAGCCCGAGAGAGGCCTCGAACCGATCGCTCCAGCTGAGCGTGCCGCGCACCGCACCCTCACACCATCGCCGAGCGGTGTGACGGGGAAGCACCAGATCGGCCGCCACAAGCCGGCTCCCGGGGGCGACCAGCCGCCGGAGAATCGCCGTCGAGACGGCGAAAGGAGGATTGGCGACGACCCGGAAGGGCCGCCGGGGCAGACGCAGGTCCGCCGCATCGGCGTGGACGACCCGGACAGAGTCCCGGTCGAAGCGCCGCCGGAGCAGCTGCACCCGGCCGGGATGGAGCTCGAAGGCGATCACCCTTGCACCCGCCCGGACCAGCGCCTCGGAGAGCACGCCCTCGCCGGCGCCGATGTCGAGCACGAGCTCGCCGTCGGTGACGTCGGCCGCCGCCACGATGCGGGCGGCCCACGCCCTATCGAGCCGGTGCCACCCCCAGAACCGCGCCTCGGAGGCGCGCACGGAGCATCGCCATCATGGTCACCGACCGATCGTAGCGCTGCGATCCGACGGGGCACCCCTGCGCCGTCCTCCGGCGACACGGGTCGACTACTGGGGTGGCTGCGCCTTCTTGGCCTGGGACTCGGCGACCCGGGCGCCCCGCCGGGCCGCGGGGTCCGAGGAAGCCCAACGCACCGCGCTGATGAGCACCCGTGAGGACATGAGCGCCACGTCGTCGATCGATCGGCCGAAATCCGAGACGAGTTCGCGAGTCGTGAACGAGCTCACGTGGATGGCGAAGAGGTCGACCAGCCAAGACGGGGGCCGGGACCGGTTGCCGTTGAGCCGCCAGGCCCCCCGGGCGACGGTGTTGACGAAACGGGTCCGGCCGGCGAGGCGGGCGGCGGCCACGTCCCCGAGCTCACCGGTCAGGGTGTCGCCGAGGGCCGCCATCTCCCAGTAGGCGCGGCCGAGCAAGGCGTTCACCCGATGGACGCCCCGCAGCAACTCGGGCAACCACGACTCGAGGGTGGCGCCGGGCTCGGGCACCGGGAGGGTGTCGGGGTAGTGCTGCAGCTGAGCCCGGAGCGCGGTCGCGATCATGTGGTCCCGAGTGCCGTAGTGCCGGAACACGGTGCGAATGCTCACGCTCGCCTCGGCCGCCACCTCCTCGACGGTTGCCCCGAGTCCCTTGTCGGCCAGCACCCGCGCGGCGGCCCGCTCGATGCGGTCACGGGCGAGCTGGCGCTGCTCGTGCACGAGCGAGAGGACGGCCGGCTCGGCCTGGGTCATCGCGCCAACGCTACCCGTGCCGCGACCTTGTAGACAGCCAGGGTGTCACGGTACAGTGACAGGCCCGCGGCGACGAGGAGGCGGAGACGTTGGGGGGCACCGGCCAAGTGATCGCAACGATGCAACGGGGAGGGACGTGACGAGCGCCCGCGGCGCCGCGGCCATCGTCGGCGTGGCCGACGACGCCTCCCCCACCGGCCAGTTGGAGCTGAGTGGGCGCGCGCTCGAGGCGGCGATGATCGACCAGGCGCTCCAGGACGCCGGCCTCACGATCGCGGATGTCGACGGGGTGTGCCACACCGGCTCGTCGATGGGGCTCGCCGAGTACCTGGGCGTCCACCCGCGTTTCACCGACTCGACCGCCACGGGCGGGTCGAGCTTCGAGGTGCACGTCGAGCACGCCGCCGCCGCGATCGCGGCCGGGATGGCCGACGTGGTCCTGAGCGTGTACGCGTCGACCCCCCGCGGCGACCGGGCCCGCGGCGGGACCGGCGGCCCGGGCCGGCGGCCGCCGATGATGGGCGGCCCGAACCCACAGGCCGAGTGGGAGGTGCCGGCGGGGATCCGGATGCCCATGGGCGCGTACGCGCTCGCCGCGACCCGGCATATGGCCCTCTACGGCACGACGCCCGAGCAGCTCGCCCAGATCGCGGTGTCGACCCGCGAGTGGGCCACGATGAACCCCAAGGCGCGCTACCAGGAGCCGATTACCGTCGGGGATGTCCTCGCGTCGCCGATGCAGACGAGCCCGCTGCACCTGCTCGACTGCTGTCTCGTCACCGACGGGGCCGGCGCCTTCGTCATGACGAGCGCCGAGCGGGCGAGGGACCTGGCGAAGGCCCCGGCCTACGTGCTCGGGGTCGGCACCTGCCACGACCACGCCATGATCTCCCAGATGCCCGACCTCGCCACCACCGCGGGCACCGTGTCAGGCCCGCTCGCGTTCGGCATGGCCGGCCTCGGGCCGGCCGACGTCGACGTGCTCATGGGCTACGACAGCTTCACCATCACCGCGCTCTTGCACCTGGAGGACCTGGGATTCTGCGCCAAGGGCGAAGGCGGCCCGTTCGTCGAGGACGGCAAGCTCGGCCCGGGGGGCAGCCTCCCCATGAACACCAACGGCGGCGGCCTCAGCTACACCCACCCCGGTATGTACGGGATGTTCCTGCTCGTCGAGGCGGTCCGCCAGCTGCGCGGCGAGTGCGGCCCCCGCCAGGTCGACGGTGCCGACGTCGCAGTGGCCCACGGCTCGGGCGGGGTGCTCTCGTGCATGTCGACCGTCGTGCTCGGCACCGGAGCGACGCTGTGAGCACCGAGGCGCGGTCCAGCCGGTTCGAGCCGCCGGTGAGCGAGGTGAGCGCGCCGTTCTGGGACGCCACCCGGGAGAAGCGCCTCGTCGTGCAGTGGTGCCGGCCGTGTGACCGGGCCGTCTTCTACCCGCGCGAGACATGCCCGGGGTGTCTCGGCACCGACCTTGAGTGGCGGGAATGCTCCGGACGGGGCACCCTCTACACCTTCACCGTCAACCACCTCTCCCCGAACCCGACCGGCGGCGAGGGACCGTTCCCGGTGGCCCTGGTCGAGCTCGAGGAGGGTTTCCGGATGATGAGCAACATCGTCGACTGCCCCCTCGAGGACCTCGCCGTCGGCATGGCCCTCGCCGTCAGCTGGGAGCCCCTCTCCGACGGCCGCCACTACCCGCTGTTCGCCCCGGCAGGAGACCCGACATGACCAGCACCATGGAGCTCGACCTCGGCTCGAAGGCCGCGGCCTTCCGCGACGAACTGCGGGGGTGGCTCGAGGCCAACCGCCCGGCCGGCGGTTCGGCCCAGGCCATCGAGGCCGAGTCGGCCGCCGAGTCCCCCCGCCGCCGCGGCGCCGGGGCCGGGGCCGAGTGGCGGCAGTGGGCCGACAAGCTGCACGAGGCGGGGTACATGTGCGTGTCGTGGCCCGAGGAGTTCGGGGGCCGCGGGCTCTCCGGCATCGAGGTGGCCGTGATGAACGAGGAGTTCGCCCGGGTGGGCGCGCCCCGGATCACCCGCGGCATGGGCGAGTGGCTGGTCGGCCCCTCGATCATCGTCTGGGGCACCGACGAGCAGAAGGCCCACTTCCTGCCCCGCATCATCGACGGTACCGACCGCTACTGCCAGGGTTTCTCGGAGCCCGACGCGGGGTCGGACCTGGCCTCGCTCAAGACCCGCGGGGTGGTCGACGGCGACGAGATCGTCATCACCGGCCAGAAGGTGTGGACCTCGGGGTCCCAGATGGCGAACATGATGTTCTGCCTCTGCCGCACCGACCCCGATGCGCCGAAGCACCAGGGGATCTCCTACGTCCTCGTCCCCATGAAGCGAGAGGACGGTTCCTCGAACGGCTTCGACCTGCGGCCCATCAAGCAGCTGAACGGCGCGGCCGGGTTCACCGAGACCTTCATCACCGAGGCCCGGGCCCCGCTGTTCAACGTCATCGCCGGGGTGAACAACGGGTGGCGGGTGACGATGACCACGCTCGGCAACGAGCGCGGTGGCAACGCCACCACCCAGCACGTGCAGTACACGCGGCAGTTCTGGGACGCGGTGAAGATGGTCAAGGAGCGGGGCAAGGACGCCGACCCGCTCGTCCGCCAGCAGCTCGCCTGGGCCTTCACCCGCACCGAGATCATGCGGTTCCAGGGTCTGCGGCTGCTCTCGGAGGTCCTCGCCAAAAAGGAGCCCGGCCCGGCCTCGTCGATCAACAAGATGTTCTGGTCGGAGTACGCCCAGCGCTTCGCCGAGATCCTCATGGACATCCGGGGGGCCGACGCCCTGGTCATGCCGGAGCAGAAGCCCGAGCAGTACCGGCCCGACCGCTGGCAGTCGGACTTCCTCTCGACCCGCTCGGTGACGATCTGGGGCGGCACCGCCCAGGTTCAGCGGAATATCGTCGGCGAGAGAGTGCTCGGGCTCCCGAAGGACCCGTCGAACGAGGACGAACGCGCTTCGAGCCGCTGAGCGGCCGCACGGAGGAATCCAAACCCAGGACAAGGAGGGGCCATGGCCGGCATCTGCGAGGGACGGGTGGTCGTCATCACCGGGGCGGGACGGGGCATCGGGCGATCCCATGCGCTCGAGTTCGCCGCCCAGGGGGCCAAGGTCGTGGTGAACGACCTCGGGGCCTCCGTCGACGGTAGCGGGGCCGACACCGGCCCGGCGGCCGAGGTCGTCGCGGCGATCAAAGACATGGGCGGCGAGGCCATCGCCAACGGCGACGACGTGAGCGACTTCGACGGCGCCAAGGGCCTGATCGACTCGGCCATCTCCACCTTCGGGGGCCTCGACGTGCTCGTCAACAACGCCGGCATCCTGCGCGACCGCATGCTCATCAACATGACCCCCGAGGAGTGGGACGCGGTCATCCGGGTGCACCTTCGGGGCACCTACGCCCCCGCCCACCACGCCGCCGTCTACTGGCGGGAGCGGGCCAAGGCGGGCGAGACCAACGACGCCCGGATCATCAACACGAGCTCGTCGTCGGGGATCTACGGCAACCCCGGGCAGGCCAACTACGGCGCCGCGAAGGCCGGGATCGCCGCCTTCACGATCATCGCGGCGATGGAGCTCGGCCGTTACGGCGTGACCGTGAACGCCATCGCGCCGGGGGCGCTCACCCGGATGACCGAGGGCCTCCGCCCCGACCGCGAGCAACCGAAGCCCGACGAGTTCGACGCCCGCTCGCCCGACAACGTCGCCCCGCTCGTGGTGTGGCTGGGGTCGCCCGAGTCGGCCGGGGTGACCGGTCGGGTCTTCAACGTGGCCGGCGGCCGGATCAGCGTGGCCGAGGGCTGGCACGCCGGCCCCGGGGTGGACAAGGGCGACCGGTGGGACCCGGCTGAGCTCGGGGCGGTGATCCCCGACCTCGTGGCCAAGGCGGCCCCGAACGCGGCGATGAGCGGCCAGCGCGGTGGGGGTCGCGGCCCCTCGTGAAGTTCGGCATCTTCTACGAGCACCAGCTCCCCCGGCCCTGGGACGAGGACTCCGAGTACCGGCTGCTCCAGGACGCCCTCGAGCAGTGCGAGCTCGCCGACCGCCTGGGCATCGACTACGTCTGGGAGGTCGAGCACCACTTCTTGGAGGAGTACAGCCACTCCTCCGCGCCCGAGGTCTTCCTCGCCGCGGTGTCCCAGCGGACCAGCCGCATCAAGCTCGGCCATGGCATCGTCCAGACCCCGCCGCCGTTCAACCACCCCGCCCGGGTGGCCGAGCGCATCGCCACCTTGGACCTCGTCTCGGACGGTCGGGTCCAGTTCGGGACCGGCGAGGCGGGCTCGGAGGCCGAGCTCGGGGGCTTCCTCATCGACCCGGCGCTCAAGCGGGCGATGTGGGAGGAGGGCCTGCGGGTGGCGCTGCGGTGCATGACCGAGGCCCCGTTCACCGGGCACGCCGGCGATTGGGTCACCATGCCGCCGCGCAACGTGGTGCCCAAACCCCGCCAGAAGCCCCACCCCCCGGTGTGGGTCGCCTGTAGCCGGCGCGACACGATCCACCTGGCCGCCCAGAAGGGCATCGGCGCATTGACCTTCGCCTTCATCGACCCCGAGGAGGCGCAGCACTGGGTGACCGACTACTACGAGACGCTGGCCAACGAGTGCGTGCCGATCGGCGACGCCGTCAACCCCAACGTGGCCGCGGTGACCACCTTCATGTGCGCGCCGACCGAGGAGCAGGCGATCGAGCGGGGCACGGTCGGCTCCAACTTCTTCGGCTACTCGCTCAGCCACTACTACCTGTTCGGCCAGCACCAGCCCGGGACGACCGACGTGTGGAACGAGTTCGAGAGCCGGCGAGCCGAGCACGGCTATGACCCCGAGGCCGTCCGCCAGGCCGCCGCCAACCCCGAGCGCCTCGGGGCCCGGGCGGTCCAGGCGGGGGTGAGCGGCCTGCGCGGCGCGGTCGGGACGCCCGAGCAGATCCGGGAGTTCCTCCAGCGCTACGAGGAGCTCGGCGTCGACCAGGTGGTGTTCGTCAGCCAGGCCGGCCGGAACCGCCACGAGGACATCATGGAGAGCCTCGAGCTGTTCGGGACGAAGGTGCTGCCGGAGTTTGCCGAGCGCGACGAGAAGCGCAGCGCCGAGAAGGAGGCCCGGCTCGCGCCGGTGATCGAGAAGGTCATGGCCCGCAAGCCGGCCACCGACCACCCGCCGCTCCCGTCGCCGGACTACTCCTTCCCGGCGATCCCCCGCGCCGCGGCCGAGCGGGCCGGGGCCGACGAGTTCTTGGAGGGCATCGAGGAGTTCGCCAACCAGCGGGCGCTGGGCACCGCGCCGCGGCGGGGCTCGCCGCTGGCTGGGCGAGGGGGGGCGGCCCTGCCGTAGCCCCCGCGGCGAGCCCCGGCCCTACATTGGCCAGGGTCCCGGCCGGAGGGCCGTTGTGGACTCGAGGTGCACATGCCCACACAGCCGTCGCAGGCCGACGCAGCTCGGACCGGGCGACCCAAGACCTCGACGGGCGGAATCCCGGCGATTCTCGAGGCGGTCCGGTACGCGCTCGAGGAGATGGGGACCCGGCGCAGCCTCAAGTCCCTGTTGCACCTCAACCACGTCGACGGGTTCGACTGCCCGAGCTGCGCCTGGGCGGACCCCGACCCCAAGCAGCGCAAGACGGCCGAGTTCTGCGAGAACGGTGCCAAGGCGGTCGCGTGGGAGGCGACCCGCAAGCGAGTCGATGCGTCTTTCTTCGCCCGCCACCGCGTGGAGGAGCTCAAGGAACAGTCGGACCACTGGCTCGAGGACCAGGGTCGGCTGACCCAACCGATGTACCTCGCGCCGGGGGCGGCGCACTATGTGCCGATCGGCTGGGACGAGGCGCTCTCCCTGACCGCTGAACGGCTGCGTGGTCTCGGCAACCCGAACCGGGCGGTCTTCTACACGAGCGGCCGGGCCAGCAACGAAGCCGCCTTCGTCTACCAGCTCCTGGCCCGACGGTTCGGCACGAACAACCTCCCCGACTGTTCGAACATGTGCCACGAGTCGAGCGGCGCAGCGCTTTCGGAGACGATCGGGGTGGGCAAGGGCACCGTCGACCTCGCCGACCTCACCGATCACGCCGAGCTCATCATCCTGGTCGGCCAGAACCCCGGGACCAACCACCCCCGGATGCTGACCGCGCTCGAGCAGGCCAAGCGGCGGGACGCCCGCATCGTCGGTGTCAACCCCCTCCCTGAAGCCGCCTTCGGCCGCTTTCGCAACCCCCAGACCCCCCGGGGCCTGCTCGGGCGGGGCACGGAGCTCGCCGACCGCTACGTCCCGGTGCGAGTCAACGGGGACCTCGCCCTCTTCAGCGCCCTCAATCGGACCCTCCTGGAGCGCGACGACGCGAGCCCGAACGCGGTGCTCGACCACGAGTTCATCGACCAGTACTGCGACGGCTTCGAGGCCGCTGCCGCGGCGTGGCGCGCGCTCGCCTGGGACGACCTCGAGTCCCAGTCCGGGCTCTCCCGGACCGCGATCGAGGCGCTCGCCGACGAGGCTGCGGCCGCGAAGAGCATCGTGGTCTGCTGGGCGATGGGGCTCACCCAGCATCGCAACGCGGTCGCCACCATCCGCGAGATCGTGAACTTCCTCCTCCTGCGGGGCAACATCGGCCGACCGGGCGCGGGGCCGGCGCCGATCCGCGGGCACAGCAACGTGCAGGGGGACCGGACGATGGGGATCTGGGAGAAGATGCCCGATTCGTTCCTCGATGCGTTGTCCGAGGAGTTCTCCTTCGATCCCCCGCGCTCGCACGGGTGGGACACCGTGGACTCGATCCGAGCCATGCGGGACGGCAAGGTGGACGTGTTCATTGCCCTCGGTGGGAACTTCGCCGTGGCCACGCCGGACACCGCGGTCACCGAGGCGGCGCTCTCCCGGTGCCAGCTGACCGTGCACGTCGCAACGAAGCTCAACCGGTCGCACCTCTGCCACGGGCACGAGGCGCTCATCCTGCCGTGCTTCGGACGCACCGAACGCGACGTGCAGGTGAGCGGCGAGCAGTTCGTGACGGTCGAGGACACCATGAGCATGGTGCACGCCTCGCGCGGCAGCATCGAACCTGGCTCCCCCGAGCTGCGCAGCGAGGTCGCGATCGTGACCGGCCTCGCGTTGGCGCTGTTCGGTGACGACCTTGGCTGGCGGGCCATGGGTGACGACTACGCCGTGATCCGCTCGCACATCGAGCGCGTCGTGCCGGGCTTCCACGCCTACGAAGAGCGGGTTGCCGAGCCCGGGGGGTTCGTGCTGCCGCGGGGGCCGCACGATTCGAGGACGTTTCCGACCGAGACCGGCAAGGCCCGCTTCACGGTGAACAAACTCTGCCCGGTCGAGGTGCCCCCCGGACATCTCCTCCTGCAGACCGTCCGTTCGCACGACCAGTTCAACACGACGGTCTACGGCCTGAACGACCGCTACCGGGGGGTGTCGGGCGGGCGGCGGGTCGTCTTCGTCCACGCCGACGACCTGCGGGCGGCCGGGGTGGCCGACGGCGAACTCGTCGACATGGTCAGCGTGTCGGCCGACGGCGAGCGCCGGGCGGTCGGGTTCCGGGCGGTCGCCTACCCGAGCGCGCCGGGCTGTGCCGCCGCGTACTTCCCCGAGGCCAACGTGCTCGTCGCCCTGGACGACACCGCGGCCACCAGCAACACCCCGGCCTCCAAGTCGATCGTGATCCGGCTGGAGCGCAGCGCCCGGAGCTAACCCGACGGGCGGGGCCGGAGGCTCGCCTGGACCCGGCGCATCCCCTTCAGCCACCGTTCCCGGTCGTTGGCCCGGCGTTGCTCGTAGGTGGCCACCTCGGGGTGGGGAAGGATGAGGAAGCGGTCCTCGGCCAGGGCCTCGAGCACCGCCTCGGCCACCTCCTCGGCCTCGAGGAACCCATCGCGCCCGGCGGTCGACGCCGCCACCTCCGAGGCGCTCCGGCGCTGGCCGCCCCCGCCGGTCATGTTCGTCCACACGCCCTGGGGGCACAGGCACGAGACGCCGATGCCGCGGTCGCCGTAGGTGATGGACAGCCATTCGGCCAGGCCGACCGCGGCGTGCTTCGTCACGCTGTAGGGGGCCGAGCCGAGCTGGGTCAGGAGCCCGGCGGCCGAGGCCGTCTGGAGGAGGTAGCCGCTCCCCCGTTCGAGCATCCCGGGAAGCACCGCCCGGGCCGCGTAGATGTGCGCGAGCACGTTGATGTGCCAGATCCGGTCCCACCCCGCATCGTCGGCCTCGGGGCCGCCGGGCACGAGGATCCCGGCGTTCGAGCAGAACAGGTCGATACGCCCGAACTCCTCCTCGGCCGCTCGCACGAGGGCGATCACGTCGGATTCGACGGCCACGTCGGTGCGGACCGCCCTTCCCCGTTCGCCGAGCTCGTCGGCCACTGCGGCCGCTCCCGCCTCGTCGATGTCGGCGACGACGACCGCGGCCGCCCCGGCCCGGGCGAAGGCCCGGCACAGGGCTCGGCCGATGCCGCTCGCGCCCCCGGTCACCACTACGACCCCGTCACGCACGTCCATCGGCTCCACCTCCCCGGTCGCGGTCGCGACCCGTCTACGCGAAAGCCCAGTTCAGGGCACGTTATCAGCGGCCTGGCGACGCCGCCTCAGGCGGTGAAGCCGCCGAAACCGCCGCGGTAGAAGAGGAGCGGCAGCCCGGTGCCCACGCCGAGCGCCAGCACCCGGCCGGTCACCAGCTCGTGGTCGCCCGAGTCGAAAATCTGCTCGAGCTCGCAGTCGGCCCACGCGATCACGCCGTCGAGCAGCGGCGCCCCGGTGGCCGGCGCCGGATCCCAGGCCACCCCCACGAACTTGTCGCCCCCCGACACGCTGAAGGAGCGAGCCAACGCCTCCTGACCGCTCGCCAGGATGTTCACGCAGAAGGATCCGGCCGCCGCGATCCTCGGCCAGCTGGTCGACGACTTGGCCGGGGCGAGCAGGACGAGCGGCGGCTCGAGGGAGAGCGCCGCGAACGCCTGGCAGGTGAACCCCACCGGATCCTCGCCGGCCGCCGTCACGACGGTGACGCCGCTCGCGAAGTGGCCCATCACCTCGCGAAAGCGCGCCTCGTCGATGCTCCCGGGTGGCACCGCCGGATCGTAGCGTCGGGCCCGACCCGGCCCGAGGGGGACCCCGGGCACACCCCTAGGCTGGCCGCCATGGCGTTCTCCTCGCCGCGCCCGGCTGCCGCCGGTGGTCCCTCCCGTTCGCGGCCGGTCATGGTGTTCGAACCGCGCGACGGGAAGCTCGTTCGCAGGCCGGACCGCTTGGCGGTCGAAGAACCCCTCGAGATCCGCCTCGAGACCGAGGCCGGGCCCACGACCCTTGCCGTGACGATGCGCACCCCCGGCCACGACATGGAGCTGGTGGCCGGGTGGCTCTTGTCCGAGGGCATCATCGACGGGCACGAGGACATCGGCCGGATCTCCTACTGCGTCGATGCCGCCCTCGGCGCCGACCAGCGGTTCAACGTGGTGACCGCGACGCTGCGAGGCGCACCCCGGCGGGCCGGACGGGAGCGCTCCACCCTCACCTCAAGTGCCTGCGGTGTCTGCGGGACGGCGTCGATCGAGGCGCTCCGGGCGGTGGGCTTCCCGCCGCTCGGCTCCGGCCCCAAGCTGCCCCTCTCGGTGCTCACCGGGCTCCCCGACGTCCTGCGGGAGGGGCAGCGCACCTTCGACGCCACCGGGTCGGTGCACGGCGCGGCCCTGGTCGACGTGGCCGGGACGGCGCTCGTCGTCCGAGAGGACGTCGGCCGACACAACGCCGTCGACAAGGTGGTCGGCTGGGCGCTCTGCAACGGACGCCACCCGGCGGCTGAGACCGCGCTCGTGGTCAGCGGCCGGGTCTCCTTCGAGATCGTGCAGAAGGCGGCGCGGGCCGGCATCGCGGTCGTGGTGGCGGTCTCCGGCGCGACGAGCCTGGCCGTGTCGCTCGCCGAGGAGGTGGGGTTGACCTTGGCGGGGTTCACCCGGGGAACCACGACGGTCCTCTACGCGGGGCCGGAGCGGATCCTGCCCGGTTCCTGAGCCCGACAGGCCGGGACCCGTCCGGGCCTTTGTATGGTGCCCGGCGTGGACGCGCGAAAGCACAACAGCGCCGCCTGGGATCTCGAGGTGGCTAACGAGAACCCGTGGACGGTGCCGGTCGGCCCCGAGCGGATCCAACGGGCCCGCGCCGGCGACTGGTCGATCGTGGTCACCGCCCAACGGCCCGTGCCCCGCGCCTGGTTCCCGCCGCTCGAGGGCTCCGAAGTGCTGTGCCTCGCGTCGGGCGGAGGTCAGCAGGGCCCGATCCTGGCCGCCGCCGGCGCCCGGGTGACGGTGTTCGACAACTCGCCGGCGCAGCTCGGCCAGGACCGGATGGTGGCCGAGCGCGAGGGGCTCGAGATCGACACCGTGGAGGGCGACATGGCCGACCTCAGCTGCTTCGGCGCCGCCCGCTTCGACCTCATCGTGAATCCCTGCTCCAACTGCTTCTCCGAGTCGGTCCTGCCGGTCTGGAGGGAGTGCCACCGCGTGCTCCGGCCGGGCGGGGTGCTGATTGCGGGCTTCGCCAACCCCCTGCTCTTCTGTTTCGACCGGGTGAAGGAGCGTGAGGGGATACTCGAGCTCCGCTACGCGGTCCCCTACTCGGACCTGACCTCACTCACCGCCAGGGAGCGGGCCCGCTACCTCGAGCCCGGCGAGCCGCTCTGCTTCGGCCACTCGCTCGAGGACCAGATCGGCGGACAGCTCGACGCCGGCTTCGTCCTCACCGCGCTCTACGAGGACTACCACCTGGAGGACGACATCACCGTTCCGTTCTTCCCGGCCTTCCTCGCCAGCCGGGCCCTCAAACCCGAACGCGCCGCCCGACCGAGCCGGCGCGCGACGCACTGATCCATGGCGCGGCGCCGCCGAGCACACCGGGAGCTCGCCCTCGACGCCTCCCACTGGCGACGGGACGGCCGGCCCAAGGTGCGCTACGCCAGCCAGGGCGAGGCTCTCTCCGCGGCCGAGGAGCGGAGCGCGGGTGACGACACGACGCTCGGCGTCTACCCCTGCTCCTTCTGCGACGGCTGGCACATGGGCTCGCGTGGCGGGACGGAGCGGGAGGGACGCTAGGAATCGAGGGCGAGAGTCGTCCGCTCCCACGGCCCGCCGGCCCGCGCCGAGACACTGCCCCCGAGTGACGCCCGACGGTTGCGGCCCAGGACGAACGGGAGGTGCGTGTCATGCTGCCGGCATGACGACACTTTTCGACTATGTCCCGCACCCCCACGTCGAGGCGCGCAAGGCCCAGGGTCCTCCGACGATCGCCGCCGCAGTGGCCGAGGTCCACGGTCCCGGACGACTCGGGAAGGTGAACGCGAAGGTCGGCCTTCGCATCACGATCATCGTCGGCACGATGTGGGCGGCCTACCTGTTCGCCGGCATCGCCTTCGTGAGCCTCCCGTCGACGATCAAAGCCCACAGCCCCACGGTGCTCATCCTGTGGCTCTCCTCGGAGTTCCTCCAACTCGTCCTCTTGCCCGTCATCATCGTGGGCCAGAACATCCAGGCGAAGGCGGCCGACGCCCGGGCCGAGGCCACCTTCAACGACGCCGCGGCCGTGCTCGAGGAGGCGAGGCAGATCCAGGCCCACCTCCAAGCCCAGGACGAGGTGATCGAACGGATCATGGTCGCCGTCAATGCGTCCACGGGCGGGGCTGCCCCCGCCCCGGCGTGACGCGCTCTTCCGCTCGATCTCGATCAGACGGTGGCGTCGGCAGAAGCACGCGCCGGGCATTGCCGCGCGACGGTCGAAACGGGCGTGCCCATCAAGCGTTCCGGCCGATGATGTCGATCCGCCGCTCGATGAAGTGGTAGGGCTGGGACGAGACGTCGATCCGGTCGTGGTAGTAGCCGCTGACCAGCCCCCCGGATTCGGAGTTGTGGTACAGGAACGACGCGGTGCTCGTCGCCTCGTCCCCGTCCACGACGACGGCCGGGACCCCGGTGAGATGCACGCCGCGGGGCGCGGTCAGGACGAACTCGCTCAGCGTCTCGGCTCCGGAGATCTCCCGGTCCCCGAAGAGGAGCACGCCGTCGTCGCCGAACAGGCGCACCCAGGTGTCGGAGTCCCGGTGGTCGGTCGCCGCCACATACCGCCCGAGGAGATCGAGGACGCCCCTCACGGTGTCATCGTGCGACGTCATTGGCTCCCTCCGGACCAAATCGAGTGCTCTTGACCAGGCCCAAAGCGGCCTCGAGCAGCTTGTCAGGGTCCCTCGGGATCGGGCAACATCGGTGACGAAGGGGGTCAGCGGGTCCCCGGCCCGCACTGGGGCGGGAAGTGCACGATCGACCGGTCGGTCCTTCGGCACACGACGCCCCCGCCGCCGAAAGGACTGATGTGCGCCTTGGGCTGATGCTCGGCTCGGACAACGAGCGGCCCCGACCGCTCCGCCTCGCTGGTCTCGTCGAGGACGTGCAGGCAGCCGAACGGGCCGGCTTCGACTCGATCTGGGTGCCCCAGGTGCCGGGCTACCTCGACGCGATGACGGCGATCACGGTTCTCGGACAGGCGACGAGTCGCATCGAGCTCGGGACCGCCGTCATCCCGGTCCAGACCCGGCATCCCATCGTGATGGTCCAAGAGGCGCTGACCAACCAGATGGTGTGCCAGGGCCGGTTCACACTCGGCCTGGGCGCCTCGCATCACTGGATCGTGACCAACCAGCTCGGGCTCCCCTACGAACGCCCGGCCCGACTCGTCCGCCACTATGTCGAGGTCCTCAACCTGGCCTTCAAGGGTCCCGGGACACTCGACATCGAGAACGAGTCGTTCCAGGTCCACAGCCCCCTCAATGTGTCCGATCCCATCGCCATGCCCACCCTGGTCGCGGCGTTGGCGCCGGCGATGCTCAGGATCGCCGGGACGTTGGCCGACGGGACCATTTTGTGGATGGCCGACGAGCGGGCGATCACCGAGCACGTGCTTCCGCGGCTGACCCGGGCGGCGGCAGAGGCTGGTCGGCCGGCGCCCCGGGTCGTCGCCGGTGTCCCCGTCGCCCTGTGTGCCGCGGACGCGGTCGACGATGCACGGGAGTATGCGAGTCGAGTGCTCGGGCACGCCGAGCTCTCACCCAACTATCTGCGGCTCCTCGAATACGGCGACGCAACCGATGTGGGCGACGTGATGGCGGCGGGCACCGAGAGCGATGTTGGGGCACGCATCCGGCGGTTCCGGGACGCCGGCGTGACCGACCTGGCCGCGAGGGTCGTGCCCTTCGGAGACGACATCGACGCGAGAGCACGATCGAAAGAGCAGACGCTTGCATTCCTGTCCGCGCTGATGTCAGAGCTGTGACGCGGTCCTCTGAGGCGGTGCCTTTCGGGATGGCCGTCCTCTGAGTGTTGGGGACGTCCATGCGGTCTTACCCGGCACCCGCGGTCCGACCCGATCGAGACTCACGACGGTGAGCTCCGATCCTTCTTCCCGGTGACCGGTCGTCCGAGCTCTCGCTCCCAGGCGGTCCAGCAACTGGCGATGCGCATCGGCGACCACCGGCCCGGTCACCCCACGAGAGTGGCCGTGGACGGGATCTCGGCGGCGGGCAAGTCGACGCTCGCACGTGAGCTCGCGTTTGTTGTCGGATCCTCGGGGCGACCAGTCGTGCACCTCACGATGGACGACTTCCATCACTCCCGTGCCCGGCGCTACCGCCAGGGCCGGGAGTCAGCCCGTGGCTACTTCGACGACGCCTTTGCCTTCGACTCGTTCCGGGATCTCGTGCTGGTCCCGCTCGGACCCAAGGGCAACTGCAAGTACCGGCCCCGGCTCCACGATCTGGCCAGCGATCTCCCGGTCGACGCCGCCGCTGTCGAAGCCCCTTCGGATGCCGTCGTCATCGTCGACGGAACCTTCCTCCAGCGATCCGAGCTGCTCCCCCATTGGGACCACCGCATCTACGTCGAGGTTTCCCTGGAACTGGCCCGCGCACGGGGCATCGCCCGGGACAGCGCCCTCCTCGGGGGCCGAGAGCGGACAGCAGAGCTCTACGACCAGCGCTATCTGCCAGCGGCACGCTTGTATCTGCGGGAGGTGGACCCGAAAGCCTCGGCGACGCAGATCTTCCACAACCACGACCCCGACCACCCCGTCGTGACAACGAACCCCTCGGACTGACGACCCGGTTCAGTGGACCGGCACGGCTTTGGTCATCGCGACAGTAAGCACCGGCGAGCCTTCAGGTTTCCTCTCCAGCCCCGTCCATCTGTGCCCGAGCGAGGTCAAGCGCGCGCCGGGCCATGACCGCCTTCGGGTACCCCGCATACACCGCGAAGTGCACCACGAACTCCTGCAACTCCTCGAGTGTGATGTCGCCGGTTCGCAGCGCCGATCCCATGTGCGTCTCCATCGGGACCTGGGCGCCGCTCATCGAAGCGCACGTGATCGCGATCCACCGGCGCTCCTTCCTGGTCAGACCCGGGCGGGTCCAGATCTCCGCGAAGACCTGGTCGATGACCACATCGGCGACGTAGTCGTCGCCGCGGGCCGGAGCCGCAAATCCATTGACCGCTGTGAACTCGGCGGCCCCCCGGGACCACCGATCATCCTCGCTCATGGGGCGCCCTGCAGGTAGTCGATCTGAGCCCGCACGAAGCCCTCCCGGTCGTGGGCGTGCTGTTCGACCATGACGCCGGCGATCGGATTGGTCAGTATCAAGAGCCGGTCCTCGAGGATCCCCCGGACTACCAGCTCGCCCGCCTCCTCTGCGGTGATCACCGGCACCTGGGGCGCCTGGAGCGGCGTCGGCGGGCCGTACTCGCGAACCTGTTCGACGATGTTCGTCCTGACCCCCGCAGGGCAGAAGCAGCTCACCCCGATGCCTCTCGGGCGCAGGTAGAGCGCGAGCGACTCGGTGAGGGCGACGACGCCAGCCTTGGTCGCGGCATACGGCAGGCGATCGAAGGCATAGGGGAAGAGGCCGGCCGTCGATCCCGTCGTCACCACGTGGCCCGAACCCTGATCCAGCAGCGCCGGAAGAAAGGCGTTGAGGATCCGAACCGTGCCCAGAAGGTTGATCTCGAGGATCGACCTCCACGCCTCCATGGGAATCTCGAGCGGCAGCCCCTTGACAATGATCCCCACGTTGCTCATGACGATGTCGACCCGCTCGAAGTCGGCCAGTACCGTCCGGTACAGCGCCTCGACATCTGTGTCGCTCGCGACGTCGCAGCGGGCGGCCGAGGCCCGACCCCCGACTCCGGTGATCTCGGCTGCGACGGCTGACGCCCTGGTGGCATCGATATCCGAGACGACGACGGCACATCCGCGCTTCGAGAGAGCGATCGCGCTGGCTCGTCCTATGCCGCTCCCAGCTCCGGTGATCACGGCCACGGCTGAGTCGAGCGGACGAATCAACCCACAACCCGAGTTCGCGGACGCGGCTTCAGGGCCCTGAAGACACCTTCACAGGTGAATGCACATGCCATCGCGACGGATGATTGTAGAGCTGCGCCCTTGGGGCTCGCGGGTGAGCCGCAACACACTCGAGCCCCGCGTTGGAGACTCCCAGACTCCGACCCCTCGTCCCCGGTTCACCCTACGGTGTCAGACGTCCCAGTGGTCGGGTCATTTTGGATCATTTCGTTGACGACCGCGGGAACGTCGTCGGGCCGGGAGGGTAGTTGCCCACAGGTGCGGTTTCCTGCCGCACCGAGCTCACCTCTTTAACGAGTCCTTTGCGCGGTCCAAGAGCACCTTTTGCGTGTCCATTCGAGTTTGCATGTCCAGCCACGCCTTCGAACGATCCAGTCGGAGCTCGTGCGGGACATGTTGGCGACCATCCGGGTCGTTTGTCTGGGCACCGCAGCGTCGGCATACCGCCATGCGTCCGTTTGTTTCCGGAGAATGATGCTGGTCGAGCCGAGCGCCTAGCAACGATGCTTCGGGTGAGATCATGTGTGCTCCCGTCGGTGCCAACCGTAGTACGACGCAGGGCTGTGCACTCCGTGAACGGCCACGTCCGGCTTCTACCGGCCCCACCACGGGCCGAAGGGTGATCGTTCTCTCACCAATATGACCGTCGGCTCGCCCCCGACGCGAGGTCGGGGGGCCGCGATCCGCCTAGGTGCCAGCATGGGCATCCCGTTCTATATTCCGGTGGGAGGACGGAGGACCAAGGGGGAACGCCGTGAGCAGCGCTTGGACGGATCATTCGAGGGACTCGCTCTTTGATCGCTCCTATCTCGATGTGGACGAATGGCGTGAGGACCCGGTTGGCCACCGCTATGTCCACGGCGGATTCACCGACACCGATGCACGGTTCTCGATGTACTTCCCGCCAGAGCACCGATACCAAGGTCGGTTCTTCCAGCCGCTGATGGCGGTCTCGGGAACCGAACACGGGGCGGCCACCGGTGCCCTCACCGGCATCGCGGGGCTGGGCGGCTACGTGGGCTTCGCCGGTGCCAGCGGGGCGATCCTCGTCGAGTCGAACCTCGGGCGCTTCGACCCCTTCGTGGGCGCGGACCCGACCATCACGATGTACCGGACGAGTGCGGCGGTCGCGCGCCAGTGTCGGACGCTCGCCGCCGAGATGTATGGCGAGCATCGCCCTTATGGCTACGTGTTCGGTGGTAGCGGCGGAGCCTTCAAGACCATCCGTTGCATCGAAACCGAGATCGGGCTGTGGGACGGCGCGATGCCCTACGTACACGCGCATCCGATGGCGTTGCCCAACGTCTTCACCGTGCAGAGCCACGCGATGCGGATCCTGCGCGACAAGTTCCCCCAGATCGTCGATGCGCTCGAGCCCGGCGGCAGCGGCGACATGTACGCGGGCCTGAACACCGAGGAGCGGCAGGCGCTCGCGGAGGTGACCAGATTCGGGATGCCGCCACGCGCCTGGTTCGACGTTGAGCGGATCGCAGCGTCCTATACGGGCGTGTGGTCGATGATCATCGGTGCCGTGCTGAGGCATGACCCGGAGTACTTCGAGGACTTCTGGACGGTGCCCGGCTACCTCGGTGCCGATCATGAGGGCTCGCTCGTGAAGGCGAGGGTCCAGCACAAAACGGCCATCACGAAGGTCGTCACGCGCGACGAGGCGGCTGCCCTCGGGCTGGTCGTGCCACTGGCCCTACGCGTGGCGTATCCGGACTCACCGGTCGCGATCAAGGTCGAGGCAGTGCCCGAGGTAAGCCTGCAAGGCGCCACCATCAAGGTCTTGAGCGGTGAGGCGGCGGACCGCACGCTCTATGTCACCGACATCCAGGGCGACGTGCTCGCAATCGGGTTTGGCGACACCGATTCGGCGGGGCTGAACGGTCTCCAGACCGGGGACGACATCGCGATCGACAATTCCGTCTACCTCGCCGCACAGACCTACCACCGTCACCAGGTCCACCCGGCCTTCTCCCAATGGGATCAGTTCACGGCGGGTGGCGAGCCGATTTACCCCCAGCGGCGGCGGCTGATAGGAGCGATGGACCAACGTCTCACCGGTCGATGGGCCGGCAAGATGATCGTGGTCCAGTCCCTGATGGACGAGGCCGCGCATCCGATCATGGCCGAGTACTACCGCGGCCTCGTCGAATCCCAGCTGGGTCCCGCCGTGGACGACCACTACCGGATCTGGTTCGTCGATCACGCCCTCCACACGACCCCCAACGACCAGGGCGACATGCGGCCGGCCCGTACGACGCGGGTCGTCAGCTACCTCGGCGTGCTCCATCAGGGCCTGCGGGACCTCGTCGACTGGGTCGAGCACGATGTCGCGCCCCCTCCCAGCACGAACTACACGATCGTCGGAAATCAGGTGGTGCTCCCCGCAGCGGCCGCGGAGCGGCGAGGCATCCAGCCGATCGTCTCCCTGACCGCGAACGACGCGGAGCGGGCCGACGTCAGCGTCGGTGAGGAGGTCACCTTCGAGGGGCGTGCCGAGATGCCACCCCGGACCGGTTCGATCGTCGAAGCCGAGTGGGACTTCGAGGGCACCGGCGAGTTCCCCGTGAAAAAGCGCATCCAGGGTGGCGACGGGCTCGTGTCAATGGTGACCGTCCGGGCCACCTATGCGTTCTCAGAACCCGGGACCTATTTCCCAGCCCTGCGGATCACCGCCCACCGTCACGGTGATCACCGATCGCTCTATGGGCGCATCCTTAATCTCGGTCGCGCCCGAGTCGTGGTTTTGGAGGCAAAATGACTTTGACATCGCGTTCGTGATCGACCACACAACCGACAGAGTCAACCGCAAGCGTCACTTTCGACGCCGGCCGCATACGCGCTGATCAGGATCCAGTCGGCTCCGAAGACGAGCCTCCATCAGCTTGAGACATGCCGTTCCCGCTGACCCGGTCGCAGGGTTCATCGATCCGACCGCTGCAAGACGTCAATCTGTCGCCGGAGTCCGCTTCGGTCTCTACCAGGCGGTTCTTGGCCGCATCAGACTGGTGGTGTCCAGCTCGAGCCAGAACGCGGGGAGCTTCGTCATGTCGCCCTCCCCTTCGACCCGCATGAGCCCTTCGGCCATCAGCCAGTCGCGGAGTTTCGGATCCGGGAAGCGCATGGCGTATCGCTTGGCCCATTCGTAGTCACAGATGAACTTCTTTGTCGTCTCTGCGCCGTCGATGACCTCGTTGATCACCTGGATCTCACCGTTCGCAACTCGGACATAGAGTCCGATCGAGTCCGAACCGGGACGACGAAGATGCTCCGGTGGACTCGTGTACTCCTCACCCAGCACGAAATCCGTTCCGGACAGATCGTGGCCAGCGAGACCCTCCACGATGAGGGCCCGGAGCGTGTCGACCCAGTCGGGACTGGCATATTCGAACTTCTCGTATACGGCGGGCCATCCGTGTTGCATCCTGGCTCCTCTGGTCGCGGGAACGTGCTCGACCGTTACCCAAATGCCAGCTTGGTGTCTAGCTCCGATGTCAAGGTCCTCGAGGTGACAAACATTTTCTCGCACCGATTTCGAGCCTCACACGGAGCAAACGTCCCGTCGAGGACCGATTCGGCTCCCCCACCAGGACCGATCGCGGAGCTCTGGCGGAAGACCCCACGGCCACCGGACCGGTGTCCTCACAGCTTCGGCGCCCCAGGAGCGGTCCTCAGGGGCAACGATCTCCAGCCCAGGCGACCGGCTCCGGGCCCACGGCACCGGCCCCAGCCCTGGTGTCCCCCCCTTGAGCAGTCGGCAACGATCCCGCCGCACTCTTTCGGGGTCTCGCCGTAGTTCCCTACTGCGTGCATACCGAGAGGGCGAGCGCGTACCAATCGGCCAGCCCCTTTTGACCGATCGCGCTCGGGTGAATGCCGTCGGGCTGGAGCCAGTCCAGGTTCTGGTGCACCAGAGAGTTCCAATCGATCACCTTGTACCGACCAGGGTCGAGGGCCCGGACGGCGTAGATGTCCTGGTTGATCTGTGCCGCCACATTCGAATTCTCCGTGGGACCCCAGTAGTGGTCAGCGTTCGTGTTGACCGTGACCAAGATGACGCATTGGGCGGAGTCCACATCGCCCAACAGGTCCGAAAGCGACTGCTGCCAGTTGGTGTTGTTGCCCACTCCTTCTTGGATCGCGTCGTTCGTCCCGAGGTTCAGGATCACGTCGCGAATTTGCTCGCGGCCGTTCGTCATCGCCGTCTTGACCGCGGGCGTCTCTTCGGTGATGGTCGCCCCAGGGGTACCGTTCAGGACGTAGGCGTAGCGCGGGCCGAGGGTGGACTCGATCGCCGACGCTGAGTCGTAAGTGATCGAGTCGCCAAACACGCCCACATGCACCGCGGGCGAGGTTGTGATTCCGCTGTCGCAGGCAGAGAGCAGCACTCCGCCAAGAACCAATGTCAAGGGGACCGCGATACGCCGAACAGCCCATCTCATGTCGCAACCCTTCGAGGGTTCCGGCCACACCCCCAGACCGCTTCTAGTCAATACGGGGAGACTCTCTGCTCCCCCTGATCCTGTCGCGCTCGGCACGTTGAAGAATAGAGCCGAATGACCTAGGGGGTCCGTGCCGACATGATGCAGCCCTGGGGAGTCGACGCGGTCTGCTGGTACGTCGCCTCGTCCCCAAGTCACAAGGCCATCTGCGCGTCTTGCAGCGCGGCTCCGCTCCGGTCGCCGTCGGCGACCGGCCCGAGCGGCACACCACCATGTCGAAGTACCGGGAGCGGCCGGGAGCGGCCGGATGGCGCAATTTCTAGTTTGAGCTGCGCTCGTATGTTCCCCGTAGGGTCGTTGGCCCCTTCCATTTCACGGACCTTGCCTTCAAGGTGTCGCCACCGCCATGAAGTGACCATTGGCCCTGACTGAACCCCGGATCCACCATCAAGATGGATAGCGGTCGATGAGCTTGGAGATCGCAGTGGTCCGATGACGGCACTCGCCAACTACACAACCCATCTCGACGACATCTCGAGCGATCGAGGAACCGCGGCCGTGGCGGTAAACGGGCTGTCCAAGACCTTTGGTGACCTGAGCGCGGTGAAGGGTGTCAGCTTCGACGTCGCCCAGGGGGAAATTTTCGCCTTCCTCGGACCCAATGGAGCCGGCAAGTCGACCACGATCAACATGCTGTGCACCCTGGCTAAACCGACGGCTGGTTCGGCGACAGTCGGGGGCTACGACGTTGTCACCGAGGCCCGGATGGTGCGCCGGCACATCGGCCTGGTCTTCCAGGAACAGACCCTCGATGACCAGCTAACAGCCGAGGAGAACCTCCGGTTCCACGCGGTCCTCTACGGCGTGCCCTCGGGCCAGATCCACGCGCGCATCACCCGGGTGATGGAGCTCGTCGCTCTCTCAGGCCGGCGGAAGGACCTGGTGTCCACATACTCAGGAGGCATGGCAAGGCGGCTCGAGATCGCCCGCGGCATGCTCCATACGCCGCGGGTCTTGTTCCTCGACGAGCCCACCGTCGGTCTCGATCCCCAGACTCGGGCCCTCATTTGGGAGGACATCCAGCGACTACGCCGTGAGGAGGGTGTCACCATCTTCCTTACGACGCACTACATGGACGAAGCCGAGAACGCTGAGCGCATCGCCATCATCGACCAAGGCGAAATCATCGCTCTTGACACCCCCGACGCGCTCAAAGCATCAGTGGGCAGCGACACCGTCGCCCTCGAGACGGCTGATGACGAGGCCGCACTTGCTGCTCTGCGCCGGGTCGGCTATAGGGTCGATCGCTCAGCGGGCGGGCTGACGGTGTTTGTCGAGGACGAGGAAGCCGCCGTTGGGGCACTTGTCGCCACGGTCGGAGTTCCGGTACGCACAGTGCGAGCGCATCGTCCGACTCTGGACGACGTCTTTTTGCACTACACCGGCCGTGAGATTCGCGAGCAGCACGTCGAAGGCGGAAGGCCGATGTTCGCCCGTGCGCACGGCGCTCGCCGGCGATGAGGAGAAGGCTCTGAAATGACGACGATCGCCACCGCCAAACAGAGCCCGCCTGGAATCGCGCCGGTGACCCAGCGTGGCGGGACCATCGCCGAGCTACGCGTGGTGGGGATGGTTTGGGAACGCGAGCTGATCCGCTACATCCGCACCCGCACACGCATCCTGAGCGGGTTGATCCAGCCAGTGCTGTTTCTGTTCGTGCTCGGTTACGGGATGAGCGGATTGGTCGGCACAATCGGCGGCTTCAACTTCCACCAGTTCGTATACCCGGGCGTGGTGGCCATGAGCGTCGTCATGACGGCCATGTTCTCGGCACTGTCGATTGTGTGGGACCGCGAGTTCGGCTTCCTCCGCGAGATGCTCATCGCCCCCGTCCAGCGCTCCACACTCGTGCTGGGCAAGATGTTCGGCGGCGCCACGGTCGCCGCGATGCAGGGAACCATCATGCTCGCGCTGGCTCCTTTGGTTGGCATCCATCTCACGCCACTGCTGGTCGTGCAGATGATCTGCCTCGAGCTGCTGATGGCAGTTGCCATGACCACCTTCGGGGTGTTCGTGGCCAGCCGTATCTCGAAGATGGAGTCCTTCCAAGTCGTGATGCAGATGCTTCTGATGCCCATGCTCTTCCTGTCCGGCGCGCTCTTCCCGCTCAACGGTCTTCCGTCGTGGCTCGCCTTCATCACCCGGCTGAACCCGCTCACATACGCCATCGCTCCGTTCCGTCAGGTGATATTCGAAGCACAACACATGTCGACCATTGCGCGTGCGCACTTCTCGACTGGAATCACCTGGTTCGGCTGGACGCTTCCGCTATGGTCCGAGCTTCTCATGGTGGCCGGCTTCGCTGTGATCTTCTTCGTGCTAGCAGTCGGGGGCCTTTCAAAGACTGAGTAGCCCATACGCTCGGACGCCAACCTCGTTGAGTCACCGGGCGAGGCACGTCAGAGCGCTGGCACGCGTGTGCTGCAAACAATTAGGCGGAAGGTTCTGCAATTTCCGTCGAACGTTGATTGCGCAGGTCGCTGATCAGCGAGCTAGCCCAGCTCCCGAAGACGACTCCACATGGTTGGGAAAGAACGCTCCCACTCGTCGACCGTCGGTACTGGAATCGGTTCTTGAGCGTTCAAGTCACGACGTTCAGCGTTCCCACCAGACGAACTGCAGCAGTTCCTGGCTAGCTGGTTCCACACGCCGAACCCGCAGACGGTGATGGTTTCGCTACCCTTCGGACGACGCCCGGTGCCGCTCTGCTGCTTGCTTCGCAGATTCACAGGCCAGACGAATGTCCTTCAAGATATGAACGACGTTTTCCCGTTGGGCGACCAGCGCGGCCACCAGGTCCCGGCCGGCATCGCCAAGTCGGGAACGGGCCGCTAGCTCCACATCCTGGGCGGTCGCGATTCGCCGACCCAACTCATCGCGCACGTCCTTGCTCGCAAGGTTGAGCTGCACGATGACCTCGTCGATATCCGTCCGCCACTGCTTTAGCTGGTTCTCCAGTCGCTCAAGTGGGTCCCTGGTTGCAGCCGATTCGGTGTCCGGCGACGTCTTGGCATCGGTCATGAAGAACTCCCTTTCATTGCCTACACCCCTCATGCTGTAGCAGCCAAGTTGTTGACGACAGTGCTGAAGGTCCCTATTGCCACGGCCCAGGGCGCCTCGATCAGAAACTCAACTCCGTGTGCTACGGACGCTGGTAACCCAAAAAGAGAGAGGGTCAGGGCAAAGGTCTGCCGTAGTCGAGAAGGGACGGGTTCTCATCGGGGAGCGCTTCAGTCGCGCTCATTGTGACCTACGGCGCGGACTTTTTCGAGCCTTCACCGCCTGCACTCGCCAGCGAGGCTATGGCGAGCTTGGTCAGGCGGGCGTAGTCGACCTTGCCGGATGGGCTCCGGCCGATGCTCGGGACCACACACACGTTGCGGGGCGCCTTGTAGGCGGCCAGCCGAGCGCTGACGAACGCTCGGAGCTCGTCACGCTCCAGCCGGCGGTCGCTGTCGAGTTCAATCACGGCGGTCACTGCCTGGCCGAAGCGGTCATCGGGAACCCCGACGCACACGGCGTCGACGACACCGGGGTAGCGCTTGATGACCTCTTCGACCTCCTCGGCGAACACCTTCTCTCCCCCGCTGTTGATCACGGCGTTGCTGCGTCCGAGCAACTCGATCTGACCGTCCGCCCGGACGATGGCCAGGTCGCCGGGCAGCGAGTAGCGGACCCCATCGATCGTGCGGAAGGTCCGGGCGGTCTTCTCGGGGTCCTTGTAGTACCCGGCCGGCATGTGGCCGGGTACCGCCACGAGGCCCGGCATCCTGCTCCCGGGCTCCACCTCCTCGTCATCTGGCCCGAGCACCTTCACCCCCGGACCGAGCGTGAACTCGGCCGTGGCGACCACGTTGTTTCCCACCGAGACACTGGCACCCATGCCGACCGCCTCGGATGAGCCAAGGCTGTCGAAGATCATCACCCCGGGCAGGTGCCCGATCAGGCCGTTCTTGGTCGCCTGGCTCCACATCACGCCCGACGAGCTGAGGATCCCGAGGGTGGAGAGGTCGTAGCGGTCACGATGGTCGTCCAACTCGTGCAGGAGTGGCTTGGCGAAGGCGTCACCAACCAGGGCGACCGCATTTACCTCGTACTCGTCAACGGCCCGCCACAACTCGTCGGGGTCGAATCGCCGGCTGGGAAGGGTCACGACCGTGCCCGCCCGGTTCAGAGCAATGAACGCACTGAACTGGCCCGTGCCATGCATGAGGGGGCACGCCGGGAGCAGCACGAACGCGGGCTGGCCGACGGCCCCCTCGAAGCGCCGGCGCAGCTCGGTCATGTCCGAGGCCGGCGGCGTGCCGGTGAACGGATCGCCGCCGGCGCCGATCACTTGAAATAACTCGTGCTGCTCCCACATGACGCCCTTCGGCATGCCCGTCGTGCCCCCGGTGTAGAGGAGGACCAAGTCGTCACCGGTGCGACCCCACTGCGCATCGGGACGCTCGGCACCGGTCGCCACGATCGCCTCGTAGGGGGTTGCCCAGTCCGGAACGGGGGATCCGTCGTTTACCGCGTACCAACGCTTCACTGCGGGTAGCCGCTCTCCAATGGTTTCCAGCAGTGGGCCGAAAGTTGCGTGGAAGACGACGGCCTCGGCGTCCGCGTCGTCAAGGATGTAGCGCACCTCATCGGGTCCGTAGCGATAGTTGACGTTGAATGGCGCCATCCCTACCTTCATGGCGGCCAGGTAGGTCTCGAGGTACTCGGGGCAGCTGTAGAGATAGGCGCCGACCTTGGACTGCTGTTGTAGACCGGCCGCCAGGAGATCGTGGCTCAACGCGTTGGCTCGCCGGTCGAAGTCCTGCCACGTGAGCAGTCGCGACCCGCTTCGCTGCGCCGCCCGCTTGGGCAACAGCTCTGCCGCCGCCTCCCACACGTCAGCCAGGTTCCAGCGCGAATCGGTCGTCATTTCGGCACGATACCGCCCGGACATTGTGCCGTCTCGATTTGCCCTCGAGGGGTTTCGTACTCCGTCTTGGGCCGGCGACCGAAGGTGAGCGGCGACCCGCGGGGCGGTCCTCAGTCCGTGAGTCACGGGTCGAGAGCGCCGCACATGCGGCAGCCGCAGCGGCTCCGACTCAATAGTGCGAAACGGGTCGGCGGAGCAGACCGGGTAGCGATCGCGCTCGTCGATCCGACTCGTTCGCGGACTGTCATTGGTCCCGCGACGTGCGCACACACTGCTCGAACCGCGCAGATTCTCGTCGGGACGCAGCTCAAACGAGTTTTTGCAATGACAACGGCCGCCAGCCTTCAAGCATCCCCTGGAAGGCTGATCGCAGAACCCTCTGACCAGCACCGACGAGCCCACTGCGGATGAGGCTCCACAGCTTTGGGACGGGAGTCTCCACACGACGTTCGTGCGTGGCGACCGCGCTCAGGCAGTCCACGGTCACAGCGTTTTGCAACCATTTCGCGTCAGCGAACTGCAAACTTCCTAGAGGCGGCGGGCGGAATCGAACCGCCGTAGGGGGCTTTGCAGGCCCCTGCCTAAGCCACTATCAGTCCCGGTCAGACGGATGATCGAGGTTGACCGGATGGACCGATGACGCGGTTGTGACGCGAAAAATCCGCTGCGCCGCTCGCCATCACGGCAGCGGCAGCGGCTCGATCACGCCCTCGAGGTGGCCGTCGCAGGAGAGCTTTGGTTCCCGCGGGAAGTAGTGCCGTTGGTCCTCACCTCGCCCGACAGACCACCCCGAGACTTGCTAGGGCATCGAGATCGGGACCAATAGCTCTAGTAGGACGGGTATCGACGGCCCAAGCTCGACGCAACAACGGTGGCGCTGAAGGCCGGTACCACCGGGCACTGAGAGAAGGCCCCGGAATGAGACGACGCCTCGCCCTTCTCTTCGCATTGCTTCTCGCCGGAGTGTTGCTCTCAGCCTGCTACAGCGGGAACACCATGTCGCCCGTGGCGCATGTGGGAATCTTCGGCGACTCGATCACCTATGACTCCGCGTCTGCGATCGAGTCCA